>NZ_CP151968.1:0-731666 GCF_038593155.1 Ureibacillus sp. FSL K6-8385
GTTTGTTGGCTATTTATTATTTATATAGACTTAACAAGTGTTATTTATACGGTGCTAATTTAGAGAATGGTTATAAAATCGGAATAGGGAAAAAATCTTTATTTTTTCCCTTATTCCGTTTTTTTAATTTAATATTGAATTTTGATGAATTAAAATTCAAGGGCTCTTCTCAAATTGTTAATATACGATTGGCTGACAGGCAACTCGACTCCGTTTTTCAGTTGAATAATAAAGTTTGTCGTAATGTCTTTTGTAATATTTTTTATATGATACATATTTAATATATAGGAGCGATGAATTCTTATGAAAAATTCAGGCAGTTTTGTTTCGAGCTCTTTCAGCGTGAAATTTGTTTTAAATTGATCATCATTTGTATAAAACCAAGTCCGCTTTTGAAGGCTTTCGATATAAGTGATTTCTTCAACGGGAACAGGCGTCCACATGTCTTCTTGTTTTCCGGTCAAAAATTTGTAAGGCTCCTTTTTGACTGGTGTATAGGAAGACGGGAAAATAATGATTAATGCCGCATCTTTTTGATCTAAATAAATTGGATAACCCATGACAAAATAAGGTTCCCCAAAGATGGTTGAATCCACAATCACATCTGTTTTGATTCGTGTTTGAATTACACGGGCCGCAACGCTTTCAGGATGAATTTTCCTCTCAATTTTCAGGTTCACATGTTCAAAGCTTGGAGCAAAATAAATATAAGAATCTTCGTACGCCAAGGCAATGGAAGCGTTTTTTGGAATCCAATCTTCTAATATAATTTTGAATTGCTCTAACCCCTTTTTTGAAACAGGAAAACATTTCATCTCCACGTGCATTTCCCCCTTTTTAAAAATTCTGAATCTTGCGCATTCATCCCCCAAAATAATTAGTTCATCCTGAAAATTCTGTATTTCGTCATAAAATTATACATTTTTTCAGCGACTGTTATATATTAGGCTTATAATAAATATACCTGTTATGAAACAGAATGTAAATTACTTTTCTAACAGAGTGTATTGAATTAAAGGGGAAGGTGTGAATGAAATGTTAACGCAACAAGAAAGAAAGGCAAGAGTAGAAGCATTAAAAAAAGATTGGGCTGAAAATCCGCGTTGGAAAGGAATTGAACGCCCATATTCTGCAGAAGATGTAGTGAAATTACAGGGGTCTGTAGTAATTGAGCACACACTAGCAAAACGTGGTGCTGCAAAACTTTGGAAACTGTTGCATGAAGAAGAGTTCATCAATGCATTGGGTGCATTAACTGGTAACCAAGCTGTACAACAAGTAAAAGCCGGTTTGAAAGCTATCTATCTATCAGGCTGGCAAGTAGCAGCCGATGCGAACTTGGCAGGTCAAATGTATCCAGACCAATCATTATATCCGGCAAACTCAGTTCCACATGTTGTAAAACGCATCAATCAAGCATTACAACGTGCTGATCAAATAGAGCATGCAGAAGGCCGCGACGATGATTTTGACTATTTCGCACCAATCGTTGCCGATGCGGAAGCAGGATTTGGTGGACCGCTTAACGTATTCGAATTAGTAAAAGCCATGATCGAAGCAGGAGCTGCAGGTGTTCACTTGGAAGACCAATTGGCTTCTGAGAAAAAATGCGGTCACTTAGGCGGTAAAGTATTGCTTCCAACTCAAAATGCGATTCGTAACCTAATTGCTGCGCGTTTAGCTGCAGACGTGATGGGTGTAGATACAATCTTGATCGCTCGTACTGACGCTGATGCAGCGGACATGGTAACTAGCGATATCGACCCTCGCGACCACGAATTTATTACTGGTGAACGCACTCCTGAAGGATTCTTTAAAACAAGAGCAGGTATTGATCAGGCAATTGCCCGTGGTTTGGCTTATGCACCATATGCTGACCTAATCTGGTGCGAAACATCTAAACCATCATTGGAAGAAGCTCGCAAATTTGCTGAAGGAATCCACTCTAAATTCCCTGGCAAAATGCTAGCTTACAACTGTTCACCATCTTTCAACTGGAAAGCAAATCTTTCAGACAAAGAGATTGCAGAATTCCAGCGTGAAATCGCGAAGATGGGTTATAAATTCCAATTCGTAACATTAGCAGGATTCCATACACTCAACAAATCCATGTTCGAATTGGCTGTTGAATACAAAGATCAAGGTATGGCAGCTTACTCTAAACTGCAACAAGCTGAATTCGACTTGGAGAAAAAAGGTTACACAGCTACAAGACACCAACGTGAAGTTGGTACAGGCTACTTCGATGAAGTATCAATGGTTATTTCTGGCGGTACTTCTTCAACAACTGCGATGGCAGGCTCAACTGAAGCAGAACAGTTCGCGTAATATAAAAGTTTGTCTATGAAAGTGAAATGATAAACAAAATTTGAAAGAAGGGAATCGGGCGATTGCTCCATTCCCTTCTGACCAAAAAATTCCAATTCGAAAATAAAAAGCATGTTATTGCTAAAATAGCAAGAACTTATTAGTTTTTTGCAAATCTAAAGAGCCACTTCACCAATTTGGGAAAATATGCTTACTTCACAAACAATTGTTTAAGCGTTCAATTATCTAGCTATGGAATTTAATGCTGTAAAGTAGACTCTCCAAATCAAATCGAAAAATTAACAGACGTGCAAGTTTTGAATGAATGTTATTCAGAAGTTCCTGAAGGTACCTTTTCCGGGAAGGACTTCGGATGAAAATTTGTCGGGGTAATTCTTCGCTTCATGATTATGTGGTAGGACAGCATAAACTCAGTTTTAATTCAGGCCAGCAACGGAAGACTACTCTAAAAAACAATGAATTCGCCATCCGAAAGGTATTCTAGGAAATGCTCAAACAGTGATGATGGAAATGAATAAAACCAAAAAAGTTTTATAAAACGGTCGTTTCGTAAAAGAGTTGATGAATTCTCATTGAAACTAATCAAAAGATCACAATGAATTCATTAAATCGCTTACGTCTTTACACAAAGGGGATTGTTTAAATAATCTATAGGTTGCCTCCTATATTGATAGTTTTAATGCTAAAGGGGTATGTTAAGGAATATATTAAGCAAATTGGGGATTTAAACCTTACTTGTCTGGGTAAACTCACAAGTAAGGTCTTTTTTTTAACTAAAATAGTAGAAGGAAAAAAGCGTTTTAACGAGAATTATTCTTCTTAAATATATGAAAAAGGGGAACGAAAAATGCGGAATCAGGATATTCTATTAGTTCCGGGTCCGACTCCGGTAGTGGATGAGATTTATGATGCTTTGTCACAAGAAACAAGAGGGCATACTGATCCACGTTTTGTCGAAGTTTATAGAAATGCATTGCGGCAAACAAGGGAACTATTCCAAACGGATGGAGAAGTATTTGTTGTGGCGGGATCCGGTACGTTGGCAATGGAAATGGCGATAGTTAACACCGTCGGAAAAGATGAGCGTTTATTGGTTTTAAGTCAGGGCTATTTTGGCGACCGATTTGCCAGATTGGCAGAAGCTTACAATTTGCAGGTAGATGTATTGCAGTCAAAATGGGGGGAGCAAATTGATCCCTCATTAGTAGAAAAAGCCCTGAGAGAAAAAACTTATAAAGCTGTCACCATCACCCATGCGGATACATCCACTGGGGTTGTTGCCGATTTAGAAGCCTTGGTCCCGATCATTAAACGTGCAGGTGCACTGGTCATTTTAGACGGCGTTGTCGCGACTGCAGCAATGGATGAAAATATGAGTAAAGCGTATGGACATCCGGATTATAAACTGGATATCGTTCTTACCGGTTCACAAAAAGCCATTGGCATACCGCCGGGCCTTGCCATCGTTGCGTTTAATCAAACGGCGCTGGAGGCCCGAAAACAATTAGGACGTATTCCTGCTTATTATTGTGATATTGAAAATTGGAAGCCGATTATGGAAGACCCGTCAAAATATTTTGCGACTCCTCCAGTCAATTTAATTTATGCCTACAATGAGGCTTTGAAAATTATATTATCCGAAGGAATGGAAAGGAGAGAAAAACGGCATATCGCTTATGGCAAGGGGATGAGAGCAGCAATGCGGTCCTATGGTATGCAGCCATTGGCAAGGGAAGAAGTTGCGGCCCCCACATTAAGCTGCATTTTTTACCCTGAAGGCGTGGAGGATGCGGCTTTTCGAAATGCACTTGCATCCCGCGGAATCATTGTTGCAGGTTCATTAGCGCATCTAGCAGGAAAGGCATTCCGTATCGGCCATATGGGAAATACTACCCCTGAAATGTTGGAAAAAGCTATTCAGGTAATCGGTGAAGTGCTCCAAGAGCTAGGGCATCCTGTAAATATTAAACGGGCAATAGAGGCCTTTAGGCATGAAATGGAACAGGCAGTACTGAAATAGTGGTAATCCGATAGAAGAGAGAGATAAATATCAAATATCAGTTAAATCATCCACAAGTTGGATGATTTTTTATTTTTGCAATTAAAATGTAATGAATCTATGAAAATAGTATACTAACATTAATAGAATATATATTTTAGGTGATTTGGCCGTGGAACAACCGATTGTAATCATTCCAGCCCTAAATCCGTTGCCGACATTCATTGAATATACAAAGAGCTTATTAGAATTGGGCATTCATTCTATCATTATCGTAAATGATGGCAGTGATTCGAAATACCGTTCAATTTTCCGCGAACTATCATCAATGGACCAATGCATTGTGTTAGATCATGTCGAAAATAAAGGGAAAGGAAGAGCTTTAAAAACAGGATTCCGCTACGTTTTAAAACATTTTCCGAAAACCGGTTCCGTATTAACAGTAGGGGCTCATGGGCAGCATACGATTGAGGATGTAAGCCTTGTATTACAAACTTCAAGATTATTTTCCAACGGGATTGTTTTAGGGGTTCGTAATTTCCGTTCAAAAGACTTGTCTTTTAAGGACGCAATTGGCCAACAAGCAGCGTCATTAGTATTTCAACTGCTGTTCCATCGCCGCATTTTGGATACTCAAACAGGTTTGCGCTCGATTCCAAAAAAGGATTTATCTTGGCTTCTGAATGTCCCAGGTGATTCTTATGACTATGACATTAATATGCTTATAGAAGCCATCAAACGGCAAATACCAATCTATGAAATCCCGATTGGCCAAGCGAAAATAAAAAAGAATTCGATTATTCATTACGATGAAATTATGAACTCCAAAAAAATCATTCACCAAATCCTTCTAAATTTTATGAATTACCACAAAAAAAATCATGAAACTTTCAACATAAAAAATCGTACATTTTTATTGGATTTGAAGGATGATGTGAGTAATTTTTTTATGAATAAGGAAATAAATGTATTAAATGGTTGTATAGAAGAAGTTGCAAGTGATCATGTGAGTGGTGGTGAAGATAATTTGTTCAAACGCATAACAATCATCGTAATACTCCTGATTTTGTTGAAGCCTGCATATGATTTTTCGAAACCTATTTGGGAAGAAGCGGTTCAAGCAATTAATATAAATAAAGTGATAGAAAAGATTGAAAACATCAATATTGAGGATGTGGACCGAACAGCAACGGAGAAAGTTTTAAATACTGCTTCAACGATATCCGATTTACAAGACACTGTTCAATTGCAGAATCAAGCGCAATCTGCCGAAGAATTGGCGGATGCATTTTATTACCATTTCAGCCAATGGGATACGGATTTTGAAATACAGTATAAGGGGAATACAAACAATATCGAAATCCTCCTTAAACAGGCGGTGGAAGATGCCTCCAATCGCGATCAATATATATTAGGCCACTTGGGCGATCGGAAAATTGATTATGAGTACGATAACAGCCATGCCATTTTCAAAGTAAAACAAGCATATTTAACAAATGCTGAACTGGAACGGTATGTGGATGAACAGGTGGACAGGATCCTGTCCAGAGTGAATGCAAATGCCATGTCCGACTTTGAAAAAGTGAAATTTGTGAATGATTATATTGTAAAAAATACCGTATACAGCGCTGACACAAATTTAAGCCCCCATAGCGCGGCGGCCGTTTTAAAAGAACATAAAGGGGTCTGCCAAGGCTATGCGCTTCTTGCTTTAAAAATGCTGAGGGAACTTGGGGTTGAAACATTATATGTAGTGGGCGAGGTGAATACAGGCCCTCACGCTTGGAATTTAGTAAAAGTGGATGGGAATTGGTATCATTTGGATACTACATGGAATGATCCGGTGCCTGACCGGGGGAATATCGTACGATATCAATATTTCCTTGTTGATGATGCGACGATGAAATTGGATCATCATTGGGAGGAAGGGGATTATCCAAAAGCGACAAGCAAAAAATATGATTTTATGGCAAAAATGGATCATGCCTATGAACACGAGGGGCATATTTATTACAGCAATGTCCAGGATTACAACCGATTGTACCGATTGAGTTTATCGACCTGGGAAAATCAGCGGTTAACAAGAAGCAGAGCCCAATATATCGTTGGGGCCGGCGACTGGATCTATTTCAGCAATTATTCAAATGACGCCTATCTTGCAAGAATCCGGACAAACGGTACGGAAGAATCCATTATTTACCCGGAAAAAGTAAGCAATCTGCAAGTTGAAAATGGTTTTTTAATTTTCGAAACCGATGAAGGATTAAAAAGAATGGCAATTGAAACTTCATAAATTGCAAAAAAGAAAAAGGGGCTTTCCTCTAGCCCCAGTTACTAACGTGCCGACCGACTTGATCGAAATTGAAAAACCATTATTATTGTAATGAAAGGATGGCTCTGTTGGCAATATAGTCAATGGGATTTTGATTGCATAAATGAAAGGAAATACAAGGATATTTTTCCTTTACATAATCTTTGTACAGTTTTAAGATTACTGCATTGCTTTTTAGGACGCCGCCATTCAGGTAAACCGTGAAATCTTCATTAATCTGCCCCACTTTTCGAAGGACGGCATGGGTCATCAAGGCCAGCTCTTTAGCGGCATTGCAAGCAATGTCAATCGCCCGTTCATCACCAAGGGAAATGGCTTTCGGAAGCACTCTGGAAATGTTGGCGATTTGTGCATTTGTGTAATCGGGATGATAGATCCAATCGTTCAATTGTTCAATATTGCTGATTTGCAACATGTCATAAACAAGATCGGTGAGGACGGTAGGTTTTTGAAGGCGGCCGTCTTCAAATCGGAATATCGCATTCAATATTTCCCTCCCGATCCAGTAACCGCTGCCTTCATCTCCAACCCGGTGCCCCCATCCCCCGGAGCGTACAATTTTTCCTTTGCCGTCTGTCGCATAGGCGGCGGAACCGGTGCCAGATATAACAAGGGCACCCGGTTGTTTTCCGGTTAATCCGATTAATGTGGACTGCACATCGTTTTCTACAATGATCCTTCCGATTTGAAACGGGGAATTTTTGCAGCTTCGGTCAACCATCAGTTGGACGATAGAAAGCCCTTTTATTGTGTCGATGCCTGCCATTGCAAATGCGGCAATGTCAATGGCACGGATTCCCGTTTCTTTGTATGCATCTCCCAATAAATCTGTCAAAACCTTTTCGGCTTTCTCCGTGCCGATTGCCTGATAATTGGTGCTTGTTGATGTTTTTTCGAAATATATATTTCCTTTAATATCCCTCAATGACAAAACCGTTTTTGTTGCTCCGCCATCAACCGCTAAAATATATTGAGTCATTTTACCTTCTTCTCCATTCATCCAAGTATTGTTGCAACCGTTTTTCACTTTGAACAATGGCGTCCTTTTTATTTTGAATCCATTTGCAAAGGGTATAGGTTTCTTTTTTAGCTTTTAAGAGTGATTTTTTCATCGTTGCTGGCGCTGGACCGCCAGGCAATTTACGGATATTAACGAAGTGTGCCGGTTTTAAAGATTGATAGAATTCATCTTTGGAAATATTCAATGGTTTATTCAAGAGTTCGATACATTTTTCATTGACAAGCTCCCACGTTAGATCGTCAATGGAATCCTTATGGTTTTTTAACAAGGTGCGTACACATTCAGAGACGATTTTGTGGGATTGACGGAAGGAAATTTTTTCGGTCAGGACGAGCGTGTCGGCAAGTTGTGTGACGTTTGCCAAACTTTTTTCGGCCCGTTCCAATAGTTTTTCTTTATTGACATCCATTGTCACTACCAAACTGCCAAACAATTTATAGATTCCGCGCAATCTATCCATGGCCCTCCAAATATAAGGCTGCATGTCATCCTCTGTATCCACGATATCTCCAAACGGCGTGTTATGAATCATTTGCAGGACTGTGGAAGCATCGCCTACGACAGATGAAAGCAACGAACGGGTATGTTCAATGGAAACCGGATTACGTTTTTGCGGCATTATCGAGCTGATTTGGACATAAGGACTGGCAAGACTAATTGCATTGAATTCTTGTGTGGCCCATTGCAAAAAATCTTGCGCGGTGCGGCCAAGATTCAAAGCGGCCAGTTGCACGACACTTGCCGTTTCCGCAATATAATCGGCACCGGCCACCGCATCCCATGCATTTTCAACGATTCCATCAAAAGCCAGCAATTCCTGCATCCGCTCCCGATTGATATTGAACCCTGTTGTCGTAAGTGCGGCTGCCCCCATGCTGCTCCGATTCACCGTTTGGTAGGCGTGCTGCATGCGTTTGTAATCCCGTGTCAGTTGGTCAATCACAGCTTTTAAATAATGTGCAAAAGTTGTCGGTTGGGCTTGTTGGGTATGGGTATAGCCGATCATGATGGTATTGACGTGCTCCAATGCAAAGGTGATCAGGGAAGTTCTTAAAGTCACCAATTCTTCCATTAAATCAAGCAGTTTTTCCCGGATGGTCATGCGATAAATGGCGATTCCCATATCATTGCGGCTTCTTCCTATATGCAAATTTCCCGCTACATCTCCGGCAATTTCCATCAATTTATTTTCGATATGGAAAAATAAATCTTCAAATTGCGGCTGATAATCCTGCTTTTCAAAAAATTCCAAGTCCAGCTGGCTGATTGCAGCGCCGATTTTTTGGGCATCTTCTTTTGAAATCAGTTGTTGTTCTTCAAGCATCTTTAAATGGGCAATATGTATTTGCACCATTGCTTTTAAGAAATGTTTTTTTGCTTCTTCATAGGCAGGCTGCAGCACGATTTTCCGATAACTGTTTGAAGGAAATTGAGTGCCTTCAGCTTCATGGATGCGGCTTTTATATTCTTGGAACATCACGATCATCGCCCCCAGTATCATACTAAAAACAATCTATAAATAAACAATCCTTAAACTTCCGAGCCTTTCGTTTTACGTACAAATTTCAGCTGCTTTTCTGAAAAGATGGTTGGCAGCGCAATTCCCGTTAAAATGAGCACAATGCCGATTACTTGAAGCCAGGAAAAAGGTTCATGGAGTACGATGACAGAAGCAAAAACAGCAACCGGCAGTTCCATTGCGCTTAAGATGGAAGTTAGGCCGCCGCCGACTTTTGGAACAGCTATGGCGAGCAGAAAAATCGGTATAATGGTTCCAAAGAATCCAAGCGCCAATCCAAACTTCCATAGTCCTTCTCTTATTAATATACCGTTCCATACTATTTCTGGTGACAAGAAGATGCTAATCATTATAAGGGCAAAAAAAGATGTAAAAAAGGTTCTTTCAATGGTTGCAATCCCTTCAATGGATTTCGAATTGATTTGCAGAAAAATCGCAAAACTGAAGGCGGAACAAAAGCCAAAAAACCAGCCTTGCCAACGGATGCCCGATAAATCCGCATCAACCAGTCCGCTGGCAAAGATTGTTCCCGCAAAAAGCAGAACCAAGGAAGCCGCTTCAGGGCGGCTTGGCCATCTTTTCCGCAGAAGACAGTCAATCAGCATGCCAATCCATGTAAATTGAAAGAGCAATACGACAGCGAGGGAAGCCGGCAAATAATTTAAAGACTTTCCGTACACAATGCCGGTGGTTCCGGTAAAAATACCGGCAAACAGGAGCGTTATAAAGTCTTTTTTTCTAAACTTGGGGAATCTTCTTTTTTTCATGAAAAGGAGCAGAAAAGAGAGACAGAATCCAATCAAATATTGGCTTGTCACCGCTTCATCGGCAGTGAAGCCGACTTCCATCGCAATTTTAATGATGGTTGACAGGATGCCGTAACTGCCGGCTGCTGTAAGAATCAGTATTGGGTATAGAAAGTTGCTTTTCATGGTGCTACAACCTACTTATTCAAAATTTTTTAATGATAGAATTTCTTCATTGTGCATAGAATTTGCTAAGTTCTTTGAATAAAAGTATAGCAAAATTTTGATGCAAACTGAAAATTTATCGCAGGAAGAAAAATACTGTATGTTACATTAAATGGTAATTGCCGCTGCCCGGCATATGAGGTAATGGGCAGCAGGTTGTTACAATCAGTCTGAATGAATAAAAGATATTAAAAATTATAAAAAGGTTTGTCCCATCCCTTAATTTTTGGACAAACCTTCCTTATTATTTTTGTTATTAAAAAGGGAAACATAAAGTGAGCCATCTTCAAGAACCTGAGCGAAAAAGACATCTTCCACTTTCTTGATTTTTTTCTTTTTAAGCTTATTCAACAGCCATTCTTCGGTTAAATTTAATTCATCAAGATTTTTCTGCACAATCTTTCCGTCAGAAATAACTTCTGTAGGGAAGTAAGTTGGTTGGGAAACGTTTGCGCTCACATCTTTTTTCGTAGCGGGACTATATTGCGATTTTTTCATTATGCTCAGTTCTCCGTTTGTCTCAAATACGGCATATTGGACTTCTTCAAATGAAAAGACGCCTTGTTCCCGCAGAAGCATAGCCAGTTCATCCACATGAAGCCTTGCTTTTTTCAGCCCGTGTTGATTGATTACTCCATCCTGAATTAAAATCGTCGGACGATCATCGACAATCACTCGGATTTTGGTCGATTTGATGGAAATGAAGCTCATAAGAAGGGTGAGGACGGTCCAGCATAAAAGAGCAACGATTCCGTCGAAAAATGGCGTTTTTAGTTGTGTTGTCATTTCACCTGCGATGGATCCGATGGTGATGCCTGTGATGTAATGAAAGAAAGT
The DNA here is from genome assembly GCF_038593155.1 of Ureibacillus sp. FSL K6-8385. Classification (GTDB taxonomy): domain Bacteria; phylum Bacillota; class Bacilli; order Bacillales_A; family Planococcaceae; genus Ureibacillus; species Ureibacillus terrenus. Next base: position 11,008 of record NZ_CP151968.1, read on the forward strand.
TAATTGGCTCAATTGTTTTTTCCCGATAATTCTTGCCAGCACTAAAATGACCATGAAGGTAATGACGCTGCGAATAACGATATCCAAAAAGTTTACTTCCCAGAAATTTTCCATGGTGCAGAGGCCACTCCTTTCGTCTCTCCCTTTAGCATGAACGAATCATGAACGGCCTATGCAAAAAAATGCAGAAGCGCTAGATGCTTCTGCATGCTTATACTAAATAATGTCTATATTCTTCAGGAATTTTTTCCGGGTTTGCCACAAAGTCCTCTTCAATCTTCAACTCATACATTTTATTGTTGTGCGAGAAACGGAAAATCCCATTGTCGAAGTCCGTGCCGATTTCCTTAAAGAAGATACCCTCGATATAGCGGGATTTAGGGCATGTAAAGACGATTTTATATCTTTCTCCTACGGGGACGATGTATGCACGGACACCTTTTTCATACATGTCGAATTCTTCATCTTCCGATGGAGGGTTAACGGCCACGATGTGAAAATCGACAAAAGGAATTTCTTTTAATAAGACGTTCAGGAGAGAACCTTTTGTAATTTCCTCCCATCGGCTTTGCGCACTTTGCCCAACGATGATTTGGGAAACATTCAATTCCTTTGCGACTTCCGCGATGACTTTTTGAATAGGCCGTTTCTCGTTGTCGCGAATGATAAATTTTTCAACTCCAAGTTCCTTGGCAAGTTCCGTCCATCTTTCAATATAACCTGATTTTTCAGCATCGAAATGGTCCAGAGGTTTTGAATCGACGGTCAGTACATATAATGGACAATTGAGCAAAGTGGCGAGTTTGTGGCCCCTGCGGATAAGCCTCTCTCCGTTCAATCCATAATACACGCAAACCAAAATACTTTCATCCGTTCGTTTTTTTGCATCATTCACCATTTTTTAAAAGCACCTCTTAAATTTTGTATCATAACGGATTTAAGTTTCCGTAATCAAATTCCATGAAATACATAATGCTTTATTATATACTTAAAATTGTAGCTAAGTTTCAATTTTTCTAAGTTTATGCATAACTTTTTCAATCCTGTTATTGACTCTTTATTATGCATCTTCTGTTTGTTTTCGTCAAGTATGTTAATGGTGAAGAGGTGAAGGGAGGAAAGATTTTGTGACATTTGATGTTGCCGTCGTCCTCGTCCCGTTTATTTTTGCTTTGTTGATTTCCATGTTATACAGGTTCATAAGCAAAAAATACATTGGTTGGCTTGTGACGGCTGTTTCACTCGTTTTATTCATTATATTAACAACATATATTCCCCGCATATCAAATGGTGAAATCATTACGTTCACACATGAGTGGATCCCCTCGTTAGGCATCAATTTCACTACCTACCTTGATGGTCTCAGTTTAATGTTCAGCTTACTCATTACCGGAGTGGGAAGTTTAGTTGGTTTGTACTCGATTTTTTATTTATCCAAGAGTGAACAGTTATATCACTTTTATTGCTATCTTTTGCTGTTCATGGGTGCGATGTTAGGGGTCGTTCTTTCTGATAATATATTAGTCTTATACGGTTTTTGGGAGATGACAAGCGTTTCATCTTTCCTGTTAATCGCCTTTTGGCATCATCGGAAAGCTTCCCGGGCAGGGGCCAGGAAATCGATGCTGATTACGGTCGCCGGCGGAATTTCCATGCTTGCTGGTTTTTTAATGCTTTATGAGATGTCAGGTACTTTAAGCATTCGTGAAATCATTGAAAAGGCAGGTTTGATTCGGGAAAGTGCTTTGTTTGTACCGGCACTTGTATTGGTTCTATTAGGGGCTTTCACAAAGTCCGCACAATTTCCGTTTTATATCTGGCTGCCGGATGCGATGGAGGCGCCAACGCCTGTCAGTGCATATCTGCATTCGGCAACAATGGTGAAAGCGGGGATCTATTTAGTGGCAAGGTTTACGCCGGTATTTGGAAATGAAGCAGCCTGGTTCTGGCTGGTAACCGGCGTCGGTTTATTTACATTGTTTTGGGGTTCCTTCAACGCCGTAAAACAAGTGGATTTAAAAGCGATGCTCGCTTTTTCCACTGTAAGCCAGCTGGGGCTCATTATGAGTTTATTGGGAATGGGTTCTGTGGCGATTTATTTGGGCCATTCGTCGGAAACGGTGATTTATACGCAAGCCGCTTTTGCCGCGATTTTTCACTTAATCAATCATTCCACTTTTAAAGGCGCGCTGTTCATGATGGTCGGGATTTTGGACCATGAGTTGGGGACCCGCGACCTCCGAAGACTTGGAGGGCTTATGTATTTCATGCCGTTGACGTTTACAATTGCCCTGATCGGTTGTTTATCGATGGCAGGACTTCCCCCGTTTAACGGATTTTTAAGCAAAGAGATGTTCTTTGCTGCAACGCTGCATATTCAGGATTTGAGCATTTTGTCCCTTGATCATATCGGATTTTTGATTCCTCTTGTTGCATGGATTGCAAGCGTCTTTACATTTGTTTATTGCCTCATCATTGTCGGGAAAACGTTTTTTGGCAAAGTGAAGACGCATCTGTTGGATAAACATCCCCACGAAGCGCCTGTCGGCATGTTGATTTCTCCTTATATTCTTATTATTTTGGTCGTCGGCATTTTCTTTTTCCCAAACCTTTTGGGCCGTTATGTTTTAAACCCTGCAATGGCAAGCATTTTCCCTATGTTTCCATCCGCTGAAGAGCTGGCGCCAACCATTCATGCTTGGCATGGATTTTTTAGCCCGGAACTGTGGATGACGATTTTGGCAGTCGTTGCGGGGATTTTCCTTTACAGTTTGTTAAAGAGCTGGAAAGCGATTTATCGAATTCTTCCATATCATTTATCGCTGAACGCCCTTTTCAATAACGGGATTCTATGGAGTGAATCGCTGTCGGCCCGCTTTACACGAAGATATATGACAGGTAATTTGACAGATTATTTTGTTTATATCTTTGTTGCATTTTTATTGGTTGTCGGGGGCTATTTCCTTTATGGGGATGTATTCTCCTGGAGCCCGGTCAATCCGGAGTCATTGGATGTGTTTGAAGCCATTTTAATGGTCATCATCATGGTTTCCTCCATCGGAATATTGTTTGCGAAATCCCGGATTACGATTGTATTTCTGACCAGTGTATTAGGATATTCCGTCGCCTTTTTCTTTATCGTATTCAGGGCTCCGGATTTGGCGTTGACCCAGCTTGTAGTGGAATCCGTTTCAACCGTGCTCTTTCTGCTTTGTTTTCGCCATTTGCCGGAGATTAAAAGAGGGGTGCAATCAAAATGGAAAGAGGCAAGAAATCTGGTGATATCTCTGGCGATGGGGGCAACGGTGACAATGGCCGGTTTGGCTGCCCTCCATTATGAAAAATTCAAAACGATTTCCGAATACTATAATGATTCCTATCTATTAGCCGGCGGGAAAAATATCGTCAATACCATTTTGGGAGACTTCCGCGCCTTTGATACGATGCTCGAGGTGGTCGTGCTGTTTATTGCCGGATTGGGCGTATACACCCTCATTAAGCTGAAAGCAAAAGGAGGGGGACAAAATGAGAATTAATGATGTCATTTTAAGGACCGTCGTAAAAGTGGTGATTCTGATAATCCTTACTCTCGGCGTCTACTTGTTTTTCTCAGGGCACCATGCGCCGGGGGGAGGATTCATCGGGGGGCTTGTGCTTGCTTCCGGGATCATTCTCTTGTTTGTCACATATGACATCGAAACGATCCAAAGAAAGATGCCATTTGATTTTAAAAAAGTAGCCGCTCTCGGGGTGTTTATTGCTGCAGGGACAGGTCTTGGGGCGATTTATTTTGATCTGCCATTTTTGTCCCATACGGATGGGCATTTCAAGTTTCCTTTTATAGGAGATAAACATTTAACAACGGTGACATTGTTCGAGGCGGGAGTTGCATTAACCGTCATCGGCACTCTCGTTACGATGATTTTAAGTATAAGTGAGGATGAGTAGTGTATGGAACAATTGATGATGGTGTTAATTGGCATACTTGTTTCAGTGGCAACCTATCTAATCCTCTCCCGGAATATGATTCGCGTCATTATAGGAACAGCGGTATTGTCCCATGCGGTCAACTTGCTGATTATGGCGGTAGGAGGGTTAAAAAAGGGGAATGTGCCGTTAATCGGCCATGAAGAAGAACCTTTTACCGACGCTTTGCCGCAAGCCTTGATCTTAACCGCGATTGTGATCAGCTTTGCCACTACAGCTCTTTTGCTTGTATTAGCCTATCGGACATATAAAACAAGCGGGTCGGACGATTTTAAAGAATTGAGAGGAATGCCAGATGAATAACATCATTGTATTGCCGCTGATTATTCCTATTTTTTCGGCAGTTGTTTTAGTATTTTTGAGAAGATTTGCAGCGGTTCAAAGGCTGATCGCTTTTGCGTCAATGCTGGCGGTGAGCATCATTTCCTTCGTTTTGTTGGAGCTTGTACGAAAAGAGGGGATTTTAAAATTAGACTTCGGCGGTTGGAAACCGCCTTATGGCATTTTGTTCGTTGCAGATTCATTTTCGGTGCTTATGGTGCTTGCAGCAAGCATTGTAACATTGTTTTGCTTGCTTTATGCCTTTTCAACAATCGGGGATAGGCATGAATCCATGTTCTTTTATTCTTTTGTTCTATTGATGGTTGCAGGAGTCAATGGCTCCTTCTTGACAGGGGATATTTTTAATCTCTTTGTGTGCTTTGAAGTCATGTTAATGGCATCGTATGTCCTTGTGGCGTTAGGAGGGGAAAAGGTTCAGCTTCGGGAATCTTTAAAATATGTGTTGATCAACGTAGTGGCTTCTTCCGTTTTTCTGATAGCCCTGGCTTATTTATATGGTACTGTGAAAACACTGAATATGGCCCATATTGCAGAGAGGGTTTCCGAAGTTGGGCAGGATCCGATCTTAACATTAGTGTCTCTGGTGCTGCTGATTGTGTTCAGTTTAAAAGCGGGGCTGGTGCTGTTTTTCTGGCTGCCCGGATCTTATGTTGTGCCTCCTGCCGCCGTACAGGCTTTGTTTGCCGCGCTCCTTACAAAGGTTGGTGTATATGCGCTGATCCGCACTTTCACGCTGATGTTTCCGCACCATCCGGAAACAACCCATGCCATCCTCGGATGTTTTGCGGGATTAACGATTGTTTTAGGATGTTTAGGAGCGCTGTCTTCCAGAAATGTTTTGAAGATTGCCGCTTACAACATTGTGATTTCTGTCGGTTTTATTTTAATCGGTTTGGCGGTTAGAACGGAAACCGCCCTTGCAGGATCCGTGTTTTACTTGTTCCATGACATGGTTGCGAAAGCATTGTTGTTCTTGTTGGTAGGCATGATGGTTTATTTGACGGGGGAAAAAAGGATCGATTTTATGAGCGGATTGATCCGGAACTACCCTTTATTCGGATGGCTCTATTTTTTGGCGATGTTGGCCTTGGTCGGAATTCCGCCATTGAGCGGGTTTGTCGGAAAAGTGCTGATTGGAAAAGGGGCAATTGAAGCGGGATCATATGTATTGTTGTTTCTTGGATTTGCATCAAGCCTCGTGGTGCTCTTTTCTTTGCTTAAAATCTTTTTAAGTTCATTCTTTGGGGAAACGATTATTACAAATGAGGACAAAAAGCCCCTTCCGAAGGCTTCAATGGCATCCCTTGTTTCATTGGCGGTGTGCATTGCCGGGATCGGCATGGGAGCGGAACAGCTGCTGGCATATGTGCAAGACGCGGTAAAGACCCTTGCCAATCCGTCGATTTATATCGATGCAATTTTAAGTGATAGCGATAGCGAGGGGGTGTGAAGTTGTTTTTTGCCCAATTTATTTTGAATTTGTTTATCGCGCTTCTATGGCTTCTGTTTAAAGACGAGCCGACTCCGACGCTTGCGACCTTCAATACCGGATTTATTGTCGGAATGGGGATTCTTTATGTAATGCACCGGTTCTTTGGCACGCAATTTTATTTGATCCGGCTGGCGAAAATCATTAAGCTTGTTTTGTTTTTTTTCAGGGAGCTGATTATATCGGGGTTTGTGGTGATGAAACAAGTATTGACCCCCAATTTAAACATAACGCCGGGCATTTTTAAATATAAGACGATTTTGGAAAAAGATTGGGAGGTGACGACTTTATCGCTTTTATTAACATTGACTCCCGGATCAGTCGTAATGGAAGTATCGGAATCGGGCGATGAATTATATATACATGCGATGGATATCGGCCAAAAAGAGGATTTGATCAGGTCGTTGGGCAGATTTGAGACGGTAATATTGGAGGTGTCACGGGATTGATGAAAACCATTTTGCTTATCTCCCTTGCCTTGTTCATGATAGCAATTGCATTGCATTTGGTCCGGGTAATCAAGGGGCCTTCGATGCCTGACCGTGCGATTGCCCTTGATACGATCGGGGTTAATTTAATTTCGTCGATGGCAATTATTTCGCTATTGTTGGAAACGACGGCGTTTTTGGAAGCCATATTGATTCTCGGGATTTTGGCGTTTATCGGGACAATCGCTTTTTCCAAATATATTGAAAGAGGTGTCATTATTGAACGCAAGTCAGATCATTGAGTGGATTTGTGCCATCATTATTTTGTTTGGTTCAATCATCAGTATTATCAGCGCCTTTGGAATGCTCCGTTTCCCTGATGTCTACACCCGGGCTCATGCGGTGGCAAAAAGCGCCACTTTAGCCGTTCTGTCTTGCCTTGTCGGGTCGTTGTTTTATATTTGGATCCATGATGGATATTTCAGCGTCCGATTATTGTTAGGGATTTTATTTGTTTTTACTACCTCTCCGGTATCTACCCATCTTGTGATCCGGGCTGCTTACCGTTCCGGGGTGCCGCTTGCGGAAGGTTCCGGCGAAGATGAGTTGAAGCCCGTTTTGTTCGGCGAGAAAGAACCTGCATCAACCCGTTCGGAACATGCGAAATAATACCTGCTTGCCCTTGATTGTACGGTAATAAAGCCATAAGATAGTGAAGGGATATTTCTGAAAACTACGAATAGAATCGAGCGGAGCGAATTGAAAAAGTTATTCAAACTATTAGCTTGGATTGTTGGGATATGTTTGTTTTTATACGTAAACAATCACTGGATCGTGATTACGGAAAGGACGTATGAAAATAAAAAAATTCCACGACAATTTGACGGGTTTCGGATTACTCAAATATCTGACTTGCATGACGCCTTATTCGGCGAAAACCAGGAAAAGCTGATTGAGAAAGTGCGAAAAACAAACCCGGATGTCATTTTGATCACCGGCGATTTAATAGACAGCAATCGTTATGATTTGGAGCAAAGTTTAATGGCTGTCCGTGGATTTGTGAACATTGCGGATGTATATTATGTCATCGGCAATCATGAAGTAGCGGTGAACCGGGTGGAGGAAATTTATGATGCGCTGGAAGGAATGGGGGTACATATTTTACCGAATGCTGCCGCGATGGTGGAACGTGCCGGAGAAGCAATAGCTATTGCCGGAATTGAAGATCCGCTCAATGGCGTTGATACGCAAACGATGTTAAATAAAGCGTTGTCCGATGTTCCGGAACGGTTATTTACCGTATTGCTCGCTCATCGGCCTGAAAAGTTCGGTATTTACGCAAAAAATGAAATTGACTTGGTATTTTCAGGCCACGCTCATGGCGGCCAAATCCGTCTTCCTTTTGTAGGGGGATTGGTGGCTCCGGGACAGGGATTTTTCCCTGAATATACAGCGGGATTTTATAAAAAAATTGATACGACAATGAATGTCAACAGAGGTTTGGGCAACAGCGGGGCGCCATTTCGGATCTTTAATTTTCCTGAAATTTCGGTTGTGGAGCTGAAGGCTGAATGAATAGATGCCGGTAAGGTGGACGTCTCCGGTTGTGTCGTTTTTTCATGCAACATGGGCATAAATAAAATATATTCGGGAAGAAAGTTAATTAAATTTTTTTCGCATGACGGTTTGATTTAAGGAAAAAGGAGATTGTGCAAATGAATATCGTCAATTTTGAAATGGAAGAATGGATCGATCCGACAGGGATTATTCAAGGAAGACGTTTTGAATTTTTGTTGGACGTGGAAGTGGATGAAGAAGATGAACTATACTCCGAAGCCGGTACGCAAATCCGGATGCTGGTGGGCGATGAAGGGGAAGGTCCGTATATTATCAACTATTTTATTATTGATAAAAAAGACGGGAAGTATATTGAGCTTGCATTAGAAGAGGATGAGGAACAATCGCTTCTGGACTTTTGCAAGGCAAAGTTGGAGCAGGAAGGATGACTGAAGGGCGAGGCTGTCCTCTCCTGTGAAAATAAAAGAAAAAGTTTCAGCAAATGATTTTAAACTATAGTGAAATATCATCCAAAAAACCGAGTTGGATGATATTTTTATTTTTTGGGAAATAACTTAGTCCATTTTTTTTTTTTGGGAAATAAAGAGGATTGGTTAATAAACAAGCCAAGGTGCTTTTTCAAGCAAATATTCCATTCCTTTTTGGAAATAATAAGAAGGAGAGGAAAAATGTTTTATTAAAAAAACAATAATAAACTTGTTCCCCATTATGCTTTTCTATCATTTTCAACAAATTAATAATTTCTTCCGTTTGATTAACATATATAGAATAATAGGTTCACAAAATATTCAGATTATTTTAAAATATTAGTATAATAACTGATGTTAAATTTATGGCTAAAGAAAATTTTCTTGAAATTGCGGTAAATGTCTTGTTCAAAAAGGGGATGGGGTTAGTGACAATCTTAAAAGATTTAAAAATTCTGGATTTTTCATTGATGCTTCCGGGAGTCTTTACAACGATGATGTTTGCCGATTTCGGAGCGGATGTCATTCATGTGGAATCCACACGCAGAGTGGATTTAATGCGCATTATGCCGCCTTATGATGAAAATAAGGAATCCTATATTCATCAACATTTGAACCGTTCCAAAAAGTCGATCAAACTGAACTTGAAAACGGAAGAAGCTGTGGAAATCGTCAAAAAGTTGATCCAGGAATACGATATTGTAGTAGAAGGGTTCCGTCCGGGAGTCATGGAACGGTTGGGGTTGGATTATGAATCGCTGAAAAAAGTCAATCCAAGGCTCATCTATTGTTCCATCACGGGATATGGACAAACCGGTCCGTACCGGAACCGCCCCGGGCATGATAACAACTATTTATCCATTGCAGGCATTTTGGATTATTCTCGTCCGAAAGGAAAGAAGCCGGTTTCCATGGGCATTCAGATTGCCGACATCGCCGGAGGGACATTGCATGCGGCAATCGGAATCCTTGCTTGTGCACTGCATCGGGAAAAAACGGGGGAAGGCAAATATATTGATATCTCGATGACTGATGCAGTGTTCACCATGAATGCATTATATGGAACGGCCTATTTGGGCAGCGGCGAATTGCCAAAACCGGAGGAGGAAATATTAAACGGCGGCACGTTTTACGACTACTATGAAACGAAGGATGGACGCTATTTCTCGGTCGGCAGCCTGGAGCCGCATTTCCGCAAACTGTTATGTGAAGCATTGGACATACCTGAATTGATTCAAAGCACTTTCAACGACTCGACATATACGCAAAAGCGTTTTAAAGAGGCGGTCAAAGATGCGTTCTTGACGAAAACCTTTGATGAATGGCTGGAAGTGTTCAATGAAGATTTCGAAGGCTGTGTGGAGCCGGTATTGACTTTTGAAGAAGCCTGCAATCATCCGCAAATCCGGGCAAGAAATATGCTTGTCGAAGTGCCGAAAGAAGATGGTACAACACAAAAACAAATCGGAACGGCGATCAAATTTGAAGGGGTGGAACCAACCTACAGATTCGTCGGGGCCAAAGTCGGCCAACATACGGAGGAAATCCTGAAGTCCCTGGGCTATTCAGATGAAGAGATTGAAACGTTGCAGAAAAAAGGAGTGCTGCAATAATGAACGTCCCAAAAGTAATCGTATTATTACTTTTGGGACGTTTACTTTTGCACAAAACCGGCAGCGAAGTTCCGCAAATCTTCGAAATCGTCCTGCAAAACCAAGTATTTTTTATAGATGCCCATCAATTGTTCAAAAAGTTCAAATTGCTCTGTTGCAAAAAGGGCCTTCAACAGATTGGATACATGTTGAGAGGTCATGCGGGCAACCGGATAAAACGGGCTTTCCATTTGTTGATACTGCCGCAGCCATTTATCGATGGACTGCATGATATGCTGATGGGAATGATCGACGATATAGGCAATATCCCGTTGAATGCCGGCTTCAATTTTCAACAGCAAATCCCGGTCAAAAGCTTTCGCATTCAGGAAATTGTAGATGTTTGTACATGAGGCGATTTCATATTCCTTCATCAATTGCAAAACATCCTGGAACTGTTCCTTTTTCACAAGTGCGTCAATCACAATAAAGAAGATTTGTTCCAAATAGTTTTTATCGTATCGTTTGACTAAAGCTTCAGGTTCCGGCTTTAAATTCGGAAGGATATCCCCGTAATCAATCAATAGTTCGACGGCATGATTGATTAACCTGTCATTCTGGATCAAAAATTTGCCGTGTGTGATGGTTTTGTCCGTATTCTTTTGATTTGCCCCATCCATCGCCAAAATATAGGATAACAGTGTCTGCTCTTTCTCGGTCAGCGCCCACTCCCCTGCCTCCCATGTTTGGAACACTTCCGCAATCAGTTTATCGAGCTTTTTATAATGCCGCTTTCCGCCCATAAAATGAAGGGAAATATTTAACAAGTGAAGTTCTTTGATGAAATGGGAGCGGGGATTTTTATAGTCAATGCTTCTGATGAATGAATTCATGGTTGCAACCAATTGGCTTTTTGTCATATACTTTTGGATAATTTGTTTAAATTGATTCATCAAATCAAGCGGATTTTGAATCGTGTTCAGTGGAGCCTGCATGAAAACCGAAAAAATTTTTTTGGCGTATAGGTAGTGCCAAAAATCCAATTTTTGATTATAGAGGATATGTATAAAATATTTTTTTCCAATTTTATATACATGTATTTCATTCAATTTCGTAATCGATTTTGCATAGTTTGTTTTTTTGCCGAAAACGATTTCGACAAATTGGGGAAAGTCGAAAACGTTTTTCTTTAATGCCTGTTCAAAAACGATCTTTTTCCCTGTTGGAGAAGAGAAGAATGCATCAATGGTTTTTTGGACATTCTGCAAATCAATATTTGATGAACGAAACATTTCTTGGGTAAATAAATCCATTTTCCCCCAATACTGCTTGATTTCCTGGAAAACGGCTTTTGCCGCTTCCGTCTTGTTGAAAAGGATTTGTTGGAGAGGGATGATGCTTCCAAAAATGTTTTCATTCTCTTCAAAGCCGCCGATTTGTTGAATCGCTTGTTCAAAAGGTTTTCCGATTTGTCCTCCCGTTTTTTGGAACAGCAGTTCATCGAATTTGAGCATTCTTCCTTCCCCCCTATATTAAAAATCGGCATTTATAAATTTTTATTCAATAAAATAAAATCCAATTCTAAATTACCCACCGGCCAAAAGAAATGCAAACCCTTCATTTCAGGTTTTTCTTTTTATTTAAAACTCTAGTATAATTCTAATATTAGGTTTTCATCATTAGAAAAAGTATCAGATTAAGCGGGGATGCAACCATGTACTATCTATCGATGATTTTTTTTCAAATCGTTGCGCCGATTCTGGTTCTGCTAGTGATCGGTGCTGTGCTGCAAAAGAAATTCCAGTTCAATTTAAAAGCTTTGTCCCAGCTTGTTACATATTGCTTTATGCCGGCTGCGGTTTTTGTAAATTTATACGAAACTTCGGTTAATATGTCGGTTCTCGCCCAAGTGGCGGCGTTTATCGTTTTATTTATCGGCAGCCAAATGCTGTTCAGCCATTATACGGCGAAATTATTGGGCCTTAACCGTTCGGAATCCGCCGTGTTCAAAAACAGCATCGTCCTGATCAACTCCGGCAACTACGGCATCCCGGTGGCACAAATGGTTTTTGCCCAACAACCGATCGGTGTCGCAATCCAAGTGATTCTCGTTATTTTTCAAAATATGACAACCTACACATATGGCTTGTACAATTTGATTTCCGCGACCAAATCAGGGCTTGAGATTGTAAAAGACTTTTTGAAAATGCCGATTCTCCATGCGCTGATCATCGGGGTGATTTTAAACTTGGCCGATATTGAAATACCCCAGACATTCCGCATTCCGTTGTATCATGTGGCGGACGGGTTTATCGCGGTTGCGTTGATTACGTTGGGTGCGCAGCTTTCACAGCTTGAAATACGCACCATGATCAACAAAACGATTATTACAAGCTGCTTTATGCGTCTTATTGTCGGTCCGGCCATTGCGCTTCTCATCATATATCTTCTCGGCATTGACGGAGTGGTTGCCAAATCCTTATTGATTGCAAGTTCATTTCCCACTTCCCGCAACAGTTCAAGCCTGGCGCTGGAATATGACGTGGAATCCAATACAGCAGCACAGACGGTTTTATTTTCAACAATCGTAAGTTGCATTACGGTCACCATTGTCATATATTTATCCAACATTCTTTTCGGGTAAATGTTAAATAAAAGTTCAAAAAAACTTCTTCGCTGCTGGAAGTAAAGATTTGTAAACTAATATTATAGCAGACAAAAGGATGTGAGTTGTTGTGCAAGAAAAACAACCTCAAAACCGGTCACTAACCTATTATTTCTTTATATTAATGGCCATCGTTTTATTGAATGCGCTCATTTTGCCCGAAATTCAGGAGAAAAAAGTGGAAGAAGTGGACTACGGGACATTCCTGCAAATGATTGAGGACGGAAAGGTGAAGGAAGTAACGATTGAAGATAATGCCATTACGTTTAAGGACAAAAAGAATGAGGACATCATCTATAAAACCGGCGCCATTGAGGATCCAAAACTCGTCGACCGTTTATATGAGGCAGATGTTCCTTTTACAAAGGTCGTTCCGAATGAATTTTCGCCTTTAATCCGCTTCATTTTAATGTGGATTGTTCCGCTTGTCATTATTTTATTTTTAGGCAGCTTTTTGACCCGGAGTTTCCGGCAGTCCAGATCGGATGTGTTAACGTTTGGCAAAGCGAATGCGAAAATTTATGTGGAATCGGAAACAGGGAAAAGCTTTGATGATGTGGCGGGACAAGATGAAGCGAAGGAAGCGTTGAAGGAAATCGTCGATTTTTTGCATAATCCCGAAAAATACCGCAAAGTGGGAGCCAAACTTCCAAAAGGGGTTTTATTGGTTGGACCGCCGGGAACAGGGAAAACCTTGATTGCCAAGGCGGTGGCCGGAGAAGCGAAAGTGCCGTTCTTTACGATTTCCGGTTCTGAATTCGTTGAAATGTTTGTAGGGATGGGGGCTGCCCGCGTCCGTGATTTGTTCAAGCAGGCCCAGGAAAAGGCGCCTTGTATCGTATTTATCGATGAAATTGATGCCATCGGAAAAAAACGGGGCGTCAATTTAACGCAAGGAAACGATGAGCGGGAACAAACATTGAACCAGCTATTGTATGAAATGGACGGTTTCGATTCCAGCAAAGGGGTAGTAATTCTGGCTGCGACCAACCGTCCGGAAGTTTTGGACCAAGCCCTTCTGCGCCCGGGAAGATTTGACCGGCGCATTCCGCTTGAGCTTCCGGACTTAAAAGGAAGGGAAGCCATTTTAAAAGTCCATTTGAAAAAAGTGGCCGTTGATGAAAATATCGATGTTACTGCCATTGCAAAAGCGACCCCAGGTGCATCGGGGGCCGATTTGGCAAATATCGTTAATGAAGCTGCTTTAAGAGCGGTGAGAATGGGACGCGAGAAAGTGGTTCAAGAGGATTTGGAAGAAGCGGTGGATATCACCATTGCGGGGTATAAACGAAAAAGCAGAATATTATCTCCAAAAGAAAAGAAAATTGTGGCTTACCACGAAATTGGACATGCCATTGTTGCCGCGAAACAAAGCCATTCCTCACCGGTGCAAAAAATCACAATTATCCCGCGCACTTCAGGTGCCCTAGGCTATACAATGCAGGTGGAAGAAGAGGAACGGTATTTATTAACAAAAGAAGAAATATTCAATAAGATTGTGACATTAACGGGTGGAAGAACAGCTGAAGAGATTGTTTTCGACTCCATCACATCCGGCGCTGCCAATGATATCGAACAGGCCACAAAATTGGCAAGAGCGATGGTTACCCGCTTTGGAATGAGCGACAATTTCGGCATGATGGGTCTTGAAACAGTATCCAATGCCTACTTAGGCGGGGAAACGGCCTTAATTTGTTCTGATGAAACCGCGGCAAAAATCGATCAGGAAGTGCAAAACATCATCGAAAGCGCCCATAAAAAGGCGCGCCAAATCCTCACTGAAAATATCAACAAACTGCATGAATTGGCGGAATACTTGCTGGAAAAAGAAACGATCAGCGGCGAAGAATTCATGCGCATTTTGGAAAATGAACCGGCAGAAAAGGAGTAAGTTTAACAATAATGAAAAAGCTGTCTTAAAAGCAGCGGGCTTTTAAGACAGCTTTCTTTATTAAGCCATATTGCTTCTGGCGACGCTCATCATCAGTTTGATGCGGTTGACCTGATTGACTTTGCTGATGCTTGCATCATAATCGATCGCCACAAAGTTGGCGTTTGGATACGATTTTTTTATCGCGTTGAACATGCCTTTTCCAACAATATGGTTTGGCAAGCATCCAAAAGGCTGGACGCAAACAACATTTTGTACACCGGCATCCATCAATTCGGCAATTTCCCCGGAAAGCAGCCAGCCTTCCCCCATTTGGTTGCCGAGGCTCAAAAATTTCGAAGCTTTTTCGGCGATTTCGGATATTTCGAGCGACGCCGAAAAACGGCCGCTTTCCTGCAATGCTTTCCGCACAGGTTTCCGGTAATATTCAATAAACTCTATGGAAATATTCCCTGCAATCGAATCCCATTTTGAGAAGCCGAAGTGTTCCGATTTGTAGTTCCGGTTGTACAGGCCGTATAAGAAGAAGTCGATGAAATCCGGTACAACAGCTTCTCCGCCTTCTTCTTCGATGAGTTTCACCACTTGGTTGTTGGCATATGGATGGAACTTGACTAAAATTTCACCGACCACGCCGACTTTCGGTTTTTTCTCGTCCGTTACACCGATATTATTGAAGTCATCAATGATTTCCTGAATTAGCTTCTTATATTCTTTCACTGTGAAGTTGGAAAGGATATATTTCGATTTTTCCAACCATTTTCGATAGACAGCTTCAGCCGCTCCTTTGACTGTTTCATAAGGACGGACAGCAAGCTTCAGACGAAGCAGCAAATCTCCGAGATTCGCGGCGATGACAAGCTTTTTGGCAAGCGGAAAATTGATGCGGAATCCGGTATGTTTTTTGCCGCTGATGGATTTGGCACTGAGCGAAAGCACCGGCACTTGTCCCATGCCGGCGTTTTTCAGCGCTTTTTGCAGCAGGGCAAAGTAATTGGTTGCGCGGCAGCCACCGCCCGTCTGGGGCATGATGACAGCTGTGCGATTTAAGTCGTAATCGCCTTTTTTCAGATTGTCAATTAATTGGCCGATTGTGACAATGGCCGGGTAACAGGCATCGTTATTGACGTACCGCAACCCCTCTTCTATATCTTTTTCTTCCACTTCCTCCAAAACCTTCAAACGGTATCCGTGTAAATTAAAGGCTTCTTCAAACAATTTAAAGTGGGTTGGCACCATTTGGGGAGCCAATATTGTATATATTTTTTTGGCTTTCTTATCATAGACGGCTTCTTGCTGTTCCCTCCATTCTTTCTTCGCAGCCCCCGTGATATGGTTGTTTTTTCGTTCTTCAATCGCCGCCTTCATTGATCGGAGGCGAATGCGGGCTGCCCCTAAATTCGAAATCTCATCGACTTTAATCCAAGTATAAAGCTGGTTGCCATTTTCCGATATTTCTTGAACGGCATCGGTTGTAATAGCATCAAGCCCGCATCCAAAAGAAGTGATGTGCAAAAGTTCAAGGTTAGGATGTTCCTTTACCACTTCTGCCGCCTCATAAAGACGAGAATGGAAAGTCCATTGATTCACGACTTCATCCCGGGATTTCGAGGGAGCCAAATGGCTGATTGCATCTTCCGTTAAAACGGCCATATCCAGGCGGATAATTTCGTCAGGCAAATCGTGGTTGATGGCGGGATCGATATGATATGGATGTCCTGCCAACACAATGCCGATCTTGCCTTCCTCTTTCAATTGTTTCAGCACCTCTTCTCCCCGGCGCCGCAGCCATTCATTGAATTTAATATCTTCATTGCGCGCTTTTTGTGCCTCCTTGAACAACAATTTTATCTCCCAATTCTTCGACGGATTTCAGTTTGATTACTTTGTATAAGGCGTTTGTAACAATGGAGTAGGCAAGTCCGGCCGAAATATTTTCGATAGATGCCCCTTCTTTTTGGACCTGTTTCACCCGGGAATTCATAAAAACGGTGCAGCGGGAGCCCAAATCGACCGGCGCCTTTGCGGTAAGGGCAAGTTTCGAGAATTCCTGGACGCTTTTGCCCAACGTTTCGGCGAAGCTTTCCAGGAAGGAGCCGCATCCGGCAGAACAAGCTTCATTTAAATGGATGCTGTCAATCACGCCGTTTTTGATTTTGATGCATTTCATGTCCTGGCCGCCGATATCGATGATAAAGTCCACATCAGGCTGAAATTTTTTCGCTGCCTGATAGTGGGCGACGGTTTCTATTAAACCATCATCTACTTGATAGGCGGATTGGATGAGCTTCTCCCCATAGCCTGTGACTGCCGATCGTCGGATTTTCACATCTTTAGGGAGCTGTTCATATAATTTGGATAATCCTTCCCGAACGGTTTCAATGGGGTTTCCTTTATTTTTTTCATAAAAGGTGTATAACACTTCATCCCCTTCGCCGATCAGTACCATTTTGGTTGTCGTTGAACCGGCATCGATGCCCAAAAAAGCGTTTCCTTGATAATCTTTTAATGGGGCTTTAGGTACCTTTGCTTTATCGTGCCGTTGTTTAAATGCAAGAAAGTCTTCTTCCGTTTCAAAGAGGACGCCATTTTTATTGACATTTGAAACGCTTACAACCGGCTCTGAATGGCTAAGAATACGAATGATTTCATTTATGTTAATGAAATTCTCTTGCTGGCATTCCAAAGCCGCACCCAATGCTACATAATAATGACCATTTTCATTATGTAAAACTTGTTCATCTGTCAAGCGGAGGGTTTCGATAAACCGTTTTCGGAGTTCTGTCAAAAATGTCAATGGACCTCCGAGGAAAGCAACATTGCCGCGAATCGGACGGCCATTGGCAAGTCCTGCAATCGTTTGGTTGACGACCGCTTGAAAGACACTGGCCGCAATGTCTTCTTTGCGTGCCCCCTCGTTCAATAACGGCTGCACATCCGTTTTTGCAAAAACACCGCAGCGGGAAGCGATTGGATAAATTTTCTCGGCACCCTTTGCCAATTCATTCAATCCGGCGGCGTCCGTATCCAAAAGGGCGGCAATTTGGTCAATAAACGTGCCGGTTCCTCCTGCACAAGCGGTATTCATCCGCTGTTCAAGGCCGTTCGTCAAATAAATGATTTTGGCATCTTCACTGCCGAGTTCGATAATCACATCAATATTCGGTTGAGTGGCTTTTACCGCTTCTGTACAAGCGACTACCTCCTGAATAAACGGGATGCCGGTTTTTTCGGAGATCCCTAATCCCGAGGAACCGCTGGCGCTCATTTTGCAATTTGCATTCGGAAATTTTTGCGCCACCGTTTGAAGCAATGCCAATGTCGTATTTTTTATATCGGAAAAGTGTCTCTGATAGACTTTATACAAAATTTCCTTTTTCTCGTTCAAGACTACGAGTTTTGCTGTGGTAGATCCAACATCCAATCCTATATGGAGTGCCATGAACATCATCCCTTTAACCAATAGTTTATAATACCGGATATCAAGAGAAATATTGTTGAAGCAAAATATCAATTTGCGTTTCGATGTTTGAAAAGGGGGATCCCGTTACATATTCATAGAGCGGTTCTATAAGTGTCGGCAGCAGAGCGGCCCCGATTAAATGGGACACCATAATGGTCAGTTTCTTTGGATCTTCTTCGCCGGAAGCTTTCCGGATTGCATTTTTAAATTTTTTCATGCCAATGGTGTTGAGAAATTCGAAATATTCTATCTGGCTTTTATAAAAAACCGAATTTTCTTGCATTACCAAATGGATGATGAAAGGGTACTTCCGAAAGATGCGCAAATATTGGAGCAAAAATCCTCTTATTTGTTCTTTCGGTGTCAAAGAAGGATCATCGAAAATGGTAAAAGTGTCTTTTAGAGATGTGATTAATGAATGAATGGCTTCATTGATCAAATTTTCCTTTGAGCCAAAATAGTAGTTGATCAAAGCGACATTGACACCGGTTAATAAAACAAAAACCTGCTTTACTTTTCAAGGTAAAGCAGGTTTTGGAATCAATGATTGGCAGATGATGTTGTAAGCGATTTTAACAGGTTCGTGGAACAGTACAGTTTTTGATTATTTTTTATATGGATTGGACAAATCCATGCCGTCAAGGGATAATCCAAGGGCTTTTGCAACCCCTTCGCCGTAAGCAGGATCTGCCAAATAGCAGTGTAAAATGTGGCGGCGTTTGATGAATTCTTCCACTCCTTCCATCGCGCGGGCCGTGTTTTCAAATAGCCGTTGCTGTTCGTCTGCGCTCATTAAGCGGAACAATTTACCAGGCTGTTCAAAATAATTGTCGTCATCTTCGCGGAAGTCGTAAATATCGGCATCGCCTTCAAGTTTGAGAGGCGGCTCTTTCAATTCAGGATGATGCTGCCATTCCCCATAGCTGTTAGGTTCATAATTCAATGTGCTTCCCAGGTTGCCGTCGAAGCGCATTGCCCCATCGCGGTGGAATGTGCGGAATGGACATTTTGGTGCGTTGATTGGCAACAAGTAATGGTTCACACCTAAACGATAGCGTTGAGCATCGGCATAGGCAAAGATGCGTGCTTGCAGCATGCGGTCTGGAGAATAACCAATGCCAGGCACGATGTTGGATGGCGAGAATGCAGCCTGTTCTACTTCGGCAAAGTAGTTTTCAGGGTTTTTATTCAATTCGATTTCACCGACTTCAATAAGCGGGAAGTCTTTTTTATACCATACTTTTGTTAAATCAAACGGGTTATATGGCATTTCTTTTGCCTGTTCTTCTGTCATCACTTGGATATACATTTTCCATTTTGGATAGTCACCGTTTTCAATGGCGTTATAAAGGTCGCGTTGGTGTGAATCCGGGTCTTTGCCTCTTAATTCGGCCGCCGCTTCGTCAGTCAAGTTTTTAATGCCCTGTTGTGTGATGAAGTGGAATTTCACCCAAACGCGTTCATTATCTTCGTTGATCAAGCTGTACGTATGTGAACCGAAACCGTGCATATGGCGGTAGCTTGCCGGGATGCCGCGGTCAGACATTGTAATAGTGACTTGGTGCAATGATTCAGGAAGCAATGTCCAGAAATCCCAGTTGCTGTTTGGGTTGTGCATATTTGTGCGCGGATCCCGTTTTACCACGTGGTTCAAATCAATAAAATGCAATGGATCGCGGAAGAAGAATACCGGCGTGTTATTGCCGACCAAGTCCCAGTTTCCTTCTTCTGTATAGAATTTAATGGCGAAACCGCGGATATCACGTACGGCATCAGCATATCCGCGCTCACCTGCCACTGTGGAGAAGCGGATGAAGAGCGGAGTTTTCTTTCCAACTTGTGAGAACATTTTTGCTTTCGTGTATTTTGTAATATCATTTGTCACTGTAAACACACCGTGGGCTCCGGAACCTTTGGCATGCATGCGCCGTTCCGGAATCACTTCGCGGTTGAAGTTAGCAAGTTTTTCAATTAGCCATACGTCTTGCAATAAAACCGGACCTCTTTTGCCGGCCGTCATGGAATCATGGTTGCTGATGACTGGAGCACCGTTCGCTTTTGTAAATAAATGTCGATTATTCTTATGGTTTGACATATTGGTTCCTCCTCCTGGCTCATTTCTTTGATTATTACTATACCAAACTTAAATAAAAATTTCTACTAAATTAGAATAATTATTTTTAAGAATTTTTTACAAGTTAAATTCATATTGTTAAATTTTAATATCTTTTGATTAATTATAATAAATTAAAGTTTTGTTTGGTTGTTTCGCATAGTATTTAACTTTTAAAACATGGATTTAATTGAAAATGTAATATTGTAATTGAAAATAAAAAAAGGGTGCCCATCCTTTAGATGAGCACCCTTCATTATCATTTGGAGTCGAGGATGATTTCAATTAAATCATCGCGGTCGATTAAGTAGACATCGTTCGACTCCGCAAGTTTTTGCGCTTGTTTGGTAAAATAACTGTTTGTAACAACCCATGCTTCCGTCGCATTGTACATTTTTAACGCTCCAATGACTTCCTGTACGGCTTTTACCCCGACAGCGCCGGAATATCTTTTTGCCTGTACGGCAATCGTATTTTCCCTGTCCTGCAATATAAGATCGGCGCCATAATCGCCGGAAGTTTTCGTATAGGTGACTTTAAATCCGCGTTTTTTAAAAAGCCTTCCTAAAAACGCCTCAAATTCTTCGCCTGTCATTTCATCGATTTGTTTAATGCCGGCTTTCCGAAGACGGAAATATCCTCTTGTTTTCCACCATATTTTAACGAGGATCCAGAAGAGCAAAAAGCTCCCCATTGAAATGAACACGCCCTTCAAATTTTCCGTATAGTACCAGCCGATGCAGCCGGCGAAGATGAGGGACAACTGAAATAGAAACCGGGTAAATGTCTTCTTCTTTCTTTTTTTCTGTTTTTTTTTGGCCAACAGTCCTAACCCCTTGCTATATTACTCTCTCTATATAGTAACACAAAAAGGGTACATATGTTTGTGTTTTGTTTAAATGTATCGATTCTTCGAACTGATGAAAGAAAAAATAAATAAAATAAGGGATGCAGCGATAAACAAGATATTTGGCAGGGCCCAGCTGCCTGTCGCTTCCTGGATGAAACCGAATAATACGGGGCCGATTGCGGCAATGAGATAACCGAAAGACTGCGCGAACCCGGAAATTTCAGATGCCTCGTAAGCGGTTCTTGTGCGCAAAGTGAAAAACATTAATACAAGGCCAAAGGAAGCCCCGGCGGCAAGGCCCAAGAGAATCATCCATATGAGTGTTCCGCCGGTCCATTGAAATAAAAGGCCGCCGAAACCAATAAGGTAACACAATGTAAAGAAATAGACTATCGGGCGCTGGGATGACAATTTTTCCGCAAGCAGCGGAATGAAAAATGTCATCGGCATTTGCGATAACTGGAAAACGGAAGCCATCCATCCGGCCTGGTCCGAACGCAACCCTTGCGACACCAGAATCTCCGGAATCCAGGCGGTGGAACAATAAAACAACAAAGACTGGGTTCCCATTGCCATTGCAATCGCCCAGGCGAGAGGGGACTTCCACACTTTCACGGCTTTTTGTCCATTTCCGGATTGGTTTTGCGAAACCTTTTCACTGCGCAGAATCGGAATCCATGCCACCATTGTAACGATGACTAAAATTACGGTGCATCCAAGGGCGCCTTGCCAGCCGGAGAGTTCGGCAACAGGCTGGCTGAACGCGAGGGATGCCGCTGCAGAAATGTTCATGGATACAGTATAAATCCCTGTCAACAGGCCGACCCGAGACGGATATTTCGCCTTGAAAAAGCTGGGAAATAATACATTTCCAAAGGAAATGGCAACACCGATTAAAATAGTGCCGATAATTAATAAGGAAATATTGCCTGCGGATCTGATAAATATGCCGATTGTCAAGAGAACCAGCGAGTAAAACAGTGTATGTTCCATGCCAAGCCGACGCGCTATCTTTGGTGCAAAGGGAGAAACGATGGCAAAGGCCAAAAGGGGAATGGTCGTCAAAAAACCTGCCAAAGTATTGGAAATGCCCAAATCATCGCGGATATAAGAAATGATGGTGCCTACACCGGTAATTGGAGTCCTGACAGTCGTTGCAAAAAAAATAATAGCCAAAAAGAATAGAAAGGTCGAAAAAGTCAAAGGGAATTCCCGAGCCATCTTCATCAAGAACCTCCGGCAATTCAAAATAAAAAAATAATGTTATATTAATAAAGTGCCATTCGAAATGGATACAAGTATAATAATACCTCTTAGGTGTAAATTTTGGTAGAAATTTGCTTTTCAAAAACAGGGTACTTTGTCGAAAAGGTAGTTGGTCAAAGGGAGTTTTATTTTTATGAGAAAACAGATCGAGCAACAGAAACAACTAAGACGCGGCTTAAAAAGGCGGCATATTACCATGATCAGTTTAGGGGGAACGATCGGAACGGGATTGTTCCTGGCAAGCGGCGCATCCGTTGCCCAGGCGGGGCCTGGCGGGGCATTGCTTGCCTATGTGCTGATCGGAATGATGGTGTTCTTTCTGATGACGAGTTTAGGAGAAATGGCGGCCTATATGCCTTCTTCCGGTTCATTCAGCACATATGCATCCAATTTCGTAGATCCGGCTTTCGGATTTGCGATGGGATGGAATTATTGGTACAACTGGGCCATCACCATTGCCGCGGAAATTTCGGCGGTCAATTTAATCATGAAATATTGGTTTCCGGATAGCTCCTCCGCTTTTTGGACCGTTCTTTTTATTGCGGTGGTTCTCACTTTTAATATCTTATCGGTTAATGCGTATGGCGAAAGTGAATATTGGTTTGCCATGGTGAAAGTGGCTACCGTCGTCATCTTCATTATCATCTCTTATTTAATGATTTTTGGAATCATTGGCAAGGACCGGATTGGATTTACCAACTTCTTTATCGGGGAAGCACCGTTTAATGGGGGCTTTCTTGCGGCGTTGGGTATCTTTTTGGCAGCAGGATTTTCCTTCCAGGGAACGGAATTGTTAGGGGTTGCAGCAGGGGAAACGGCAGATCCCGGAAAAAATATACCGAAAGCCGTGCGTTCCGTATTTTGGCGCATATTGTTGTTTTACATATTGGCCATCCTTGCAATCGGTTTGCTCATTCCTTATACAGATTCGCGGCTTTTGTCGGAAGATGTGGCGGTATCTCCGTTTACATTGGTGTTTGAACGGTCGGGAATCACGTTTGCCGCTTCTTTGATGAATGCCATCATTTTAACGGCAATGCTTTCCGCAGGGAATTCGGGATTATATGCTTCTTCCCGCATGTTGTGGCAATTGGCTGTGGAAGGGAAAGCGCCAAAAGTTTTTGCAAAAGTCAACAGCAGAGGGGTGCCGATTTATGCTTTGCTCGCCACCCTTGCCGTCGGTTGTTTGGCCTTTCTGTCTTCCTTTTTTGGAGACGGGGTTGTTTATATTTGGCTGCTGAATGCCTCCGGATTGTCCGGTTTTATTGCTTGGGCGGGAATCGCCATCAGCCATTACCGGTTCCGCAAAGCTTATATAAAACAGGGGAGAGATTTGAAAGACTTGCCTTATATATCACCCGTTTATCCGTTCGGTTCCTTGTTTGCGCTGATATTGTGCCTTGTTGTCATTATCGGCCAAAATTATCAGGCGTTTATCGGCGCAATTGATTGGCATGGAATTGCAGTTTCCTACATCGGATTGCCGCTGTTTATCCTCCTATGGTTGGGGTATAAGATAAAACATAAAACGAAACTCATCCCTCTCGAGGAATGCAATTTGGATGCAGGTAAGGAAAAATGATTTTGATTATAACAAACAGGCGTCCCGGCTGATATAATGTGAAAAGACGGCGTTTTGCAGGATTTATTTTCAATGGGACGAAAGATTTGTAAAGGATGAATCACAATGACAGTTTCAGTGGGTTTTTTCAAAAAAATTAGCGATTGGATTAGGGATGGGTACTCCCAGGAAATCATGTACCGTCCGTTCCAGGTGAATGGAAATCCTTATAAATCGAGGGTATTTTTAGTCGGTTTTTATCCGGAAACATTTGCCCATTTTCATTTGGACGATGCGAAAATATACGCGGATTCGCTGGTGGATCAGGAACTGTTTGAACAGTTGAACGGTGTTGAAATCGATGCAGCTTCGAGGGAATATAAAGGAAGTTTGAATTTTTCCCAATGGATGAAGGAGAAATTCGGTGAAAACGTTGTGTTAACGTATGTAAATGCTTTTATGGCAAAAGATGATAAACAATTTAAACAAATGAAAAAAGAAAACCATGTACTTTATCAAACAGGGAAAAGGTTGTTTGAAGAAGTGCTTCATGAATTTGGGCCGGAAATCATCATCATCCAAGGCTCCAAGGCTTTTGATGAATTTCGGGAAATTTATCAGGACCGATTGGTTCACAAAGCCGATGCCTTTCATACCGGAACGGTGCAGGAACTTGAAAAGCTGGGTATTATTGCGGAGTATCCTCTCCGAAATGGAGAAACATGTAAAGTCCTTGCCTGTCGCAATATGTCATACTTTGGAAAAGAAGGGGCTACATTTGGAAAAGTGAAAGAGACTCTTTCCGGACTGTTAAATAGTTTAGAATAAACTGAAAATACGAACAATTCTATTGGAAAATGATTGAATTTGCAGTGATTTCCGAATAATACAGACGTTTTTTATATAAATGTCTTGCATTCGACAAATGGCGTGTTTATAATTATAAACATTCAAAATAATAAATATCACTCATATAATTGCGGGAATATGGCCTGCGAGTTTCTACCGACTTACCGTAAATAAGTCGACTATGAGGGGATTATATAGATTTGTCGGATGCGTTTGCAGCAAGTCTAGGTGCTTTCGATTTGCTCGAAAGGCTTGTTCCTCATAGGAAAGGTCTTTCGGGTTTTTTTATTATAAGGAATAACGAAAGGGAGATTCTTTCATGGATCTGTTAAAAGAAAAAATCGTAAAAGAAGGGAAAGTCCTATCCGATACAGTGCTCAAAGTCGATTCATTTTTGAATCATCAAATCGATCCGCTTTTGATGAAAGAGATAGGAGAAGAATTTGCCAACCGGTTTAAGGATGAAGTGATTACAAAGGTGCTAACGATCGAATCTTCCGGAATCGCTCCTGCAACGATGTTGGGACTGGCGATTGGGGCGAAGGTCGTATTTGCCCGCAAAAAAAAATCTTTGACGCTTTCAGGAGATTTATATACTTCAAAAGTCTATTCCTTTACAAAACAGGAAATGAACGAAATTTCTGTTTCCAAAGATTTCTTGTCACCGGACGATAATGTGGTCATTATCGACGATTTTCTGGCGAACGGCGAAGCGGTCAAGGGATTGTTGGATATTGCGGAACAAGCGGGATGCAAAGTGGTCGGAGTCGGCATTGTGATTGAAAAAGGATTCCAGAATGGCGGAAAAATGCTGCGTGAAAAAGGGGTCCGCGTAGAGTCTTTGGCCATTATCAAGTCTTTGAAAAACAATACCATTGAGTTTGCCTAATTTAGGAGGATATCAAAATGACGAACGGAAAAGCGATCACCCTTGGTTTGCAGCATTTATTGGCGATGTATGCTGGGGCTATTTTAGTGCCGTTGACGATTGGAAAAGAGTTGGGATTTAGTGATGAACAAGTTACTTATCTGGTAGCAATCGATATTTTGATGTGCGGTGTTGCCACATTGATCCAGGCGATGAGAGGAAAATTCTTCGGGATTGGATTGCCTGTGGTGCTAGGCTGTACTTTTACCGCGGTATTCCCTATTATTGCCATTGGCAAAAATAATGGAATCGATGCCATCTATGGAGCCATTATAGCTTCCGGACTCATTGTAATCTTAATATCTGGAATATTTGGAAAACTGGTAAAATTTTTTCCACCTGTTGTAACCGGTTCGGTTGTCACAATCATTGCCATTTCGTTAGTTCCGGTGGCAATGAACAATATGGGAGGAGGGCAAGGAGCTCCGGATTTCGCATCTGCCTCCAACATTGCTTTAGCATTAATAACACTGCTGATCATTTTAGTGATTTATCGATTTGCATCCGGCTTTATCCGTTCAATTTCCATTTTATTAGGATTAATATTGGGGACAATTGTTGGTATTTTTATGGGGAAAGTTGATTTTTCCCCTGTGGCCGAAGCAGGTTGGTTCCATATGGTGAAACCTTTTTATTTTGGGACGCCGGCTTTCGATCCGGCTTCCATCATTACGATGACCCTTGTAGCAATGGTTTCGCTGGTGGAATCAAGCGGGGTATATTTTGCTTTGGGAGATATTGAGAAAAAGAAGATCACTTCCGGTGATTTGGCCCGCGGTTACCGTTCGGAAGGGTTGGCTTCCGTCATCGGAGGAATTTTTAATGCATTCCCATATACAACGTTTTCCCAAAACGTCGGGCTCATTAAAATGACAGGAGTTAAAGAACGGAAAGTCATCTTTATTACGGGCGGCATGCTTGTCGCTTTAGGCTTCTTTCCAAAAATTGCGGCACTTACGACAATCATCCCGACAGCTGTATTAGGGGGCGCGATGCTCGCTATGTTTGGGATGGTGTTGACGCAAGGAATCACCATGCTTGCTCCTGAGATTTTGAAATCACCGGAAAATACAATGATTGTCGCCATTTCAGTGGCTCTTGGAGCCGGTGTGGCATTTGTTCCGGATATTTTCAAAGTGTTGCCGGACAGCCTTTCCATTCTAACGTCCAATGGGATTGTGTGCGGGTCTGTGTCAGCGATTGTGTTAAATGTTCTCTTTAATATGATTGGTCCGAAGAAAGAAAAATCCTTGCAAGCAGGCGCGATCAAAGAATAAACATGTCCAGCGCGAAAAAACCGGTCGGGAAAACCCGGCCGGTTTTTGTATATAAAGGGGTATGTTAAGGGATGAAAATGCAACGTTAAGCAAATCAGAGATTTGGATAAATCATTTTTTTCGGGTCGACATACTCGTCGAATTGTTCTTCTGTCAGTAGGCCAAGGGAAAGGGCGGCTTCTTTTAAAGTTATACCTTCCGCATGAGCTTTTTTAGCGATTTTTGCCGCATTTTCATAACCGATATATGGATTCAACGCAGTCACAAGCATCAATGAGTTTTCCAAGTTGCGTTTAAGCACTTCATGATTTGGCTCGATGCCCACTGCGCATTTGTCATTGAAGGATTTCATGGCATCCGCGAGCAGACGGGCGGATTGAAGGAAGTTATAGATGATCACCGGTTTAAATACGTTGAGTTCAAAGTTTCCTTGGCTGGCAGCAAAGGCGATTGTTGCATCATTTCCTATCACTTGTGTAACGACCATTGTCAATGCTTCGGATTGTGTAGGATTTACTTTGCCCGGCATGATGGAGCTTCCCGGTTCGTTTGCAGGGATGGTAATTTCACCGATGCCGCTGCGAGGGCCGCTTGCAAGCCATCTGACGTCGTTAGCGATTTTCATTAAGTCTGCAGCAAGCGCTTTCAATGCACCGTGGGCTGCAACGATTTCATCATGGCTTGTTAATGCATGGAATTTATTCGGTGAAGAAATGAATTTTTTCCCCGTAATGTTGCTGATTTCTTCAGCGACCATTTCGCCGAATTTCGGATGGGCGTTAATGCCGGTGCCGACAGCTGTACCTCCAATGGCCAGGCTTTTCAGATACTCTGTATTTTGTTTGATCATTTCTTCGGACCGCTCAAGCATATAGTACCAGCCGCTGATTTCTTGTCCCAACGTTAAAGGCGTTGCATCTTGCAAGTGCGTGCGGCCGATTTTAATAATGTCCTGGAAAGCTTCGGATTTTTCTTTTAATGTATTTTTCAACAATTGCAGACGGGGCAATAAGTAATCTTCCACGATTTGAACAGCGGCAATGTGCAGCGCAGTCGGGAATGTGTCGTTGGAGCTTTGGCTCATGTTCACATCATCATTTGGATGCACTTTTTCCGTGGATCCTTGCTCTTCCAATAATTGATTGGCACGGTGCGCGATGACTTCATTCACATTCATATTGGATTGGGTACCGCTGCCTGTTTGCCATACGACAAGAGGAAATTGGTCATCCCATTTGCCGTCGAGAATTTCTTCAGCAGCTTTAATGATTGCATCCGCTTTCTCGGGCGATAAATTATTCAACTTTTTATTGGCGATTGCTGCAGATTTTTTTAAAATAGCAAAAGCGCGGATCACTTCCATCGGCATTTTTTCAGTGCCGATTTGGAAATTTTCCTTACTGCGTTGTGTTTGAGCTCCCCATATTTTATCCGCTGGTACACGCACTTCTCCCAATGTGTCTCTTTCAATGCGATACTCCATTTGCCACAACTCCTTTTTCATCTTTTATTAGTATTGTAACTCAAAAATAGCATTTATAATAAAAATTTGGCTGCAACTGGCAGGTTGCAGCCCTAAAAATGAATGTCTATACAATATAGGGGGATATAGACATGTGTATAAAAACTGATTTTGAAAAAATGTATACGAGAATTTTTTGGGGTTCAGCCCGGAATTTTCTATTTACGATAATGATAATCATTATCAATTAAAATGTCAACAGGGAATTTTCAATTTTTAATCTTACCATTCACCCCTTTGCATTTCTTCCGCAATCATTTGCAAATCGTAAGAAGTGATGATGAACATTTCATATTCGTTTTTCTCCATATATTTCTCCGCAAGCCGTTTTAAATATTTGGGAGATCCTTCATGATCTTCGTCATAAATGAGCAGCAGGGCATCGGTATTTTGAATGATAAATTTATCCTTTTCAATATATTGCCATGGGGCTTCATAAGGCTTTTTAGTGACGCTTGTCACGAAATCCGCGTTGCTGAGGATATATGCGAATTTTTCCTGCTTTTCTGGTTTCCAATTTTTCTCCATATCTAAGAAAGGTGTAATGACGGCAAATTTCAAATGGGGGAATTCCTTTTTGAGATCCATGACCACTTCGGCAGTCCATGTTTCCACCCCGGGCTGCCCGCTGATAATCACCCATTCCAGGCCTTGATCAATGAGATTTCTTAATTCGTTTTCGATGGACTTTTTCAAAATTTGTATGCCCGGATGTTTTTCATTGAAAATTCCCAGTTCATGAGGTTTATATCCTGAAACGTACAGCCTCCGAATCATTTTGCATCCCTCGCTTGTAATACCATACTATAACGAAAGGAAGGGGAGATTCAAAGGAATAATCTATTTTTAAAAGAAAAACAGGGCGATTTTTCGCCCTGTTTTCATGATTTGTCAGAAACATCACTGAAAGATTTCTTTTATCCGCTCCAGTGCCCAATCAATTTGTTCTTTCGTAATGGTTAATGGGGGAGCCAAACGGATCACATATTCATGGGTTTCTTTGCACAACAGCCCTTTTTCCATCAATCGCTCGCAGTACTTTCGGGCCGGTTCTTTCAATTCAATACCAATGAATAGCCCTCTCCCGCGCACTTCTTTAATGGCCGGGGATTTGATTTTCAATAATTGTTCTTTGAAATATTCGCCCAGTTCCAATGAACGTTCCACCAATTTTTCTTCCTCGATGACTTCCAGGGCGGCAATGGATACGGCACATGCCAGCGGGTTTCCGCCGAAAGTGGAACCGTGGGAACCGGGGTTTAGAACGCCTAAAATATTGCTGTCTGCCACCACGGCCGAAATCGGAATGACCCCTCCACCGAGCGCCTTTCCAAGCACATAAACATCCGGCACGACATCTTCCCACTCACAGGCAAACATTTTGCCAGTGCGCCCAAGACCTGTTTGAATTTCATCCGCGATAAACAACACATTTTGTTCTTTGCAAATTTGGGAAGCTTCTTTTAAAAATCCATCAGGGGGCACAACGATGCCGGCTTCACCCTGGATGGGTTCAACAATAAATGCGGCTGTGTTTGGCGTGATGGCTTTTTTTAGGGCTTCAATATCACCATATGGAATGATTTTGATTCCCGGAATTAACGGTCCGAATCCGCGCTGGTATTCCTTCTCGGATGATAGGGAAACCGGAACCATTGTCCGTCCGTGGAAATTGCCGGTGCATCCGATGATTTCGGCTTTGTTTTCTTCGACGCCTTTCACATCATATGCCCAGCGCCGGGCCACTTTGATGGCGGATTCGACAGCTTCGGCACCTGTATTCATCGGCAATACCATGTTTTTTCCTGTTATTCGGCAAATCTTTTCATACCAGGGGCCAAGCTGGTCGTTGTAGAAAGCACGGGATGTCAAAGTTACGCGATCTGCCTGATCTTTTAAGGCTTGTATGATCTTTGGATGGCGGTGGCCCTGATTGAGGGCGGAATAGGAAGAAAGCATATCCATATATTCATTTCCCTCAGGGTCCTTTACCCATACCCCTTCCGCTTCGCTGATGACGACAGGAAGAGGCTTATAGTTTCGGGCACCATATTGCTCAGTGATTTCAATAATCTCTTTTGACAATTTTCCCATATGAATCCCCCTTAAAAGTGTACTGAAGCGAAACAACCCATCCCTTTGGTTGACAACATTGCTTCTACTTCCATTATATATAATGACCTTTGCATTTAATCGGAGGGACAGATAAAAGGTTATCCTGACGAAAAAACAACGTCCGGATAACCCGTCTCATCAATGCGGTTGCCGCTGATTTTTCCAAAACATTGCGATGGCAATGCTGACAATTAGGATGATGGCGGCAAAATAGAAAGGAAAATTGAAATTGATGTCAAACAATATTCCTCCGATAATTGGTCCAAATACATTGCCTATGCTTGTGAACATGGAGTTCATGCCGCCGACGAATCCTTGTTCGTCACCCGCGATTTTTGAAAGGTATGAAGTGATGCCGGGGCGGACCAAATCAAAGCCGACGAACACAATCCAGCACGTGAACATGATGGCCCAATAAGATTCGACAATGGTCATCATGAAAACGAGCAAAGCGGAAAAGATCAAACTCCAGCGGACGACCATAATTTCGCCAAAACGTTTCGTGATTGCATCAAACAGGAGAATTTGCACCAAGGCTCCCACAATGCCTCCGCCTGTGACGATAATGGCGATATCCCGTGGTGTAAATCCAAATTTATGATCGACAAACAAACTAAATAATGATTCAAAGGAAGCCAAGCTGAAAGTTGACAGGAAAATAATGATAAAAGAAATAAAATACATCGGCAAGAATATACGTTTCCAGCCAACTTTTTTGCCGTTCTTCGTTTTCGGCTGTTCCTGGCGCTCAGGCTCTTTTAATAGAAAAATGGAAGCGATGGCTGCAATCGCTCCTAAAGCACTTGCCGCAAAAAAAGGAACGCGGATGCCGAATTCTGCCAAAAATCCACCTATCCCAGGCCCTACAATGAAGCCGAAATTAATCGCCCCCGACATTAACCCCAGGGCTTTTGGGCGTTCGCTTTCAGAAGTGATATCGGCGATATATGCGGTAATCGCCGGCATAATGAATGCGCCGCTGAAACCTCCCAAAATGCGGGAAAGAAAAAGAAGCTCAATGGTTTTGCCGATTCCAAATAAGAATTCCGAAAAACTGAACAAAACCAGTCCAATGATAATCATCATTTTGCGTCCGTATTGATCGGTCCATTTTCCGGTAATAGGGGAGGCGATCAATTGGGCCAACGCAAAGGCGGCCACCATATTTCCCACAGCCGAGCCGTTAATAGATAGTTCGTTCATTAATGAAGGCAGCACCGGAATGACGATGCCGATGCCAGAGAAGGTAATGAAAATATTGCAAAGAAGCAATGCTAAAGCAATTTTTTGCGATTTG
Source organism: Ureibacillus sp. FSL K6-8385 (assembly GCF_038593155.1). Lineage (GTDB taxonomy): Bacteria > Bacillota > Bacilli > Bacillales_A > Planococcaceae > Ureibacillus > Ureibacillus terrenus. The sequence goes on from NZ_CP151968.1 coordinate 42,688, forward strand.
GATTGCATAAAAATCTCCTTTTAAAGTTCTAATCACCAGTTGAAGACAAAGAACAACGAGTTCGGGAAAAGCCTAATCCTATTTAAACCTTTGGGAAAGGTTGAGTCAAGAAATTATCCATGATGAAAAAACACTTAAAATAGAATAATCTGCAGAAATTGGTTCCAACAAAAAAAGGATGGCAGTCTGCCATCCTGATCAGATAATGGGAATGTGGAAGAAAAGCGTCCGTACGGATTACTCGTCGTCAAAAGGGTTATAGTACTGGATTCGGAGAGACTTTTTCAAGGAAAAAGGAGGAAACAACGTCAGATTTCAGAGCAACCACCAACACGCCCGCCGGAAAAGTGCAGCAAAGATGCAGCCTGCGTCCATACCATTTCCCGCTGTGATTGGAATCTGCTCAGTCCAACGCCCAACTTGATTGATTCCATGTCTATGAATCAAATACGGGTTCTTTTGTTAAAAACGATTTGAACACTACTTTTTCATGAATCAATTCATGCAAGGGAGTGAAATATTCAAAGAGGGAGTGATTACAGAAAGCCGTATTTGTTCATGTTCACAATGCAGGAAAATGGGCATCCTTGCTGCATGACGTTCTGCAGTCGGAAACCGTATTCATCCAAGATGATGGATTAAATTTGCAGGGAGCTGTGAAAAGCAAGCGTTTCCCGTTTAAGCCTATTAAATGCATCACCTCCTTTTGTTAATATCATATTCATTTAATAGATTATGCGGATGGACAATTAGCCATTGTCTTAGCAAAGATTATGATTTTTGCGAGATTTTTTTGAGAAGAAATCTATAGCAAAAAAAGGTTCCGAGAAAAAAACCACCATTTTCGATTAAGAAAAATGGTGGTTTAATTTTTTGTCACTTCTTTTTTCTTTTTTGTTACTTCTTTAAATTCTCCGGTAACAATAAGCCGGTATTTGTTTGAATAAATCGGATGGCATGTAATGAGTGTGACTAACGCCTTGTCTTTTACAGGCAAGATTACTTCCACTTGCGTTGGTTTAATAATTTGAGTCTGGATGACGGTAAAAGTATATTTCTTAGTAGGCGTTTCAATATAAAATTCGTCTCCTTTTTCCATTTCATCGAGACGGTTAAAAAATTTACCGAATGTTGCAGTCCGATGCCCGGCAATGGCGAAATTGCTGTTTTTGTCTCCCAATTTGGACACAGGGCTGCTGTTGGTCATGTGGGTAACGGCACTTTTCATATTTTCATCGCTGGCGCCTTCTACAATAGGGGTTGTCAAGTCGATTTTCGGTATGTAGAGTTGCCCAATCATTTCCCCATCTTTGAAGGTCCTATTTTCCAAATCTTCTTCCGAAGCGGCAAAGTCAAGCGATTCGAATTCTTTCATCAGTTTTTGTTGTTCGTAATAGATTTTTATTTTTGTATATGCCACAAAAAGAAGAAGCGCAAGACCAGCCAACAAAAAGAGATTGCCGATTTTTCTTTTCATATTCTTCTCATTCCCTTAATTGATGATAAAAAAAGAGAGGGCGGGGCACCCTCTAAAAATTAGAAAGCTTCATTGAAGCGTCTTCTTAAAGCTACCCCTGTTAAGATGAATAATACAGAAAGGATGAATAATACTGTTGAATCAACAGCTGAACCTGTTACAGGTAATTTACCGTTGTTAGAACCGCCGTTGCCAGAAGGTTTTGTACCTGGTTTGTTATTGTCGCCATTTGAAATTGATCCGCCGTTGTTGTTATCGTTTCCACCGTTGTTGTTGTCGTTTCCGCCGTTGTTGTCATCGTTTCCGCCGTTGTTGTCATCGTTTCCGCCGTTGTTGTCATCGTTTCCGCCATTGTTGTCGTCGTTTCCACCGTTGTTGTCATCGTTTCCGCCGTTATTGTCGTCTCCACCGTTGTTGTCGTCGTTTCCACCGTTATTGTCGTCTCCACCGTTATTGTCGTCGTTTCCGCCGTTATTGTCGTCTCCACCGTTATTGTCGTCGTTTCCGCCGTTATTGTTGTCGCCTAGTTGTTGTAAATCTTCGTATTCAGCAACACCTAGGTGAAGATCTCCAAGAAGTGGAACGCCGTTAGTGTCAACAATAAGTAGTCCGCCGTGTTTCCAGAAATATTCATCTGTTTTTACAGTTTCTTCTTCAATAGCGCCAACGTGAGCTTTACCAAGAAGCGGGCTATCGATGTTTACATTGGCAACGCCATTATATGTGTATTCATAATCATCGTTTTTAATATATTTACTTTGAAGAACGCCAGCATCAACATCGCCGATAATTGAACCGTCAATGTCAGCAAGTACTACACCGGAGTTTTTGTAAACTTCATCTTCTGTAGTTTTTGTAGTTGTTTCCAATACACCAACATGTGTATCTCCAAGTACTGCTGAACCTTTGATATCGGCGCTAACAACGCCAGATCTTGAATATGAACCATCTTGGCTAGTTTCAGAACCAAGTACTTTTACATCTACTTCACCCAACAATGTATTTAAAAGACCGCCGCCTAAGCTTAAGTTTACAAGTGAATTGCTGTCATTTACGTTTGTGATTTGAGCAGGGTCTTTTGTCACTGTAGGTGGTAGTTTACCTTCTGTGCTATCTTCTTGAGTAGCAGTTGCTGCTAAATCTGTAGCAGTTGCTTGCACATCCCCAGTTTCTTCAGCTTGTACGTTTTCAGAGAAAACAACGAAGCTTAATGTTACCACTAAGGCAAACAAGATAGCTCTTAGCGATTTAACAACTTTCGAATTCTCCATTTATTCAATCTCTCCTTCTTTTATTATTTTTTAGTTTGCTGAAAAGAAGGAGATTTGAATTGGAGGTTTGTCTAGAGGCGGTTTCAGCCATTGATCCGCTAGGGACATTTCAATCGCTTTCAGCTTCGCTTTTTCAGCAGAAGCCCTCAAAAGATCTTGTGAGATATATCCAACAACTTGAGATTGACCATCAGATACATTTGAAGCAGAAGCGGAGGAACTATTGGAATTGGATTGACTGTTTGTTGGTGCAATATCCTTTTGTGTTGGAAGATATTTAACATTCTCTCTTACTTGTTTTTGTACTTCTTTAGATCTTTCCACTGCTTGAAGCAAGGAGTTTGCACCATTCACAATCATTTTCTTTCCGTTATCAAGCAACTCATTCAAAAGTTTTCCAACTGTGTTGTCGTTTTTCTCTATTTTTGCAACATCAGTTGAAGAACCGTCTTTTGATTTGCTTGGGTTCATTTCATCAGGATTATTTGTTCCTTCATCGAAATTGCTTTCAGGATTATCTCCTGTTGTAGGATTGTTTCCTTTAGAGTCGTCGTTGGATCCGTTATTTCCTGGGTTAGGATTATTGGATCCTTTGTCAGAAGAATCGTTGTTCCCATTGTTGGATTGTCCGTCGTTGCCACCGTTACCGTTCTGACCGGCAGGCGGTTGGTTTTTCGTTTTTGTTGTTCCTAAAGCGAGTTGGTTGTTTCTGTCTTTTGAGTGAATGAGATAGGTTTCGGTTTTTGTGAGATTAGGTGATTGTTCTTTGACAACTTCCCCGATGCCGAGATGGATATTTTTGCCGTCATCGAACGGAACGTCAACTAGAACAATCCCACTCTGAGTTTTCGTAGTGTCTCCATTTGTTTCTGTTTTTGTTTGGAGAACACCAACGTCCGCTTTGCCTAAAAGATCGCTATCTACTTTTACTTTGGCAAGAGCGAGCGTTTCGATCGATCCTTCTTCATTCACTTCACTCGTACCAGAAACAACTCCTACATCAAGATTACCCAGCAGTGCAGAATCCTGGATTCCTAAGCTTAATAAATCTGTTTGAGTTAGGACAGAGTTTTCAAGCTGAGTAGTGACGCTTGATACAAGGCCTACACGAAGATCGCCCGTAATTGGTTTTAATAATAGTGAATCTTCAAGACCAATACCGAGCAGATTTCCAACTGTCTGTTGTCCTTGTTGCTTTTTGGAAATCAAATCGATGGTTGCGTTTCCTAGCAAATTTGTTTTTAAGCCGACACTCAATACACTGGCTTTATTTTCTTCTGGTGACGTCTGGCCAGAAAGAAGTCCAAGCTCCAATAAGTCGGCAACACCCAAGGAAAGCACACCCGTTTTACCGCTTTCATTTTTCGTTGTTAAGTGTAGTACCGCATCCTCGGCAAGCAAATTGATGGTAATTCCGAGAAGGTTGATGCTTAACAACGGTTTTCTTTTTTCTTTGACAACAGACTCCTCTTCGTTTTGGCCGGCTGCTGCAGCTGCAAGAACATCAGCTTCGATGTTTGCTTTCTCTTGACTTTCGGCGCTTAAGTATTCTTTTTCTACGGCAACGGCATCAGCAGGTACTTCATCGTTTAAGTTACCTACTGCTATATTGGCGGCATTATCAATATGTTCTTCAGCTTGAGCGCCTAAGTCATCTGAAAGTTCAACATCAGAAACCGGTGTGTCTTGAGCAGATTCCAATACTGACTGGGAGTCGGCTGGTAAACTTTCAGCGAACTCGTCAGCAAAGGAATTAACAGCAAGTCCTCCGTCCACTTCATTGACTACAGTAACTTCCAATGTATCTGATTCCGCACTCGCCTCGTCGGAAATCTCATGTTCTTTCGCGAAAGCCATTGAAGGTGAACCTAACAAGAGAACAACGGCTGCTATTATTCCCGATACTCTCTTCATCCCTTTCTCACCTCCTTTCATAAAACAAGTATTACCATAAAATTTCATAATTTCAATACAAAATTTACAAATTCATAAATTTGAAAAAATTACAATAGTACAGTTTTAATTGAAAAATTAAATAAAATTCTCTTTTATTTAGTAAAAATATCATATCATATAAAAAAATAATAACAACAATTATAAAATAATATTATTTTTTTAACGATTATTTGATGTTCAAAAAAATATGATAGGAATAAAGAATTTTTTTGGGGAAGGGGAATTATGATAAATGTAATATGAAATGCTTGTTTGCTACAAGAAATTTGAACCAATCACCACATTTTTATGAAAAGGGAGCATATAGTAGATGAAAATACAAAAAATCATTGTGCGCCAATTGAAGATGCCGATGAAACATCCATTTACAACAAGTTTCGGTACGATCAATGATAAAACATTTTTATTATTGGAAGCCCATACAAATGACGGGTTGGTCGGGTATGGAGAGTGTGTCGCATTTGAAGCACCGTGGTATACGGAAGAAACGGTGAAAACGTGCTGGCATATGCTGGAAGATTTTTTGATTCCCGTCATTTTGCAGCGGGATATCGTACATCCTGATGAGGTGGGCAAGCTGTTTAAAGGCATCCGGAAAAACAAAATGGCAAAAGCATCGATTGAAGGGGCCGTTTGGGATCTATACGCGCAGGCCACCGGTCAATCTTTGGCGCAAGCCCTTGGAGGGAAGAAAGAAAAAATAGATGTAGGAATCAGCCTGGGAATCCAGCCAACGATCGAAAAGCAGATTGAAGTGGTAGGAAAATATATCGATGAAGGATATAAAAGAATCAAAGTCAAAATTAAGCCGGGCTGGGATGTCGAGGTCATCCAAAAACTGCGCGAAGCTTTTCCGGATGTGCCGATGATGGCAGACGCCAATTCGGCATACACATTAAAAGATATCAACCTTTTAAAGCAATTGGATGAGTTCGGTTTAATGATGATCGAACAACCTTTGACCTACGACGATATCGTAGATCATGCCATTTTGCAAAAACAATTGAAAACCCCGATTTGTTTGGATGAAAGCATTTTATCGGTGGAAGATGCACGGAAGGCGATCGAATTGGGAAGCTGCGGGGTGATCAATATTAAAATTGGACGTGTCGGGGGATTGTCAGAGGCGGTCAAAATTCATGATTACTGCAGGTCGAAAGGCATTCCGGTCTGGTGCGGAGGGATGCTTGAGGCGGGAATAGGGCGCGCTCATAATATCGCGCTGACCTCCCTGTCCAATTTTGTTTTGCCGGGAGATACCGCAGGCTCAAGCCATTATTTTGAAGAAGACATCATCGAGCCGGAAGTGGTTGTCTCAGACGGAACCATTCAAGTGCCTCAAACCGTCGGCATAGGGTATAAGCCAAAAAGAAAGGCGATTGAAAAATTTACGGTATCTTTGAAGGAGTATAATTATATATAAAGTTTTTCATGTTTATATAGTGGAAATGGGGGAAAAGGTGAAGAACAGTTTTAAGATCGGAGGAGCCTTTGTCGGACTGATGATTGGGGGAGGCTTTGCATCCGGACAAGAGATATTGCAATTCTTTCTCTCCCATGGTTGGCAAGGGCTGTTCGGAGTGGCTGTTGCAACCGTGCTGTTGGCATTTCTGGGCAAGAATATTGCCGCGTTGGGATATTCTTTGAAAACAACCTCCCATAAAGAAGTGGTGCTTTTTATTGCGGGGCCGACAACCGGTTCCATCATAGACTGCCTTATTACCGTGTTTGCTTTTTGTTTTAGCGTTGCGATGTTTGCGGGGGCTGCAAGCGCTTTTGAAGTCCTGTTTGGCATCAACGGCTTCATTGGCGGCATTTTTATGGTCGGATTAACCGTTCTGACTCTCATGCTCAATGTGGAAAGAATCATTTCAATCCTTGCGCTCGCTCTTCCTTATTTAATTGTCATCATATTGGTAATGGTCATCGCATCCATTGCTGCAATGGAAGGGAGTTTTGCGGAACAAGCCCGGATCGCAAGCCAAACCTCAAAAAGCCATTGGCTGATTGCGTCCCTAATATATGTTTCGTACAATTTGGCGGCAGGGCTGCCCATGATTGCGGTCATGGGAAGTGCAGCCAAAAGCAAAAGGGAAGCGGGAATGGGAGGAATGATCGGGGGTCTTCTGCTCGGGACCCTCATATTACTGGTCTATTTGGCTTTATTGGCAAATGCGGATGCAATAATCGGGAAGCCCATGCCCACTTTGGCCATTGCGATGGAAATACATCCAATGATCGGCGCGATGATGGCCATTACTCTAATGGTGATGATTTATAGTACCGCAGTGGGGGTGCTATATTCCTTTGTCGTACGGTTTGTTTCACCCAAGTCCAAACTATATAAACCTTTTGTGATTTTTTCCGCATCGATTGCATTTTTGGCAAGTTTCATCGGATTTACAACCATTGTTGGCACGGTTTACTCCATCATGGGATATTTAGGATTCATCATCATCTTTATTGTTTTAAAAACATGGCTGAAAAGAAAAACGGATGCTGTCTGAGATTATGAACCAATTTTAAGATTTCCGCATAACAATGAAGTAATGGCATTCTCTCATGGGAGGAACAACATGTTTCCATATTGGCAACACAATCAGCGGGCAAGCGAGCCGGTACAATGGATTCCGCCGGTTTCTCGGTCCAAGGGGCCCTTTGTTGTGGCTTCCCAATATAGCGATGTAACCGGTGACGGAGTGGTTGACGGAATCTTTCTTATTGCAACAAAACTGGAGGATAGCCCCTATTTCAACAATATGAGCCTTGTCGTACAAAATGGTTTTAACCAGGAAATCTCTGTTTATCATTTGAAAGAAGCGGCCGGATACAATCCTGCCATTTGGACGGGAGACTTTACAGGGGACTATGTTGATGATATTCTTGTGACCGTGCAATCTGGGGGCAGCGGAGCGGCTGTCTATGCTTATGTATTTTCATTTATCAGCGGCAAGTTGGGAAAAATCTTTGACGCAATCCAATTTCACGAAAAACGCCAATATGAGGTAAAGTATGCAGACAATTATGAAGCGGTGGTAACGGGAAGAAATCCCAATCTTCGATATGTGATCAATCTCCTATATAAAGGTAAAGAATATTTGGATGAAATTTATGACGGAAATGGAAGATTGAAAGAGGCGATTGAAGGATGGGTCGATCCCATCAGTGGAATTTATCCTGTTGATTTAAGGGGCAATGGGAAGTATTCACTGCTGACGATGGAAAAAATCGCGGGAAGATACCATGCGGATGGATTGGGATTTGTAGAAAATGTATTAAATTGGAATGGTCGGGAGTTTGAAACGGTGATGCAGCATGTTGCGATTAATGGCGCGAGTTTCTAATATGATTTTTCTGTCGGTATGGAATATAGTCAACCATCCCATAAGCTGCTTCCGGATGAAGCGGCTTTTTTTTATGGGGCCAGGGTCAAAATATATTTTAACTTTCCAATGGAAGGGAATTGATCAATTCTGGATAGACTCAAAATTTTAGTTGTTTCAAATTTCTTTCACATTCTGATGTTAAAATAAAATTATCTTTTGTCAGGGGTGGAGTGGATGGAGCAACTAAAGGAGTACGAAAGTTTATTCCCGTTTATTGAAGAACTGATTGTAAACGAATTCAACATAAATTATGCGAAAAAGTCATTGCCGAAAGGGGTTGCAATATTTCATGAAGGGGACAGCTGCGAAGGAGTTCCTTTTGTGGTTAAAGGATGCATTCGTGTATCAAAAATCGGAAAAAACGGCAAAGAAATGAGCGTTTACCGCGTCAATGCAGGGGAGACTTGCATTCTGTCTGTCATGAGCATCCTCACCAATGAGCCTTATCCATTAACAGCCATTGTGGAAGAGGATGCGGAAGCGTTCATCATTCCATATGAAGAGTTTAAGAAATTGATGGGAGCGAGTTCGGATTTTCAGGATTATATCTATAAAACCATCATGTATCGATTTCAGGAAGTCATTAAAGTGATGGATGAAGTGATTTTTCATAGTACCGATGAACGGATTATCAAATTCCTTTTAAAATACACAGAAAATGATGGTGACATGATTGAAGCAACCCATGACAAAATTGCAATGGAAATTGGCACGGCAAGGGAAGTGGTCAGCCGCCTGTTAAAAGAAATGGAGCGGAAAGGCTGGGTTCATTTGTCGAGGGGAAAGGTATTTGTCATTAAAAGAACTGAGTTGGTCAAAAAACTGGAGAAATTGGTTTGAGGAATATTGAAAATTTTTTGAATAGGTGATTTTATCACAGAGCAAAGCCCCCTTTTTTTTTTACAATAAAACAAATGCAATAAGGGGGCTATTCTATGAGTGCGAATGTAGGAACGGTCGATCGTATCATCCGCATCATCCTAGGCCTGGCCATTTTATCGCTGCTCTTTGTTTTGGAGGGGAATCTCAAATATATCGGATTAATAGGATTGATTCCTCTCATAACAGGCCTTGCGAAGTTTTGTCCTTTATATTCCTTGTTTAAAATCAATACTTGTCAAAAGAAATAAAAAGCGGCTAACGGAAGCCGCTTTTTTAATACTCAAATATCCGGGATGGAATGAAGAGCTTCTTCGGCGCTTGAGAAGGACGGCCGAATCAAAAGCAACCGTTCAATAAAGTTTTTCACTTCATCCGGCAATTGCAATTCCTCCTGCCAGCATTTTTGCCTGCTTTCTGTGGGCGTATAGGCGGAATAAAGCAAAAAGAGGAAAAAATGGCCCAGGAAATACAAATCGCTGCAATGATTGGCGGCTCTTTTTGGATTTTTTACTTTCATGATATCTTCTTTTGGATTGATGTACGTGGCTAATCCAAAATCGATGATGGAGAGTTTCCCTTGGTGGACCAAAACGTTCGGGATTCTTAAATCGCGATGAACGATCCCTTTTTGATGGATTTGTATGACCATTTGCAACAACACTTTCATAATGTGGATGGATTCGGGCAAAGAATAGACATTGCCTTCTTCAAATATGGCCTGCTCAAAAGTGCGCCCTTCCATGTAATCCATGACAAAGAAAGGAATGTTTTCAAGTTCATCAGCCATGATGACAGATGGTACAAAGGATAAATTTAATTCTTTCAGGATCTGGATTTCTTTTTGGAATCGTTGGCGCAATTTTTTGGAATTCCGATGTTTCGATTTTAGACGTTTAAGGACATATTTTTTTCCGGACCGCTTTTCTATTAGCAAATAGGTAATACCGTAAGCTCCAGCTCCCATCACTTCTTTGACGGCATAATTTGTATGTTCATCTATAAATTGTTTGAATAAGTGATGGGTTTTGTTTTCGATTAAATCCCGAATCATATATTAGCTGCTGAAGAAGCTTTTCGAACTGAAGAAGTGAGCGGAACGGAAAAAAGCGCTTCTTCTATGTCCCCTTTTGTAATAATGGTGTCCGTAATAATTATGTTTTTTGACGTAACGATGATAGTTGGAAGAAGAAATGCGTTTTCCGCCCAGCAAATATTTAAAAAATTTTCCGATCATCCTCGACTTCCTCCTTAACGAAGACGTATATATAATAAGTACGAATGAAAGGGAAATAAGTTTCGTAATAAAATTAAATATTGGTAATATTAACAATTCTTTATAAAATCTATTCTGAAGAATATCCCTTTAAGAAAGGGTTCATTTTTGGTATAATACCTACTAAACTAACTGTTTAACTAGGTTTTAATTTCCCACTTTTCTTTATGAATCAGCATAGGTGCCTACGCAGTAACCGATGAATGGCATACATTGAAGATAGTTTGAAGAATAAGGGGGAAGAAAAAGTGTATCCTTTTTACAATGAAAATCAAGACGGCTTTGAGCGTTTTGATGATGCAACTCGCAGAGGATTCGGAAGAACACAGCCGCCAAGTTTTCCTGGAGGATTTCCGGGCTCGCCGGGCATGCCGCCTATTGGGGGCCAAATGACGCCGCCTGCAGCTCCACCGCCAAGCTTTACCCCTCAACTCAGTACCTTCCAAGGAACAGCGGAATTTTCCCGCCGCGGCGGTGGCCGTGGAATCGGTAGATGTTTCTTCCGAAATACATTTATTTGGTTGACAAACGGGAATAGCTTTTGGTTCTATCCGATGTTTGCCTTTGGAAATTCCATTTTCGGTTTCCGTTGGAGAGGCAACCGGGGCTGGGTATATGAAGTGTTGAACCGCCATCGAATTGCATTTTTCCAATGCTACTGATCTCCGCTGATTGTTTTGATAAGGGGTTTGTTGAAGCGGAGGAGTTCCCTCAATAACGCTCGGAACAGATGCCCCTTATCAAGGTTTTACATAATTTTAATTGTTCCAATGGTTCTTTTTTTTAATTTATAAGAATAATCATTAGAAAGAAAAAGGAGGGTAGGCGGAGTGGAAAAAATACAGCAAACGAGAGAGAAGGTATTGAACAGCGTATGCTTCTTGTCGGATGAACAATTAAACGAAGTTCCGGAAAAGGGGAAATGGTCGATTGCCCAGGTGTTGGAACACCTATATTTAATGGAAATGAATACAGTAGACGGAATTTTGGAAACGCTATCAAAAGATGAATACAATCCTGTTGAAGAAAAACCCCTTCATCACATATTGGACAGGACAGTGAAGCGTGTTGCGCCGGATGATCTGACACCTTCCGGAGAGTTTCAAACTCTTGAAGAGCTGAAACGGAAATTGAGCAAGTCGAGAGAAGCGTTATTGAAAAGCATTGAAGGGGTAAGCGAAGAAGAATTGGAAAATAAATCCTTCATCCATAGAAGGTACGGGCTGCTATCGATTCGCCAGTGGGTTTCATTGATCGGCTATCATGAAGAGCGGCATCTGCAACAAATTGAAGAAATCAAAGAATCCTTGTTGAAAAAGGCTAAATGAAAAAACACCTTCGATTATTGCAAAAAGGCATAATCGAAGGTGTTTTAATTTATTCCAAATCATAAAGTCGAATTTTGATATACTAAACTTCTCTTTTAATCATACAATCTTTTGAATAATTTTTCTTTAACACAAATATATTTACTATAAAGTTGTGTCTATTTTGTTACAAAAAAGATTTTTTTGGAGAAGGGAAAGGGGAGAGTCCAAGGTGTCCATTGTTGCCATGGGGTCGGCAATTTTTGTCATGTTCATTCTTTCTCAAGCATTTTTATATATGCAGGAAAAAAGAAAAGAAAAATCCAGGGAGTATAAAGAGATTGCACAAAATTACATCTTGCCCTATTTGAATGAAGTGTTTTTATTTATTGACTTAAAAACGGATGTCCGAAATGAAACGGGCGTGCCGATGATTACAATAAGCCCGGATGAAATCATTACAAACTTGCAGATAAGGATTCGCTATGGAAATGCGAAAATCATGAATGCCCTTTACCGGTACTTCAATGCGGCAGCGTATTTCGAGGGACGTGGAGAAGCAAAAAATTTAGCGACTTACGATGTATTTTTCCGTTATTTGGAACATGCCTATAATTCGATTGAAAAAAGTGAATTTAAAGATGATCAATTGCTGGATGACGTATTGAAATGCCAAAAGATTTATGGCATGGCTTTTGTGCTGACGATGATCCTGGGAAATGATGAGGCATTGAAGGTCCTTTCATACAGATGGCTTTGGAGCGAAAACTTCTTAAACAAAATCTCAATATATCTGTTGGAAGATTTAATAAATAACTACAATAAAGCAACAATGGAAGAACATAAGCTGCTGGAATTTTTGAGAATATTAAAGAAAGATTTTCACATGTCCCCTGAGATTGACAGATTCCAGGAGCTGAAAAATTATTTGGAAGAGGCGTTTTTTATAGTGGAAAAGAGATGGCTGAACTACAGTAGCTAAGATCTTAGCTACCTTTTTTATTCATATTTTTCTTTTATTTTCATATAAGAAATGGGAGAGATTCTATTTTTGCGAGGGCATTTATATATAATATAATAGTCAATTGTCAGCGAATCAGTTCGATTATAGTAGAAAGTAAGGTGAAACGATGAAAGCTTATATCTTGAAACTATCATTTAAAGGAATTCAACCGGAAGTATGGAGACGGGTGATTATACCGGCTGGAGCAACTTTTAATCGGCTGCACGAAACCATTCAATATGTAACCAACTTTAAAAGTTATCTGGAACCGTACCATTCATTTTGCTTTCCGTTGGAGGACGCCATTATAACGAATAGTGAAGAGTTGATCGGGCAAAAGGAAGTAGACGGCAAAAAAGTGAAACGGCCGACCCGCATAAAAATTGACCAATATATAGAGGAAACCGGCGAAATGATTTATCAATACGATTTTGGGGACCAATGGGAGATTGCGATTACCTTGGAGGATACGGTAGACGATTATTACTTTGGTTATCCCACTTTGCTGGACGGCGGTGGGATGGCGCCGCCGGAAGATGTCGGAGGACCAGCCGGCTATATGAAGTTTCTGGAAATCATCCATGATCCGACCCACCCGCAATATACTTCAAGCAGGGAATGGGCAGAATCGATGGGGTATAAACCATTAAACATGGACCAAATCAATGCACTACTAAAAAATGTGAAATTTAAAAAGACCGAGTGGGAACATATCCATCATGAAAACTATATCGTCATATCCGATAAATATCGCGGGTCTGAAGTAATCGATCCCGAACAAGTGACGAATAAAGATTTGATTTTCGATTATATTGTAAGCTGTACGAACTTGTATGGTATTGTTCCGTATTATAAAGTCATTCAAATTTATAATTTGCAAAACAAGCCAAAAATTACGAACAAGGATCTGCTGGCCATTGCAACTGATTCGCGCTACAAAAAACAATTGGAAGAATCCAATGTCGTTATTAAACTGGATCGCTTTGTCCACAAATCCCTTGAAGAGAGCAAGGCTACGGAAAAATTGGAGCAGTATGTTATCGGCAAGCCTTTCTATATTCCTGAAAAAGAGGAATTGCTCAAGTATAAAGATGAATTTTATTATGAAAAAACGAAATATCACCGGGAACTGGCAAGATTATTGGAAAAAATTGAACGGACTGAAAACAGGCCGGTTCAGGAAATGATCGACGAACTCGTATGGAAAATGAGAATAAAGAATTACCAATTCAATATTACGATGAAAGAGTTTTTGAACCTATTCGCCTTTGAAGATATGAATCAGGTAAACGAAGTAACAAGAATGATTTTTACCGTCGCAAATACAACAAGGCTTTGGGATAATCGGGGATATACGCCGAAGGAATTGGCGGATCTTTCAAAACCGAAGCAAACCAAAATTGTGGCGGGGGCAAAAATCGGGCGCAACGATCCCTGCCATTGCGGAAGCGGAAAAAAATATAAAAAATGTTGCGGGCGATAAGAAGAGCAGAGGCGGCATTCTCGGTCCATGTCTCTCATGGATTGGTTGCCGCCTTGTTTTTTTGCTATTTGATTTCTATTGTTCCGCTGGATACATCCAGGTGGATGTCATATTTTCCTGAACCATAAGTTCCGCGCAAACGATCTTTTTCCGCTACTTCATTTTTCAGAGGGAAATGATTTTTGATTGTGCCGCTCGATGTTTTTCCATCAATGTTGAAGCTGCTGTCTTTTGGCAAATCAAGGGCGACTCTTCCTGAATTTACTTCCGCCTCAATGTCACCGGCTAATTGATCAAGCTGAATGGAGACGTTTCCTGAAGCAACCTCGATATCCAGTTCGCCTGTAAAATGCTTGATATCGATATCTCCTGAAGCGACATCCAACGAAGTGGATTTTGTATGAAGGGAGCCGATGTTAATGTCGCCGGAGCCGACTTCCATTTCCAATGAATTAAGAACCGTGTCATCAGACAATTGAAAGTCAATATTTCCGGAAGCCACTTCCAATTTTAAATCGCGGTCATATTTTTCAGGAATGGTAACAATAAGTTTTGTCCCCCTTCCAAAATTCAACAAAGAAAACCATTGGCGGTGATACTCGATTTCAATTGTATTTCCTTTCTTTGAAAGGGAGACATTTCCTTTCCCTTTTAATTCCGCTTCCACATAGTCCTGGTTTTTGGAAATGATCGTTGTATCCACACCTTTCGTGTCCAGCTTGATGGAATCTATTTCATTTGTTACTTCTGCACGGTGTTCTTGGGACAGGAACCAATTCGGGACATTGAAAAATAAACTGATAAGCAACAATAAGATGACGATGGCTAAAACGGTTTTTTTCATGGGAGCCTCCTAGAATTTTTTTGTCTAACAACATATTAGACAAAAAATGGAGGGACAACAACATTCTGCAGATTTATTTCATTCTAAGACCTGAGAAGTAGGGAAATAAATTTGGGAATAAAAAATTAGAAGAAGCAAAAAAAAAAGATGATTTGGGGAAAAGTAGATTTTTTGCAAAAGTATGTCGATCAGGAGCCGCTTTTGTCATTTGCAAAAGCAGACATAATTTTAGTTTTAATGTCTTTGGGATTTGTCATGTTCTTGAGGGTGATGGGCGGATACTGCATCCACCACTTTGATCGGCCGCATCATATCATGGTCTTCGTGTTCGAGCAAGTGGCAATGCCAGATATAATTTCCCGCATGTTCTTTCCAATGCATGATGACTCTTGTAACCATTCCGCTTGGCGCTCTCACTGTATCTTTCCAGCCCTTTTCGAAATTAAGCGGAGGCTCCGGATCGCCTGTAAATTCCAGAATTTCCCCGTTGCTGTTTTGATACACATCCACATTAAACGGCCTGCGATCGAGAATTTGAAACTGGATCAGATGAATGTGTATCGGATGGGGAATCGGGGTTGCATTGATGAATTCCCAAATCTCGATGCTGTCCAAAGCCGGCTTCTCGGTGCAAGGCTCATGGAACATTTTGTTGTCGAGCATCATCATGATTCTGCCGTATTGGTCTGTACCTACGGATAGTGGCAATTTGCGGACGGTTTGGGCGTGATGTTCATGCAAATCCATGGATTCCGCAAGTTTTGCCGGAATTTCGCTTGTATCTTCCCCCTTTAAAGGTTTGATTACGCGGAACAACATAATGTCCCTTTTCGGGTCGGTTTCATCCAACAACGCATTGATCAATTTGATGTTTTCCTTTTTAAATTTGGAGAAATCGACAATTACATCAACCCGTTCCGCCGGCATCAGATCGATGGACGGAACTTCCACAGGAGCAGTTAAAAAACCTCCATCCGTACCGATCAGATGGAACGGGGCTCCATTATCAAGCTGAATTCTATAAGTGGAACCGTTGGAACCGTTTAAAATACGGAACCGGTATTTTCTCGGTTCGACATCCAAATACGGCCAAACTTTGCCGTTGACAACCATGAAATCCCCGTTAAAAAATGGGACAATTGTTGGGATAAATGGTGCAGGGATTGGGAACGGGGCATTTTCCGGCGGACGGTCCGGATAAAACAGAGAACCGTCTTCATTGAACGATTTGTCCTGGATAAGAAGAGGATACTCATAATCCCCCTTTGGCAAATTCAACCTGTCTTCCAAAGCATCCCGAATAAGATAAAATCCTGTCAGCCCTGCATAAACATTGAGCCTAGTCATGGCCATTGTGTGATCGTGATACCAAAGGGTGGCTGCCGGCTGGTGGTTTGTATATTTGTGCACCTTTCTTCTGAATTTTGGGCCGGTATATTCATAATTTTGTGTATACCATGCTTCCGGGTGCCCGTCGCTTTCCCAATCGACATGGGCTCCATGCACGTGTACGACGGAACGGACTTCCGGCGAGTCTCCCACACCGTGCAGCGAACGGTCGACAGGAAGAAAATGTTTTTTCGGAAGCCTATTTACATATTTCACGTAAATCGTTTTATCTTTTCTTGCTTCAATGGTCGGCCCCGGATAAAGGCCGTCATAGCCCCAGATTTTTGTAAGGGGAAAGTCCCGGTGGAACCGATGGAGCGATTCTTTCATGACAATTTCAAAATAAGAATTGGACGGATAGTCGGGGTGGGGCTTTGGTTTGGCGACTGAAGGTTTTTTTAATGCCGTTACAAATTTCGGCACCGTTGAAGGGTCTTTCGGATTTACCTTCGTTTTTGCCATTTTTCACATCCTTTGAGCATATTTTAATAATTATCTTATTCATTGGGGCCGCCATATGTTTCAATGGAAATGGATTAATACGGAATCATCGGAAGGAGGGTGGAATTGGATATTAATAGAAAAAATGGATTGATGATAGAAATTTTCTATAATGAAATTGCCGGAATCGGGATTGACAGAGTGATCGGATTTCATTATCCTTATTCTCAAAATAAAACAAAAACATTCTGGCCGACTAAACCACTAGAGGCTCCTTTATCTTATTAAGATGAGGGAGCCTCTTGTTTTTTTGAAGAAAGTGGAGGGGGACGGGAAAAAGAAAAATTCTTTTTTTGAATCATTTCCATACGGAAAGGTCAACGATGGGGAACACCCTTGTGAAATTTTTCGCATTTAAACATAGTAAATAGGTTTGTATAAACGGGATTATATTTTTTTTGCAAATCCCATACCTAGCACAATCTTTAAATACTACTAAATAGATTGGAGTTGTTGTATATGTCGAAAAGACAATTGAGACTTGGGGCCTTCTTAATGCTTCCAGGCCATCATGTGGCAGCATGGCGATATCCAAATGTAAAGAAGGAAAATTTATTGAACTTTGAATTTGCGAAGCAGCAGGCGCTGACCGCCGAGCGCGGCAAGTTCGATATGGTGTTTTTGGCGGATGGTGTATCGGCAAGATATCGATCCAAGGGTTTTGAACATGAACATACCGCTTATTTTGAACCGTTCACCTTATTGTCGGGCCTTGCCGCGGTGACTTCCAAAATCGGATTGGTCGGCACCGTATCCACCACTTACAACGAACCGTTCAACGTGGCCCGCAAATTCGCTTCATTGGACCATTTGAGCGGCGGCCGGGCCGGATGGAATGTTGTGACAAGTTACGGAATAGAAGCTGCCAATAATTTTGGGTACAAAGAAGAACCGGTGCATGCCGATCGCTACGAACGGGCTGAAGAATTCGTGGATGTGGCGAAAAAGTTGTGGGACAGCTGGGAAGATGACGCCATTGTCTTTGATCAGGAACACGCAAAATTTGCGGACAAGGAAAAGGTGCATGAAATCCGCCATGAAGGCAAATGGTTCAGCGTGACGGGGCCATTGAACATCGCCCGCCCGGTGCAAGGCTATCCGGTCATTGTGCAGGCGGGATCTTCTGAAGCGGGCAGGGAATTAGCAGCGAAAACGGCAGAGGTAATCTTCACGGCATGGCAGACACTGGAAGAAGCGCAGGCGTTTTACAGGGATGTGAAGAGCCGCATGGCCAAATACGGACGCCATCCGGATGAGCTGAAAATCATGCCGGGCGTCTATCCGATTGTCGGCAGAACCATCGAGGAAGCGGAGGCAAAACGCCGGAAGCTTTTGGATTTGATTCCGGAATCATTGGGGGTATCTTTATTGTCCCAGCAGTTGGGAGTGGATTTGAGCGGCTACCCGGTGGACGGACCGCTGCCGGAGCTGCCGGATGTATCCGAAATCAATGGCATTAAGAGTCGTTCCCAATTAGTAAGGGATTTGGCGGAACGCGAGAACCTGACCATCCGCCAGTTGTACCAACGCATTGCCGGAGCCCGCGGCCACCGCGAGATCATCGGCACGCCGGAACAAATCGCCGACCAATTGCAGGAATGGTTCGAGAATGAAGCGGCGGACGGCTTTAATATCATGCCGCCGACATACCCGGACGGCCTGGACGACTTTGTGGAGTTGGTGATTCCGGAGCTGCAAAGAAGGGGCCTTTTCAGAACGGAATACGAGGGCTCCACATTGCGCGAACATTTAGGTTTGGAAAGACCTGCCAATCAGTTTGTAAAAAAATCATTCGTTTAAAAATTGGCACTAAAAGAGTATGGAAAATTTGATCGTCCTTTTTTCAAATTTATATGCGATTTAAATTCAGCCCGAGAAAAAGTTCTTAATTGCAATAGAGGTGTAGAAGCTTGGAAGAGAATCTCTGGACAAAGGATTTCATCATTACATCCTTTGTGAATTTTCTGCTGACCATCATGAATTTCTTGTTCATGGTAACGATGGCCAATTTTTCTGTTGAAACATACGGAGTAAAAGTGAGTACGGCAGGTTTGTCAGCGAGCATTTTCGTTCTTGGATGCCTTTTTGGTAGGGTATTAGTAGGAAAACTGATAGGGAGATTTGGCATATTCCGTGTACTAAATGCCGGGCTGCTCGGAGCGGTGATGTTTTCATTGAGTTACTTTTTCGTCAAAGGCGTGGAAACGCTGCTTTTAACCCGCATTTTCCATGGTTTTATGCTGGGTCTGGCAAGCACCGCTTTAAGCACCATTTGTGTTCAAATTGTACCTTCTTCCAGAAAAGGGGAAGGAATCAGTTATTATGGCTTGAGCAATGTGCTAGGGGCAGCCATCGGGCCGTTTCTGGGCATGCTGTTCATTGACTTAAACAATGGATTTCGATGGCTGTTTACTACGAATGTTGTGACAGTCATCGTCTGTTTAATCATTATTCACTTGGCCCGCATACAGCTTCCTCCTGCAAATCAGCCGGATCACGAAAAGGAAGCAAAGGTTTTCAACATTTCCGATTATATCGATAAACAGGCGATTCCAATCTCTCTGCTGATGTTGGCGATCGGGTTCGGCTTTTCGAGCGTGACCTCCTATTTGACCCTTTATGGAAAAGAAACGGGATTGATGGAGGCCGCAAGCTATTTCTTTCTAATACATTCCATCAGCGTCATTTGTTCAAGACCTTTTACAGGGAAAGTAATCGATTCACGCGGAGCCAATATCGTAGTGTATCCTTGCATATTATTATTTGCGACGGGCATGTTCATTTATAGCCGGTCTACGGCCACTTGGATGGTTCTTTTGGCGGCAGCCTGCATGGGACTGGGGTTCGGCAATTTTAATTCAGCCGCCCAAATGATTGCGGTGAAAAATGCGGAGCCATCCCGTTTGGGACATGCAACCGCAACCTACTTTATGTTTTTGGATTTAGGATTCGGCTTGGGTCCATATATTTTGGGCCATATTATCGAAGGTGTCGGCTTCCGTTTGCTTTATTTGTTGGCATCCTGCATTGCATTGATTTGTATGCCGGTCTATTATAATGGTTTATGGGAATAAAGAAAAGCAGGCATATATGATGAAGAATTAACGAAAGTACTGATTTCGTTCAGAATTCAAAAACGGAACCCCCTTATCGCTGAATTCGATAGGGGGTCTGACAATAATGCCGGAATTAAACGCTTAATCCTTCGATAAAGTTTTCGATTTCTTCCTGTGTTTTGCGGTCACGGCTGACAAAACGGCCGATTTCTTCGCCTTTGTGGTAGGCGATGAAACTCGGAATTCCAAAAACATCAAGTTCACCGCATAAATCGATAAATTGATCGCGGTCTACCAAAATAAAGGCATATTGGGAATATTTTTCCTCGATTGCCGGAAGGAATGGTTTAATAAAAATACAGTCTTTGCACCAATCGGCAGAAAACACAAATATTACACGCTCTTCGTTTTTGAGTTCGCTGAATTGTTCGATGGATTCAAGTGTTTGCATCTATTATTCCCCCAAATGTATGTTATCTATTAATAAAAGGTATAATATCACAACATTTGCTATAAAACAAACTGCATTACTCTGATTATAATGCTCCCTTTTCTTGCAGAGAACGGTTGACGCAAAAAAGGGCTCTTGATGACAAACGTGCTTAACAACTAATGTTAAGCACGTTTTTTAGGTGCCGTGAAAATTTTACAAGTTGAAAAGGACACATGCTTTGAAATTTTCGGGATATTCTAATGGAAGAAAGGAGGATGGGCGTGATTCGAAAAATTTTTCTCTCCTTAAGTTTAGCGGTTGCATGTTCATTGTTCTTTCCTGTTTTTGCAAATGCAAACGAAAATAAGGAAGATGTTTACAAAGAAAGAATGGATTTGTATAAAAGCTATGAAACTCCATTTGTTCCGTGGCATCGTTTGGCTGCAATCGACCAATATGAACGAAATATTCAAGAAGTGCGAAAGGATATACCAAAGAGGGAAAGCGTCATCGCCATCCAGTTTTCCCATGAATTTTGGGCAGGCGAGTTCAACCCCAATATCGAGGATACCGCGCCATTTACGATTCAATATTTTGGAGGCAATGGCCTTGACGGAAATGGCGATGGCAAGGCGGACAGAAATGACGACCAGGATATCCTTTTTACGATGGCCAGCTATTTAAATAAATTTGGGCCGTCGGAAGAAGATTTTAAAACGGCTTTGTGGGAATATTACAAAGATGAAAAGATTATCAATCAAATTATGACCATTGATAAGCTTTATAAACATTTCAATACCATTCGGCTGGACAAACATATTTTTCCGATTCCCGTCCGCGGGTACAACTACAGCTACAAAGGTACTTGGGGCGCCAGCCGCGGCTGGGGCGGAAGAAGAATCCACGAAGGAACGGATATATTTGCGGGATACGGAACGCCGGTTTTATCCACCTCATATGGAGTGGTGGAAGTAATGGGCTGGAATCAATTTGGAGGCTGGAGAGTCGGCATCCGGGATAATCACAACACATACCACTATTATGCCCATTTGGCCTATTTCAATAAAGGGCTGAAGGTGGGCGATATCGTAGAACCGGGAACGGTTCTCGGCGGTGTCGGAAGCTCGGGATACGGCAAAGAGGGGACAAGCGGCAAATTCCCGCCCCATTTGCACTATGGCATGTATAAGTTCAATGGGCGGACGGAATGGGCTTTTGATCCATATCCTCATCTCTTGCAATGGGAAAAACAGACAAAAAAACAGCAAAAATCATAAGGTTGCCTTAGCCAAAACGCTGGGGCAACTTTTTTAATTTCAATGTTAGGTATTGAAAATTTTCTCGGTTTATGCAACAATGAGGGTAAATCAAATTTAATAAAAGCATTACACCACTAGGGGTGCTATGGATTAGCTGAGAGAGGCGATGCCTCAACCCTTTGAACCTGAACTAGGTAATGCTAGCGAAGGGAAGTGGTTTTAGGGACTCGTGTGTCTATAAGTGTGTTTTTTCTGAAAATGGAATTCGAGTTTTAAAGCCACTTCTTTTATGAAGTGGCTTTTTTTATTTATTTTATCATGGGATGGGGGAAGTGCGATGAAGTTTACGGATCGTATATTTGAAAAGTACCAATCCGTTTGGAGAAAAAACCATGAACATCCTTTTGTGAAAGAGTTGGGGGCAGGCACTTTGGACCCCGGCAAATTCCGTTTTTACATGATTCAGGACTATCTATATTTAATTGAATATTCCAAATTGTTCGCTTTAGGCGCGGTGAAAGCGACAAATCTTGAAGTCATGACCATCTTCGCCAATTTGCTTTATTATACGATGAATGGGGAAATGGAGCTGCATAGAAACTATGCCAGCCGCTTCGGCATTACAGAAAGGGAACTGGAAGAAGCGGAACCGTCTCCGGTGACCCTTGCCTACACCCACTATATGCTGGCTGTAGCCCAAAACGGTTCCCTTGCAGAATTGGTGGCCGCCCATTTCGCCTGCGCATGGAGCTATTGGGAAATTGGCTGCGAGCTTGCGAAAATTGAGGGGGCAAAAGAGCATGAATTGTATGGTGACTGGATCAAAACATACAGTTCGGAAGAGTTTGGCCAGTCTGCGCAATGGAACTTCGATTTGCTGAATGAGCTGGCGGAAGGAAAGCCGGAATCTGAGCTTCTGAGATTGGAGGATATTTTTCTGAATACGACCCGTTTTGAATATATGTTCTGGGATATGGCCTACCGTAAACAAATGTGGCCGATGGATGAACAGGTAAGCGTGTAAGGCCCGAATTTTGATGGAAGGAAGGCATTGCATTGGAACTTCATGCCATTACAGACGGGAAAAAAACAAATGAGGAACTGAAAGAAATCATCGTTTCAATCTCCGGGATTGTTGATTACATTCACATACGCGAAAAACATAAATCCCCCGCAGAATTGATGGTTCTAATAGAAGAACTCATTCATGCAGGGGTGGCCAAAGAAAGGCTGGTCATCAATGACAGGCTTGATGTCGCACTGCTTGCAGGAATTCCAAATATCCATCTTCCTGCAAACGGTCTTCCTGCCGTTAAAGTGAAAACCGCCTATCCCCACATGAGGGTGGGGGTCAGCACCCATTCGCCGGAAGAAGCGAAAGCGGCCGAAGAAGCGGGGGCAGATTACTGCATCTTTGGCCATA
The DNA here is from genome assembly GCF_038593155.1 of Ureibacillus sp. FSL K6-8385. GTDB lineage: Bacteria > Bacillota > Bacilli > Bacillales_A > Planococcaceae > Ureibacillus > Ureibacillus terrenus. Next base: position 65,631 of record NZ_CP151968.1, read on the forward strand.
TATTTGAAACGGACAGCAAAAAAGGACTGGCAGGAAGAGGGCTGGATGCCCTAGGAGAAGTTGTGGAAAAAGTAAAGATTCCGGTGATCGCCATTGGCGGAATTACGCCGGCGAACGCCAAAAAAGTGCTGGAGAAAAAAGCGCGCGGCATTGCGGTAATGTCCCATATTTTTTCGTCGAATCAGCCCAAGGAAGCGGCCGCCCTGTTAAAAAAGGACTTTGAAGGAGGAGCGAGGTTGCAGCTTTACATTAATGGCCAGAAGACGGAAGTGGAAGACCATGTCCAAAATGTGGAGGATTTATTGAACTTTTTCAAATTGCAGGACCGCATCGTCGTTGTGGAGCAAAACGGCGAAATTGTGCTGAAAGAACAATACGGCAATCAGCCGGTGAATGAAGGAGATAAAATTGAGATTGTCCATTTTGTGGGAGGGGGATAATGATGTTAAAAATTGCAGACAAAGTTTTTAAATCAAGATTGTTGCTGGGTACAGGGAAATTTCCGAATTTTGAGATTCAAAAGGAAGCGGTGGAAGCTTCCGGAGCCGAAATATTGACGTTCGCCGTAAGAAGAATGAACATTTACGAACCATCCCAGCCCAATTTCTTGGAAATGCTGGATCTTTCAAAATATACTCTGCTTCCAAATACAGCAGGGGCAAAAACGGCGGAAGAAGCGGTAAGAATAGCGAAACTTGCAAAAGCTTCCGGACTTTGCGATATGGTGAAAGTGGAAGTGATCGGCGATGACAAAACCCTTCTTCCGGACCCGATTGAAACATTGAGGGCGTCAGAGATGCTGTTGAAGGAAGGCTTCATTGTTCTGCCATATACTTCTGATGATGTGGTCTTGGCCAAAAAACTGGAGGAATTGGGGGTTCACGCCATTATGCCCGGCGCTTCCCCAATCGGTTCCGGACAGGGGATTGTCAATCCGTTGAACCTTTCGCTCATCATCGAACAGTCGAAAATTCCGGTTATTGTCGATGCGGGCATCGGTTCCCCTGCCGATTGTGCGATTGCAATGGAATTGGGGGCGGACGGCATTTTATTGAATTCCGCAGTGTCAGGCGCAAAAGATCCGGTAAAAATGGCAAAAGCCATGAAATTGGCGATTGAAGCAGGAAGACTCGGCTATGAAGCGGGAAGAATTCCGAAAAAACGCTATGCGGTCGCTTCGAGTCCGGCGGAAGGGATGCTCACATCATAATGGAACGGTATTCGCGGCAGCTTTTGTTTTCTCCCATTGGCGAGGAAGGGCAGAAAAAGTTGTTGAAAAGCCATGTGCTGATCGTCGGGGCGGGAGCGTTGGGTTGCGCGAATGCCGAGATGTTGGCCCGGGCCGGCATCGGCAAAATCACCATCATTGACCGGGATTACGTCGATTGGACGAATCTCGGCCGGCAGCAGCTTTATACGGAAGAAGACGCAAAAAATAAGCTGCCAAAAGCCGTTGCGGCCCAGAAACATTTGCAAACCATCAATTCCGCTATACAAATCGAAGGGATTGTAGGGGATTTTTCGATTGAGATGGAAGACGTTGTAAAGGATGTCGACCTCATCATTGATGGAACGGATAATTTCGAGACAAGGTTTTTCATCAATGATGTGGCGATGAAGCACGGCATTCCGTGGATACACGGGGCTGTTGTGAAAAGTTATGGGCTGACCGTTTCCATCGTCCCGAAACAAACACCGTGCTACCATTGCCTGCTGCAAGTAATTCCTTCCGATGGCATGACATGTGATACGGTCGGTGTCATCGGACCGGCGGTGCAAATGGTGGCTTCGTATCAGTCCGCGGAAGCGTTGAAATATCTGGCATCCGGTGAAGTTTCCAAACAGTTGGTTTCCTTCGATGTATGGAAAAGGGAACATTCCATCATAGATGTGTCATCGTTAAAAAAGCAAGATTGCCCTTCATGCGGCGACAATCCCTCATATCCATATTTGACAAAGGAAACGGGGTTGAAAACAGCGGTATTATGCGGGAGAAATACGGTGCAAATCCGTCCGCAGCAGAAACAGCAGATCTCCTTTGAACAGATTTCCAAAAGGCTTAAACCCATTGTGGAAGACTTAAAGGCGAATCCATATTTAATTTCATTCCAGGCAGAAGATGTACAAATTGTCCTCTTTCAAGATGGGAGGGCATTGATCCACGGGACAAAAGAAAAAGAAAAGGCAAAGATACTGTATCAGAGATATGTAGGTGCATAGAAGAAGACAGTTGTTTAAGGGTACGAGCGGAGAACAAATTCTCCGCTTTTTATCATTCCAAAATAAAGAGCCCTCCCTTAAAGGAGGGCCGCATTTCAATGTAAGCTGCCTTGCCGGAATATTAGAGTTTTAAAACCACAACTCCACCAGGTGGGTGTCCGCAGAAGATTTCCTGTATATCGTCAGTCCATGTGGATGACGCCCGCCATTCCATCTTCGATCTAGAACTCCCTATTTCAGTTCAAAGGTTAAAACTTAATATGTCAACGAACAACGCAGCTTAATGTAATGGTAAAGGAATATGTAATCGTATTCAAGTAAGTATCTTTTTAATAAAAAGTCAAATGTTTAATATGGAAAAACAGAAGAATTTTGAGCAAAATAAAAAGTCTCGATTGGATCCGTTATGTCAGTCTTGAGGCTTAATTTTATCCAAAATTTCATTTGTCAATTTGGCGACATCGATTTGAGTATCTTCTTTCATCACATCCTTCAAAATGACATTCCGGAAATAATGGACACTTACCTTCAAAGGCATTTGAAGGAGATTCGTCAATGCCTGCTGATACATAATGATGAATTCTTTGTCCGTATTGCCCCGCTTCAGCTCGGCAAAGGATTCATAAAATTGGTCAAGTTTATCGGCAAATTCCAAAAGTCGGCCTTCCAGCGTCCCATCTTTTCCTTCTTTCATCCGCTTGAAAAAGATTTCCTGAAATTCCGGTGGAATCTCTTCCTTAATGAATTTTTCCATCATTTTTTCTTCTACATGGGCAAGCATTTGCTTCAATTCTTCGCTTGCATGTTTGACCGGCGTCTTAATGTCGCCGATGAACACTTCCGCAAAATCATGGTTAATTGTTTTTTCATAAAGGGATTTCCAATTCACTTTAGCGCCGTGCATTTCTTCAAGGGTTCCAAAGAATAGGGCGTATTGGGCCACTTTCCAGGAATGGGCGGCTACATTATGTTCTTCAAATTTAAATCGCCCCGGGGCGCGGAAAATGCGCTCCAAGTCATTTAAGCTTGTAAAAAATCGATGGATTCCGATTGTCAACACTCCTATCATGATGATTAATTCATTACATCATAGTTTACCCATCAGGCAGCCTTTTAAACTGCAAGCAAAAAAAGCGGGGGAAACGGGCAATCTATAGACAAGAAGATTGTCACTGAATTTATAAAAAAAGGTATATAAGATACATGTTATACTTAGAAACAAGAAGAGGAAATGGATGTGATGGATATGCTGCATACGATTTTTTTATTCATTCATGTTTTAAGTGCGGTCGTCTCAATAGGCCCTTTGGTGACATTAATTCCAATAACGAAGAAAATGGAGGAAGCCGATGAAAAAGAAATGGCCGGGTATGTGAATTCCTTTAAATTGGCCATCGATGTCGTAAAGCATGCCGGCCATGTCCTTGTGATTTCCGGAGCAATTCTCGTCATCATCACCGGATGGACATGGAAAGATTCCTGGATTGTTCTCACCCTTGCCGTCATGTTTCTGTCCATTGCATTTTTGGCAAAAGCTTTCAAACCGACTTTGCAAACTTTCGGAACAAGCGGGTTTCAAAAGGAAGATTTTATTGTGAAGTTGCGGAAGGCCGCCTGGAAATATATCATATTGCTGTTGATCATGCTATGGCTGATGGTAGCCAAGCCAATGCTATGGTAAAAAATGAATTTTGAAGAGATTGTAATATTATTCATATGATAAAATATAAGAAATGGTACTTACCATTTTGTTGATATTACGTGTTTACGGCGAAGGGAATTTTCATGCACTTCAAAAGCGGGTTGAGAAAACGGTCAGTTTTCCAATCCGCTTTTTATTTTTCGCGAAACGATGGAAAACAGTTCTCGTTTTGGATTCAATTTCATTGATTTACTATCATTTAAAATTTATGAATATTTTTCCAAAAAATTGACGAAACTTCTGGTAAAGGAGGTTCGAGCATGGAAAAATTTAAAATAGGTTATTTATCCTTGTGCATGCTTCTCATATTTTTGGGAGGATGCGGCTGGTTTGGAGCGCAGAACAAGGATGCGGAACAAATCCCGACAAATGCGGAACCTGCATTGACGGCAAAAGCCGATATGATTGATACAAAAGGAAAGGAAGTGGGCACGGTTGAGTTTACCGAAACTTCGGAAGGTGTAAGAATTCATGTAAAAATGGAAAATGTGCCGAAAGGGGAACACGGTTTCCATATTCATGAAGTGGGGAAATGTGAAAAACCGGGCTTTGAATCAGCGGGAAGCCATTTTAATCCTTTGGACAGAGAGCACGGTTTTGAAAATCCAAGGGGCTTTCATGCGGGAGATTTGCCTAACATAGCCCCGAATGAGGATGGAAAGGTCGATGTGGTGTTCCTCGTCAAAAATATTACGCTGCAAAAAGACAGAGAAAATTCATTGTTTGATGAAGATGGAAGCTCCGTAGTTTTACATGAAAAACCGGATGATTATAAAACCGATCCATCGGGCGAGTCCGGCGCCCGTATTGCCTGCGGAGTCATAGAATCAAATTAATATCATTTTTCAGGGTTGCCGTTTCATCCGAAAGGCAACCCGAAATTTTTTTGCAAAATGAAGAGTGAAAGAATAGTTTTTTGGAAATTTATTAAAAAAACATTGTATTATAACAGAGGTTAATCGGGTTGAAATGAAAAGGATTGATAAAAATTCTATTTAAATAAAATAATATTCTCTTTAAAACTCTATTATTCTATTAAAATATTTGATATAATCAAAATGTAATAGTTACAATTGTACTGTATTAAGACATTTGTTTTGGTTACACAAAGAGGAGGGAGTTTTATTTTGAAAAGGAAAAAATTTTATTTTTTACTTTTATTAGCATTATGTTGCTGATGCTGCTTGGTGCGTGCGGAGGTAATGAAAGCTCCAGCGGCGGTTCAACAGAGGGGGATCAAAATAAATCAGCCGATATTAAATTTTTGAGCTTGGTAACCGGTAGTACACAAGGTACTTATTATGCATTGGGAGGTACTTTTGCGGAATTGATTACAAGCGAAACGGGCATTAAAACGACTGCCGAAGTTTCACAAGCCTCCACTGCAAACATCAATGCTTTGAAAGCGGGCGATGCTGAAATCGCTTTCGTGCAAACGGACATTGCTTATTATGCAAAAAACGGCCAATTAATGTTTGAAGGGGAACCGATGGAAGATCTGGTGGCAATCGGCGCTCTTTATCCGGAAACAGTGCAGCTGGTCACAACTGCAAAATCGGGCATTAAATCTTTTGAAGATTTAAAAGGTAAAAAAGTTTCGGTAGGAGCTCCGGGTTCAGGCACTTATGCAAACGCGGAACAATTGCTGGAAGTGCACGGTTTAACTATGGACGACATTCAGCCTCAGAACTTGGACTTTGGTGAATCCGTGGACAGCCTGCAAACAGGACAAATTGATGCGGCATTCATTACTGCCGGCTATCCGACAGCCGCTGTGGAATCATTGGGTGCACAGGCGGATGTGGTGATTATTCCGGTAGATCCTGAAAAAGCGAAAGCATTGATCGAAAAATACCCATATTATACAGAAGATGTGATTCCGAAAGGCACTTACGGCCTATCTGAAGATGTGCCGACTGTTTCGGTGCTTGCAATGCTTGCGGTGAAAAAAGATTTGCCTGATGAAGTGGCATACGGAATTGCAAAAGCCATCTATGAAAATACAGACAAAATCGGCCACGCCAAAGCGGCATTCATTAAGAAAGAAACCGCTTTAGACGGTATTGGCATTGACGTGCATCCCGGCGCGAAAAAATATTTCGAAGAGTAATTGATGAGCGTGGTGAAGGGCTTGAAGGCGGATGCTTCTTCAGGCCCTTTATATATGGGGCGGTAAGATGAGAATAATAGTGACTCTGATTGTTATATCTGCTGTTTTTGCCATATTCTTATTTATGCCTGTTTTTCCGTCCATTTCTTTTACCGAAACAAAAACGGAACGACCATCGATGTACTACATAAATTTAGGTGAAGATAGAATTTTTCAAATACGTTTCATCCATTCGATTCATCTAACGGATGTTTTGGAAACATATGAAGTCGTCGATGGCAAAATCAAAATGGTTTCGATGGAGTATGAAGACGTGGCTGTCGGGATGCCGGCTCATGCGGAAGAAGGGCAAACATTGTTATATGAGGATGGTATTTATAAGCTTTATACAAATAGGATAGTGGAAAATTTTGTTCTCTATGTTGGAGATATCAATATGGATTTGGTGTTTTACTACGGCGGCAGGGAATATGATTTGAAGAAAATTCTTCAGCGGGGAAGTTCTTACACCGTCGAAATCCGAAGCGTCTCCCTTTATGACAAAATGAAAGGAGTGCGAATGGAATATGAAAGCCGTGGAAATGAGGAATCAAGACAAGCTGAATGAAGAACAGCTGGCACAAGAGCTGTTGGAAAAATTCGATACGGAATCAAACTTTAGACAATTGGGAGGAATAATGAAATGGGTTGTGTACTGCATACTTCTCGCCTTTTCATTATTCCAATTATATACTGCCATTTTTGGCGCTTTTACTGCATATATTCAGCGAAGCATCCATCTCGGATTTGCGCTGACCATCATCTTTTTGCTGTTTCCGCCCAGAAAAAAAGGGTTGAAAACAAGAATCGCTTTCTATGATTATATTTTGGCCCTTATAGCGGCAATTTGCGGCATCTATTGGACGCTTAACTATGAAAGGCTTGTTACTAGTTTAGGAACAATCAATCAGTTGGATTTTATCGTTGGCGGATTGGTGATCCTGCTGGTTTTGGAAGCCGCGAGAAGAACGGTAGGATTGCCGATTGTGGTGATTGCAATACTCTTTTTATTGTATGCCATCTTTGGCCCCTACATGCCGAATTTTTTGGCCCATCGCGGACAATCATTGGAACAGCTTGTCAATTTGATGTATTTTTCTACAGACGGGATTTTGGGTACGCCAATCAGCGTATCGGCGACTTATATCTTTGCCTTCTTATTGTTCGGAGCTTTTTTAGTAAAGACCGGCGTAGGGGAGTATTTTAACGACCTGGCCATCTCTGTTGCCGGCAAGCTTGTAGGGGGACCGGCCAAAGTGGCGGTATTTTCGTCCGCTTTGCAAGGGACGATTTCCGGCAGCTCCGTGGCAAATGTCGTTACTTCCGGTGTTTATACGATTCCTATGATGAAAAGGCTCGGATATAAAAGGGAATTCGCCGGCGCCGTTGAAGCGGCCGCTTCCACCGGAGGGCAGATCATGCCGCCAATCATGGGGGCAGCGGCATTCTTGATGGTCGAATTTATCGGCCGTGGCGTAACGTATTGGGATATTGCGAAATCCGCGGCCATTCCTGCAATTTTATATTTCACCGGAATCTGGATTATGACCCATTTTGAAGCAAAAAAATTGGGTCTTCGTGGGTTGACGGATGAAGAATTGCCAAATCGCAAAGAAGTATTTAAAAAATTATATTTGCTGACACCGCTTGTTTTGATCATCATTATCATGATGATAGGGATTCCTGTGATTCATGCGGCATTGTATGGAATTCTCGCATGCATTGTCGTGGGCTTTCTAAATAAGGACGTAAAGTTTGGTTTGAGAGAAATTATTGACGCCTTGGCCGACGGGGCGAGAACAGCGCTGGGAGTGGCTGCCGCAACAGCCTGTGCCGGCATAATTGTGGGGGTTGTGGTGAAAACAGGACTCGGTTTAAGCCTGGCAAGCGGTTTGGTGGAAATTGCCGGAGGAAATGTTTTATTAACCTTATTCCTCGTCATGATTGCTTCTTTAATTTTAGGGATGGGCGCTCCAACGACTGCAAACTATATCATTACTTCAACCATAGCAGCCCCTGCAATCGTCGCTTTGCTTGCACCCGATGTTCCGTTATCAGCGGTGCCGGTTGTAACAATATTATCTGCCCATTTCTTCGTATTCTATTTTGGTATTATTGCAGATATCACGCCGCCAGTGGCACTGGCAGCCTTTACAGCGACGGCCATTTCCGGAGGGGAACCGATTAAGACAGGAATTCATTCTGCAAAATTGGCCATTGCGGCCTTTATCATTCCTTACATGATTATTTTCTCGCCGCAGCTGCTCATGATTGATGTAACAGTCATGGAAGTGCTTTGGGTGCTGCTTACAGCCATTATGGGCATGATTGCGATCGGTGCAGGGGTCATCGGATTCTGTTACCGCCGCATTAATTGGATTGAGAGGATCATCCTGATTGTTGCAGGGCTCCTTATGGTTTATCCGGAGTCACTTTCGGACATCATCGGTTTAGCCATTTTCGGGATCATGTTTGCCATTCAATGGTTTACGAAAAATAAAGGGGAACATAAAATGGAAATGGCCAAGAACCGATAAATTTCATCCGCCTCGATATGAGGCGGTTTTTTTTATAAAACGTAAGATTTTAATTGTTCAAGGAAAAGGGGAAGAAGTAGGCATAAAATCATAAATGCATAATATAAAATAAATAAATTTTTGAACAAAAAGTGTTCGAATGATTATTGTATGTGTGAAGTATTTGTTAAGGTGTGGGCGAAAGCAATTAATAAATAGTCAGACTTTTTGTATAATAGAGTAAGCAAAAGTATAGAGGTGCAAGGATATGGGTCAGGTAAAAACGTATGAAGAGGTCATATTTAGTTGGTTCGATCTTTTTCATAGTTGTCCGGAAGTAAGCTGGAAAGAATACCAAACAACCAATAAAATAGCAGCCATTTTGGATGAATTGAAAGTACCGTACAAACGTTTCAATGATATGACGGGACTGGTTGCCGAAATTGGAAATGGGGACGAAGTGGTCGCCGTCAGAGCGGATATTGACGCCCTTTGGCAGGAAGTCGACGGGGAAATGAGGGCCAACCATTCCTGTGGACATGACGCAAATATATCGATGGTGTTGGGCGCCTTGCTCAGAATCAAAGATTACCCGTTAAAGAAACGGGTCCGGTTCATTTTCCAACCGGCAGAAGAAGTCGGCGGAGGAGCCATTGAGATGGTAAAGCGCGGAATTGTGGATGATGTGTCTTATCTCTTTGGCATCCATTTGAGGCCGATTGAGGAGCTTCCTTTCGGCAAAGTATCCCCTGCCGTTCACCATGGAGCAGCGCTGTTCCTGCAAGGGGAAGTCCGGGGGGTAGATGCCCACGGAGCAAGGCCGCATCAGGGCAAAAATGCCATTGATGTCATTGTTGCCATACAGCAAATGTTGAAAAGCATTTATTTGAATCCTTTTGAGCCCCACAGCGTGAAATTGACAAAAGTCGTGGCGGATGGAGGCAGCGTAAATATCATTCCGGGAAATGCCACTTTTTCTATAGATATTCGCGCGCAAAAAAACAGAGTAATAGATGCGATTCAATTTCAAGTAGAACACGGCCTTCGAAATATCAGCAAACTGTTTGAAACCGATATTGTCTGGGATTGGTATGATAAGACACCAGGGGCGGAAGTTTCGGAAGAAGCGAAGAAAATTGCCGAAAAAGCCATCATGGATACAGTTGGCGAAGGCTTCCTGGCCGATCCGGTGCAAACGCCGGGCAGCGACGACTTCCATTTCTATACGGTTTCCAAACCTGAATTGAAAGCGACGATGATTGGCATCGGGGCGGATTTGAAGCCGGGCCTTCATCATCCTCATATGACATTCAACAAAGATGCGCTGATTATTGGCGCGAAAGTTTTGGCTAAAACATTATTCAATGCGACAGAATATAAATAACAGAAGGAAGTAGGCATCCATGAACATACAGAAGATAGAAATTTTTTCGGTTGATTTCCCGCTTGTCAAACCGTTTATTGTAAGTTACGGTACGTTCCCGGTAATGCCATCGATTATCGTAAAATTGACAACTTCCGAAGGTTTTATTGGATGGGGGGAAAGCGTGCCGGACGAACATGTGACAGGGGAAACAATTGAATCCACTTTTCATGTACTCAAACATTCTTTGGCACCTGCTATGCTGAATGAAAACCCTTTTCATATAGAAAAAATCCACGACAAAATGGACCGCATTGTAAAAGGTGTGCCGAGTGCAAAAGCGGCCATCGATATTGCCTGTTTTGACGTGACGGGAAAAAAACTCGGCGTCCCGGTTTACCAATTGATTGGCGGAAGGTTTCACAAGAAGTTCCCTGTTACCCATGTCTTAAGCATAGATGAACCTGAAAAAATGGCAGAGGAAGCGGATCAGAAAGTGAAAGAAGGATATCGTTCCTTCAAAATGAAAGTCGGTACCGATGTGGAAAGTGATGTCGAAAGAATTAAAGCCGTAAGACAGCGTGTTGGAGAGCATGTTGCAATCCGCATCGATGTCAACCAAGGATGGGTCAATAGTTCAAATACATTGAGAGCAGTGCGCAAGCTGGAATCCCTTGGAATTGATTGGCTTGAACAGCCGGTTCGCGCGGAGGATATAGATGCAATGGCGGAAGTGAAATCGAAATCCGCTATTCCGATCATGATTGACGAAGGGCTTTGCTCTGTAAGGGATATGCGTGAAGTCATCGCCAAAAAAGCGGCGGATAAAGCCAACATTAAGCTGATGAAATGCGGCGGCATTTATCCGGCTGTAAAGCTTATAGCGATGGCAGAGATGGGCGGCATTGAGTGCCAAATCGGTTCGATGGTGGAATCCTCGATTGCATCGGCTGCAGGCTTTCATGTGGCTTTTTCGAAAAAAAATGTGAAAAGTGTCGAACTGACGGGTCCTCTTAAATTTAAAACAGATATCGGCGATTTGAAAAAAAGCTACAATATCCCTTTTATCGAGCTGAATGAAAAGGCGGGATTAGGGGTTGAAGTGAATGAAGCCGTATTGTCCGAATTAACGGTTGATTCTTGCGTGATTGAATAATAAAGTAGGTGGCTATTATAATGAGTGAAATCATTGAACAAGGCGTTTTAAGAGATATTCCTTATCATGTCAAAAAGCTGAAGGTTGATGATCTGCCCCAAATTTTGGATCTCCAACGGACGGTCGTTGATGCACTCCCCCATAAAGATATATTGGAGCCCCTCTCCGCTGAGGAATTCGAATATATTTTAAAGGGCAATGGAATCGTCATCGGCGTTTTTGTCGGTGATCGGCTGATCGCCTTTCGCGCCCTCCTCATCCCTGAAATTGATGACCAGCACCTTGGAAAAGATATAGGATTAAATGAGGAAGATTTAAAGCGGGTCATTTATCAGGAAATTTCCAACGTGCATCCTGAATTTCGCGGATATGGATTGCAAAAGAAAATGGCCAAAATCATCATGAAACTAATTGATGACTCGGAATTCGATTATGTCATGGCAACGGTGATGCCTTATAATATACCGAGCATAAAAGATAAGCTTCATCAGGGCATGCATATCGCGGCGTTGAAGGAAAAATACGGGGGGAAATTACGGTATATTTTTGTCAAACCGTTGCGCAAAAAACTAAAGTTGAAAAAAGAAGCCGTGCTTATTCCAATGGGTGACATTGAAGGGCAGAAAAATCTATTACATAACGGATACATCGGTGTTGCCATCAAGCACCAATGCGATGATTGGTATGTCGAATATAGAAAAGTTGAGGCAGAAGACTTGGGGTAAACCAAGTCTTTTTTATTTCATTTTTACTGGGAAGGAAAGAAGGAAGCAGATAAGGGCCTATATTTCCCAAACTAAAAAACAACAAGCCAAGGGACTTGTTGTTTTGGTTCTAGTGGATATTTCTTTTCTTGAAGCTGCCGCCGCGGACTTCCGCAATATCATCAAATGTGATGAAGGCATCCGGATCCTTTTGGCGCACAATCGATCTTAATTTGCTTTCCTCCATCCGGTTGATGACGCAATAGATGATTTCGACCGGTTCATTGGCATAGCCGCCGATTCCATTTAAATAAGTGACGCTTCGGCCTAACCGGTGGATAATGGCTTGTCCGATTTCTCTGGAATGTTTGCTGATGATGGTAACGGACTTTGCATCTTCAAGACCGTTTTCAATAATGCTGATGACTTTTGAAGCAATGTAGTAAGCGATCGCTGAAGAAAGGGCCCCTTCAATGCCGAATACGAAACCTACAAAAATGAAGATAAATACATTGATGACCAAGATGATTTCCCCTGTTGAAAAAGGCACTTTTCTGCTGATTAACACAGCCAGCATGTCCGTGCCGTCCAAGGCGCCGCCGTTGCGCAATGCCAGACCCATGCCAATCCCGAGCAATATTCCGCCTGAAATGGTAACCAACAAAGAATCATCATGGATAATCGTAGGGATATGATGCATTAAAGAAGTGGCAACCGATAGTGTTGCAATCCCGATGATGGAGTGGATGGCAAATGTTTTTCCGACTAATTTGTAGCCGAGGTAAATGAACGGGATGTTTAAGACTGCTAAGAAAAGACCTAATGGGAGCGGGGTAAGGGTAGAGAGCATAATAGAGATACCGGTAATTCCACCGTCCGAAACGTTGTTCGGAATTAAGACGGCTTCCAATCCATAAGCGGCAATGAATGCACCGATGACAATAAAGATGATGCTAACAATTCTACTTAGAAGAGTAGGTTCCTGATTTTCATGCATATATAAACGTTCCAATCCTTTCTTCACAGAATGCTTTTTTATTTTATCAAAAAATAAAATCTCTTGCATCAGCAAGTTCTCATAAATTTTTGTTGAATTAAGAATTAATAATGCAAAAAAAAGAAAAAGATTTCCAAAACTCATCGGAGTGACGGCTCTTACATCACCCGTGAGCAGGAAATCCCTTCGAGTTATTTCATTGGACAATAAGCGCATGCCGCAAGTCCGGGAATGTCTTTTGAAAAGCAGCAGCTTTTCCGAACCGGTTTGTTAACGAGGTCCAACGGGCTTTTTCCGTTGGTATATTGATAGAACCAGGATTTGTTTGAGAAACGCTGCCAAACTTTCGAATCTTCCAGAATTTCAATATCTTCAAAAGCCCGGTCTGCCAAAAGCGGATTTTGAAGCAACTCATAATAATTCCATAACATGTATCCAAAAATGTTCTCCCAAAGGGTCAGCGGGGAGATGGTTGTCGTTTCCCGGAGCTGCATGATCACTTGGTGGGCCTGATACAGGATTTTTGAAATCACATATTCTCTTTCTTTCTCATCTACATAGCGGAAATCGGTCGGCGTAATGTATGTGCCGAGTGTATCGATTCCATATTCATGAACAAGAAAATACCGCACGTCTTCCAATTTGCCGTCCCAAATTTCGTCATATGCAGCGAGAAAATAAAATTGGGCGGCGACAAACATCCCGTAGCGCCGGCCGAAATGGGAAACCGCTGCCGCTTCTGTCCCCGCTTTTGTAATCTCCATCATAAGTTTCAGAAAATCTTTAAGAAAAAATTCCTTATGTACATTTTCCAATGTAAATAAAGGCGTTTTCGGCTCTTCTGTATAAATGCTGTAAGAATTTAAAAAGGCCAGTTGTTCATAAGTCAAGGCAGGCATTGTATCACCCCAGAGTTCATGTTTTATCGTTTTGGGAAAGGTTCCATGACGCAGGAACGATTCTATGCCAAGAAAAAACTTGCGAAGCGTTACTGCTTCGCAAGAATTTTTATTTTGCCTCCTCTTCAAAGAGTCTGACGATTTCAATGATGACTTTTGCGGCAAGTTCCATTGTTTCCGCGGATACAAATTCAAACTTGCCGTGCATGTTTTCGCCCCCGGCAAAAATATTCGGCGTCGGCAACCCCATATAGGACAGCTGTGATCCGTCCGTTCCTCCTCGGATCGGCTCAATGACCGGTTGAATATTTAAATTTTCCATGGCCCGTTTGGCAATTTCGACAATTTCTTTCACCGGCTCAATCTTTTCGCGCATGTTGTAATATTGGTCTTCCAATTCGACAACAATCGCGTTTTCGCCGTATTCTTCTTTGATCCGTTGTTCCACCATCCGGAAATATTCCTTTTTCGCCTCAAATTTGTTCCGGTCATGGTCGCGGATAATGTAGGAGAGGGTTGCTTCTTCTACCGTTCCATTGAAATTCATCAAGTGGATAAACCCTTCATATCCTTCCGTTTTTTCAGGCACGGCATCTTGCGGCATGTAATTATGGAATTTGATTGCCATTGTGATGGCATTGACCATTTTGCCTTTGGCGGATCCGGGATGGACGCTTACTCCGCGGGTTTTCACTTTCGCCAGAGCGGCATTGAAGCTTTCGTATTGCAGTTCCCCAAGAGGGCCGCCGTCCATCGTGTAGGCAAAATCGGCTCCAAATGCTTTCACGTCAAATTTATGGGGCCCCCGGCCGATTTCTTCATCAGGGGTAAAGGCCACCCGGATTTTTCCGTGCTTGATTTCAGGATGCTCCACTAAATATTCCATGGCGGTCATGATTTCCGCGATGCCCGCTTTGTCATCCGCCCCAAGAAGCGTCGTGCCGTCGGTCGTAATCAATGTTTGTCCCACATAATTTTTTAAATTTGGGAATTGCTTAGGAGACAGAACGACTTCCTCATTGAGTTGAATATCGCCGCCATCATAATTGTCGATGCGCTTTGGCCGGGCGTTCGCACCCGTAAAGTCCGGGGAAGTATCGACATGGGCCAAAAAGCCGATGGTTGGCACTTGCTTGTCCGTGTTGGCAGGCAATGTGGCGAACAGATTCCCGTTTTGATCCAACGTGATTTCCGTCATTCCAATTTCAGCCAGTTCCTCTTTCAAAACATTCAGCAAGTCCCATTGCTTTTTTGTGGAAGGGGTGGAGGAGCTTTCCGGATCGGACTGGGTATCAATTTTGGCGTATCGAATCAATCGTTCAATCACTTTTTCTTTCATGACGAGGCCTCCTTCAACTTTACTGCCCCCATTGTATCATTTTTCCTTTTTTCTGATGAGGGAAATGCTGCGGAAATTGTAGAATATATCAAACTGTCTGCATTTTTCCATAAATCGATACAGGCCATTTTCGCTTCTGTCCCGGTTCATAGGCCGAAATTGCAAAAAAACCCTGGGAATTCCTGTTGGAAATCCAGGGGAAGGCAAGGGATTGTATTGCATGTAAAAATGTTTTTGATCAATCTTTTCCCTAAAAAGCTGTAACCCCTATTAGGGGAAATGAATCCGCCTAATAGGGGAAGAAACATTTTTAATAGACAACAAACTTTATTTCCAAGTGAATCCTTTGGAAGCCAAGAATTCTTTGATGAACGGACGGCGATGTTCCTTGAGGAAATCGGCCATTTGTTTCGTCCAGTTGGAAACTTTCTGATTGGAGCTTCTGGAAGCATAGTATTTTTCCATGATGGCATCGTATTCATCCAGAAGCGCGTCGTATTTATCGGCGTCATATTCGTTTTCATGCAAAATGGCTTCTACCGGAAGTCTAGGTTTTGTTTCGTTTCGTTTCGTCGGTTTGCCGACCGTCATCGCAAAGAGCGGGAAGACGTGATCAGGCAAATTGAATAGTTCGCTGATTTCTTTCGGATTGTTTCTTGCTCCTCCGATATAACAGATGCCGTATCCTTCCGCTTCTGCGGCCACCACGAAGTTTTGCGCAAAAATTGCCGCATCGACAACGCCGACCAACAAATTCTCCGCCGTATCTACAACGATGTCGACACCATGTTTTTTTCCGGCAGCTTCCAAACGTTTAAAATCGACGCAAAACAGCAAAGCGGCTCCTGCCGTTTGGAATTGGAATTCGTTTTTGGAAAGCTCTCCAAGTTTTTGCTTCTTTTCTTCATCCGTCACCAAAATGACGCTGTAAGCTTGCACAAAATGGGAAGAAGCGGCCATTTGCGCCGTTTGGATCAAGTCGATGATTTTTTCTTTCGGAATTTCTTCACCTGTATATTTCCGGACTGAAGTATGGCTGCGCAACAATTCTTTTACGCTCAATTTTTACACCCCTTTTATGTACTGGTTTTCATTGAGAAACCGCTTGATTAAGCGGCGTTTTTCTCCTTAAGGCTATCATATTATATTCTATTAAAAATGGCAAAAATTTGAATTATTAATGGTGGTGATGAAGATGAATCCAAAACGGCGGGGTCAGGATGGAAAATATTATTTGGCTTTATTTTACCAAGAAAGAGGGCGGCTGCATTTTCCGGTCATTGAATAATTCTTGAACTTATGAGATGCATGGATTTCTCAAAGATGAAAATCCTATATTGAAATAATAAATTTGGTATGCCGGAAGCGGGGGTATATATGAAAAGATACATCTTCGCTATCCTCTCCATAGCATTGTTGGCAACCGTCCCCTTTAGGACGGCCGCTGATCATGAAATTGTCCAGGCGGATTTGGTAATTGAAAATATAAGAGTTTTCACTGCCGATAAGGCCGATGAGAAAGTGGAAGCGATTGCGGTGAAAAAAGGGAAGTTCGTTTATGTGGGGGACCGGGATGGCGTGCAGGCATTTAAAGGGCCAAAAACAAAAGTGCTGCTTTTGGACGGTCAGTTGCTTTTGCCTGGATTTATTGACGGCCACAACTATGCCTATTTAAAGGCGGACGAATTGTTTTCGCTGGACTTAAGCGAGTATTCAACCTTTGAGCAATATAAAAAGGCCATTTTATCGTATCGGGCGAAACATCCCCGGTTGAAGCAAGTGCGTGCGTTCGGCTGGAATCAAGATGTAACGGCGGAAGCAAGCCACAAGAGTGGGCAAACGCCAAGGAAACTGATTGATCAGCTTGTACCAGATATCCCTTTTATCGCATTTTCGAATGACCGGGATGAATTGTGGGTCAATTCCAAAGCATTGGAATTTTCCGTTCTAAATAAAAATGCGGATAGAGCGGAAGAAATCAACAGGACAGAAACGGGCGAGGCATCGGGAATCGTCCGCGGGAAAGCCATGGACATAGTGGTCCAAGCTTTGCCGCAGCCGGACTTTACGGTAGAACAATATAAAAAAGCGCTGCGGGCATTCCAGAAAGAAGCGGCCGCCAATGGCATTACAGCCGCATTCGTCCCCTTCCGATACAACTCGGAAAATTTGTTGCAAGCCTTTGACGAGCTGGATCGGGAAAATCAATTGACCCTAACGTACGAGTTGGGGTTGTATGTGGATCCGGACAAGGGGCCGGAACAGATCGAAATATTAAAAAAGTGGAGGGAAACCTATCAAGGGAGACATTACAGTATCCAAACGGCAAAGATTTATAGTACGCGAAATGCCTTTGAAGAAAGTTTTGCCTGGGAAGAAGACAAGTTCCGAAACGTGTTGGAGCTGTTGGAGCGGGAGGGATTCCGGATTCATGTGCAGGCAATGGGCGGATTGGATGAAATTTTTGAAGGGTTTGAATACATCAGGGCGCGAAACGGGAAAAGCAATTTTCGGCACACGGTTTCCCATATGTCTTTTGTTACCAGGGAGGATTTGGCGGCATTCAGGAAACTTCGACTCATTCCATCCGTAAAACCCTCCGCCTTGTATGACACAATGGGTGTCAACGAAGAGGCGGAAGCATTAAAGAATTTAAACCGGATGAAGAGTTATTTTGCAAGGGGATTGCCGGTTTCATCCTCAAGCGATTATCCTTTTGGCCCGATGAATCCGCTGTATGGAATTGAAACGGGAATCACAAGGCTTCATCCGGAAGACGGCAATGACTTAAAACCTTTATGGCCAAAAGAAAAGGCCACATTGAGGCAAATGCTTCGAAGCTATACGGTCTATGCGGCAAGGCAAATCGGAAAGGAAGAATTGATCGGAAAAATCCAGATAGGCAAACAAGCGGACTTTGTGATATTGGACAAAAATTTATTTAATATAGCTCCAAGTGAAATTAGCGAAGCGAAAGTCGTTTTAACATATTTCAAAGGGAAAGAGGTATATCGTGATGGAGCACAAATTGATTAAAGCAAAGAATCTCCGCAGGTGCGAACGAAAAACACCTTTGGAAGATTCTTTTTTATGAACCGTTGGAGTTCCGCTTTTTGAAAGCTGAGCGGATTGTAGGTTCTGTGCCGTCTTTCAGCCGTTGAATATTTTCCGAATGTAAAATCAATGCAATCACAAACAGGAAAGCCAAAATGACGAACGGCCAAATGGAAGGCTCAAACAACAAAGCGGAAAGGGCAAAAACAAGATATAAAACGAGCACGCCGTAAAGCAAATAATTGGTGATGAAAGAGACAAGGACAAGGGCAAGCACCGAAAGGAGTCCAAACTTCCAATTGATTGCAAGGAAAATGCCGATGAGGGAAGCTGTTCCTTTTCCGCCCCGGAATTTCATATGAATGGGAAAATTATGGCCGAGAATCACTGCCGCACCTGTCAAATAAAGCAAAATTGAAATTTGTTCCGTCCCAAAGGAAGTGTAGTGGGTTAAAAGATGCCTCGCCAGCAGAACGGCCAAAACCCCTTTTCCAATATCAACAAGCCCGACAAGGATTCCGTATTTCCATCCAAGGGTAAGGGTGGCGTTGGAAGCTCCTGCATTGCCGTATCCGCTTTCTTTCAGATTCACGCCGGAAAGATATTGGGCAAAATTGGATCCATGGATGCATCCGATGAAGTATCCGGACACAAGACAGCCGATCAATGCATTAATCATCTTAGTTGGGCTCCTTTTATAGAAAAATCGGTTTTCATCTATTATACTCAACTAAATGAAAAATAGTTTAAAAATTTTAAAAAATAGTTGACAGAGTGCCATACTATGTTTTATAGTTATTCCAACGATGGAAAATTAAATCATGACTCTTATCAAGAGAGGCGGAGGGAATAGGCCCAAAGATGCCCGGCAACCTGCAAGAAATTGCAAAGGTGCTAAATCCTACAGACTTATGTCTGAAAGATAAGAGGAGGAAATGTACGTGTACAGCGCCCTCTTCTTATGCGAAGAGGGCTTTTGTTTTATCTTCTGTGCCTTCTCGAACGATTTCCATCAAATCTACATTTAGGAGGAAATATCATGTCCGAATTCAAGCCTGAAACATTGTTACTTCACGGAGGTCAGCAACCTGATCCTGTTACAGGTGCAATCGCAGTTCCAATCTATCGCACAACGGCTTATGCTTTCAAAAACACGGAACATGCACGCAGACTATTCGCTCTTGAAGAGCCGGGGAATATTTATTCCCGCATCATGAACCCGACAGTCGATGTGTTTGAAAAACGTGTGGCATTGCTAGAAGGTGGCTCTGCAGCTGTTGCTCTATCTTCCGGTCAGGCGGCAGTTGCCTTCTCCATTTTAAATATCGCCAATGCGGGAGATGAAATTGTCTCTGCTGGATCATTGTATGGCGGAACATATAACTTATTTGCTAACACATTACCTCGTTGGGGCATTACAACAACATTTGTAGATGAAAGAGATCCGGAAAACTTCCGCAAAGCAATTACGGACAAAACAAAAGCAATCTATGCAGAAGTAGTAGGAAATCCTAGCTTAAATATTTTAGATATTGAAGCAGTAGCAGCAATTGCCCATGAACATGGCATTCCATTAATCATCGACAATACGTTCCCATCACCATATGGATGCAATCCAATTGATTTTGGAGCAGATGTTGTTATCCATTCAGCAACAAAATGGATTGGCGGCCACGGTACAACAATCGGTGGCGTTGTGGTAGATGCAGGAAAATTCGACTGGACACAAGGTCGATTCCCTGGTTTCACAGAGCCTGACCACACTTATCACGGCATCCGTTACGGCATCGATACAGCAGGCGCAGCTTTTGCAACAAAATTGCGCGTTCAATTATTGCGCGACTTGGGTCCAACTTTAGGTCCAGATGCGGCGTTCAGCTTCCTTCAAGGATTGGAAACTCTTCACCTCCGCTATCCAAGACATAGTGAAAATGCGGAAAAAGTAGTGGCGTTTTTGAAAAACCACCCATACGTGGAATACGTGAATTATCCTGGAGATGAATCATTCCCATCTCACAACCTTGCGAAAAAATATTTGAAAAACGGCTACGGTTCAATGGTGACATTTGGAATCAAAGGCGGACGCGATGCAGGCCGTGTAGTGATTGACAATGTGAAATTGTTCTCTCACGTGGCAAACGTCGGAGATGCAAGATCTTTGATCATTCATCCGGCTTCAACTACTCACCAACAATTGTCTCCTGAAGAATTGAAAATCGCCGGTGTAGGAGAAGAGCTCATCCGCTTATCCATCGGTTTGGAAAATGCTGATGACATTATCGCAGATTTAGACCAAGCTTTGGCAAAAGCCGCAGCAGAATTTGGCGTAAAAGCTTAAAGGATCATTTATCGCTCCCTCTCTTTGCATAGATGGAACAATATTCATTTGAAAAAAAGCTGTCCTGTTTTATTCAGGCAACGGAGCTCTTTCTCAGCAGATGAAAGACGGAGGGTTCCCGGCTCATTTGCCGCATGGAACCGAAATGGATATCGCGAGAAAAGCTGCCCATTTTCAGTGAATAGCCTGATTCCGGATTGCCGCCCATTCGCGGCATTCCGGAAGCCAACATCAAAAGCCGAAAGCCGCCCATTCGCGGCCGATTAAGAAAGACAAGATTATAAAGTTGCCCATTTGCAACGATTGAAAGATCAATGGTGCTGCCCATCCGCAGCTTCTCAGTTCTAATATAATAAGCGACGCCCCTTAATTGCCGGAAACATCGAACATCCGATCACTTTGCTTTATGATTGGTGGGAGCTGTATTCCCATTTGAATACAAATTCCATCCATTAAAGTGCTGACCTGTCATTTGGAAGAGATGATTGTTTTCATAGAATGACACCCCATCCTTTTTATATATACAAAACCTAGTAATTTAATTAGATTACTTGATATTTAAAGCGGAATCGTGTATATTATGAATAAGAGAATGATTTAATTCCATCGTTTTGATGATCCCCCCTATACTATAAGGAAAGCCTTTTACGGGCTTTCCTCCTTAACATATAAAGGAGCTGGTTCTCATGAAAAAGGTCTACAGCGCCCAAAATTTTGCGGCTTATATCATATATGAGTTAAACGAAACGAATACTTTTGTGAATGCAAAAGCGCTGCAGCATTTGCTGGCTGTGGTGAAGCAGCGCTGGGAAAGCGTTTTTGGATATAGTCCGTATAGAGAGAAAACGTATTCTTTATTGACGCACGGATATGTCGTGAAAGAAGTGCATGATGAATATAAAGAATATGGAGAGCGACTGATTACAGAGCCTGCAAAAGAATGGTACCTCAAATATGGAGATTTTCAATTGATCCGAAGACCTTATGCAGTTCCTGCCTTTTCAACGGAAGAAGAACAATTGATGAGAAAAATTTTAAATCAATATAGAAACGGATTATGGATGAATGCATCATAAGCAAGTGACTGGTCAGTACAAAAAGTACTGGCTTTTTTTATTACAAAAATAATGAATTTTGCTATATTATTATAATTGCATGACCTTCTGAAGAAAACAAATGTCCATCTTGGGTAGAATTCCCTTGTGTTCCTACGAAATATACGTTAAAATTTCTGTATGTTTCAAAAATTATTGATTTTTTCATCTGCTGAAAAGAGCGTTTGTGTACGATACACTCGCTGACCAAAATAGCGAAATTTTGATTGAAAGAAAGATGGAGGCGAAAAGATAATGGCAACAATCAAGGCGGCCATCTTAGGATTTGGCACGGTCGGTCAAGGCATTTACCATATATTAAACGAAAAAAGAGAAGATTTGCGAAAAAAATTGGGCGTTGAATTGGAAGTTGCAAAAATATTGGTCCGTGATACATCCAAAGAGCGCGTTCCCGGAACACGGCATCTATTGACGGATAATATTGAGGATTGTTTGTCGGTAAAAGGATTGCAAGTGGTGTTCGAAGCGATTGTAGGCGAGGAGCCTGCATACACATATTTGAAAAAAGCGATTATGAACAAATGCCATGTCATCACTGCAAACAAAGTGATGTTTGCCAAATACGGACTTG
Organism: Ureibacillus sp. FSL K6-8385; assembly: GCF_038593155.1. GTDB lineage: Bacteria > Bacillota > Bacilli > Bacillales_A > Planococcaceae > Ureibacillus > Ureibacillus terrenus. The sequence continues at coordinate 87,754 of NZ_CP151968.1, forward strand.
AGCTGCAGGAGCTGGCGAAACAACATGGCGTGTTTGTCGGATATGAAGCCACTGTTGCGGGCGGAGTGCCGGTAATCAAAACAATGAAAAATCTATTACTTGTCAACGATATTTCAAAAATTCAAGGGATATTAAACGGTACTTGCAATTACATTTTAACGAAAATGCGCGCAGAAGGATGGTCTTTCGACGAAGCATTGAAAGAGGCGCAGGCGCTTGGATATGCAGAAGCGGACCCTTATATGGATATTTCCGGCCAAGACGCTTTCAAAAAGCTGATGGTGTTATCGGCTTTGGCGTTTGGCGAGCAGCCGAACTGGGATGAAGTGAAAGTGGTCGGAATCGAGGATATTACGCCTGAGCAAGTGAGAAAGGCAAAAGAAAAGGGGCTTCGTTATCGCCACGTGGCAGAAGTGGAAAAATTGCCAGATGGCACAATTTTTGCCCAAGTTGGACCAATGCTTGTAAGCAAAGAACATCCATTGTATCCGATTGATGATGTATTTAATGCGGTGACAATGGAAACCAACTATATCGGAACATTGACATTGGTTGGTCCGGGTGCCGGAATGTATCCGACCGCCAGTGTGATGGTGGAAGACTATGCAGAAATTATCGGCAAACGTGCGGGTTTTGTCGTAACGATATAATCGTTTGTGCTTCTTGAAGGACTTTCTTTTTCCGTTTTCAAGAAGCGTTTTTTCTATAATGGAATTGGCCCGGATCTAGAATGGATGAGGTTGTTCCTGTCCAAAGCGATCAAGATTTGAAGATTGCAAGAAAGCGCTATGCCAAGGTACATGGCTGCATTCAATGAAGGCGCCATGTGTCATTGGCATAGTGCTTTTATTTTTTCATCAGCGGAATGAAAAAGGCTTCTAGTCTTCGTCTTTCACATCCAAGTCTTCAGGTATGGGGGTATTTTGCCAATATTCCATTTCTTCCTTCAACCGTTTCAATTGTTCGTGGTAAGTGTCGAATTGGGCGCTGTTGATGAGGAATTGTTCACCATCATGAACGGCTTTGATGCGCCCTTCATAAATGTAGCGCAGGACCATTTCTTCCGGCATGGAAATGTCTTTTGCTGTTTCGCTCACTGTTTTATACATGTTGATGACCCGCCTTTCATTTAGGATTTGTGGTATTACTGCAATCGGCAAAGGAAGGACAGCGGCATCCCGCTTTTCAATTTTACATTATTATGATACGAAGAGAAGAGAGTATTAACCGCCATCCAAAAAGATGCCAGATTTGAGGAATTATGGTAGCATTACGGTAATCGCATTTTTAACGGGAGGATTTGCAATGAATCTGCTGCCTTATATATTTGTGTTGCTTGCAGGGATTTTGTGGGGGACGACGGGGACAACCCAAACATTTTTGCAGGAAGGCATCTCGCCGATTGCCGTGGCGGGTGTCCGTTCGGCAATCGGAGGAGGTATATTGCTCATTGCGGTCCTCGTCATGAGAAGAATCCATTTCAAAAAATGGTCGTGGAGATGGACGATTTTGGCGGCTTTGGCAATAGCCCTGTTCCAATGTTTATTTTTTACGTCCATCCGTTTCGCGGGAGTTGCCGTCGGAACGGTCGTCACCATTGGAAGTTCACCGGTGTTTTCGGGAATAATGGAGTGGGTGATCTTCAAACGCCGTCCTGACCGGGTCTGGGGAATGGCGACATTGCTTGCCATTATCGGATGCATACTGCTGTTTGCGAACCGGGGGGAAACGGAGGTCCATCCTTTCGGAATCTTGCTTGCATTATGCGCGGGGATGATGTTCGCTCTTTATACCAATTTCAGCAAGCGATTGACGGAAAGGGAGGAGACATTGCCAAGCGTGGCGATGACCTTTACGTTATGCGCCCTGTTCTTATTGCCTTTTTCCGGGGATGGGGTTTCCTGGGTGTTTGAAGGGCAGAATTTTTGGCCAATGCTTTTTATGGGGATTGTTTCGACAAGTATGGCATACATATTTTATTTGACGGGTCTTGAAAAAATCAGCTCTTCTTCCGCGGTGACATTGTCATTGGCAGAGCCTCTGACGGCTGCGCTTTTGGGCGTCTTTTTGGTTGGGGAATATTTAAGTCCGATTAGCTGGATTGGCGTGATACTGCTTCTCGGAGGCATCATCGTGTTGACGTTTGGAAGCGGGAAGGCGGCAAAGAAAACGGAAAAGGCAAGTTCGCTGGAATGAGGCTGCTCAGGATGTTTACTTTAAGCGGTTTTCAATTCTTATTAAGAAAATCTTAAGATTTTCCTTCGCCATTTGGTAAGAATCATCCACTATGATAAAACTGTAAGGAAAAGAGATGAGGTGGTGCGAATGGATTTGACCGTGCTTGTCACAGACGATGATCAGGACATTCGTGACGGCATCGAAATCTATTTAAAAAATGAAGGATACAAAGTGTTGAAGGCAAAGGACGGAAAAGAAGCCCTCGATCTTCTTTCCAGACATGAAGTGCATTTGATTATTCTTGATATCATGATGCCGAATATGGACGGCATCCAGGCGACATTCAAAATCCGGGAGGAACGGAACATCCCCATCATCATGCTGAGTGCGAAGGCGGAAGATACAGACAAAATACATGGCCTTTCCATCGGTGCGGATGACTATATTACAAAACCTTTCCACCCATTGGAGCTTATGGCCCGGGTGAAATCTCAGCTCAGACGATATACGCAATTGGGTACATACAATGGAGGGGCTTCAAATACAAAAATTGAAGTGAATGGCCTGTCCATCGACAGGGAAGCGAAAGAAGTGCGTGTCAACGGGGAAGCGGTGAAGCTTACGCCAATTGAATATAAAATCACCGAACTGCTCTTGACGAATGCCGGACGCGTCTTCTCCATACAAGAAATCTATGAGAGGGTTTGGAACGAAGAAGCGTACAATGCGGAAAACATTGTGCCGGTGCACATCCGGAAAATCCGCGAAAAAATTGAGGCGGATCCGAAAAATCCAAGATATTTAAAGGTTGTGTGGGGAATTGGATACAAAATTGAAAAATAAGCTGGAAAACGGTTTGATGGGAATCAGCTTCATCGCATCCATCATCGGCATGATTTTTATTATCCGTTTCGCCATCCGTTTTTTGGCAAGCGAATGGAATACAATCATCACATTTTTTGTAAAAGTCTTTTGAGAAGGGGGAATTCGCATGGAAAATAAAATGAAACTCCTCCTCTCTCTTTTTCTTATTTCGTGGATCCTTTTTTCGCTGTATTTGCTGATTTCCTACGGTCCCCGATATGCAGGCAAGTCTTATTTCGATTCCGTGGGGTTTGAAGAAAATCTGGAACGCTTTAAAAACGGGCTGGAACGCTACGTTTTGGAACCCTTTGATGCGGAAGAGGCGAAAAAGCACATTTCTGTCACTCAGAAAGAAATCGAGCATCACCGCTATTATTACGGGTCCTTGACGGATCAGATTGAAGATATCAAATCCCAATATCAGGAACGGATTGACGGGGCCGCAAACGACGAGGAACTGCAAAAACTTTTGATTGAGGAACGGGACCAAAAAATTGAGGACATCCGGAAAAATTTTAGCGATGACCGTCACGTCGAAGAAAAAGTGCGCAAACAAAAGGAAGAAATCATCGACAAATATGCCGCTTTGGAAAAAGAAGGGGAAAAATCCTTTTTGGAAGAGTTCAATTATTTCGCCTATCATCTGCAAAATGTGGAGACGGGCGAAACGTTCCAATCGGGCGATGTGGATGCAGAAGCGGTATTTACGGAGAGTTTTGGTGACAAGGGCACCTATTTAGTCGTAAACGGCGCAAGAACGATCGATCCGGATGGGAATGAGGCCAATGGTATGTTTGAATATGACCATACATTAATGGATCCCGAAATCCGCATCCCGGGGCAAGTATCCCGCTACGAAGGAATAATTGCCATTCCGAAAACGATGATGAATAATGCTTATTTTCAAGAAGACTTTCAAAATTTTAATATTACGAAAATGATTTTATATGTTATTTGGGCCATCGCCATCTTCGCTTTGGCCGGGCTGTTGACGGTCGCCAAGCCTTCTTTGGGGGCGTTTTCCGGCCCAATCCGCCTGAAGGAATACTTCTTGAAGCTGCCGATCGATCTTCGCATCGGGACCACATTGATGGCCATCCTGTTCATGTCGTTATCGTTTGATGCTGCCGGCAATATTTTCCCGTTCCCTTTTTATGCGGATATTGGTTGGCTGCAATACGGAATTGAACTGGTTTTCAAATTTTTATTCATCTTTATTTTTACAAGCTTAAGCATATTGGGCACTTATTGGACCTGGGAAAGCGCGAACACCGAAGAAAAGATGAAGGAAGAATGGAGAAATTCCTTTCTGTACCGTTTATCCGACGGCATACAGGACTTATTCCTGGAACGGCCCATCGGCATACAGGCCATCGTGGTTTTGTCCATTGTATTTCTTGCCGGGTTCGGTTTTGCGGTCCTCTTTATGGAACCGACATTGATCTTGGTTTATGCTCCGTTGCTCCTTTTTATTGGATTGCCTGCCATTACGCTCTTTTTGAAAAATGCGGGATATTTGAACCGCATCATGAAGCAGACGGAGGAGATGGCGGAAGGGCGTTTGACGGCGGAGGTAGAGGTGAAAGGAAAATCGCCATTGGCCAAACATGCCCGGCATTTGAACGAACTGCAGGAAGGTGTCCGGAAATCTATGATGGAGCAGGCGAAAAGCGAGCGGCTGAAAACGGAATTGATTACCAATGTCAGCCATGATTTGCGCACGCCGCTCACTTCCATCATTACGTATACGGATTTATTGAAAAATCCTGAGATTACGGAGGAAGAACGGAAACGGTATATTGACATATTGGAGAATAAATCGCAGCGCCTAAAAACCCTCATCGAAGATTTGTTTGAAGTATCGAAGATGTCCAGCGGAAATGTGGAATTGAAAAGGGAGCGGATTGATTTGACCCAATTGTTGCAACAGGCGGTTGGGGAACACAAAGAAGATTTTGAACAGGCGAATTTGGATCTTCGGGTTACCCTTCCGGATGAGCCGCTTTACGCATATGTGGACGGCCAGAAGTGGTGGCGGATGATCGATAATTTAATCGTCAATGCGCTGAAATACTCGCTGAGTGGCACAAGGGTCTATGTGTCATTGAAAAAAGCCGGTTCCGCTGCGGAATTTACGGTGAAAAACATAGCGAACTATGAATTGGGAGACAATGTGGAGGAGTTGACGGAGCGGTTCAAGCGCGCGGATGAGTCGCGCCATACGGAAGGTTCGGGATTGGGGCTGGCCATCGCCCAATCGATCGTGGAATTGCACCATGGAAAATTGGAAATCGGCGTTGATGGAGATTTATTTAAAGTCGTTGTGACGGTGGCAGCGGAATGATTCTGGGTTGCGGAGGATTGTCCGCAACCTTTTTGTTTTTGGATGGCATACTTTCATAAAATAATAAATAGCTTATAGAGTGCAAGAGATTATTTTTGAAACCAAAAAGCCCATGAAACGTTTTGAAGGTGATGGACAATTTTGAAACTATCGTGTATCGTAAATTGAGTGAAAAAGAGTGTAAGGGGAAATATGTATGGAATTCATTGATTTGCTGAAAGCGCTCATCCTCGGTTTTGTCGAAGGGATGACGGAATTTGCTCCGGTTTCATCGACAGGACATATGATTATTGTCGATGATTTGTGGTTAAAGACGACCGAGTTTTTGGGGCAGGGATCCGCCAATACTTTTAAAGTGGTGATTCAGCTCGGTTCCATTTTGGCGGTCGTTGTCGTCATGTGGAAACGCATGTTGAGCCTTGTGGGTTTATACAAAATCGATGGACAAGAATATTCGAAAAGGTTTAATTTGCTTCATGTATTTGTAGGGATTCTTCCCGCCGGAGTGTTCGGATTTTTATTCGAAGATTATATCGATAACCATTTGTTCAGAACGGAAACGGTAATCTTCGGGCTGGTAGTAGGGGCATTATGGATGATTTTTGCCGACAAATTTGGACCGAAACGGCCGACTGTGACAACGTTGGACAAACTATCTTACGGTAAAGCTTTCAAAATCGGATTGATCCAGTGCCTATCCTTATGGCCGGGATTTTCCCGCTCCGGCGCGACCATCGCCGGCGGGGTGGTCATGGGGCTTGACCATAAAACGGCCTCCGATTTTACGTTTATTATGGCCGTACCGATTATGGCGGGTGCAAGCGGATTGTCTTTGGTGAAAAACTGGGATCAAATCAACCCGGATCATGTTTGGTTTTACGTTGTAGGATTTATCAGCGCCTTTATCTTTGCGTTAATTGCCATTAAATTCTTCCTGAAATTAATTTCACGCATTAAGCTCGTGCCGTTTGCGCTTTACCGGTTGGTGCTGGCGGCGGTATTGCTGATTGTGCTGTTCGTGTTTTGATAACGGCCTTCATCAGCATTTACAAATCGCTTAAGTCAAATAAAAAGGAGCAGTTGCCCCAACGGCTGCTCCTTTTCCTTTTTCGGGAAGATTCGCCTGTGCTGTATTTAATTGATCTGCCTCATTGACAATTCCGGTTTGGACTAAAAAGGTGTTCATTTTTTCCTCTCCTCTGCGATGGCGGCACGCAATTGCTCAGGTATGCGCGCTACTTTTTTCTTTTTTAAATCAAAAAAGCAGCCCCTCTGTTTTCCTTTGCAATGTACCGTGTCCCCGACAATGATTTCAAACGCCATTTCCCAGCTGGAATTCCCCATCTTCTCCAGCCGGCATCGTCCAATCGGCCGGTCAAAAATCGTCAGCGGCAAAAGATAATCAACCTCGGTGTGCATTAAGATCGGTGAAATATCCGATTTCATCATTTCTCTCAGCGGATAAGTGGCATTCAGGAATTCCATCCGCAAATCTTCAAACCAGCGGACGTAGACGATATTGCTGACAATGCCCATCGCATCGATATCATAAGCCTGAACCTGCAGTTTTTTCTCAATCAGCAACGTGACACCCCCTCAAATACTCGTTGGCCACAGAACATAAATAACACCGGGGAAATGGCCGGTCAATATTTACTGCTTACAGAATGGATAGTAAGGCAACGGTGTTGCCCAGGCGGAATGTTTCGTCCTGTTTTCGGAAAAAAATTCCACAATCGGCCGATTGCGGAATTTTGTAAAAATGTTGTGTAAAGGAACCGGGTGCGACAGGCAAAGAACCGGTTGCCTCCAACTTAATCATTGAATAAATTGAACAATCCTCCGATGCCGCCTTCACCTGTGTCCCTGCCTCCTCCCCCTTTGGAAACAGGGGCGGCTGCGAATACGCGGCTTGCAAGACGGGAGAATGGCAATGATTGAATCCACACAGTGCCCGGACCTCTTAAAGTCGCGAAGAAGATACCTTCTCCACCAAACAGCGCCGTTTTGATGCCGCCAACCGCTTCAATGCTATAGTCCACTTCCGAAGTCATGGCGACAAAGCAGCCTGTATCTACCCGAATGACTTCGCCAGGCAACAAGTCTTTTTTGTGAATGGCGCCCCCGGCATGTATGAACGCCATGCCATCTCCTTCAAGTTTTTGCATGATGAATCCTTCTCCGCCGAAGAACCCGACGGATATTTTGCGCTGGAATTCTACGCCGACAGAAACACCTTTGGCGGCAGCCAAAAAGGCATCCTTTTGACAGATGATTTTTCCATTATATTGGCTTAGATCCATAGGGATGATTTTTCCAGGGTAAGGCGCAGCAAAATATACCCGTTTTTTTCCTGCTCCTACATTGGTAAAGGTCGTCATAAACAAACTTTCCCCGGTAAGCAGACGTTTTCCGGCGCCCATCAATTTCCCCATGAGTCCTCCGCTGCTTTTGGAGGATCCATCGCCGAAAATCGTTTCCATCTTTATGCCATCATCCATCATCATTAAATTTCCCGCTTCTGCGATGACCGTTTCGTTCGGATCCAGTTCGACCTCGACGTACTGCATATCATCGCCGTAAAGTTTGTAATCAATTTCGTGATTATTCATGTCGTTTCCTCCTTTTGCATTTACTTAAATATATACGACATCCGCCGACGCATGTCCTTGTGAACATTTTATAATTCTATTATTTTGTGAATTCCCGAGAAAAAAAGGGAATTAACGAGAAAATGTTGAATAAGTATAACAATAATACATTCATAATATAAGGAGGGTGCTATGGAATTAAAAAACTATATCAATGGCCGATGGATTGATCAGGATTTGGAAAAAGCGGCGGTCATCAATCCTGCAACCGGCGAGGAATTGGCAAAGGTCCCTCTTTCAACCGAAAATGAAGTGGACGAAGCGGTACGTTCGGCAAAACAGGCGCAGAAAAAATGGGCACTCGTTCCGGCTCCAAAACGGGCGGAATATTTATATGAAATCGGCAATAAGCTGAAGGAAAAGAAAGAGTATCTTGCTGAAATCCTCACAAAAGAAATGGGAAAGGTGATTGAAGAAGCGCGGGGCGAAGTGCAGGAAGGCATTGATATGGCTTTTTATATGGCTGGAGAGGGCAGACGGTTATTTGGCGAAACGACACCTTCCGAATTGCCGAATAAGTTCGCCATGAGCGTCAGAAGCCCTGTAGGGGTTGTCGGCATCATTACACCGTGGAATTTCCCCATTGCCATCGCTTCGTGGAAGTCGTTTCCGGCCATCGTTGCGGGCAACGCAGTGGTGTGGAAACCTTCCGTAGAAACCCCTCTTATGGCATACGAATTAGGAAAAATCATCGAAGAAGTGGGGCTGCCGGAAGGTGTTTTTAATATTGTTTTCGGAACGGGTCAGGTTGTTGGAACGGCGCTCATTGAACATCCGGATGTAAAAGTGATTTCTTTCACAGGCTCCAATGAAACGGGACGCAAAGTGGCAGAGTTGGGCGGCCGGCATTTAAAAAAGGTTTCCCTTGAAATGGGAGGAAAAAATGCCGTCATTGTCATGGATGATGCGGATTTAAATTTGGCGGTGGAAGGAATTGTTTGGAGCGCTTTTGGAACGACAGGCCAAAGATGCACCGCTTGCAGCCGGGTCATTGTCCATAAAGACGTAAAAAGCGAGCTGGAGGAGAGGCTTGTTGCTGCCGTAAGCAATTTAACAATCGGCAATGGCCTAGATCCAAATGTGAAAGTGGGGCCGGTGATCAACAGGGCGGCATTGGAAAAAATTTATCACTATGTCCAAGTTGGCAAAAAAGAAGGAGCAAAGCTGTTAACGGGTGGAGAAATCATTACGACCCCTCCTTTTGATCGGGGCTTCTACTTCGAGCCTACCATTTTTACCGATGTGAAGCCCGATATGGTGATTGCCCAAGAGGAAATTTTTGGACCGGTGCTCAGCATCATCGAAGTGGAAAGTTTGGAAGAAGCAATCGAAGTAAATAATAGTGTAAAGTATGGATTATCCAGCTCCATTTTCTCGCAGGATGTCAATCGGATATTCCAGGCGCAGCGGGATTTGGATACGGGGATTGTATACGTGAATGCAGGAACGATAGGGGCTGAAATCCACTTGCCGTTCGGAGGAACAAAGGGGACAGGAAACGGCCATCGGGATTCCGGCCAGGCATCGTTGGATGTTTTTACCGAATGGAAAAGTATATATGTGGATTACAGCGGCAAACTTCAGCGGGCACAAATTGATACAAACTGATTATTAAGTAAAGGGGATGTTTGGCATGAAAGTAGTAGTGTTAGGTGCAGGACTAATGGGGAAAGAAGTAGCGCGGGATTTAGACAACAGCGATAAAGTGGAAAAAGTATTTTTGGCGGATTTGGATTTGGCAATTGCGACTGAATTTATACAGGAAGCAAATTTGCAAAAAACGGAAGCGGTGCAATGCGATGCGGAGAACGAGGAGCAATTGCGCGAAGTGATTGCCAAAGGCGATGTGTGCGTAAATGCGCTGTTTTACAAATATAATGAACAGGTGGCAAAAGCGGCCATTGATGTAGGCGTACATGCCGTTGATTTAGGCGGACATATCGGAAATATCACGGAAAACGTGCTGAAACTTCATGAACAGGCAAAGGAAAAAAATGTGACGATTATCCCGGATTTAGGTTTGGCCCCGGGAATGATTAATATTTTAGTGGGTTACGGTGCATCGAAATTGGATAAAGTAGATTCCATCCAGCTGTATGTGGGAGGCATTCCTGTCAAGCCGGAACCTCCTTTGAATTACACGCGCGTGTTTTCGCTTGAAGGGGTTTTCGATCATTATACGCAGCCTTCAAAAATAATCAGGGATGGACAATTGGTGGAAGTGGATTCTTTGTCCGGATTAGAGCCGATTTATTTTGAGCAGTTCGGAACACTGGAAGCATTCTATACTTCCGGCGGAACCTCCACACTCTACAAAACATTTCCGAATGTCAAAACCCTTGAATATAAGACGGTCCGTTATAAAGGGCATGCGGAACAATTCCGGCTTCTGAGGGAATTGGGATTCTTCGATCAGGATAATGTGGTCGAAGTGGGCGGAGTGAAAGTGAAAGTGCGCGATGTCGTCCGGGAAGCGTTAAAGAAAAAATTATACTTGGGCAAAAAACAGGATGCTGTTGTCCTTCGCGCAATCATTGTCGGAGAAAAATCCGGAGAACAAGTCACTTATGAATACGAAACGATTATAAAACGGGAGGAAGACTCGGATGTCACGGCGATGGCGAAAGCGACTGCCGGTACCGTGGCTTCCGTGGCAATCATGATTGGCGATGGTACAATTTCAAAACGAGGAGTGTATCCGCCGGAAACGATTGTTCCTGGGAAAGAATATATTGAAAAAATGAATAAACGCGGCGTTGTAATTAAAGAAACATCCCACCGCTCATCCATTGTGAAATGGTGATGCTTGAGAGATGCCGCGATGCAAAAACGTGAAGTGTCAGACTTCACGTTTTTTATTCTTTAAACGGAAAGGCAGTTATCGGACATATATTAAAAGGGGTCCATTTGCACTGGGGAGAGGTGCAAGTGCACAAGAGGGCTCCATCTGAGATGAAGGAAGCGTAAGCGCCCAAGTTGAGGGGATATCTACCCAAGAAGGAAGCGTAAGTGCCCAAGTTGAGGCGAAATCTGCCCAAGAATGGAGCATAAGCGCCCAAGTTGAGGGGATATCTGCCCAAGAAGGAAGCACAAGCGCCCGAGCTGGGGCTTCATTTGCCCAAGAAGGAAGCACAAGCGCCCAAGATGGGGTGTATTCTGCCCAAGAAGGGAACATAAGAGCCCGAGCTGAGGCTTCATCCGCCCAAGAAGGAAATGCAAGAGTCCAAGAAGGAAACATAAGAGCCTGAGCCGGGTTTTTTTGTACAAGCGCCGCTCCATTAGGCGTGTGGGTTTATATCCGCACAAGTGCGCGTTCCAAAAGCGCAAGAGATCTATCAGTACAAAGGCATCTCCGCAGCACAAACCGAATGCGCTTCCAGAAAGCGGAGCAAATAAAAATCCCCCTGCTCCCATTGGCAAGGGGGATTCATTTTTTATCTGTTATTTTTCGCCAATATTTCGCTTACTGTTACACATTCATAACCTTCCTGCTCCAGATATGTCAGTACACTTTCGAGGCCGTCAGCAGTGGACTGATGAATATCATGCATCAGGATGATGGCGCCGTCATGCAGTTTGGCTTGAACAAACGGCAATAATTTATTTGGGTCACGATATTTCCAGTCGTACGTATCGATAGTCCACAGAACGACAGGGATTTCAACCACACTTTCCACCATCCGGTTCGTTGCCCCATAAGGAGGTCTGAACACCGTCGGATATTCCCCGGTTACATCGTGTATCACCTTGCTTGTATGATCGATTTGCCAAGCTGTCTGGGATGTGGTTTGTTTAGTTAAAACGGGATGGTTATATGAATGGTTGCCAATTTCATGTCCGCGGTTCAGAACTTCAAGCGCGATGTCCCGGTTTTTCTCCACCTGTTTTCCAAGCATGAAGAACGTAGCCTTTGCGTTGTGTTTTTCGAGTATATCCAGAATCTGTTTTGTTACTTGCGGATGTGGCCCGTCATCAAAAGTTAACGCGACTTTCTTTTTCGGAGTCAAAATCGTTACTTTGCTTGCTTCCCCGTTTTGGAAATCAGTTGCCAATATCGGATTCAAGAAAGATGTAGGGATGTTGATTACTGCCGAGCCCGCAAGTTCCTGGGCAACTTCCCCCTGGTTAAAATAAAATGCGATGGAGTCATTCATAATGGCAAACCGGTTTAAATCATCCCAATCGGATAATGCGTCATCAAGTTTTTCTTCCAACAAATCTTTGCCGTAAGTTTTTTTCAGTTCGGAACGCAAATAGTTTGCGAGCAAATGGAAATATTCAGTATTCTGATTGAGCAATGCGCCGGATTCGACGATGTCCCCGGTATCTTTATGAAAAACGATCGTTTTGAAGGATTCATGAGAGGAATCTTGATCCAATGATAATCGTTTTTTCAAGACGATTGAGTAATATTGCCGGTTCCAATCATAAATATCCGTTGAAATGTTTAAATCGCCGCTCGCATGATTGTTGCCCGCTTTGTGCATTTCAACTAATGTATTGATATAATCGTTCTTAACTTGTTCTATGTATTGATTAATTATTCCATTCACCTGATTGAAAGGTGTTTTTGGATATTCCAAAGAATATGATATTAATTTATTTGCAGATGTTTCCGAAATTAATGGAATATCAGCAAACGCTGTGCTTCTTTCTTCAATAAGAGAGGAAGTTTCCACAGGATATTTGGTCGTAGCCGAAACGGTCGGCTGTTGAAACTTAAAATGTCCTGTCATGAAAGTTGTTATGATAATCATTGTTGTTAAAGTAATAATAGAGCCTATTAAAAGAGAATCTATCCATGCACCACGTTTTGATTTGCGGCGTCGTTTCATAATTGGCAACCCCTCTCGTAGACATCTTTCTTGAAAAGTTTTTTCAGCCGATTAGAAAGCTTGAGATTTGCCATCCCGTTCGGTATGATGGCAAGGAAGAAAAGGAGAATGAGACTATGACAAACGAAAAGAAGGATGAATTGGCGCTTGATTGTCTGCTGCTCGCGGGACAAATTATGATGGAAAGCGGTGCTGAGACATACCGTGTCGAGGATACGATGCTCAGAATGGCGCGCTCCCAAAATTTAGATGCCCAAAGTTATGTGACGCCAACGGGAATCATTCTTTCTTTAGGAGAAAAACAAAAAACCAAAATCATCTCTATTTCCAGCAGGATTACAGACTTGTATAAAATTGCCAAGGTAAATGAAGTTTCGAGGAAACTTACACTTAAAATAATAACATTAGATGAAGCCTATGACGAGCTGAGATTTATACAAAAAACTAATTATTTTTTGCCAATTTGGTTACAAATTTTTATGTCCGCGGTATCAAGCGCATGTTTTTTAATTTTGTTTAGAGGAAATTGGACCGATATGCCTGCCGCTTTTTTGGCGGGCGGAGCGGGCTACTTGGCGCTTCTTTTGATGCAACATTTAACGAAAGTGAAATTTTTCTCCGAGTTTTTCGCTTCTTTTGTCGTGGCCCTGGTTGCATTTTTAGCCGTAACATCCGGTTATGGGAATGAACTTGATAAAATCATTATTAGCGGTGTGATGCCGCTTGTTCCGGGAATTTTGATCACCAATGCCGTCCGCGATCTGATGGCCGGCCATTTGACGGCCGGTATTGCGAAAGGCACGGAAGCCTTTTTAACAGCCTTCGCCATTGGTTCAGGCGTAGCGATTGTCGTGGCAATTCATTAAGGAGAAATGATTATGGAATATTTGGTTCAATTAGTCTTTAGTTTTCTCGCAACGGCAAGTCTTTGTGTCATTTTCAACGCACCCGTTAAGGCCATTCCCTATTGCGGATTAGTCGGTGCGGCTGGATGGATGATCTATTATATCGCTTTGGAAGAGCAATTGGCGGAGGTCATCGCCGCTTTTTTAGGAGCCTTTTTTGTAGCAGTTTGCGCCCAAGGGTATGCAAGAAGGCTGAAAACACCGATGATTGTGTTTATTGTTTCAGGCATCATTCCTTTAGTCCCTGGAGGCCTGGCATACAATACGATGCGCTATTTTGTGGAGCAGAATTATACGTTGGGACTGGAAACCGGAATCCGGGCGTTTTTAATTTCCGGAGCCATTGCCATGGGAATTGTATTTTCTGAAGTCATCTTCCAATTATTTGTAAAATTTATGACGAAAGGAAGGACTTCCATGCAATCATTTATTCGAAACAAAAGAAGATTATAAAAGCTGCTCAAGAATGTGAGCAGCCTTTTTTTGGTTTAAGAGGAGATCAGTTGAGGGATTTTTTCGGCCGTGACCGGTTTGCTAATGAAAAATCCCTGGATGGCGTCACATCCATACTGTTTCAATAGTTGTTTTTGTTCTTCCGTTTCGACGCCTTCCGCAATGACTGTCAAATTCATGGATTTTCCGAAATGGACGATGCCGTTGATTAAACGTTGGGTTTTTTCCGATTGGGTAAGGGAACGTATATACATTTGGTCGATTTTCAATGTTTGAATCGGCAAAAGCTGCATGTACCGGAAAGATGCATATCCAGTGCCGAAGTCGTCCAAAACAAAGGTGATGCCTTCCTCTTCCAATGTACGCATTTGTTGAATGATTGATGTTTCCGCTTCGGCTTCCAATGCAAATTTTTCCGTAATTTCGATTTGGATGAGATGGGCAGGGCAGCCGGTTTTCATCAATGTTTCCAATATGAATTTCGCCATGTTTTTATCCCTGAATTCCCTTACCGATAAGTTGATGCCCACTTTCATTTCGATGCCTTGCTGCTGCCACGCAACCGCCTGGCGACATGCTTCTTCAATGATAAAAGAACCGATCTGGTTAATTAATCCTGTTTCTTCGGCGATTGGAATCAGCTCGTCCGGACTCACCACGCCGATCTCCTTGTCATCCCAACGGACAAGCGCTTCCACCGCATCAATTTTGCCGGTTTTTAAATCCGCTTGCGGTTGATACAATACTTTCAAATGATGCTGGTCCAGGGCAGTCAACAACCGCTTTTCAATAATCGATTTGCGGTTCAATTTTTTATGGTCGGCTTCCGAAAGGGATAAAATGTTATCCCCGCCGGCTTTGCGGACCTGGGCAATCGTTTCAAGGGAAGCGTTCATCAATTGGATGAAGTTTGATTGGTCTTGCGGGGAGCGGGTGATTCCTCCGCTCACTGTAATCGGCATTGCCCGATTGCCGATGTAGATCGGATTTTGTTTTAAATAAGTCAAAAATCCCTGGATAAACCATTCGCCAAGAGGCGTAATGACAACGAAATCGCTTTCGTTGATGCGGGCAAGCACACTGTCCTGGAAATAAATTTTTAAGCGCTTGGAAAATTCCAAAATAAAGTTGTTTTCAATTTCAACGTTATGAAGTTCTTTCAATGTATAGAATTTATCGATGCTTAAATAAACGAAGTAGAAATGTTGCTGCTCGGCGATCATTTCTTTTACAATTTCTTCTAGGCGGTGGACATTCATTAAACCGGTCTCTGTATCGACATAAGCGATTTTTTCCAGCTTTTGTTGCAATTCTTTTTCATGTGTAATATCTTGCTCAATCAAAATAAAACGATACTGCTGTTCATTGTGGGAATAAGTGGGGATGGCCGTCAAATGCACCCAATAGGTTTCGCCGGTCTTCTTTATTTTTTGGACATCCCCCTGCCAAATTTTTCCATTGTTTATGGAGTTCCAAATCGTATCGGCGATTTGCCGGCTTTCCTCGTTCTCAGGAAACATCTGCCAGAAATTTTTTCTTAATACCCGTTTTGGCGTCCATTTGCTTGTTTTTAAAAATAATGGATTGCAATTGATAATGAAGCCCTCATGGTCCAACGTAATCATCATAAAAGTTGAAAAAAGGCCGTTTTTTAAATCGTACAGTTCTTGTTCCGATTCTCCAAGAATGGAAAATCGCTCTTCCGGAAGGCAATAAAAAGCGATGCATGGTTCATTGTTAATCATGCATGGGATGATGATTAAATCCGCTTTGCTAAGTGTTTCATTTTTGTGCGTTAATTGTATATGATTGATTCGAAAACATTCCTGAGCATCCAATATGCGCTTCCATGTATTTTCGGATAAAGTAGATAATAATTGTTCCTTTAATGATCCCGGAGTTTGAAAATCCTGTATAGCATAACCGAAATACTGTTCACATATGGAATTCCAGATGGCAACTTGACCGTCTTGATTTAATGCAAAAGATGGAAAAGGAGCCTTCAAAAGCAAATTTTCTTCATAACTTTGCAATATATCAACATTCATGCTATTTTCTTCTCCTTGCGAATCGTTATTTTATACCATGTTCATTATAAATAATTTAAAGGAAATCGTCACCATAGTAAGTCCATCGTTTTTACAGAAAAATGCGATAACACTACTAATTACCTATTTTGATAGAAAAAAATTACATTCAAACATTTTGTCTAAATAAAAGGAAGTACCACGTTATGAAACATTTAAAGGGAATCAGTTTCATCGTTCTCGGTGCAATGCTTTGGGGAACGACAGGTCCATTGACGGAATGGGTTTTGAAAACCACGGGCATGACGGTGGGCTTTTTGCTCACTTTAAGGCTGCTCGCAGCAGGGATTTCCATTTTGGCTTTTTTGCAAATGACAAAAAAACCGATATTCGATCTTTGGAAGACGAAATATTGGAGCCGCCAGATTGTGGTTTACAGCATACTTGGCATGCTGGGGCTGCAATATTCTTTTACGACGACAATCCATGTGAGCAATGCGGTGTTTGCGACGTTATTGCAGTTTTTGGGACCGATATTTATCGTTGCCTATACGTCCTTGAAAGTCCGGATGTGGCCTCCCGGATACCAGGTGCTGGGGATTATCGGTACGCTGCTGGGCCTGTTTTTATTGTTGACAAATGCCAGATTTGAAGGGCTGTTAGTGGGCGGCGAAGCGCTCTTTTGGGGGTTCATATTAGGGATTACTTTTGCCATATATACTTTGTATCCCGCACGGCTGATGGCCGAATGGGGAGTGCTGCTTGTCGTCGGGTGGGGAATGTTGGTCGGCGGCATTGTATTGGGGATTGCCACATTCATTTGGAAAAGCAAGGAATGGCTTCTGCTTTTGGATTTCAAAATATTTTTGATTATGGCCGCTATCATATTCTTCAGTACCTTAGCCTTTGTTTTGTTCTTAAGCAGCATGAAATACATCAGTCCCGTTTTAACGAGCGTTTTGTCGACAATGGAGCCGTTGACGACCATGGTCATTTCATGGATGGTTTTTTCCACTTCCTTCGGTTTTTGGCAAATCATCGGAATTGTTTTGATGTTGACGAGTGTAACCTGGATTTCCGTGGCGAGTGAAAAAGCGGAAAATACAATAAAGGGGAAATGACTACATATTATAGATATTAATTATTTTATCCGTTTAGGGAGTAGAGTGTAAAAGATTGGGGTGGGTTTGTGAAAGCCGTTTTAAGTTATTTGAAGCCATATAAATGGTTTGCCATCATCGCGCTGGGCTTCATGCTGGTGGAGCTTGCCGCAGAATTGGTGCAGCCGTTGATCATTGCAAAAATTATCGATAATGGAGTCGTTTCGAAAGATTTCCATGTCATCTCCACGTGGGGATGTGCACTGATCGGGATTGCGCTGGTCTCTTTTTCAAGCGGAATTGCCAATACATATTTTTCATCCCATGCGGCGCAAAGTTTCGCTTTTGAATTGCGCAACGCCTTATTCAGCAAAATCCAATCTTTTTCCATGGCGACGTTTTTGAAATATCCGGCATCAGGACTGATTACAAGGCTTACGAACGATGTGCAGCAAGTCCAGAGCGTATTGTTCATGAGTTTGCGCATTATGCTGAGGGCGCCGTTGTCGGTGGTATTGAGCCTTATGATGGCGTTCTTCGTCAATGCAAAGATGGCGACGATTTTATTGATTGGGACGCCAATCCTTGCCGCCCTTTTATTATTGATCGTAAAGAAAGGGACGCGGCTCTTTGGACAAGTGCAAAGCAGTCTGGACAGGCTGAACCGAACGTTGCAGGAAAGTTTGCAGGCGATTTATTTGGTGAAGGCTTTTATGAGAAATTCCTATGAAATGGATAAGTTTCATCGGGTTGCGGAAGATTTGAAAATGGATACAATGAAAGCCCTCCGAATCATGGAACTGATGATGCCTTCCATGGCGTTTGTGTTGAATGTCAGCCTTCTGTTTGTCATCTGGTATGGCGCGCGCGAGGTGGGCATGAATCAGGCGCAGGTAGGGGAATTGGTGGCAGTGGTCAACTATGCGCTGCGGATTACAGGATATTTCGGAATGTTTGCCTTTATTTTGAACGGATTTTCCCGCGCCAAGGCTTCCAGTGAACGGATGGCCGAAATCCTGGTGGTGGAAGAGGGGCTGGAGAAGGATGTCGCACGGTCCCGGAAGGCGGAAGCGATGCCGGAAGACAAGGGTGCATTGCGTTTTGAAAAGGTTTCATTTGTTTATCCGAATACAACGAAGCCGGTGCTTCAGGATATTTCATTTGAAGTGAAAAAGGGTGAAAAACTGGCGATTATGGGGGCGACCGGCTCGGGGAAATCGACATTGCTCAGCTTGATTCCCCGTTTTTATGAACCGACGCGAGGGGAGATTTTTGTCGGCGGAAGGAACATCCGGGAGTGGCCGTTGAAAGAATTGCGCGGCATGATCGGCTATGTTCCCCAGAAGTCGCTTTTGTTTACCGGTTCGATCGAAGACAATGTGAAGTGGGGAAAACCGGATGCGGCGCACGATGAAGTGGTTGTTGCCGCGAAAATGGCGCAAATCCATGACACGATTGTCCAGTTTCCTGAACAGTATAAAACGAAAGTCGGGCAGAAGGGCGTCAATTTATCCGGCGGTCAAAAACAAAGATTATCCATTGCAAGGGCATTGATCCGGAAACCGCAAATTTTGATTTTGGACGACAGTACAAGCGCCCTGGATGTAAAAACGGAAGCGGCGCTGTGGGATGCGTTGAAGGGGACGGATGCGACAATGCTCGTTGTGACGCAAAAAATCCATACAGCCAAAGAGGCGGACCGCATTTTGTTGTTGGAGGAAGGAAAGATGGCCGCAATGGGAACCCACGAAGAACTGATGAAAAATAGCGGTCTTTATAGGCAAATCGCCCGGACCCATGAGGAGAAGGTAGGTGAGGAGTGATGGAATTCATTAAAAAACCATTCGGATACGAACCGGTTTTGACAAAGGAAGACTTGCGCACCGCTGGAAAAAAGAAAGGTCCCCGGGCGGGCGATTGGAAAAGGACGCTTCTTTCCATTTGGCAATTGGTGGATGAACAAAGGGGACTGTTGATTACCGTTTTTTTGATGGTCATCATCAGTTCCGTTGCAGGGCTGTTGGGTCCCTTTTTGATCGGCCGCATGATTGATGAATTTGTGATTCCGAAAGAATTCCAACGGATGCCGCCATTCATCGCCCTCCTGATCGGAGTTTACATCGTCTATGCAGTGACCTTGTTTTTGCAGAATTACTGGATGGTCGGCATCGCACAAACGGTTGTTTATAAAATGAGAACGGGCGCATTCGGCCATTTGCTGAAACTGCCGATTTCTTATTTTGATAAAAGGCAGCACGGGCAAATCATGAGCCGGTTGACGAATGATATTGATACGGTGAGCACGACCCTGAACTCGTCGTTTATTCAAGTATTTTCAAGTATATTGACCCTGGCCGGAACCATTATGGTCATGCTTTATTTAAGCCCGATATTGACACTCATTACGATGATCGTCATCCCGCTCATGTTTACGGCGATGCGGTGGATTACGAAGCGAACGGGAAAACTGTTCAAAGCGCAGCAGGCGGTTCTCGGAGATTTGAACGGAATGATTGAAGAAACCATTTCCGGTCAAAGTATAGTAAAAGCTTTTTCCCGGGAGGAACATGTGAAGCGGGAGTTTTATGAAAAAAGCAGACAGCTGCGCAACGTCGGATTTTGGGCACTCGTTTATTCCGGCTATATTCCGAAAGTCTTCAACTTTTTGAACAACGTGAGCTTTGCCATTATCGCCGGAATCGGAGGCATTTTTGCCTACCAGGGATGGGTGACAATCGGAACCATTGTGGTTTTTGCGGAATATGCCCGCCAATTTACCCGTCCGTTGAACGAATTGGCCAACCAAATCAATACCGTATTATCCGCCATTGCAGGAGCGGAGAGGGTATTTGCCATCATGGACGAGAAAGTGGAAGAAGATGAAGGGGAGCTGCCCGCAAATTATCAAATCCGAGGAGAAGTGGAGTTTCGGAACGTTTCTTTCAAATATGAATCGGAAGATAAAACCGATACGGTGCAGAATCTGAATTTCCATGTACAGCCAGGACAGACGGTGGCGCTTGTCGGACCGACGGGCGCGGGCAAGACCACGACCATGATGCTGATTGCCCGCTTTTATGATGCAAATCAGGGGGAAGTACTGATTGACGGCATCAACATCCGGGACTATAAACGGGAAACGCTGAGAAGGCAAATGGCATTCGTGCTGCAGGATCCTTTCCTGTTTGAGGCCACTGTCCGCGAAAACATCCGTTACGGCAGGCTCGATGCGACCGATGAAGAAGTGGTGGAAGCGGCGAAAAAGGCCAATGCCCATGATTTTATAATGAAGCTGCCCTATGGATATGATACGGTGTTGAAAGCCGATGGAAGTGAAATATCCCAGGGCCAGAAGCAATTATTGGCGATTGCAAGGGCATTTGTCGCCAATCCGGCGATTTTATTATTGGATGAGGCGACGAGCAGCATCGATACGGTGACGGAAATGAAAATCCAGGAAGCTCTGGAAGAACTGATGAAAGGCCGGACAAGTTTTGTCATTGCGCATAGGTTGAACACAGTCCGTCATGCGGATCTTGTGCTGGTGCTGAAGGAGGGGAGAATCGCGGAAGCCGGTTCCCAGCAGGAATTGATTAAAAAGAATGGCATTTACGCGAATATGTTAAAGCAATCCAAAGGAGCCGCCCCGCTGTAGGGACGGCTCTTATGACTTGAAAGCATGGGTGATCATTGCCGAAACTATTTGATGGAAAAGGTGTTTAACGTAATTTATGGGAATGGGGGGGAAGTTTCTTGCGGCATGCGTTGCCTTTGTCTAAAATGTTAAAAGGACTAGAAAAAGAACGGGGTATTGAATCATGAACATAGCTTTTATGACCGTGTCTTTACCTATCGATGAAGAAACTTTTCAGGAAATCCAACAATTGTCGCAATTTGTGAAAGAAATAGACCGATGCGCATATGCCAAAGCATTGAATCTTTCACTGTTAAAAAAAGCGTTCAGCAGGGGGTTCTGCATTCTTGCATACGATGAAAACACGAACGCATTGGTCGCCTGTATAACAGCGGTGGATAAAATCGGTTTGGATACATATGAATGGTCAATGCTCGTCGATCCGATGTACAGGGATGCGGGAATCGATGAAACATTCCTCAGCCTTTTATCGAAAGCCTTCAAAGAGAGGCGGGCAATGGGGGAATTGGTGGCGCTTCATGCAAATGATTTGTACGGAAGAAAAATCCTAAAAAAATATGGATATACATACAGCTTTTCAGAGTCGACCTTTGAAGCGGAAGCCGAAATGGCGGAGATGCATCATTCTGCATACATAAGACCCTTTAATGAATTGACGGATTTAGAGCCGCTCATTGAAATTTATCGGGAAGCTTTTGGCGATTTAAGGGAAGAATCGTTGGAATTAATCGCTTTGAACAAGAACGGCCCGGGCAGGGTGATCTGGGTGGCCGAAATGGATGGGGAAGTGGCCGGAACCATCACGACTGTTCAAGAGGAATTGAATCAATGGATTACTTCCTTGGCGGTACATCCGCGGCACCGGAGAAAGGGAATTGCAACCGCTTTATTACATTGGGCAAAAGATTTTGCATATCGCAGCGGTATAAAACGGGTATTGCTGGATGTGGAGATGGAAAATGAAGAAGCATTATCCGTTTATCAAAAGGCTGGATTCCATATGTCGAACCAGCTTGATTTTTATGTGTATGGAGAATATTGATCCGTGAAATGCATGGTTCAAAAAGAGCGGATGGCGGACATCCGCTCTTTTTTTATGGAACGGCAGGATTGGGCTGAGAGAGCCGTACGCCGTACTTTTGTGAGGCTGGAGCGGCCGCTTGGGATGAAGAGTTGCCGGCTTGTATAGAGAGTTCTATCTGTACGGAAAGGGGCACCGCTTGTATTGAAAAAAGATTCCCCTTTGCCAAAAGAGCGGCTCCTTGTGCGGATAAACCTTTCACTTCCCAAAAACCCTTCGGATAATTTGTTTATTACTTCAGCAAATTGGCCAAGGAATTTTGCTATAATGTTTTCGGATAAAGATATGAAACTTTTCGGTAAAGGATGAAGCCGTTTATGGAAAAGGAAAAAGAAATCTCATCGTTGAAGCTGATGTGGCAAATGACGCGCCCGCATACGTTGACAGCGACCTTTGCGCCGGTCATTCTGGGAACGGTGATGGCGCTATATGATGCAGAAATCAATTGGCTGATGTTTTTGGCGATGATGGTGGCGTGCCTGGCACTTCAAATCGCGACGAACTTATTCAATGAATACTATGATTTCAAGCGCGGGCTGGATACGGAAGAATCGGTGGGGATTGGCGGAGGAATCGTCCGCCACGGTTTGAAACCGGGAAATGTGCTGGCCGCGGCAATTCTTTTATACGTGTTGGCGGGGATCATCGGATTGTACATTTGCGCCAATTCCAGCTGGTGGCTGGTGGCAGTCGGCGCGTTTGGCATGGCGGTCGGCTATTTGTATACGGGCGGTCCGCTGCCGATTGCCTATACCCCGTTCGGTGAGCTGTTTGCGGGCGCTTTGATGGGGACGGCTTTTGTGCTCATCGCTTATTTCATCCAGACAGGGGAGATTACACCTCTTGCGGTGCTGCTATCCATTCCATCGGGGATTTTGGTCGGCGGCATCAATATGTCCAATAATATCCGGGATATCGAGGAAGACAAAAGAGGGGGCAGAAAAACGCTGGCAATCCTGATCGGCAGAAAGAATGCCGTACGGTTGCTGGCGGCGGCTTTTGCCGTTTCCTATCTTTGGATTATCGGATTAGTGGTTTCCGAAAGCATCAGCCCTTGGGCTTTGCTGGTGCTCTTAAGCGTGAAAAAGCCGGTCGATGCCATCCAAGGATTCCAAAAGGGGGAGAAAGAGCCCCAATTTATGAGGGTTGCCATGAAATCCACCGCCATGACGAACACGGTTTTCGTTTTTCTTTTATCGGCCGGATTATTGTTCGGATATATCTTTTGAATAAAATCGCTTCCTATTGGGGGCGATTTTTTTAATAAATTTCTATTTGCAGAATTTATAATGAATATGTTAGTAAGGAAACAGTGACCATTAAGATTAATAGTTCCCAATCAAATGGAAGCGAAATTCCACTGTTACATGAGAGGCAAGAATGAATGGAACGATCAAGGCGGGTATGGAAACCGATGCATCTTTAATGAACTTTTTATTATCAAACAATAGGTATTCCCCTTTTTTTATTTAACAGAACTTATTGGAGGAATCTATTTATTGATGAGTAATTTTTAAAATTCTTAAAATCAAGACTATAATAATATTGACAAAATAAAAATTGGTTAGTAGTATCTAAATTATCAAAAATCTCAAATATTATCAGTGGATATAATATATGTTCCTTCAGTTGATGAAGGGTATTTTTATTGAATAAATTCCTAGTAAAACCATAAAAATATTTATTATACCTATTTTACTTTAGTATAGTCCAAAAGAGGGAGTTTTATGATCGAAATTCAGAATTTAACAAAGGAATATAATACGAAGAACGGCAAAGTCACAGGGGTAGACAATGTTTCTTTGACAATACGGGAAGGGGAAATTTTCGGGATTGTCGGCTATTCAGGTGCGGGGAAAAGCTCTTTGCTTCGGTGTATCAATCTGCTGGAACGTCCAACACAGGGAACGGTTAAGGTGGACGGAGTGGATTTGACGGAATTGAAAGGGGAAGCGCTGCGTAGGGCAAGGTTAAAAATCGGAATGATTTTCCAGCAATTTTACTTGATCAGCCAAAAAACTGTGTTCGAAAACGTCGCCTTCGCATTAAAAGCGGCAAAGGTTCCTTCTGAAAAAATCAAGCCGAGAGTGGAAGAACTGTTGGAAATGGTAGGGCTGTCTGATAAAAAGAATGTTTATCCAGCCCAGCTTAGTGGCGGTCAGAAGCAAAGGGTGGCCATCGCCCGGGCGCTTGCGAACAATCCCACAGTATTGTTATGCGATGAAGCAACTTCTGCCCTCGATCCAAAGACAACAAAGTCCATTTTAAAATTGTTGAAAAAAATCAATAAAGAATTAAATATCACAATCGTATTGATCACGCATGAAATGGATGTCGTAAAAGAAATTTGCGACCGGATGGCGGTCATGGAAAAAGGAAGAATTATTGAAGAAGGTCGCGTTTATGATATTTTCGCAAGTCCAAAAAAACAACTGACGAAAGAGTTCATTTCCAGCGTTATTTCTTATGATATTCCGGATGCGATTCTTAGAGAATTCAACGGAACCATTGTAAAAGTTACTTTTAAAGGAAAAGTGGCCGGGGAAGGCGTCATTTCGGATATGCTGAAAGCGCACCAAGTAGACGGCAACTTCCTGCACGGATCCATTGAATATATCCAGGAAGAACCGTTGGGCATCTTTATCATGGAGCTGAAAGGGGAAAAACAGGAAATCGAAAAGGCCCTTCAATATATCGAGAACCGAGCCGCTCAAGTGGAGGTAATCAATCATGGAATTTGATATCAATCATTTGATCGAGTTGATTCCGGAAATCAATACCGCTTTTTTTCAAACCATCTATATGATTTCCATCTCATTAATTGTAGCTGTAGTGATCGGGTTGCCTATCGGGGTGATTCTTTACATCACGGATAAAGGTTTGTTTATGGAGAATGGGATTATACATAACATTTTAGGTTTTATTGTGAATTTGATCCGTTCGATTCCTTTCCTCATTTTGCTTGTAGCGTTAATTCCATTTACTAATTTTCTTGTTGGGACAACGATTGGACCAACGGCAGCAAGCGTTTCATTATCGGTGGCGGCCATTCCCTTTTTTGCAAGAATTGTAGAAAGTGCATTAAGGGAAATTGATAAAGGGGTCATCGAAGCGGCCATTGCATCTGGAGCAACCCCTTGGATGATCATTTGGCATGTATTATTGTTGGAGTCCCGTTCCGGCATCATATCAGGTATAACCCTTACTTTAATCAGTTTGATTGGATTTTCGGCAATGGCCGGTACTGTCGGTGGAGGCGGTATAGGGGATTTGGCCATCCGCTTTGGTTATTACCGATATGACGATACGATCATGATTACAACTGTGTTGATTTTAATTATTTTGGTTCAAGTAATTCAATTTGCCGGTGATTTCATCGCCAAATTAGCGGATAAAAGAAAATAAAAGAAAGGGAGAAAAATGATGAAAAAATTTTTGTCAACAATTCTAGTTTTCTTAGTTGCGGTGCTTTTAGTGGCCTGCAACAGCGATTCGAAAGAAAATAATTCGGCTTCATCAGATTCAAAAGAAATTAAAATTGGTGCAACAGCAGGTCCATACAGCGATATGGTGAAGAAAGCGATTAAACCTGGCTTGGAGAAAAAGGGATATAAAGTTGAAATCGTGGAATTCAGCGACTACATCCAACCAAATAAAGCATTAAATGCGGGATCCATTCAGGCCAACCTATTCCAGCACACCATTTATCTAGAAAACTTTGAAAAAGAAAATAATATGGATTTGACAGCTTTAATTACGGTGCCAACTGCGCCAATGGGCATCTACTCAAACAAATATAAATCTTTGGATGAAGTGGAAGACGGGGTTACAATCACAATTCCAAACGACCCTACAAATGCTGCCCGCGCATTCAATACACTTCAAGATGAAGGGCTTATTAAAATTGATCCGAATGCAGATCCACTAAAAGTGTCTGAAAAAGACATCATTGAAAATCCTAAAAACTTGAAATTCCAGCCATTAGAAGCAGGGCAATTGCCACGATCTTTGGATAGTGCCGATTTGGCAGCTGTACCGGGCAACTATGCGTTGGCAGCCAATATGAACTTGTTGGATGCGTTGGCGTTGGAAAACATGCTTGATCAATACCGCAATGTAGTGGCTGTGAAAGCGGATGATGAAGATTCCCAACTTGCCAAAGATTTGATAGAAGTTGTCCAATCCGAAGAATTTGAAAAAGTAATTGATGCAGAGTTCGAAGGTTTTGGAAAACCTGAATGGATGAAAAACAGATAATTAATTTATGCATGCAGTCCCTTCGCTTTGAATGGGAGCTGCTTTTTCCGTTTCAAAAGGAAGCCGAACGGAGTTCTAGTTGCATACGGAAGAATCAAAAAAGCGGATGGGAAACCTCCATCCGCTTTTTTTAAACCTTAATCTAATCGTTTTTAAATAATTCATCAATTTCCTGAATCTCTTCCTTGCTCAAAGCAACATCGGCCGTTTTTAAGTTGTTCAGCACTTGCTTCGCATGTTTTGCGCCCGGAATAATGGCGGTCACGGCTTCCTGCGCCAAATACCAGGCGAGAACGACATTGGCTACTTCCACATTTCTGGCTTTGGCGATTGGACGCAGCCGGTCCACTTTTTCGACAACTTTGTCATAGGTCTCTTTTTGGAAAAACGGAGATTTTTTCCGGTATTCGGGAATTTCGGTGTCTTTCGTATATTTTCCCGTAAGCAGGCCGGAAGCCAACGGAAAATAAGGGATGAAGGCGATTTGGTGTTCCAAGGTGTACGGGAACAGCTCTTTTTCGGCCTCCCGATGGATCAGGTTGTAGTGCCCCTGAACGACATCCACATAGCCGTCCTTATTGGCTTCTTTCAATTGTTCCATGGAAAAATTGGATACCCCGATGGCCCGGATTTTGCCTTCATCCTTTATTTCTTTCAATGCGCCGATTGCTTCATCCTTCGGGGTATGTTCATCCGGAAAATGGATGTAGAGTAGATCGATGTAGTCCGTTTTTAAGCGGCGCAGACTTTTTTCAACCTCTTCTTTTAAGAAAGCGGGGGAATTGTCGTTTACCCGCTGTCCGTTTACGAGTTTGGGCCCCACTTTTGTGGCGATGATCAATTCATTCCGTTTTCCCAGTTCCTCGATGACTTCCCCGATCAGCTCCTCCGAACGTCCCAATCCATACCAATAGGCCGTATCAATGAAGTTGATGCCATGCTCGACGGCAACCCGTACCAGTTCTTTCCCTTCTTCTTCATCCAGATCCGGATGAATATTGTGCCCTCCGATGGCATTGGCGCCCAATCCGATCGGGTTTACATAGAGATCCGATTTCCCCAGTCGTACGCGTTTCTCCATCATTTTGCCCCCTTTTTTTAAATAACTTTACTAAAATACAAAAAATTTACAAGTATTTAGAACCGGAGAATATTTCCGGATTAAAATAAAAAGAAGATCATGTCGACAGGACGATGCCAAAACACCATTTGTCGAACGGATTGCAGCTTTTTGTAAATCAATAAATCGCATAAAAAAAGAACATACTGTTTCCGGGAATGATAAGACATTTTTATTGTAAACCGAGTTCACAAAATCCTTTTCATGAAAAGGGCTTTTTGTAAAAATTTGTCCTTGACTTTAATATTTTTGGAGCATAATGAAAGGTTTCGCAATATCAGCAGGAAAACATGCTTGGGTCAAGTTTTTCTGCCTATGGACATACTATGATATCGTAAACTTGGTTCACAAAATAAATATAGTGAAGAAATGGTTGTGTCGAAAAGGATAGAACAGGATTATTGTTTTGGAAGAAAAGTAAAATCAACAAGTTAATTGAAGGGGAAGGTAAAATCAATAAAAGAAAACGGTGAGTTTATCACATCTATTAATGTAAACCGGGTTTACGTTGTTATTCGTTTAATAAAAGGATTTGTCGAACATCGCAAAGGAAATGGATGTTATACTTTTATAGCAAAAAATCAGGTATTCAATAGGCTTTATCGAAAGGCGGCCATTGATTTTTTTATATTGATATATCTTGTTTGTCGCATTTTACCGTTCAAAGGATGGTGACGGTTTCACGAATGCCCATTTGTCGAATTATCTTTCCGGAAATGTGCCGAGGCGACCCAAGCGTTCCTGCAAGGATTCAACCGGGATAAACAATCCCACTTGCCCGTATCGGTCATGATCATATGTAGCGAAGATGATTCCGATCACTTTTCCTTCCCCGTTAATGACAGGGCTTCCGCTGTTTCCCCGATAGACAGGAGCATCCATCATATAGACCGGTTCTTCCCAATCGGAAAGCAAAATGGGCTCCAGCACTTTGCCTTCATTGGCAATGCCTGTGAAGGAAAGCGGGTTTCCGATAAAGTAGACCGGGTCCTTTTGCGGATATTGGCAACTATCATCAAGTGTTAAAAATGGCAGACCATTTCCGTCCACCTTCAGCAAAGCCAGGTCCACCTCGGGATAAGAGGCGACAATTTCCCCCTTATACAAGCCATCCTCGGGAAAAATGACCGTAATGGAAAGGGCATCATCCGCAACGTGTTCATTGGTGACGATCAGGCCGTCTTCAGAAACGGAGAAGCCCGTACCTTTTCTGTCTTCCGTCGTTATTTGGACGACCGCTTTCTTGTAAGTCCGGATCTCTTCCTGTGAGGAGAGCTTGGCGGAAGTTTTCAGAAATTCAATGGCCGGTATGGAATAAATTTCAAAAATTGCTCCAAAGGTGCTGAAAGCCAAAGTAATGGCCATCAGCCAGGCCAGGATTTTGAAGCGGCGGGGTTTTCGATCGGGTTCCTCTCCCGTTGGCCGTTGTTCCCGTTCTTTTTCCAGCGCTTCCTTTTGCGCCTCTAAAACGAGTTCAATGAGTTCTTCTTCGCCGATTTGTTTTTCCCGCCCATCTTTTTTCTCTTCTGTCATCCAACCACTCCTTCAGGGCAAATTCATTTGCCCGGACGGCTTATTTATCGTTAAGTCCATTCTCCAGGAAAAGAAATGTTGACAAAATACCTATAGGGGTATATATTATGTTTAAATAAAAAATCATTTTGAAAAAGCTTGTTTGTTGAAACGAAGATAATTAAAGTTTTCAAAAAGTTTTTTAATAACTATTACCTTTAAGGGTATAGAAAGCAGGAGTGGTGTGGATGAAAAAAGTGTTGATCGTTGGCGGAGTCGCCGGGGGGGCAACAGCCGCGGCGAGAATTCGCCGTTTGGATGAACAAGCGCAAATCATCATGTTTGAAAGGGGTCCCCATGTTTCCTTTTCCAACTGCGCCTTGCCCTATTATTTGGGCGGACTTGTAAAATCAAAAGAAAAATTATTATTGATGACACCGGAAAGCTTTCAAACCAAATACAACATCGATGCGCGGGTCAATCAGGAAGTCATTCGGATCCACCGCGATGAAAAAAAGGTGGAAGTGAAAAATCTGGAGACAAATGAAGTGTATGAAGAGAGCTATGACGTTTTAATCCTTTCGCCGGGGGCTAATCCGGTCGTTCCGCCTTTCGAAGGAGTGGATCTGCCGCATGTATTTACGGTGCGCAATGTGGTGGATATTGACCGGTTGCACCAGTTTGTGTCCGGATTCAATGTGGAAAGGGTCGCGGTCATCGGCGGCGGGTTCATAGGCGTGGAAGTGGCCGAGAATTTGAAAGAAGCCGGAAAAGAAGTGGCTTTAGTGGAATATGCCCCGCAAATCATGGCGCCGTTTGATGAAGATATGGCGCAGATTCTCCATAAAGAGATGCTGGATCATGGAGTCGAATTGATTGTCGGAGATGGGCTGAAAAAAATTACAGAAACGCATATCGAATTAAACTCCGGCAAACAGGTGGAAGCGCAGGCGGTCGTGCTGGCAATCGGAGTGAAGCCGGAAGTCAAACTCGCGAAAGAGGCGGGGCTTGAAATCGGCGAATTGGGCGGCATCAAGGTCAATGCCAATTACCAAACATCCGACCCGTCCATTTATGCCGTCGGGGATGCCATTGAGGTATACCACCGGTTGACACGCAAACCTGCAAGACTCGCCTTGGCGGGCCCGGCCGTGAGACAGGCGAGGGCGGCGGCGGACCATATTTATGGGCATAAACAAGAAAATAAAGGGGTTATCGGCTCTTCTGTCGTCAAAATTTTCGGCCTGAACTGCGCCGTGACGGGGCTGAATGAAAGGGCGGCAAAAGAGGCCGGCATTCCATACGACAGCGTCTACATTATCGCGCCGGATAAAGTGGGAATCATGCCAAACAGCAATCCGCTCCATTTCAAATTGATTTTTGAAGTGCCGACGGGCCGGATCCTCGGTGCTCAGGCGATTGGAAAAGGCAATGCCGATAAAAGGATTGATGTCATCGCCACGTTGATTACAATGGGCGGTACGCTGGAAGATTTGAAAGAACTCGAATTAACGTATTCGCCGATTTATGGAACGGCGCGGGATGTCGTGAATATTGCGGCCCTTGTCGGATTAAATGTTCTGCATGGAGACTACAAACAGGTGCACGTATCCGAAGTGCGCAGCCTCGTGGAACAAGGGGCGACGTTCATTGATGTCCGCGAAAAAAATGAGTTTGAAAGAGGGCATCTGGTGAACGCCATCAACATCCCGTTAAGCGAATTGCGCCAGCGGTTGGAGGAAATACCACGCGACAAGCCGGTTTATGTGCATTGCCGTTCCGGTCAGCGGAGCTACAATGCAGTGAAAATCCTGCAGCATTCAGGATATGCAAATGTCTACAACGTCTCCGGCTCCTTCCTGGGCATTTGTTTATATGAATACTTCAAGGACGTCACAACGGGAAGGGAAAAAATCGTCACAGAATACAATTTTAAATAATTCGTCAAATGAACCGTATTAAACCGCTTACAGTTGAAACTTCTCCTCCGATATGGCACAATGATATACACCCGAACATCGGAAACGTTTTCTAAGGTTCGAAAGAAAACGTCGCAGATTGCGTTCACGGAAGGACAAAAGCCCGGGAGATTGAGATTATGCATCTCTTGGGCTTTTTTTGCATGGAGGAATGAAGATGGATAGACATTGGCTGTCAGTGTACGCCGCTGCATTATTTGAAGTGTTATGGGTGGTCGGGCTTGCCCATGCGGAAGGTTTCCTTGGGTGGACAGGGACGTTTGTTGCCATTATCCTGAGCAACCTTCTGCTTCTTCGCGCCTCCCGGTTCTTGCCCGCAGGAACGGTGTATTCCGTCTTTGTCGGGTTGGGGAGCATAGGTGCGGTCTTGAGCGAAATGGTATTTTTCGGCGAGCCTATTCAGCTGTTGAAACTGATATGTATTTTGATCATCGTCGCAGGCGTCATCGGGCTGAAGCTGTCGACGGATGAAGAGGCAAGGAAGGGGCTGGAGTAATGGCGTGGGGAGCGCTGATTGTGGCAGGATTGTTTGAAACGTTGGTGGTGGCATCGATGAACCAGTTCGCCAGACGTCGGAGCTGGAAGCCGGTTGCGCTATTTGCGGGAAGTTTTGCGGGAAGCCTGGCTTTGCTCCATTTTGCGATGCGGACGGTTTCGATAGGGACGGCATATGCCGTGTGGACGGGAATCGGGGTTGTCGGAGGAACTCTGGTCGGAATAATTTTTTATCATGAATCGGGAAATTGGAAAAGAATATTATGCATTTTTGCCATTCTCATAGCAACAATTGGATTAAAATTGATAGAGGGGTAAATACTAAGGTCGATTTAGAATAGGATTAGGGGGATCGGATTGACAAGGCATCATTATTTTTTTGCGGTGAAATTGCCGAAGGAGACAAAGGAATTTTTATATGAATGGATTCAAACAAGAAAAGAAGGGTTTCCGTTTGCCCGTTGGGTGCATCCGGAAGATTACCACATCACCCTCGCCTTTCTGGGGTTTGCAGAGAAACCGAAGCTTGAGCGGGTGATGGAAAAGCTGAAGCCCATTTTGGAAAAAGAAGCTTCGTTCACCCTCACGTTGAATTCCTTGGGCGTTTTCGGACCGAAAAAA
This sequence comes from Ureibacillus sp. FSL K6-8385, assembly GCF_038593155.1. GTDB lineage: Bacteria > Bacillota > Bacilli > Bacillales_A > Planococcaceae > Ureibacillus > Ureibacillus terrenus. The sequence goes on from NZ_CP151968.1 coordinate 119,831, forward strand.
GAGCCGCGAATTTTTTGGGCGGATGTGGAACCGTCGGAACAGCTTTTTGCGATACAAAAAGAGGTTTTCGAGCAGTGTGTGGAAACGGGGTTCGAATTGGATAAAAAGCCTTTCCGTCCGCATATTACGCTGGCGAGAAAGTGGGACAGCCTGAATGCTTTTGACACCAAAACCTTGGTCCCGATCCGGGAGGAAGATGGAAAAACTTTTTCCTTTAACGTAAAGGAAATCGTCCTTTATGAAACCCATCTAAAACAAACGCCGAAATATTACGAATATGCAACGTTTCCATTGGCGGTTCCGGGAGGATGAAGACATGCATAAGCCGGCTCCGGATTTAATACGATAGGAATAAGAAATGCGGAAGGGCGGCTAATAAATTGAGACAAGCATTCATCTACTTTATTCTTTTGTTTATCCTTGCTTACTTTTTTATCTACGAAGGGGAACCGTTGCAGTCGGTTCAATTTTCCATCATCCTGTCCGGGATAGCATTATGGATTCGAAGATGAGAATGTGGGGATTGGAAGCGATTCGTTTTTTGAATCGCATTTTTCCATGGTTGACAACATACCTACATGGGTATAAACTGATATTTGGAGGCAGTAGCATTAGAAAGAAGGGATGCATCATTGAAATACGACACAAAAACGAAAAACCGCGTGAAACGGATTGAGGGGCAGATCCGCGGCATTTTGCGAATGATGGAAGAGGAAAAGGACTGCAAAGAGGTAATCACGCAACTGAGTGCGGTGCGTTCCGCCGTGGACCGGACAATCGGGGTGATTGTCAGCAACAATCTGATCGAATGCATGAAGAAGAGCGAATCCGAAGAATTGGACGAATTGGTGCAGGAAGCGATCGATTTGATTGTAAAAAGCCGTTGACGGTAAATAGCTGTTCAGGCAGCTATTTATTTATGATAAAAAATATACCTGTATAGGTATTTGTGGGGGGTGAAGCGATGGAATGGATTGTGCTGGTGGTCATTGTGGCGCTGTTCTTAGTATGGCGGTTGAAGCCTGCTGCAAATGTCAATACGATTTCTGCAAGCGAATTGAAGAAGATGCTGAATGACAAAAACAAAGTGTTTATCGATGTAAGGACACCGGCCGAATACAAAGCGAACCACATTCCGCAATTTCAAAACTTGCCTTTGGGATCGGATTTTTCAAAACTGCCGAAAGACAAGGAAATCGTCGTCATATGCCAAAGCGGCATGAGGAGCGGCCAGGCCTGCAGGCAATTAAAAAAGCTGGGGTATGAGCGGGTCACAAATGTGCGCGGCGGCATGAACGCATGGAGATAAAATCATGAAGGAGGATATTTTGGCATGAAAGAAATTACACCGAAAGAAGTGCAGCAACGTTTGGAAGCGGGGGAGGCATTGAATATTATCGATGTCCGTGAAGTGCATGAATATGCGAGCGGGCACATCCCCGGAGCGGTCAATATTCCGTTGGGATTGCTTCCGGTCCGCATGAATGAGTTATCCAAAGATATACCGTATATTGTCGTTTGCCTGGCGGGGGGACGCAGCGCCCAGGCGACGGAGCTGCTGGACCGGAACGGATTTGACGCGACGAACATGTCAGGCGGCATGAGCGCATGGGAAGGGAAAGTGGAATAGGGTAAAAACCGGCGACTTTTAGAAACAAGGCTGTTCTATCTTTTAGAACAGCTTTTTTTATTGTAAAATTTTTCATATAAATGAAAGAGGTCCCATAATAATACGCGAAGGAGATAAGAATATGTTGATCGATTTATTGAATGGGTTAGCGCTATTTTTTTATTGGACTTGGTTTATATGGCCTTTTGTTTTCGTGTTTTCCCTTGTTTATTCCATCGCCAGTTTTGTAAAAGATGATCGGGCTTCCTCAATACCGGTGTTTATAGCGGGTTTTTCCCTATTGGTTATGTTGTCGCCGATGATTTCCTTGACTGAATGAGGGGTACAAATGGAATTGTTCCGTGCATCACATGGGGATGCGCGGTTTTTTGTGCAGGGAAACTTGCAAACATTCAAACTTCTATTTGAATGTATGACAATCATGTTTTATACTAATATTCAAACATAGATTTGAATGTAAGCGGGTGAAGGTATTGGCAGAAGAAATCGGCGTTTGCGAAACGACGTTCGTGAATGAAGAAAAAGTGGCGAGGGTCCGGCAAAAACTTGCCCGGCAGCATCCTTTGGAAGTGGCAAAAATCTTTAAAGCCCTTGCGGATGAGACAAGAATAAAAATCGCCTATGCGCTGGCGGTGGAAGACGAGCTGTGCGTATGCGACGCGGCCAACATCATCAATGTATCCACCGCAGCCGCCTCCCACCATCTGCGGTTGTTAAAAAACTTCGGGCTTGCAAAAGTTAGAAAAGAAGGGAAATTCGTTTATTATTCGCTGACGGATGAGTGCGTGAAGCAACTGATCGAAATCGCCTTCCGTCACCAGCAGGAAGCAGGTGGGAGTCGATGAGGGAAGTCAAGCGGACTTACCGGGTGGAAGGTTTCTCCTGTGCCAACTGCGCCGGGAAATTTGAGCGGAATGTAAAGGCGTTGCCGGGGGTAGTGGATGCGAAAGTCAATTTTGGCGCTTCCAAAATCACTGTCGTTGGACAGGCGAGCGTGGAAGAACTGGAAAAGGCGGGAGCCTTTGAGAACCTGAAAATCTATCCGGAAAGAAGAAGACAGGGAAAAGAAAGGACCGGGGACAGAAAGGAGAAGCAGGCTTCCTTTTTTGAAAAACATCAGACCTTATTATATTCAGGGCTTTTCCTCGTCCTTGGCGCCCTTTCCATTTACATCAACGGCGAAGACAATTTGGTGACTGTCCTGCTATTCATTTCTTCCATCGCAATCGGAGGCTTTCCTTTATTAAAAACAGGGCTTTCGAATTTGATTCATCTTGATTTTGATATGCGGACGCTGATGACCATCGCCATCATCGGCGCGACCATCATCGGGGAATGGGCGGAAGCGGCGGTGGTGGTGATTTTGTTCGCCATCAGCGAAGCCCTTGAACGATATTCGATGGACAAGGCGAGGAAGTCGATCCAATCCCTGATGGAAATTGCGCCGAATGAAGCTTTGATTTTCCGTGATGGAAAAGAGGTGGCCGTTCCTGTTGAAGAGGTCGAAATCGGGGATGTCATGATTGTCAAGCCGGGACAAAAAATTGCAATGGATGGCGTTGTTGTAAAGGGTGCCTCTTCCGTCAACGAAGCCGCCATCACCGGGGAATCAATCCCTGCGTCAAAACAGCCGGGCGATGAGGTATTTGCAGGAACGCTGAATGAAGAAGGGCACTTGGAAGTACGGGTGACAAAATATGCGGAAGATACGATGATCTCCAAAATCATTGAACTGGTGGAAGAAGCCCAGGCGGAACGGGCCCCGGCCCAGGCGTTCGTTGACAAGTTCGCGAAATATTATACACCGGCCATTATAATGATTGCGTTTCTTACAGCGGTAGTACCGCCTCTATTTTTCGATGGAGTCTGGCTTGATTGGATATACCAGGGATTGTCGGTATTGGTGGTAGGATGTCCGTGCGCCCTTGTCATTTCCACGCCGATTTCCATCGTTTCGGCCATCGGTTCCGCGGCGAAAAAAGGAGTGCTGATCAAGGGAGGCGCATATTTGGAAGAATTGGGTTCCATAAAAGCCATCGCCTTTGATAAGACCGGCACACTGACAAAAGGGGAGCCGGCCATTACGGATTTCGTAATGTATACAGATCGGCTTACTGAAAAAGAAGCGCTTGCGGTCGCCTGCGCATTGGAAAAGATGTCGAACCATCCGCTTGCACGGGCGTTTGAGAAAAAGGCGGGCGAACTTGGAGTGGAAGTCTCAAAAGAGGATGTCGGGGACTTTTCGTCCATCACTGGCAAAGGAATCCAGGGGAAAATCGGGGAAACTACTTATTATATAGGCAGTCCTCTGTTGTTCATTGATTTATCTGTGGACTTTTCCGAAGAGGTTAAAAGAAAAGCGGCGGAGCTCCAAAATGAGGGGAAAACCGTGATGCTGTTCGGAACGCAGGAAAAGGTTTATGCCATCTTTGCGGTTCTTGACGAAGTGCGCGGCTCAACTAAAAATGTGCTGCAAAAGCTTCATGAAATGGGCATTCAAAAGACGGTGATGCTTACGGGGGACCACTCAAAAACGGCGGCAGCCGTCGGGAAAGCGGTCGGCATCTCGGAAGTGAAGGCGGAGCTGATGCCGGAAGAGAAGCTGGAGCAAATCAAACAATTAAGAAATGATTTTGGGAAAGTGGCAATGGTAGGGGACGGGGTGAACGACGCCCCGGCTTTGGCGGCAGCCACGGTAGGAATTGCCATGGGCGGCGCGGGGACGGACACCGCTCTGGAAACGGCCGATGTTGCGCTGATGGCGGATGATTTGGGAAAACTCCCTTACACAATCCGGCTCAGCAGGAAAACGCTGGCCGTGATTAAAACGAACATCGCCTTTGCTTTGGGTGTAAAGCTTCTTGCCTTGCTTCTTGTGGTACCCGGATGGCTGACTTTATGGATTGCCGTTTTCTCGGATATGGGAGCGACGCTGCTGGTTACATTGAACAGCATGCGTTTGTTGAGCGTAAAAGAATAAAAAAATCCATCAGCAGGGAAATCTTGCTGATGGATTTTTATTTTGAAGGACAATTATCCGTTTTGCTCTCTCTTTTCGGAAAAATTACATAGGAAAAGCTGATGAGAAAGTCGATCAAGAGCACCAACGTCCATCCGCTCAAAACGCGCAATAGCGGGAACGTTTTTTCGCCGATGCCGACATAAAGAATCATAGCGCCAAGCAGAAGACAGCCGATGAGATACGCGATCAGATGGCGGCCCCACATTTTCATTTCATAAACGGCCTTTGCTCTTCCAAACAATTCCCTATGTTGTAAAGGTTTTTGCAATATCCGGCTTTGGAATTTGCGGTCCGCCCAGGCAATCATCGATTTTCCGAAAGCGATGGACACCCCGATGTAGACGGCTGCCAGGCCATGGGCGAAACTTGCCGGTGCACCGCTTTTCAAATCGGCGGCGGTGAGCACAAGCAATGCAAAATCGATGACCGGCGTGAGAATGAAGAAGAAAAGGCTTAGCCGGTTCCTCTTCAATATATATCGGGAGTATAGTCCCGAAATGATTACAATCCAGAAAGCGATTTCGGCGGCTATAATCCAAAACAGCATCTCATCACCCTTTTTTAATACGAATGTATTAAAATAATACTACAATTTTTTATTTAATACAACTGTATTAAAAATGTTATAATGAAAACATGCCGAAAATCGTAAATCATGAGGAAAGAAGAAAAATCATCGCAAAAGCGACATGGAATGTCATTGCGAGGGAAGGGCTGGGAGGCGCTTCCGTCCGTTCCATAGCAAAGGAGGCGAATCTTTCACTGGGGGCTATGCGTCATTATTTTCAGACGCAGGACGAACTGCTGGAGTTTGCCATGAAGCTCGTAGAAGAACAAGTTACGGAACGGATCATGGAGCACCTCAAAAGCCCGCTCCCGCCAAAAGAGCAAGTGCTCAATATTTTGATGGAGCTGGTGACGCCGGAAGACAAAAAAGTCGAAATGCAGGTATGGCTGGAGTATGTCCTCTATAAAATCCGCAATAACGAGCTGCATAAGGAATCGGTCCATGAAACGATCACTGGGATTTTGACCCGTCTTCAAAAAGCGGGCCTTTTGAAAGAGGATATTAAATTGGAAGAGGAAATTGTGTACTTGCATGCGTTGATTGATGGACTTGCTTTACATATTTTAATGGGGCTGGTTCCGATTGAAAGGGGCCGCATACGCTATTTATTGAAAAAAGAATTGGACCGCATCTTTGCGGAATAGTTGCAGGCATCTTGCGGCGGAGATGGGCTGCGCGGCTTATGGAAACGTTCTGCGCGGACCGGTCGAACCACAAACAGAAAAGGTCATATTGTCCATTTTATGGAATTGTTCATCGAAGGGAGTTATATCATGCAAATTTTTGCCCATCGTGGCTATTCATCCAAGTATCCGGAGAATACGATGGCCGCATTCAAAGCGGCTGCCAAACTGGACATTACCGGAGTGGAGCTGGATGTCCACTTGACGAAGGACCGGGAAGTGGTGGTGATCCACGACGAAAAAATCAACCGCACGTCTAATGGGAAGGGCTACGTCAAAGACATGACGCTGAAAGAACTGCGCAAGTTTGATTTCGGTTCCTGGTTCCATCCAAAATTCTTGGGCGAAAAAATCCCGACATTGGCGGAAGTGCTGGATCTGTTCAAAGGGACCCGCCATCTGATCAATATCGAACTGAAGTCCGACAAATTCGTCTATGCGGGACTTGAAGAGTTGGTTCTGAAGGAAGTCGAAAATGCCGGATTGAAGGACCGGGTCATTTTTTCCTCCTTCGACCATGAGGCGGTGAAGCGGATGGCCGGCTTGGCTCCGGAGATTGAAAACGCCCCGATCTTCCCATACAGCATTCTGAACATGAAGTGGTACCGGACTTTATTTCCTGCAAAGGCTCTGCATGTCGCGTATAGGGCGGTGGCCCGGCGTCCGGTGTTGGAGGCCATCAGGGAGGGGATCCCCGTCCGTGTATATACCATCAATAAAAAAGAGCAAGTGGACGTATTGCGGAACTTGGGAGTGGAAGGGATTTTTACGGATTGTCCGGAAGAAATAAAGGGGATGCTTAAACAGGCTGCATTGAGATAGGGAAATGGGAAAACCTTTTCCCTTTTTCGATACAAAAAAGCTCTGTAAAGAAGAGGCAGGTATATTAACAAAAAGCGGCAAATGTTGATTTTCGCAACATTTGCCGCTTTTGTGGAACATAATTTATACTTGCTTTTATGCGCCTTTCTACAAAGCCAGTCTCAATTGAATCCATTTCCTTTACCATTTGGCGATGTGCTCCTCAATGCAGCCCAGCATTTGTTGGATGACAAGGGTGCTGCCGTCATCCAGTTTGACTCTTCCGTTATAATAGCCGACGAGCTGATGCATTTCCGATTGGACAAGCTTCAAGTCGGTTTTTACCGTTCTTTCGAAAAATGGATGGAACGTAAGCATGACGGTGTCTGAAAATTTTGTCGTAATGTACCAGGGCTTTTTGAAATTGGAACGGTCATATTCAAAGATGACGTCCTCATGGATTTTTGTCATTTTTCCATCGACGAATACGGCATTCTCCGTCATACCGGTGCCATCCGTCCATTTGCCCCCCAGATTAAGTCCCACCCGCCTGTTGCGGATCCGCTGGGAGGCATTTGCCCTGTTCCACGCCACTTCCCTCGGCCATACGCCTCTTCCGAAATCCAATACACTGAAGCATTCTTCCTCATGAAATTCGAAACGTTTGTTTCCAAGTTTGACAAACCCTTTTGTGGGCAAGGTATGATGTCTGGCGGTGAATTGGAACGTTTGCCGGTTCCACGGAACGACCACATTCAGCGATTCATCCCCGGCAGGATGCAAAATGATTAAATTGACATTGAGAGGCTCATTGTCGAAGTTGCCGCAATTGACTGCCAACAGCGTCTGATTTTGTATATGCGAGATATTGACATTGATTTCGCTGCTTGCAAAACGGATGGGGTCCAGTACACGCGTCGGCATTTTCACCCGCTTTACCACACCCAACGGAATCGTTACGTTCTTTTCGATAAAACGCTGGGTTTCATACTCGAGAAAACAGATGGAACAGGAAATGGCATAGTCGAAGTGGGAAATTGTGGCCGAAAATAAAATATCTTCTCCGTAACAGCACCAATAATTCCACTTCTTTTTTCGCATAAAATGGCCGGATAAATTGCATTCGATAATGGGCTTTCTGGCATAACCAATGGCCGCCGGATTCAAATTTCCCTTTTGGTCGCACAAACGAGTCCACTCATGAATTTCCCTTTCAGCATGCTGCACCAATGCCAACATCCTCCGATTCATCATCCAAAAACATTTTCACATTCTCCATTTTATGAATTTCAAAACTTTAAGATTAAGTTGCTAACTTTGTTGGTTATTATTGTATCAGAATTTTACAATTTTTTCTTAAAAGAGACACACCGAACTTTCAGAAGTTCAGATTATAGCGAACCATTCATATGATGAAGAAAAAAGGAGGTAGACCAATAGCGATTCGTTACGATCGGGAAGCAGCTGTCCGCTATGCAGAGACCTGGTGGAATTCCTTTAATCCGAATTATCCTGTTTTCTCGGTGGATTGTACGAATTTTGTTTCCCAGGCGCTAAGGGCGGGAGGGGCACCGATGACAGGCTATCCGGACCGCGGCAAAGGCTGGTGGATCACGGATGGCTGGAAAGCCGGGGCAAGAGGGTACCATTATCCCCGGGAGACATGGAGCTACAGTTGGGCGGTTGCCCATAGTTTAAGATGGTATCTGGAAGGCGCAAAAACAGGGCTTACGGCAAAACGAGTCTATTCGCCATCGGAATTGGAACCGGGAGATGTCATTTTTTATGATTTTCAAGGAAATGGCGTCATCGATCATAGCGTGATCGTGACAAGCGTCTTTGACGGCATTCCATACGTTCACGCCCATACCGGGCCAAGCGCCAATCGCCATTACGATTATTCGGATTCCTATGCATATACGCCAAATATACAATATTATTTCTATAAAATTGATGACATTTTCTATTGACGTTGTCCTATCGGCACTCAAAAGAAAAGTTCAGATTCATATATAATGATAATAAAAGTCAGAATAATGGATATTCAAATTCCGCATATTTTATGATAAGGTTGATTGGAGATATATAAGCAAATTGTCCAACTTCACTTTTTAAGGAGAGTAATGTTTGAATGAATGAACAAGCACTAACGGTAAGAGAAGCGATAGTGGGAAGACGTTCGATTAAAAAGTTCAACGGCCAACCTGTCGATCGGGAAGATTTGTTTAACATAATAGATGATGCCGTTTGGGCGCCGAACCATCAAAACCGTGAACCATGGCGCCTGATTGTGGCATGCGGCAAAGAACTGAAAAAACTCCATGAATTGCTGCGGGACACGACGATTCCGGATTGGAGAACCCTTTCGGAAGATGAAGTCGAAAAACGCATGCAAAAGTTCACGACGCCGGGTGCTTATGTGTTTGTCATCGTTCCGGAAGACCCTCGCCAAAAAGAACGGTTGGAAGACTTTGCGGCGGCATGTGCATTGATTCAAAACATGATGCTTCTCGCATGGGATTATGGCATCGGCACATGCTGGAAAACACCTGAATTTTTGGATAATCCGGCTTTCCGGGAAAAACTGGGCGTAAAACCTGGCGAACGCATTGTCGGCATGGTGCAATTCGGATACTTCGACGAACTTCCGAAAGGCAAGGAACGAAAAAAATCTGATGAAATTGTCACAATTTTTGGTTCAGATCAAGAGGAAAATGATGAGGATTAACAGAAATAATAAGCACGGAAATCTGCGCCTCCGAATGATGTAGCATACTGTCATTTGGGGGTGCAAATTTTTATCCGACGGATGAAGGTGGTTTCGGTGAATCAATTGGTTGCAAAAGGATTGCGCAAAATCTCTCCCGAAGAAAGGGTGGAGGCAATTCATCCGGTTTCCGGAGGAGATATCAACCAGGCCTATTATGTGCGGACGAATGAACAGGAATATTTCGTCAAGCTGAACCGGCAGATGAAACTCGGCTTTTTCAAGTTTGAAGAGCGGGGCCTGAAACTGATCCGGGCGACGAATACCATCGATGTGCCGGATGTTCTCGGATGCCTGGAAGCCGACGGAATCCCCATGCTTTGGCTGGAATGGATTGAAGGGGAACGGACGAATGAAACGGACCGGTTATTGGGTGAAAGACTTGCAGCCCTCCATCTTGCCGATGCGGAAGGCTATGGACTGGATGGGGAATGCTATATTGGAAAGCTGCCGCAAGAGAGCCGATTGATGGACGATTGGGTGGAATATTACCGCGATTTCCGTTTAGCCGGGCAATGGAAGCGGGGAAAGGCGAACGGGAGAATCGGACAAGCCCGGGAGAAGAGGCTGGTGAAATTGATGGAAAGGCTGGATGAATGGATTCCACGGACTCCGAAATCCAGTTTGCTGCACGGCGATTTGTGGGGAGGAAACTGGATGCCGGGCCCGGGAGGAAATCCGTACTTGATCGATCCGGCCGTCCTGTTTGGCGACCGCGAAATGGATCTGGCCTTTACGGAGCTGTTCGGAGGCTTTTCCCGCCGTTTTTACGAAGCGTATGAATCGGTCTTCCCGCTTCCGCCGGAATACGAAGACCGCAAAGAATTGTATCAGCTGTATTATTTATTGGTGCATTTGAATTTGTTCGGGGAGTCCTATGGTCCGGCCGTGGACAGGATTTTGAGGAAATATGCAGGTTAGAATAAAATATTACTTCGGAAAAGAGTGGTGACAATGGGAAAATTTGAATGGAGAAAGCAGTTGAAGGAGCTTTACTTGCCCGGCACAGATCCGGTAACCATCGATGTGCCGCCGATGAAATATTTTACGATTGACGGCAAGGGCAATCCGAACGGACAGCCGTTCCAGGAGCATATCGAAACGCTTTACGCTTTATCCTATGCAATCCGGATGATGCCGAAAAAGGGGATGACGCCGGAAGGGTATTATGAATATACGGTGTTCCCGTTGGAAGGGCATTAGGATCTGGATGAAGAAGGAAGAAAAAAGGATTATCTCGACAAAAACCATCTCGTCTATAAATTGATGATCCGGCAGCCGGATTTTGTGACGGAAGAGCTGTTCCAATATGCCCTGGATGCGGTGAAGAAGAAAAAGCCGGATTTGGATGCGGACCAAGTTCATTTCGAAACGATTACGGAAGGACTATGTGTGCAGGCAATGCATCTCGGCAGTTACGACGATGAATGGAAAACCTTTGAACGGATGGAAGCGTACTGCGCGGAAAACCATTTGAAACGGGCAGAGAAAACCCATAAAGAAATCTATATTTCCGACCCGAGAAAAACGGCGCCGGAAAAATTAAAAACAGTGTTGAGGTTTAAAGTGGAGAAGATTGAGTAGGCGCCGAACTGGTCCCCTTATGGCCCAAAAGAAGGTGGTGCTTTCGTGCAGGGGTATATTGCGATTTTCACATTGCTTACATTGATTGTATTGGTTGTGATCCGCGCGAGAATGCTTGGGGAAAAAAGGAATCAAAGCAATCCGGTTTGGAGAGCTGGATAAGAGGGATTTCCTGATACCTCCATTTGCGTTATTGTATTTTTATATTGTTTTTTCTGAAGTATTCGATTTGCCGAAATTAGGAACCTGATTGTTTGATAACGGGATTGTCGCCTGGATTGGCGCCGCATTATGCATGCTGGGTTTAATGTTATTCGTGTGGAGCCTGATTTCGTTCGGGGAAAGTTTCAGAGTCGGAATTGACGAAGAAAAACCCGGCAAACTTGTTACAACAGGAGCGTTTGCGATTAGCCGCAACCCCATTTATACGGCCTTTGGAATGGTATTGGCCGGGATATTCCTGATTCTGCCCAACTTTATTTTATTGTTGTACACTTTTGCCGGATTCTGGCTTTTCAACCGCCAAGTGAAACTGGAAGAAGCATCATTGAGAAAAATCTATGGAAAAGAGTACGAAGAGTACTGCAAAAAAGTCAGCAGGTATTTATGAGATTGCAGATTCGGGCATGGCAGGTCAATCATGGACTGCCATGCCCGTTTGATTTTTGGTTCAAAGGAGCCGGACTTCCGATTACCTCAGTTCTTGGATTTCCTTCAGGGATAGACCGGTAATCTTTGAAATGTATTGAATGTCCATCTGTTCCTCAAGCATTTTTTTCGCGATTTCCATTTGCTGTTTTTTCGCTCCTTTTTGAAAGGCTTCATCTTCCCGCCGCTTTGCATTCCGCACATCCACTTCCTCTTCAAGCGTCCGCTTCAGACGTTTTTCATAGACGGCCATCTTTTTCTCCGATTGGCTTAGCGTACGCCATCGATGCAATGCCTCCCGAATATGGTCATCCCTGAAAGAGATTAAATCCAGCTCTTTATATATGTCATGGTATACCTTGCCATTGCGATGGTCGACGATTGCAAGCAGCAATAGCCATCTTGCCTTCGGGTCGCTCCAAGGGTCGGCTCTTTTCGCTTCAAAGTCCCGGATTAATTTTGGGAATTCGATAAAGTGCAATTCGAAGACATCGCGGAGGAAGTCGCCGGCATGCTGCTCCCCCAACAGGTAAACCGTGTGAAAGCTTTCCGTCTGGCTGAATAATTCATAGCTCAAAAAGTTGATGCAAATGACCGGATGTAAATCGTTGTCGTTTTGTTCCGCATAGGATTTCGATGCGTAATAAAGGGAGCGTTTCACGATATCGAAACGGTTCAAAAAGTTGATCAATATATGCAGTTTTTTGCCATCTTTTGCCACGCCGATCAAATGAACGGGTTCCGCCGGATTGTTTTCGTCCAAGGAATCGGATGGCATGGAGATGCGTTGAATTTTTTGCTCCGGTTCCCGGTTCAGAATTTCATTTAAAAAGGTGGGCGCCAAGCTGGGATGTTGTTTCCCGGCGATTACCATTTGGAAGGCGGCATCAATTTTCAGATCCATCCATTGTTGAAGTTCTGCTTTTCTATTGTTGTCCAAGCCGATCACCCTGTCAGGATTTTTCTAACACTACTTTATCGTTTATGGATGGACGCTATGACAACGGAGCGGGACAAAAAGGGGAGGGTCCATGAAAGATTCCCCATTTTAAATCCATATATTCTGATAAGTTAGGTTGTTATTTATCTATGATATTTCCATCTTCTTCTATTTTCCATTTCATTTATGCTGAAAAGACGGAAACAGCTGGACAGCGATGGATGGAAATGTTAATGTAATAAAAAATTTTTCAAGGGGTGTATGGTATGACAGTGGAACAAAAAATACGCGAATTGCACCATTTTATTAACGGTGCATTGGTGCCCGGCACCAGCGGGCGCTATTCGCATGTCTACAATCCTTGCACAGGGGAAGTGATTGCACGGGTGCCTCTTGCAACGAGGGAGGAGGTCCGGCAGGCAATCGAATCGGCAAAAAACGCTTTCCCGAAATGGAAGTCGCTGTCAGGGGGGAAACGTTCTGAAATTGTGCAGCGGTTCCGACAATTGGTGAAAGAAAACCAGGATGAATTAATAGAAATCATTTGCGAGGAAAGCGGAAAAACGAGGGGGGACGCACGGGGGGAAATCCAGCGCGGTCTGGAATCCGTCGATTTGGCGATCAACGCGCCGCACATGATCAAAGGGGAATATTCGGTAAATGTCGGCGGCGAAATCAACATGTTTTCCAGAAAAGATCCGCTTGGCGTGGTGGCCGCCATTTCGCCGTTCAATTTTCCGGTGATGGTGCCCCTTGCCCAAACGAGCATGGCAGTGGCAACAGGGAATGCCGTGATTTTAAAACCTTCCGAAAAAGTGCCGATTTCGGCGCTGTACATTTCAAAACTATGGAAAGAAGCCGGGCTGCCGGATGGAGTATGGACCGTCATCAACGGGGACAAGGAGGCTGTTGATGAACTGCTTGAAAACGAAGAGGTGAAAGCCGTCCACTTCGTCGGTTCTACCCGTGTGGCAGAGTATGTTTATCAAACCGGCACGAAATTCAATAAGCGGGTGGCGGCCCTCGGCGGAGGCAAAAACTTCATGATTGTCATGCCGGATACGGACCTGGACCAGGCCGCGAACGCCTTTATCGGAGCGGCTTATGGGGCGGCTTCCCAGCGTTGCATGGCGCTGTCCGGCGTCATTCCGGTGGGGAAAGAAACAGGAGACAAATTGGTCGCGATTTTAAAGGATAAAATCGGGAAGCTGAAAGTGGGTCCGTATACGGATGATGAAACGGATTTTGGACCGGTCATTTCAAAAGAATCGAAAGAAGCGATTCTCGGCTATATCGAACGGGCTCTGGACGAGGGTGCAAAATTGGTGACGGACGGCCGGAATCCGGAGATAGCAAAGACCTCGAACGGGTTCTACCTCGGTCCAACTTTGTTGGATGAAGTGAAAACGGATATGGAAATTTTTAAAGAGGAAGTATTCGGCCCGGTCCGCATTGTGGTACGGGCGGATTCCCTGCAGGAGGCGATTGGCATCATCAACTCCCACGAACTCGGCAACGGCGTAACGATCTTTACCAATAACGGAGCCGCCGCCCGCAAGTTCCAGGATGAAATTGAAGTGGGCATGGTGGGAGTCAACGTGCCGATTCCGATTCCGGTGGGCTACCACAACTTTGCCGGCTGGAAACGCTCGAATTTCGGAACGGGCGTCATGTTCGGGCCGGAACAGGCGAATTTCTTCACGAAAAGAAAAACGATTTCCGAGAAATGGCTGGCAATCGGGGACGAAACCGAAGCGGCTTTCGCATTTCCGAGCGATGGCGGTTCAAAATGATGGATTTGCCGTGAACATGCCGGTGCCATCTATTGCATGAATAGGGCTGTCCGGATAGGGATTTTCCTTCCGGACGGCTTTTCGTTTTGGGACGGGTGGAACAAAATTTAGTAATGACAACTCCGGGCATTCGTGGGAAAATTTTATAGTAACGGCATCAATGCCATAACCGCTACACGGGAGCTTTGCTCCAAAAAAGGGGGATCGGAATGAAAATCAGGGAATTTACGTTAACAACCGTATTTTTGGCCATTATTTTATTATTTGCACTAACTCCAATAGGATTTATCCATTTAGGTGTCATCAAAGCAACCCTTATTCATATTCCAATCATTATTGCATCCATTCTATTGGGTCCCAGAATCGGGGCTTTTCTGGGGCTCGCCTTTGGAATATCCAGCATTGTCACAAATACCATGGCGCCGACCCTATTATCCTTTGCCTTCTCTCCGGCCATTCCGGTGCTGGGGACAAGCCACGGCAGCCCATGGGCGCTGTTTGTTGCCATCGTGCCAAGGGTGCTCGTCGGCATTCTCCCATATTATCTCTTCAAATTTTTCCAAAAAATATTGCCGAAGAGCTTCAATCAGAAATTGTCCTTATTTCTGACGGGCATGCTGACAACGGTTTTGCATACTTTTTTGGTGATGGGTTCCATTGCCGTGATATTCCATGATGCTTATGCGAAAGCGGTGAATGCGGACAGTCTGGCAGGCATTATGGTTGCCATTTTTATGGTGTTTTTGACAAATGGCATCGCGGAGGCGACGCTGGCCGCTTTTGCCGCTGCGCTGGTTGTGCCTCCGCTGTTGAAAGCTGTGAATAAGCCGGCGGGCTAATTGATTAAAAATTTCCCTGCAAGGCAAATCCGAGTGCTTCAGAAGAAGTTATTCAAATATTTTCAATGTTCATTGCGAATCACTTGAAAGTCGAAGAAAATCTATTAAAATATGTAATTGCGTGTGGTTATGAATGAAGGAATAGATAGGGAGAGGCCAGCCGTATGCAAACGGGCTGGCCTCTCCGTTTTTTTATAGGCACTATAAAAAATGTAGAAATACAGATGAATTTTCGAATTATTTCCCGAGAAATGTCTTATTTTAGAAAGGAAATTTCCTTGATTGTCGAAGCATGGATCATCAAATCCGGGAAATTGGCTGATTTCAGGCGAGAATAAAAAACGCCATCCATGCAAGTTTCTTGCAATTTGTCGAAACGCTTGTCAGGTTTGAAATGAGGAATTTTCTCGCATCTTGCGGGGTTCCCGGCAATCGGCGGAACTTTCGAATTTCGCCATTACAGAATAAAATGGAACTGACAAGACGGGATGGGAAACGTAAAGGGGGAAATAAACAATGGTTCAATACAGAGCGACGACAATGGCCAGGAAAGGCATGGTGACTTCGCCGCATTATTTGGCATCCCAGGCTGGCCTTTACGTTTTAAAAGAAGGAGGGAATGCGATTGAAGCGGCCATTGCGATGGCCTCGACCATCGCGGTGGTGTATCCCCACATGAACGGCATCGGGGGAGATAATTTTTGGCTCATCTATAATGCGAAAAACGGGGAAATAAAGGCCATCAACGGAAGCGGCAAATCCGGAGAAAAAGCTTCCATAGAATTTTATCGGTCGCAAGGCTGCGAATCCATTCCTGCCCGGGGACCCCTTGCGGCGAATACGGTGCCGGGGGCAGTCCGCGGATGGGATACGGCCTACCGCTACGGCCAAGAGAAAATGGGGAGCACAAAATCTTGGGGCAATCTCCTCGAACAAGCGGTTCAATATGCAAAAGAAGGCTTCCCGGTGACGCCAAGCCAGCACCGCTGGACTAAAATCAATTTGGATGAAGAGGATTCCACCTTTCGGGCGCTGGGGCGTTTCGAAGAATTTGCCCGAATTTTCCTGAAGGACGGCAAACCTTATGAAGTGGGCGATATCTTCATCCAGGAAGATTTGGCCAACACGCTGGAACTGATTGCCCGGAATGGGGCGGACTATTATTATGACAGTGAGCTGACGGAACGAATGGTGGAAGATTTGCAAAAACACGGGGGCCTCCTGACAACGGATGATTTCAAGAATCATACAAGCGAACTGATGGAGCCCATTTCCGTTCCTTATCGGGACTGCATCGCCTACAATCTTCCGCCCAACACGCAGGGAATCGCGTCCCTGTCCATCCTGAACATATTAAACCACTTTAATATGGAGGAGATTGAGGAAGGCTCCGCAATGTATTATCACGTGTTGACGGAGGCCGTCAAACATGCTTTCCGGGACCGGGACAAATATTTGACGGATCCGGCATTCATCCACATTCCGGTCGGGGACTTGCTCAGCCCGGAACGGGGAGCGGCTTATGCGGAAAAAATCAGGAACCATTCGAATGCCGGAACATTGCCTGCAATGGATCCGAAAGGGGATACGGTATGGTTTGCGGCGGTGGATGAAGAAGGCAACGCGGTTTCCTGCATCCAGAGCATCTACCATGAATTCGGGTCGGCCTTCATCCCGGAAGGAACGGGGGTTTTGTTGCAAAACCGGGGATGCTTTTTTTCGCTTGATGAAAAGCATGTGAATTCACTGAAGCCGCGGAAACGATCCTTCCATACGCTCAATTCCGCCATGATGATGAAGAACGGGCGGCCTGTCCTTATATACGGAACAATGGGCGGCGAAGGACAGCCGCAGACGCAGGCCCTGCTTGCCACGCGCATCATTGATTACGGCATGAACGTGCAGGAAGCCATTGAGGCCCCGAGATTTCTTTACGGGCGCACCTGGGGGGCCGATTCCAATACGCTGAAAGTGGAAAGCCGCATTCCGGAAAAAGTGAGGAGAGAGTTGGAGCGGTACGGTCATGTTGTGGAAGCGGTGGAAGAGCTGACGGAATTGATGGGCCACGCCGGCGCGATTTATATTGATGAAAAAGGAGTCAAATATGGAGGAGCCGATCCACGCGGCGACGGGATGGCCCTCGGATATTGACAGACATGCCGATGACAGCTTCTCAAATTGGAACAGATTCAAAAAGACATTCCCTGCGCCTCTTGGCGGGAATGTTTTTTTGTTCACAAAAACTGAAATTTCTGCCAAAATAAAATTGATAAAATTTATAACAATACTTTTCTTTTAAAAAGAAAGGTTTTATTAAAGGTTTATGGTATACTAATTATCTGCCAAATAATGCAATATTCACCATATCTGGATGTTTTGTGCATGAAAAAACAGATTCTTTGCCGGACTTATATAAAGGAAAAGGCTTTGGACAGCGTTTATCATTGAATATGCAAATGCGGGATTGCGCGGAAAGGGGATGAATCATGGCAAGCCAGAAGGAAATCTTTGTTGCCTTTTTCCGTTCGGGCATATTGGGATTTGGCGGAGGGCCTTCCGCAATCCCTCTTGTCAAAAAAGAAGTGGTCGATACTTTTCAAATGATGACCGATGAAGAGTTCGCGGAAGTGCTGGCCATCGGCAACACCCTGCCAGGCCCCATCATCACAAAAATGGCCGGATACATCGGATATCGGACAGGCGGCTGGATTGGCCTCATCAACGCCCTGATCGCCTCCGTCCTTCCGACGGTCCTGTTGATGATTCTTTTCCTGGCTGCTCTTAAACAATTAAAAGATTTTGATTTCGTCAAAGGGATGACGAACGGGGTCGTTCCGGTTGTAACCGTCATGCTGGGGCTGCTCACTTGGGACTTCCTGAAAAAATCGAAGAAATCCCTGGGCTGGAAAGCGGGCGGATTCATTTTCGCCGCTTCGTTCGCCGGCATGTTCGTCATCGGACTTCATCCGGGCGTCATCATTGCCATACTGTTTCTTGCCGCATTGCTTCTGCCCGCAAAAAAAGAGGGGAAAGATGAATGATTTATTTGCAATTGTTTTGGGCATTTTTCTATCCCGGAATATTGGGTTATGGCGGAGGACCTGCTTCCATCCCGTTAATCGAGCATGAAGTCGTGGACAAATACGGCTGGATGACGACGGCGGAATTCAGCGAGGCATTGGCATTGGGGAATTCCTTGCCCGGCCCGATTGCGACCAAAATGGCGGGTTGCATCGGCTATGAAGTTGGAGGGATTTTTGGAGCGATGGTCGCCTTGTTTGCGACGGTGGGCCCATCCCTGTTGGCCATGCTGGTTTTGCTCAATATTTTGTATCGCTACCGCCAATCCCCAAGGGTAAAGCGCCTGTCGGGTTTTGTGCTTCCGGCGATTGCGGTGCTGCTTGCGGAAATGACTTTTGATTTTATGAAGACCTCCCTTGATATAATCGGATTGCTGGCGACGATGCTGCTCATTGCCGGGGCGTATGTCGCCCTCGAAAAGCTGAAAATCCACCCCGTCTTTGTGGTGATGACGGGTCTGGCAATTGGCGGAATTTTTCTTTAAATTTCGCCGGAATGGGGGCTGAATTGCCGGCATGGCCCCGAACGAATTTGATTTCTATTTTTTCCATTTAAAAGGTAAAAATAGTATAAATTAGAATTTTAATAGGGATAAAGTCGTGTCCCTCTATAAAAAATAGGTTTAAAGGGTAAAAAAATTATCTAATGGTTCCATTTCAAATGAAGTTTTCGTTGTATATAATTATAATCACACTGTTAAAAATATGACTTTATTATCGGAACAAAAAGATTGTGATAGAATTTCATCGGGTATGTGGTGGTTCAATGAATAATTTACGGGGCAAAATCATCGTGGGAATTGTTGTTTTTTCCATACTAAGCAGCGCGTTCATCGCAATCATCAATTATATCAAGCTGAGGGATCAGACGATCGAGGAAAACCGGTTGATATTTCATCGGATTGAAGGGACGATCAAAAATTCGATCGAAACGTTCGAAAAGGCCATGGGGCTGCTCGATTACAACACCGCGTCAGAAATGCATAATTATTCTTTGAGGCTGATTGAAAAATATAAAAAAAATCCCAATTTTGATGAATGGGATTTCGAAGAATTATATAAAGAAATCGGCATGCACATATACATCATCGACCAGGATAACGTCATCACCCACAGCAGTTTTCCGGAAGATATTGGATTGGATTTTGATGAATGCTGCAAGAAGCTGGCCTACTTATTGGATTACCGGAGAGATTCCGGGGAATTTTTCCACGAGGCCATGGATATAGAGCAGAAAACGGGGGAACTGAAAAAATACAGCTATATGGCCACCCCTGATAAAAAATATTTGATTGAATTGGGCTACTCGCTGAATGAAAACATTGTATTCGACACATTCAACTTTTTTCAAACGATCGATGAGCTGAAAAAATTGTACCCTTATATTTATGACATACATATTTTAAATATCGGCGGGTTGACGTTTGGGAAATCCGCATCAGACAGGAAACTGACGATGGAACAAAGGAAAGCCTTCGAAGCGGCTTTGGCATCAAAGGAAACAAAGGAAATTGAGGGCGAATGGAAAGGGAAACCGGCCACTTACCGCTATGTTTATTATGATTCGGCCTATGATGAAGATTTCGCGGAAAACAAAGTCATTGAAATCATTTACGACAAAAACGTTTGGAGCGAAAATCTCGGCCAATATAAAAAAATGTTCCTGATCCAGCTGTTCATTATTCTGAGCTTTGTTCTGGTGCTTTCCTTCGCCATTGCAAGACCGATGTATCTGGCTTACCATGACCGATTGACAGGGCTTTCCAACCGGTCCGCTTTCGATGAATTATTATCGACGGTCAAAGCGAAAAACGGAAAGAAGACGGCCTTCTTCATGATTGACCTGGACCATTTCAAAGAAGTGAATGACATCCGGGGGCATCATAAAGGAGACGCGCTGTTGAAACAAGTGGCGCACATCATCCACAGAACCATATCACGGAAAGGGGTGGCCTACCGCTACGGAGGGGACGAATTCGTGGTGGTGGTGAATTCGACGACGCCGGAAGAAGCGAAAGAATTGGCGCAAAGCATCATTGAAAAAATCAACGAATTTGTTAGAAAAAATGAGGATATCTATAATCTCGGCGTTTCGGCAAGCATCGGCATTTCTTTCTATCCGGACGACGGCGACGACAAAAACCTGCTTTGCAAGAAAGCGGACGCGGCTTTATATATGGCAAAGAAAAAAGGAAGAGGGCAATATTCCATCTTTCAATCCGAACAATCCTGAGAAAAGAAGACCACGATACGGAACGGGCGTCTGAAAACGGAAAGGCGCCCGGTTTTTTTATGGCGGAACCCGTTTGATCCAAGTAATAAAAAAGGCGTGTGCAGCATAAGATTTCTATTAATATTTTTTTATTTTGATTGACGGGTCCATGTCCATGGATTCGAAGAAATGAAAAAGCAGGGGATCAACAGGTTTTTCAAGCTCCGGATTGATATTGAACCTTTTTAAACAGAAGAGGATTTGGATTTTTTCCGCGCCCTCTATTATCCCATGCTTGCCAAAGAGAAGGAGGAGGACATATGGAAGCCAAATTTTGCAGCGAATCAAGGGTATTGCGTTCAAGCAGGGTTTTTCCCAACGACTTCAACAACCACAATACGATGTTTGGCGGACGTCTGCTGAGCGACATGGACCAGGTGGCTTCGATTTCCGCCGCAAAACATAGCCGGAGGGAATGCGTAACCGTTTCGGTGGATGCGGTTGAATTTTTGCATCCGATCAGGCCACAGGAAGCGGTCTGCTTCGAATCTTTTGTTACATGGACCAACCGGAGTTCCATGGAAATCTTCATCAAAGTGCATGCGGAAAACCTGCGCACAGGCGAATCCAAAATTGCGGCAATTGCCTATTTCACCTTTGTCGCCCTGGATGAAAACAAAAAACCGACCCCTGTGCCAAAGGTGATTCCGGAAACCGCGGAAGAGAAGTACCTGCATCAACAGGCGCAAATGCGCGCGGCGCTAAGGAAGCAAAAAATAGCCGTCAACAAGGAAATCGTTTCATACTTGAAGGAGCATAGCACATCTCCAAAAGTGATTATGGAGTACTCCAATAAATAAGCCGGAAAACGTTATGCCAGTGAGGGGATTTTCAGGAAAACTGAAGGCCGGGCGACAGGTCCGGCCTTTTCAATTGAGCGGCTGTGTGCCGCACTCCCGCCCGAAATGATGCGTCTTTAGAGTTCCGTCGTTTGAATTTCGGGCGGCTTTGCTCCTATACTTTTTGTATGAGGTATGAAATACATATTTCATCCATATCAAAATACATGGAATAAAGGAGCAACTCTCATGAATCTGCGGCAGCAAATCGAAAGCTTCGTGCCATATAATGCGCAGGAAGCAAAGGACAAAGAGCTCATCCTCCGCTATATGGACACATTCGACAATCTATTGACCCGCGACAATGAATTCGCCCATTTCACGGCTTCCGCCTGGATTGTCAACAAAGACCGCACAAAGGTGCTGATGATCTACCACAACATTTACCAGTCCTGGTCGTGGACAGGGGGGCATGCGGACGGGGATGCCGATTTGTTGAGGGTGGCCATCAGGGAAGCGAAAGAGGAAACCGGATTGAAGGAAGTCGTGCCCGTAATGGACGACATCTTTTCCATTGAAATTTTGGGGGTGGCCGCCCATGAGAAACACGGCCGGCATATCGCCACCCATGTGCATCTGAATGCGACCTTTTTGCTGGAAGCCGATGAAGGGGAAACGCTTTGCATCAAACCGGACGAAAACAGCGATATCAAGTGGTTTCCGTTGGATGAAGCGGTGGAGGCGAGCACGGAGCGGGATTTGCAGGTGGTTTACCGGAAGCTGAATGAAAAACTGCATTTATTGAAAGAAAAATGATGCGCGATGGAAAAACAAAAAGAACCGCATTGCAGGATGCGGTTCTTTTTGTTTTGCTATGGAGCATACCGGACTCGAACCGGCGACCTCTACGCTGCCAGCGTAGCGCACTCCCAGCTGTGCTAATGCCCCGTAATATCTCAATGTTTTGGCCAATACTTGAAACCGTTTGGCCTTCTTGCAAGCGGAAATTTAATATAGGACAGTCTGTCAGTATTTTATAGCAATACATTAGGATGTGTCAAGAATGCCGGCGCCAAGAAATAAGCAAAGACGCCTTGCAAGCATCAGCTTGAAGAAGGGAATCGCCTTTCGTTGCCGAAATATTGCAAGGAAAACTATTTGACAAGTGGTGTTGCATGAATCTGAAAAAACTGTCCGAAATGGCTAAAAAGCAAAATGACATCATAAGTGATGAAATGGCAAAGGAAATGGGATTTGCCCAAGAAGTTTTGGAAACGATCAAGCAGGTTGCCAACAATAAAGCGCTGATTGGGGAAACGAAGGCGGCGAAAAAGCTTATATTGTGGCGGGATTAATAATCGCAAAAATAAAATAGTTTCTTCTTTAACTATTGCGCGCGTTTCCGCATTCTGCGGGAACGCCTCTTTTGTATGCCGATGGACGGTTGATTATCGGAAGCAGGGGGCCGTTTAATCAGTCTTTAAAGCCGCATATGCCTTTTAATTGCGTTCAGAAGATCCGGTCCTTTATTTTCCTTTCCACCGATCATTTCTGCCTTATCCCAAAGGATTACCGTATTTATTAAAAATAGGAGAAACGCATGAAAATCAATTATTTCTGTATAATGATAGTTTTTTTCTATTATAATCATAGAAATCTTTTATTAGACGAACTTGACATTCCTCTTTACAATTAGGCTTAAAGGGTTTGTATACTGTCAATAATCCTAATATAGATCCCAATCCTGGTTGAAAGAATTCCATTGCCTCTTTTTTCTAAATATTCTTGAATCGAAGAAAACCAAAATATACGAGGTGACTTGTTGATGGAAAAAATCATAAGCGAAAAAATCAGAAACAAAGCATTCTTGGACAAAATCGTATCTGCCGAAGAAGCGGCTTCCTGGATCCAGGACGGCATGAACCTCGGCATGAGCGGTTTCACATTGTTCGGTGAACCGAAGGAGTTCCCAAGAGCTTTGTCAGAACGCGGCAAAAAAGAAAAATTCAAAGTCAATGTTTATACAGGGGCTTCATTGGGACCTGCAGCCGACCAGGCAATGGCCGAAGCGGGAATCGTGAACTTGCGCGTTCCTTATCAGGCGAATCCGGTAATGCGCAAAAAAATCAATGACGGCGAAATGTATTATATTGACCAGCATTTGTCCCACATGGCGGAGGAAATCCGTAAAGGCACTTTAGGAAAAATCGATTATGCGATCATCGAAGCGGCCGCCATTACGGAGGATGGCCTGATCATTCCAACGGGTTCTGTCGGAAACTCTCCGATTTTTGTCGAAAAAGCCGAAAACGTTATCATTGAAGTGAACTTGACTGCGCCAAAGGCATATGAAGGCATTCATGACATTTACATTCAAAAGGATCAGGGAGAACGCGGCGAAATTCCGATTTACAACGTATCCGACCGCATTGGCGAAATCGGGATCCGTGTAGATCCTGACAAAGTAAGAGGCGTTATTTTGTCCAAACAGCCTGACATTCCTTCCCCATTGTTTGAGCCAAACGAAGAAACTCAGGCGATCGCCGACCATCTGATCGACTTCCTGAACAAAGAAGTGGAAGAGGGAAGATTGCCGATTTCATTGGCTCCATTACAATCAGGGGTAGGTTCCGTTGCCAACGCCGTTCTCAAAAACATGAAAGATGCCCAATTCAGAGATGTGGAAGTGCACTCCGAAGTATTGCAGGACGGAATCTTTGATTTGATTGACGCGGGCATTGTAAAATTCGCGACAGGAACAGCATTGTCCCTTTCCAAGAAACGCGTGGATTCCTTGGCTGAAGACTTGGAAAAATATAAAGACAAAATCATGTTCAGACCTCAGGAAATTTCCAACAATCCTGAAGTCATCCGCCGATTGGGCGTCATCTCATTCAACACTGCGCTGGAAGTGGACATCTACGGAAACGTCAACTCCACTCACGTGAGCGGAACTCACATCATGAACGGTATCGGCGGTTCCGGAGACTTTGCGCGCAACGCACGAATCACGATTTTCGTAACGCCTTCTTTGGCGAAAGGCGGAAAAATTTCGGCGATTGTGCCATTCGTATCCCATATCGACCATACTGAGCACGATGTGGATGTCATCATCACAGAACAAGGCTATGCGGATCTTCGCGGATTGCCTCCGGTGAAGAGAGCGGAAAAAATCATCGAAATCGCCCATCCGACGTACAGACCGCAATTGCGTGCATACTTTGAAGAAGCAAAAGCGAAAGTGGGCGGACAAACACCGCATATTCTCGAAAAAGCGTTCTCTTTCCACACAAATTTGAAAGAAAAAGGGACTATGCTTTTTGAAGAAGAAAAAGTAAAATAAGGTAAAGATGGAAAAGGGTTACGTATCAGACAACGTAACCCTTTTTATATCCAAAAAGAATCAATTCCAGATAAGAGGATGGAAGAATGTTGCGTTTGATCAAACATGATTTGGGGGGACTTAGTTGATCACGAATGAAAAAGCGATTGAGCTGTATGAGCGGAATGAGACGAGAAAATCCTTGGAACTGTTTCATCAGGCAGTGGAGGAGAGCAGAGATGTACAGTCCTTGAACAACCTGGCCTGGATGTACCTTTATGAGGAAGAAGATGTCGACCGGGCTTTCGAATTGATAAAGGAAGCGGTCGAAATGGATCCTGCATCATATTTTCCCTACAATATCCTGGGGGAAGTCTTCATCAAAAAGGAACTTTGGAAAGAAGCGGAAGCGGCATTGAAGAAATCCCTTTCCATTCAACCATCCAAAGAAGCCATCAAAAATTTGGCTGCCGTTTATTACAAACTGGGAGAATTGGAATTGGCCGCCAAATACTACTTGCAGGCGGCGGAAAATTCGAACATTGCCATGTACAGCCACATCAAGTGCCTGGTTGACCTCGGCCGGACAAAGGAAGCGAAAGAAAAATTGGACCGTTTCCGAATCATCGACCATGATACGGATGACCATATAGGAGCGATTGAAATAGCGGATTTGTATCTCGACCTGGAATACTATGTCGAAGCGGTCCGCTGGTTCGAAAAAGGATACAATGTCTATACGTACAGCCCTTATTGGATTGGACGGTTCGCCTATGCTTTGTACAAGCTGGACCGCATTTCCCGGCTGGATGAAGTCATCCAGGAAGCGATGGAAAATACAAACAGGGCCATTGAGGAAATTTCCCAAGAAGAAGTGAGCGAAAACTGGACACAGGAACAAAAGAATGATGCCATCGACAACTACACAAAAGAGTACAACTATTATAGACAATTGAAAGGGCGGATTCTGTCGGGGTATGTGCCGAAACTGGAGTTCGAACCGCATTTTACGGGCGGATGTTACCTGTTCGGATGCAAGCGCCACGGGAATCCGGAGTATCAGGGGTACATCAGGCAGCGGAGATGACCAGATACAGTCAGTTCAAAAAGTAAAGGGGATTAAGAAAATGGATGTCAGATATCCGATCGGGGAACTCCAAATCCCTGATCCCATTACATTGGAACAGGTGCAAGAATGGTTGAAGGACATTGAGACATTCCCAGCCCGGCTGAAGAGGCGGTGGACGGGCTGAGCGGCGAGGATTTGGATAAAACGTACCGGGAAGGGGCATGGACGGTCCGGCAGCTCGTCCATCATATTGCGGATGCCCAGTTGAACATATATATCCGGATGAAATTGGCGCTGACGGAGGACAACCCGTCCATCCCGGCATTTGATGAAAACGTATGGGCGGTCTTGCCGGATGCCGGACTGCCGGTGGAAGCGTCCTTGAAAATCATTGAGGGTCTCAATGCGCGGATTGCCGCCTACGCGCGGACTTTGACGGAGGAACAGCTCCATCAAACATACCGCCATCAAATCAACGGCAACACCACAGTGGCGGCCGAGCTGGCAAAATGCCATTGGCACGAAGAACACCATCTGGCCCATATCCAAATCGCATTATCCAGATAAACGGGAATCCGGCCCGCCGAAAGATCGGCGGGCCGGGTTTTTGTTTGTGGATGAAAGGCATTAAGCGGCCGGAAGAATTTGGACATTTATAATGTTTTTTTATTATTGGCAAAAAAACTTCAAACAAGTCAAATTGAAGATAAAGTATAAGCAATATGTATTTGATTAGTCCATGATCATGTTGTAAAATTCACCGGGTTTACAAAATCAACATTTTTGTTTTGATGAAGGCATTTATTATCCCTGCAATGCAGGGCGTATGTCCGGCGGAGTAGGAGATGGTCCGATGCCATGAAATCATTCGATTTTAGAGTATAGTAAATTTCCTGGAATTGCCGTATATTTGAGGAAAAGGAAATTTAAGAGGGTGAAAATGTGGATTTAATGAAAATATTGATTGGGGCCATTTTTATCTTGTCAGGCTCGATTTTGCTGGGCTTGATCCATATGGGCATTACGTTCCATTCCGTGGGATATACGATCGACAATTTCTTTTATAACCTGTACTATACGAAAAACGTTTACCCCTATGTATTGGCAAATCTTCAATTGGTCATCGGCGTCATATTGATCATCCTGGGAATCCGAAGCGGCAGGAAGTCGCGGGCAGATGGGGAGGAAACGGAAGAATAAGCGGTTTACATTCGGGGAAGAAACGCCATTCCCGGAAGCAGGGAAAGCCTGGATGCCTTGCCGAATTGCGGAAAGGTACGGCTGATTGAAAAGAAAAGCGGAAAATGGAGCAGGGAGAATTTGAGCGGACTCAAATTCTCTTTTTTTGTTGTTTGAAACCGTATGCCCATTCCCCAGGCCGCAAATTTTCAAAAAATACATCAGGATGATTGCCAAATATATCGGGGCATGATATATTTATATCAACAGGCGATATATCGAATGACGATAGGTGGGATGAAAATGGACGACAAAGCGCCTCTGACCGAAGGGGTATATTATATCCTTTTGGCCCTTTACGAACCACGCCACGGATATGGAATCATGCAATACGTTTCCGAACTGAGCAAAGGAAGGGTGCACCTGGGGCCGGGCACGGTGTACGGAGCCATCAAGTCGCTTCTTAAGCGGAATTGGATCGCCCCTTTGCAAGGGGAAGGAAGGAAAAAGGAATACGTCATTACAGAGGAAGGAAAACGGGCGGTGGAAGCGGAAATCGCGCGGCTTTCGGAGCTGTATCATAACGGGCTGCTCATCACCGGGGGAGGGAATAAACAATGAAAAAGGTCAAATACCGCATTTTTCTGGATTACGACAAAGAAGAACGGTGGATCAACGACATGGCCGAAAAGGGATGGCACCTCGAGAAATTCGCGCCCGGCCGCTTTGTGTTCCGGAAAGGCGAGCCGGGGGCATACATTTACCGGCTTGAATTCGTCGGCAATCTGCCGAAAGAGGAGAAGGAAGAATATGTCGGGATTTTGGAGGACAGCGGCGCCTCCATTGTCCATGAATCGTTCGGCTGGATTTACGCGAAAAAGCCGGCGGATGGGGGACCATTTGAACTGTATACGGATGCCGGCTCGAAAATCGCCTATTATAACCGCATTTTAAACACGTTCCTGATTCTGTTTTTGGTGGCCATCGGCGGCGCGGGGTACAACTTCTCCCTCGCAAGGATGACGGACATCGAAGCGGTGCCGATCGCTTCAGGCGTTGTGTGCGCATTGTCCGCCTTCATCATCGGCGTGCAAATGATAAAAATCAGCAGAAAAAAGAAGAAGCTGCAGGAAAGCTTTTTTGAATGAAACGGCAGCCCCTTTCCATGACGGGAAGGGGTTTTTGGTTGTGCCGGCGTGGGACATCCCGGATTGCAAGTTCCGCCCCGATAAATGACGGGCAGACCGCAAATTCGCGGAAATTGCGGAATGGAAGTCCGGCCTATCCGGATGCAAGGGGCCGTGGCGGAGCGGGATGGAAAAGCATTGCAAGCCGATGGGCATCGGGCCGGTGCAGAAGAAGGCGGGCAAATGCAACGGATTTATTACATTTTCTGCTGTTGTAAATGTATGGAAAATAAAGTATATTTGAGAAAAATGGATTTTTGAAGAAGGTGGAAACGTGGAACTATTGAAAGTGTTGCTGGGCGCATTTTTTGTGTTCACCGGCACGATGCTGTTCGGGCTTGTCCATATGTCGATTGCCATTCATGTACAAGGGTACAGGGTCGCCAATATTTTTGACAATCTGACCTGGACAGGCACATGGGCTCCGTTTATATTGAGCATTGTCCAAATGCTCGTCGGCGCCGTTTTGATTGCGATGGGGCTGAAAAGCGGAAAGGCGCAAGAGGAAACGGATGTGGACGAAGAGGCGGCATCGGAGGAAGGATGGGAATAAGGGGCTGAGCCGGCGAAGCGGAAGCGTTTCGGGATGGGAAATGCCGAAGCTGTGCCAGAATTAAGCGAAGAAGAAATCAAAAGTGCGGAGTTTTGCGATTCGCGTGGGCTGCGCGGGAAGGATGCCGATGCGGCCGGCTTCTGAATGAGGTTTCATTTAGGAAGACGGTGGAAAGCCGTTTGCAAAAACTCTGTACTTTTTTGTTTGGGGAGTGCATGATAAGAGAAGGACAATTTTTGACGGGGCAGGGGAAGACAATGGAATACTATAAATTTTTGAGACAATATGTGGGAACAAAACCGCTCATTCTGCCGGGCTCGGTGGTGATCATCGGAAACGGTCGGGGAGAGGTGCTGTTGCAGAAGCGTCCGGAAGGCAGATGGGGCCTTCCAGGGGGACTCATGGAGCTCGGCGAGAGCTTTGAGGAAGTCGCCATCCGGGAAGTGCGGGAAGAGATCGGCCTGGAAATCCGCAACCTGAAACTCCTCCATGTTTTCTCCGGCAAGGAATTCTACACCAAAGCCCCGAACGGCGACGAATTCTACAGCGTCACGGCGGTCTTCTACACGGAGGATACGGAAGGCATCCTCGAATTCCAGCCCTCCGAAACCCTCGAAGTCCGCTTCTTCCCTCGAAATCGCCTGCCGGAAAACATGGTGGGGAGTCATCGGAGGTTTGTTGGGTTGGTGGAAAATTTTGATGGGTGAAACTACATCGTATTATTTTTAAGTAACTTTATTTCGATAATAAAAGTGGTTTAGAAGGGCTGAAACTTTTGCTCAGCCCTATATTTATGAATATTAAAATAAGAAGTAGATGCTATTTTTTGTTTTAAGTACCGTAATACTTTATGTGAAAGTAATTGTTAAAAATGATAAGATAATACTTTTAAAAT
This sequence comes from Ureibacillus sp. FSL K6-8385, assembly GCF_038593155.1. Lineage (GTDB taxonomy): Bacteria > Bacillota > Bacilli > Bacillales_A > Planococcaceae > Ureibacillus > Ureibacillus terrenus. The sequence goes on from NZ_CP151968.1 coordinate 149,442, forward strand.
TTGGAATTTTCTATAAAATTAACTGTATATGGGAGAAAAATAAACTCTATTGTGGGATGGGATGTAAATGCAAACATTTACCGCAATGGATTTTATTGAAGGACTAATTGAAAAATATAAAAAGAATGATCGTATAGACTTAAGTGGTATAAAGGAAGAAATGTTTATAAAATATAATATCGATTTATCTGAACAGGTATTAAAGGATTATTGGTGTTATAGCTTTGGCAAAGGCAATAGAAAGATATGAACTAGATCGGGGGGCTGCCTTTTCCACCTATGCAACTTATTGGGTTCGATCTACAATCAAAAATGCAGTTGCAAAGAATGGTTATACTGTTACATTACCTTGTCATATATATGAACTTACCGGAAAAATCATAGAAGCGGAATATGAATCAATTTCACTCTTTAATAGAAGTGATTATCAATGGGTTGCCAACAAGGTAGGGATTACTCTATTGACATATGTAGAAGTAAAGAAGATAGATTATAACTTTTTGGAACTTTTATTGCCAGATAAAATTGGAGTCAAAGAGGAAGAAAACTCATCAATTGATTTGGATGAAATTGATCCTGATAATCACCCTTATCTTCATAATTTCGATTTTTTCTATCCGGAAAGACGATTATTGCGAAAATCATTAATACAAATCTTGGATGAGTATTTGAGTCAACTTTCTGATAGGGAGAGAAATATCATAAAACATAGATATGGGTGGCATGGCAAGCAACCAAAAACATTGGAAGAACTAAGTAAAATGTATGGTTTATCACGGGAAAGGATTAGACAAATTGAAAATAAAGGGTTACAGCAGTTACGTATAAAACTATTAATGAAAAGGTTAAAGTATGAAGATTTATTATTATAAGATAAGCTATTATATATTTGAATATTATAAAACACGGTATCTGTTTTAATAAATTATTTAATTTTATAAATTAAATTACTGGGTTATAATTTAACAAAATAATAATTATAGTTTTATTTTTTGGAAAATGGGTGTATTTTAAATGGATGCAAAATCAATGTGGGTAAACGAAATAATTCAATCTTTAATGGATCTAGGTGGCACTGGTACACTTAACGAAATTTATGAAAAAATAAAAGAACGAGGAAATATTAATTTAGATAAATATGAAGATTGGCAAGCACAAGTACGGAGAAATATTTATCAGCATTCAAGTGATGCTAAAGAAGGGGTATTTAGAGGAAAGCCTGGAGATAGTAGCGATCTTTTCTATTCTGTAAAAGGAAAAGGAAGTGGAGTATGGGGGTTAAGAAATTATTTATCAGAAAATAATGAGTCTATAAGAATAGGTCTTATAAAAATAATGGATGAGTATTTAGTAGAGAAAACAAAACCTTTTAAAGAAAATCCATTAGGTAATTTTGTAAGACACCAGATTACTTCTGAATTCGAAAAATTACCATTTATAAGTGAAAAATATAAAGTTGATGGTTCAGTGGGGACAGGGAAATGGGCAGCTGTTCCTTGGATTGCGATAATGAATACGGAAATTACCACATCTACACAAAGTGGCTACTATATAGTTTATTTATTCAGTCAGTGAGGATATGAGAAAAGTATATTTAACTTTCGCCCAAGGAGTAACAAAAACTTCTAAGGTTGAAATGGAGAAAATAAAAAGAGAAATTAGAAGTTTATTGTCACCTAATACGCAATTTAAATACGAACCTAAAATCCAACTTGGTAAAGGTAATTTAGCGAAAAAATATGAAGATTCAGTTGCAATTTATATAGAATATGATAAAAATAATATTCCTTCTGATGAAGTACTTATTCAGGATCTATTTCAGATGGTGAGATTGTATGAAGACTTTGTAAAATTGAAAAAAGGAGAAAGTCAGATAAATAAAGATAATTTAGAGAATACCAATCAGGCTGATACAAATTTGAATTTAACAAATAATGAGGTTTTAGAACATATATACAAATTCATTGAAAGTAAAGGATTATTTTATAGTTATGAAAACATTGTTAATTTATATTTATCACTAAGAACTAAACCCTTTGTTATCATCTCCGGCATTTCTGGAACAGGAAAAACAAAAATTGTTCAACTTTTTGCGGAGGCGCTCGGTGCAACGGAAAGCAATGGCCAATTTCAATTGATTCCGGTACGCCCTGATTGGAGCGATAGTTCGGAATTATTAGGATACGAAGATATTAAGGGGGAATTTGTAAAGAAACCTTTTCTGAAGATGGTAGAACATGCCATAGAATATCCTGAATTGCCACATTTTGTTCTGCTTGATGAAATGAACTTGGCCCGGGTGGAGTACTATTTTAGTGATGTATTGAGTGTCATGGAAAGCCGCAAAAAGGATAAGGATGGAAACTATACTTCATCCCCGCTAATTCAATATAAAGATGAAAATGAAGCCGAAAGAACGTTAATATTTCCAGGGAATCTCTATGTAATTGGAACTGTTAACATGGATGAAACAACCCATACTTTCAGTAAAAAAGTGTTAGATCGCGCAAATACAATTGAATTTAATGATGTTGATTTAATGAATTTCGGTGCTTTTGAAAAAAATGACCATCCATTGGACCCGATTTGGGTTTCTAATAAAGTGTTAGAAGCAAAGTATATTTTTCTTAAGGATGTATTCGCAGAGCATGAGCCGCTTATCCGGAAAGTTTCTGAAATCATCAGCAGGATCAATGATTGTTTGAAGCCTATTTATGCCCAAGTTGGATATCGAGTGCGTGATGAGATTTGTTTCTACATGGTACATAATGCGGAAGCTGGAATGCTTCTTCCGGAAAATGAAGCGATGGATTTTTGCATCATGCAGAAAATTCTCCCGCGCATCAGCGGGACAGAGCATATAGTGCGCCATGTTTTAGAGAATTTGAAGGATGAACTTAGTCAGTAACCAAGATGTATTGCAAAACTTGAGGAAATGAAAAAGAGGTTGGATGAAAATGGCTTCACTTCCTTTTGGCTTACTTAGAAATGAACAGCTTGTTACCATCGAAACCGATGATCTTTATTTGTCCATATCAGGAGACCTTGATTTTGATCGTTATCTTCAAGAGAGTTATAAATCCTTTATCGATCAACATGAAACAATGTATTTTAGTTGCAACGATCTAAATTCAACTGTGAAAATTTATGATGTAACCAGTAGACAATTAGTCGAGCAGCGGCAGGATAAATGTTTTCTGCCGCTTTTCTTTGAAAATGGCAGATATTTAACACAGGTGAAGCCTAAAAGGGAAAATGCGAGAATTCAGTTTTTTCACGAATATGAGGGATTTCGGAAGGCCATCCGTCCGGTTTTAGATACTAATATTTTAAGCGGAATTCTTTATTTCCAAAATGAAGTAGGGTTCAGTAATTTTGAAATTCGAGATGAACAAGGTAACACGCTTTTATCTGTTGTGATGGAAGTATATCCGGCAAAATTGGATTATAAGAATGACTATCGAGCCATTATAAAAGAAATCAGCGAAATCCTTTATAATCTTGCCTATGATTTTATTAAACGGACTTTTTTAAAAGGTTCTGCGAAAGTCTATCAAGAGCCGACAGGGACTGAATTTTACAGGCTGATTGAAAGACATTTTGATGATTATATGAAAGCGGTAAATTTTGTGGAACAGAAACCCCATCACCGATTGATCACCGTTTATGAAGAGGTTCGAGGAGATCGATTAAGAAAACAGGATACTGTTGGACGGGCTTATTTGAGAAAAAATGCAAAACTCCTTGAAGAAGTGAAAAAGGGGATAGCTTTAAATGGGAAACAATTAATGCCGATTAAAGGTCTCCTTATGAAAAAAATTCATACTTATGATACCCACGAAAACAAGATATATCAAAATTATGAGCATGGTTTTGCAAATGGCCCCGGGTTACCGGGATGTCTATCAAATTTACGCAACTCTGTCTAAAGGGATTATTTTGAGTGGTGAGATTTATAAAATGTCCATTAAAGATATTGCAAAGCTTTATGAATATTGGACTTTTTTGAGATTGGGAAAAATCCTTCAAGAAAAATGTGATGAGATTGATCAAGATATTATAAAAACTACTAGTGATGGGTTGATTGTTAATCTTTCGGAACGCAGTGGAGCAACAAGAATATTCAAACATAAAACTACTGGCGAAATTATTAAGCTACAATATCAATACTCTACGGGAAAAAGTACAACGGTAAGGCAAATCCCTGATACGATGCTTATGATTGAAAAATTGGGCAGAGACTACGATTATATGTATATTTTTGACGCGAAATACCGTATCAATTTTGGCGCTGAAGAAAGCCCATGGGGACCGGGACCGATGGAAGATGATATCAACACAATGCATCGATATCGGGATGCCATTGTGGCTGAAAAAGAAGGAAGTTATGAACGGATTGCATTTGGCGCCCATGTTTTATTTCCGTGGAATGAAGAAGACAAATATAAGGAGCATCCATTATTTAAAAGTATTGGAAAAGTCAATATTGGCGGCCTTCCATTTTTGCCGAAAGCGACAGATTTAGTTGAAAGCCTATTGATAATTTATTGAATAAAACGGCCGATGAACTGCAGGAAGAAGGGATATTGCCAATCGGAACGAAGGAGTTTTTGTATAAAGATGATTCGGAATATGTATTAGTTGTTCCCCTTGGGAATTCAAAGGAATTAACCGTTCGAATAATGGAAGAAAAGTTGCCAAAGCGGTGGAATAGAGCGAAGAAAATAGCTTTGTGCACTTCAAACGGCATCCATCATGAGAGTTTTATAAAGAACATTATCCGTGATGGAAAACATATTGTTTTTGAAGTTGAAAGCTGGCCGTCGCCATTGAATGAGATTAAATCTAATGGTTACACATTAGCGGAGCCCATTTTGATTAAAGAGCATCTTTATCATGGTGCATATACAATACCTGAACTTTTACTCGAAGATAATCTCCAGCGCCAGTTTTTGAAAATGTTAAAAGAGGTTGCTGGTCATGTAGATATTGGGTTGAGCACAAAAGCAGTTGCACAAAATACGAGAATTTCATTTTTTCAAGTAGGCAACCATATATTCCATTGGGGAAGCAAGTCGTTGTTTCATGAATATAATGGAAACATCATCAAGGAGATTTCATTAAAGGAATTAGAAGAAAATCTGTTTGAAATGTTTAAAGAGCTGGCAGCCAATATTTAGCTGCCAGCTCTTTTTATACAGAGTAAACTCATCTTTCCTCCAACGGATAAATATCCACAAGGTAAGGTCTTGGCGGCAACAGTTTTCCGTTTCTGTCTCGGACAGGGCCGTAGAAGATGCATTGGCCTTTCCGCAAGTTTTTCAGCTTGGAATCCCATTCTTTGCGTTCGGCGTTGTTTTGGGTCAGGTTCTCCGCGATGGTGGAGATTTCGTTCTCCATCGGGGCGAAGTACACTTTTACGGCCGCGTTTTGCAGGCGGCTGATGGCATCGCTCGAGAATCCGCCTTTCAGGAATTGGGTCGAGAACCATCCGGACCAGCCGAATTTCCGTCCTTCCACCAAAATTTTGGAGCTCGGCGCATCATTGCCGAAGTCGAGCCGTTGCGCTTCGTCCAGCACCACCGGGAACGGCAGGTTTTTGTTGCCGTGCTGCAATTTGTAGTACCACAAATCCCACAATACAAATTCCGTAATCATTTTTTGGACGTCCGGTGAGTAGCCTGTCAACTGGATAATGAACACTTTCCCTTTTTCCTTTTCTAAGAAGGACCAGTCGAAGTTTTTCTCGTAGTCGAACGGATTTTTGTCGATCAACAGATTCATTTGCGAAACGGCCGTCTTCGCAGGATTGGATCCGTCCTCCTCCAGCAGCTCCCGGAGCAGTTGCAGATTCATCTTTTCGTCGTATCGCGACATGCCTCTCATGACCGCCTGATAGATGGCATTGAGCTGTTGGATGCCGAGGGAAGGGTAGATGGATCCGATGACGTTCTTGATTCTTTCCGCCACATCCGAATCATCTTCCAGAATGACGATATCCTCGTCGAGGATTTTCTGGTTCCGTTTGAACGGATTGATTGGAAACTTTTTGGCCAGAACGATGAACTGTTCCAAATTGGCACCCAATTTGGCTTTGAATTCCTCTTCCAATTGGGACTTCTTGTATCCGTCCGTATAATCGATGACAATGCTGGAAATGCCGTGTTTCGCCAATTCCCAGAGCAGACATTGGATGAAGTAGGTTTTTCCTTGGCCGGACCGGCCTGTAATGGACAGGTGGCGGTTCGCAAGCTGCGGATTTCCGAATTCCCAATAGAGGGTCTGGTTTGAACCGGAAATCGCGCCGATTGGAATGCGAATCTCCGATAATGGCGACTTGGCGGCTGATTTCTTTGTTAATTCTTCATCGTTTGAAGAATTGTCGAGAATGTAGCTGTCGTTCTCCTTTTCTCCGACCAGCCCTATATGATGATCGGGCTCATCATATTTAAATGGCGGAGCTTCTTCGTTGGAAACCGGTTCTTTTTGTCCGTCATTGCCGCCGTTTTCCGGAATCCCAGACGCGTCCGACACAGATTCCATTTCATCCCTCACAAGCGGCTGAACGGCATTTTCCCTCAGACTTTCCTTTATTTGTTCAGGAGCATATTGGTTGTAGAGCAGCTTTTCCGGTATGAAATCCATGAAGCCGCTTAGCATTTTGTCCAAGATCTGCTGGTTGTCCATCACCAAGCCTGCATAGGCATCTTCTTCGATGAAGCTGAGTTTAAGGATGTTGTCCTCCAGTTCAGCGGAACGGAATCCGTAATCTTTTCTGAAGTTCAGTACGGCACCCTGGCCGATGTATTGTTCGAGATGCCGCGCGATCGTGAATCGGTCGTTCAACAATTTCACTTTCAGACTGTGGACCCGGTTGTATTTTTCATCGGACCATAAACCGTTTGAATGCAATTTTTTGGCGTTGGAAAGCAGGATTTGGGCAAAGAAATTCCGGAAGAATTTCTTTTTGAAGCTGTTTTCGCCCGGCTGATCGATCAACGCCTCTTTGAACAGTCGGCTCGTCTTTTCGATTTGGATATTCGCTTTTGCCGTCTGCAGATTGCCGATTTTGACTTCGACAGGATAAACATGCAGATACAATGCATCGTCAATTTCTTCGATGCCCATCAAAAGAATGTCATCGCTATGTTTGCCTTTCGAATTTAAATTTTTCGCGGAGAAAATGGCTTCCGATTTGTTGAGTTTCGTTGCGGATGCCACCCGCAAAATTTCTTCCAGTGAAATCGGAATCCAAATGATATTCGAATGGTGGAAGTAGCATTCCAAATATTTCATGGCGGCGATGATGCTGATTTTTTCCCTTGCGAAATGACCTTTGCTGCCGATGATTCTCAATAGCCATTCCCCGTTTATGGAATTGAAGGATTTGATTGCCAGATCGATATTCTCGTCGGATACTTTCACTTTTTCGGACAGATAATCCGCAATCACTTTTTTGTACTGTTTTGATTTATCGGTAACCGTGATGGCATCGTATGAATCGGAAGAAGTGTATTGGTCGTTGTAATGGATGACCAGAATGTCCGAACTTGACTGCTGGAAAAAGTCCAAGTCCACTCCCGGGTCGATGAAAGTGACCCAATGGGAAGCTTTATAAATCTTATTCAACAGCGATTTTCCTTCTGTCGAAGTGCTGAGCACGATTGATTTGTTTTTTGTGTAGGAATTCATTCCTTCATTTTGCATGTTGTAAGAAAGTTCATTGTAGCATGCAGCCAAGGTGATCAAATCGTTTTTCTCTTCCGGAGCGTTCATCAGGCCGAATCCGGAACGGTAGTCGGAATCGCTGGCGATCGATACCACCGACGAGATCATGCCGTTTAACGAGATGCCGGTTTCCAGTTTGTCGACCGGATGTGAAGCATCGATGTCCTGGGTCGGAATTTTATAGAATGATATATGGGCATAAGAGAAATCGGTATTCGGCGTAAGTTCCATTTTGTAATAATTGATGTGTTCCCTGATGATCCGCAGCACATCAACCGGATCAAAGTCTTTGGAGCTGAGGCTGATATCGAATTCCGTCTCCACTTCATCCGGCGTTTGAAGGGAAGAGAAGATTTCGAAATGGCTCGGGGAATCGATGTCCTCGCGGTACAAACCTACCTGTACCGGAATCATGCCGCCTGGGCCCCTGGATTCCAAATGCTTTTTCAGGAAATTGCAAATACCTTTGACGACTTCCCTGTCATTATGAATTTGAATAATGTTCAGGAACAACGGAGAATGGGAGCTTTCCAAAAATAGATAATCGAAGTGCTGGATAAACTGTTTCATCTTCTCTTCCACGACGTTCGCCAAATATTCGTTTGCCGATCCGACCGTCACCAATTTTTCCGGCTCGTATTCATGCCATTCCGGATATTTGGCGTTCATCGTCGGTCTGTATAGCGAATTTTTGTCCGAATAGATGAACGGCAGGAGGTTTCTCGGATGCAGTTTTTCAAGGATGGTACTGTCCAGTACTTCATCGCCGATCGTGTTTTCAAGGTTCAATTGATAGACCACATTCAATGGATGCAAAGGTGTGAGCCATATTTTTTCGTTTTTCTTGATTGTTCCGAGTTTAAAGATATTTTTTTGCGCGGTTGATAAAAGCGAATCTTCCTTGATGGACTGGATCGCTTCAATTACCGATGACACATAATTTTTTGCCAAAGTCTGCAATTCTTCATCCATATAAGCCAGGCTCGGCAGTCGATTATGGCCGGAGAAGTAGTCAAGGTATGCGCGGTAATGGTCCAATATTTCTGCAGGCAGGGCGGAATCCGCGACCTTTTCATCATCCGCAATGTAAAGATATTTGTTCTCCACCCATTCTTTCTCAAGCAGAAGGATGTTTTTAAAATCTTCGTGCGGATAATAGGTGGCCGTTCCTTGTTTCAATCTGTCATTTTCAAGATAAAAATGTTCGCGTTTTTCCCTTTTCAATTTCCATACTCTTCCGGCCGTAATCGGGTAGGATTTGATATCGGTATCTTTAAACTCGAATGTTAAGTATTTTCCGGCAACCGATAAATTAAATGTCAATGAATCGTCTTCCCAAGCGGAAGAATTTACGGAAATGATCAGCTTTTCGTTTGGATTTTTTTGGACCGTTTCATAAGGCTCTTTTATCTCATGCGGAATTTCTGTTTCGCCGGAGCCAATGGCTGTTTTCTCGTCTTCATATTTGAGCAATATATGCTGATCCGAACCCTTGATGACCACTTCATAGATGGATTCAATGCCTTCCAACTCTTTTTCGGGGAATGGCACGATGCAAAAATTGAATTCATAGCGGGATTGGTTGTCGCCATTATGTTTATATACGATTTTATAAAACGCGACTTCTTCGGAGCAGGGAAGGGTGACTTTTAATTTCTTCCCGCTGACACTGGCAAAAGGGGCGCTTTTTTTATCGATAAATTGTTTTTTCAGATAATCATCAAATTCAAATGTCATCTGGATAGCCGGATCTTTGTTTTCATTGAAGACGATGATATGTCTTTTGCGTTTGCCTGCCTTTGTTTCCAATTGCGGTTTTTCCCAATATGTAACATTTTTGTTCAGCTTTTTGGTTTCATCGCTTAGATATTGGAAGGAATGTTTTACATTGTCATAGGCATTGTTTACTTGGGCAAACTGTGTTTTGTACCAATCTTCTTTCTTCAGTGCCGGAATGATTTTTTCGTCAAAATATTTTTCGAGTTCAGTGTCCAACGTTTCATAATCATGGATTCTTTGGACCGTCTCAAACAGACGGTGGTTCTTGTCCAAACGCTCTTTGATTTCTGACGGTTTCAAATAGCAGTTCTTTCCAAGCTCCTTGTCCGGAAATAGATTGAGCGATTTGAAGTCTTCTTCGGCAACGATTCCTTTGTTGATCAGCGCGATGATATCCGCGTAATCCCAGATGGATGTTTGGATAACAAGATCTTCGAGCTTTCTATCCAAGTGGAATTTGATGATCTCTTTTTCGGAAACAGAAAGCGCATTGTTGAAGTCAAGTTCTTCTTTGATGAAATTGGTAATGCTTCTTACATTGAACGGCATCCCTTTTTGTTGAAGGTCTTTGCTTCCTCCGCTGATACTGTCCAGGGACAGATGGGAAATGCTGATCAATGCGGTATTTTTCCAATCGCCTTCCTGATCGCTTGCCAAATTCCGCAAAGTGACCAAAAAATCAGGTGTAATGCCATTGATTGTAGCGGCAATGACCACTTTGATTCCATCGATGTTCAATGCAAAGGTTTCATAAGGCGTTCCGTGTTCATGCTGGTAAATAAATTCCTCGGATATCGGAAGGCTCCTTAAAGCTTCATAAAATTCTTTTACATGTTGTTCATAATCGAATTGAAGATAGAAACGTTCTCCGCCTTCAAGCTTCTGGCCTTTTAAAAACTCTACAAGTTTGTTGGACATATATTCATAAAATTGGTTTAACATATTGTGCATCACCACTGTCGCTTCTTTTCTCGATTAAGTTTAGTTTGTTGAACAATTCGATGATTTCCTCTTGGGAATATCTGTCGAAAAATACCCCGCGTCTCTCAAATTCCTTGAACAATTGTTTTAAAGATATTTTTTCTTTTTTGACCGAAACGGCGGTCAATAAAATCAGGAAATCTTGCGAGACATTGAGCGTGTTCCCGAGAGACCCGCGGGATTTGATGAAATATAATTTTCCTATCTCATTGATTGCCAGAGCGTACCGATACCTTGTTTCCAAAGGCAATCCTTCGTTTAACTGATGTTGAAGCTGTCTTATGGCATCCTCCAAAGTGGACATTTTCCGGATTTCCTCGTTGTTCCCCAAAACGATTTCCGTGTATTCTTGTGTCCATGTGTAGATATCTTCCAATATTTGTGCTTGTTTTTCTTGGCCAAGTTCATTGAAGATAGCCTGCAATTCGAGATAGTTTTTATTTTCGGTGCCAAAAATAAAGTTCAAGTGTTCCAGGGTATTCACATGGGTCAACAATTTTCTGGCATTGGCAGTGATCTGTTTGTAACCCGTTGTCACAGCCCTTCTGCTGCGGTTTGTTTTTTCCCAGTCCAGATTATAATAAACCGGAGTGGGGTGATCCGGATCCATCTTTTCAAATTGATTGAGTTTCATTGTCATTTGAGTGATGGAATAGAAATAGTAGTAGGCAAAGAATAGATTAATGTGATTCATGAAAAATTCCCGGTTGGTTAACAGAATTTTTAAATCTTCCAGGAACAGTTCGCGGATGAACGGAAGGGCAGGCGAATACTTCCGTTTTATTTCCGATTTTTCCAAAGCCGGCAAATGCTCGATGATGAGGCGTGACAGAACGTGTTCCGAGCTGCTCACCGCAAAAAAATCACTGAGAATATCTTCGTTTTCTCCAATCAATGAATCATAAATATATTGGGCAATTTCGCTTTCCCCGACCGATTCTTTTGATTCGGAAAGGGGAATGTATTTATAGATGATCGGATGAAATATTCTCATATTACCGGACTGATATATAAAGGTATCTACTATCCTTTCCAAATGGGGCTTATCTTCGTCGTCGGCCATGACGGTGTCGCAAATGCTCCTGATCAAACTGTCTCTTTCAATGGATGCGGACTTTACTCCGGCGATATTGAGAAATAGCTGCCCCAGTACAGGAGAGAATCCGTTTTTAAACTTCGCTCTTTCGGGATTTCTTGTCTGGAAGGGCAGAAACGCAGTTTTCTTGTTAATTGTATGCTTCAGTGTCTTCTTTCCATTTGTTTCTTTGACATTTAACGATTTTCGCAAATCCTCTAATCCGTGCAACTAAATCACTGCTCCCTGCTAAATGAATAAGATTCGAATTCTTCATTGTATTTAATGGTGAATGTCAAATGATGCTCCATGTCTTTGACGAGGATTTCTTCCACTTGTTTTCCATATGGAAGTAGTTTGTCAATAAAATCGATAAATTTGATTGAATCTTCCTTGTTTTTCTTGTTCAATTTATAGCCGTTCAGTACTTTAATCACCATTTCATATAATGGGAAATCGATTTCTACTTTGTGGATTTCATTGTGCGATTCGCATTTGAATCCAAGCAGTAGGGTAGTGGTGAATCTCTCCACGTACTCTTTAGCGTTTTTATTGTCGATGGTAATTACGGACGGCTTTAAAGTCAGAGGCTCGGCAATCCGGATTTTGCCTCCCTCATCGTCGATAAAGATGTAATTGTTTTTTGGGCTTCCTTTCCATAAATAGATGGCTTTCTGAATTTCGTAATATAAATCTTGAAGCAAAGGTTTCTTTCCGGAGTTATAGGCATACAAGTATTTCATGTATTTTGAATAAACATCATCTTTGAAAAATACATTTAGATGCGACTTGAACAAGAAGGCTGCCCTAATAAAGAGTTCACATAATTCGCGTTTTGTATCTTTATCGAGATAGGCGATGTCGTCGACGGTTTTTAAATGATTGATCCATATTTGGGCTGAGGAATCAAAAATGATATCCCTGAAAAACATGTAAAAGTCTCCGGAATTATTCAGCTCTATCAAATGTTCGTCGACTTCTTTGACCCTCATGTGGATCGGGTCATGTTTGGCCAATATTTTCAGCAAATAGGATTTCTCGGTGCCTTCAAACAGCAAGTTGGGCAACAGACTTTGCAGCATGTCGATAAAGTCCGCTGTCCGCAGTTCGTCCACAGTGTTTGGAACCAGAATATCATATATGAAATTGAGCAATTCCCGGGTTGAAATGATGACCTTATCCTTGATAATCGTTTTAATGATTAATTGAATGATTTGCTGCTGCAAGGACGGAGATGAAAACATCTCGTAATTTATAAGAAGAGGCTTTGCGACATTCGCTTCCCTGTCTTGCAGATAGGCCTGGTAAAATGGGTTGTCGGCCGTGTTATCCGTTATTTTTTTGAATAATTCGGTTAAATAGCCGGAAACCTGACCGTTTGCGGTCAACTCGAAACTTTTATAGTCGGCAAAGTTGATCAGCTTGAAATGTTCGTGTTCAGGAGGCATTGAAATCGTATTCGAATCGAAAACATTGGCATTTTGTATAAACTCTTTCAGTTTGTTGTATTTGGTTTCCGCATATTCGGATTCGATAAAATTGTTCAATACGCCCAAGTTGATTGCAACAATCAGCTTTTCTTTGCTTGACTCGATCCGTTCATCCGAAAAGGCATCCAATACCTCCGCAAGCGTATCCAGCGAATTTTTTCTCGGGTCGAAACTTTCCGTGGCATCATTGTGGATTTTAAATTGATCCATCAGTTCCGGATATTTGGTGGAAAAATAGCTGATCAAATGGGATTTTCCATCACCGACGCTTCCGCAAAGAAGGATGAGTCGGCTATTTTCGGCTTTTGCGCATTCACGCAAATAATTTTCGAGCCTCTTCTCGATTGGCCGGGACACATGCAAGTATTGTTTAAACCCGCTCAGACCTTTGTAACCTTCAACCGCATCTTGGGAAGACTCCCGCAAACGGTTCAGTTGGAATAACAATCTGGAACCATGAAGTTCGGGCAGTTCATCAGCCGAAACGTCTTGGTCGGGTGCAGTCCTGATGGTGCTTTTGTTCAAGAATTCCGGAAGAAGTTCCTTTAATAAATTTTTCACTGTGTCATCGAGAGTTTCCGGCTTTGGATCTTGATATTCCGGAACTTGGATATCATAACTGACATAGGATTCCATGAACCATTTCAGGATGCTGTATAAATTGTTATGTACTTTAAGGCCATCCGCGATAGGGGTTTTTCTATCATCATGAGCCGCCCTATTGCCCATTCGCCGAATCCGGTCGAACAGTTTGAATAATTCTTCGTCAATCACCCCGTAGTTTTTTAACAGGACTAATCGCTCGGATTGATTCGTATATTCCGGGTACTCGATTTCTTCGAATTTATAAACATCTTTTATAACAAGTTCGGTCAGTTTTCTGGCCTTTACAAGAGAAGCATCAACGTCTTTGAAAAGTAATGATTCAAATTCTTTGGCAAGCGTCGCCCAGTCGGGATTATGTGCTTTTATAAATTCAAAAGCGGTTTCCTGTTTTTCCATACCACACCACCATTAAAATGTTTTAATTATTGTTATTATAATATAGAAATCTTTAAACTTTTAAGGCAAGTAATGGAATATCAGAGTTTTTACAACTTGAGAAAAGGTTATATCTATTATATAAACAAATAAATTATTTCGAGAAATTGAATTTTTATATTTTGATAAAAACAGCAGATTATTTAATGTATCGGATAAAAATGTTGCTATTAAAGGGTCAGGCAGGAGAAAAGAGAGAAGAGGATTGAAAGGGAGACATATTTACCGGACAGTTTAATATATAAATACGAAAGTCTCCCGGTTCTTCTCGGGACCCATTTTGCATCGGCGCGTGATGCCAACCGGATTCATCCCCAAAATCGGATTCTTCGTAAATTCCCTTTCTCCCAACCCGGATAAAATAATTCCGTCAAATTTCCCGTTTTCTATCGAAAAATTCCTCGTTTTCGAGTATGATACTATTCATAGCAACAATTTCATTAAGCGGAAGCGCTGGTCGGCAAAATGAAAGAATATTCGTACATTTGCAAGCGTTTTCTGTTGACGAGGAGGAATGGATATGTCCACTAGCCAAGAGGTTCAACGTCTATATGAAACATTGATCGATGCCTGGAATCGTCGGGATGCGGAAGGCATGGCGGCGCTGTTCGGGGAGGAAGGGGTGCAGATCGGTTTTGACGGAAGCATCGCGACCGGCAGGGAAGAGATTCTTTCCCATCTTGCGCCCATTTTTGAAAGCGGTCCGACGGCTTCGTATGTGGGGAAGGTGAAGGATATCCGCTTTTTGGGGAATAATGTGGCGCTGTTGCGCGCCGTTGCGGAGATGGCGGCGTCCGGGGAGGCGGATGCCGGGAAGGACGCCAATGCCCATCAGACGGTCATCGCTGTCAAAGACGGCGGCCGATGGTCCATTGAATTGTTCCAAAATACTCCGGCGACGGAGCTTTCGGAAGCCGTGACGGAAGGGCTGCGCCAATTGCTGCTGGACAAGATGCGGCAGCCGGGATGATGGATGAGGCAATCCCCAAGTTGCATTGGATTGCCTCATTTTTTTGACCGGATGCCGCCGATTCTTTTGGCAGGTCCCGTCTTTCCGAATAACCGCTCCCATCCAAATGGAGTCATAATTTCTTTTTTCCATAATACATTGTGGTAATAGGGGTGTCGCCGGCTTGCTGATTGCGGCGCTGCTGGCGGCGTTTTCGGCGGGCGGTGCACATGCATCCGCCGGTGGAGGTGCCGGATGTCCTTTGCGGATTGCGTTCATCGGCGGGATGCCCGTGCCGGTATTCGCCAAGTTCCTTCCGAAACGGCTTCCTTTTTCCATCATCTATCTCATCGCCTCCATTTTGTGGACGTTCATGTTTTTACGGGGAAAACGGGAAGAGGGGAGGCCTCCGTTTCATCCCTGTTCAATGGTGCCAAATGGTCGATAGCGCGGGTTCCCTTCCCCCGTTTCCCCTCCGCCATTGCCCATGGCGCGTGCCGTCCCGCCCCGGCTGCCCGTTTGGCGAAGACCTTTCTTCCCCCATCTTCCGCCGGATCCTCAAATTCATCCGAAATCCCAATCATCTGAAGGCAGGGTTTGCGCCGAATTATAATAAAATATACATAAGAGGCTATGATGGCCGGGACCAATTCCAAAGAAAAGGTGGCGTATCTATGATTTCAATCAATCTGAAAGACCAGACGGAAAAGGAAAATTACAAGCTTCTGACAAGCACGATCATTCCAAGGCCCATTGCCTTTGTGACGACGCAGTCCCGGGACGGGGTGGTCAATGGCGCGCCTTTCAGCTATTTCAACATCGTTTCCGCCAATCCTCCGCTGATTTCCATTTCGGTTCAACGGAAAGAAAACGGGGAAATGAAAGATACCGCCCGGAATATTTATGATGCGGGGGAGTTTGTGGTCCATATCGCCGACGACGACAATATTGAACAATTCAATATGGCGGCGGCAAATTTGCCAAGCTGCGAAAGTGAACTTGAATATGCGAAATTGACGCCGATAAAAAGTGAGAAAGTCCGTGTTCCCGGTGTGCGGGAGGCGAAAGTCCGCATGGAATGCCAACTCGTCAAAAGCATCGTTTTGGGAGGAAACGGTGCTGAAGCCCCGGGCTGCGACTTTTTTATCGGCGAAGTGGTGTTTGTCCATTTGGACGAACAAATTTACGACGGATCCCGCATCAACATCCGGGAGTTCAAACCTGTCAGCCGCCTGGCGGGGACAAATTATGCCACGGTGGGCAATATTTTTTTCATGGAAAGGCCAAAATAATTAAATGAAACAAAACACGGAAACGCGCCTCATCAAGAGCTTTGATCCTTAAAGGAGAGGAATAGATGGAATATCGACATTCAGTGGACCCCAACGCTTTGGAAATTGTATGGAATCACGCGAATGAAGCCTTGTTTATTTTCGATTACGAAGGAAACATTTTGGAAGCGAATCCCGCTTTTGCCGAGCTTTTTGGAGGGAAGCCGGAAGATTTGCGGATTTCGGTCTGCTGCGAGGATTCGGAGGAATGCGAAGAATTGTTGGACATGTTAAAAAGGGGTGAAGACATTCCATTCCATTTCATCCAAAGAAAACGGAAAGACGGAAAGGTATTGGATATTTTGGCTTCCTATGGCGCGGTGAACAAGGGAAAGGTTCTGGCTGTAGGAATGTACAAGGACTTTACCGGAAAGATGGAAATCCACCGGAAACTGAAATCAAGCCATGATGGCTATCGTAAGCTGTTGGACGAGTTTCCTTATGCGGTTCTGATGATCAAGGACGAAACCGTCATCTACGCGAACCGAGCCGGCCTTGAAATCGTCGGAGCAAGTTCCAAGGAAGTGCTCATTGGCAAGCCTATATGGCAGTTGATTCGACCGGAAGAGGAACAGTCCATCAGGCAGCGGCTGATGAAAGGAATGGAAGTGACCGTTCATGAAGAGATTGAGCGGTTCGATGGGAGAAAGCTGTGGGTGGAAATCGCCATGAGGCGCGTCTGCTATGAAAATGAATATGTCCTCCAAATGGTCTTGCGGGATGTCACCGAGAAGAGGAATTACGAGGAACAGTTGAAATTTTTCGCTTACCAGGATCCGCTGACCGGGCTTTTCAACCGGCGCTATTTTACAAAGGAAATGAAAAAGAGCGTGGAAGAGGCAAGGAAAAACAACCGGATGTTCGGCGTCATGTTCATCGATTTGGATGATTTTAAGAAGGTGAACGACTCCCTGGGCCATGAGATGGGCGACCAATTACTGATCCAGTTTGCCGACCGGCTGAAAAAGAAGCTGCGGGAAGGGGACATCATTTGCCGCTTCGGCGGGGACGAGTTTTTGGTGCTGATCAAAAATATCCGCGGGAAAAAAGCTCTTGTGGAAGTGGTCAACCGGCTGCAGGACGCATTGCGCCGCCCCTACCAATTGGGGGAGGAATCGGTGGTTGTCACATCCAGCATCGGCATCGCCATGTTTCCGCATGATGGAACGGATGCAAAGACGCTCCTTTCCTGCGCGGACCAGGCCTTGTACGAGGCGAAGGAGCAGGGGGAAGGTTTTCGTTTTTTCAGAAGCAGGGATTGAATTTGAGTTTTGCGTCCATACTTTATATTGAGGTGAAGGAAATGGAAAACTGGCAATATGCCGAATTGTCCGAAGAGCAATTGGCGGAAATCCGCGCATTGGAGAAGAAATTGGGCTGTGCGCTGATTGCCTACGAACATGAAAAGAACCGGGATGAAAAAGAAGAGTGGAAAAACTGATAGGAATGCTCTATCAGTTTTTCTCTTTTTATGGGGGGCTTGTTGACGGGAGGAGCATGCCCTTCCATGGACTTGGGGGTTTTAAAACGCCTTCCGCGAAAGTGCGGCAGGGAAACGCCGTTCATCCAGGTTTCCCTTTCCCGCGCTTCTTTCATTGCTTTTTGAAAATTTCCGGGTTTTCGATGCGGATGGAAACGACTTCGCCGCAATTTACACAAAACCGGTAGATTTTAAAACTGTATTTCAGGGATATTTTATTTTTTCTGAATCCGACGAAGTCCGAACCTTCCTCGAATTCCCTCCCCCCGCACTTCGGGCATTTTTCGTGTTCCACAGCGCACACCTCCTCTTTTGATTCTACGCTCTCTCTTCCAAGAAGTTTCAGTTTTTTTCATCTACCACAAATTGCTTTTGTATAAACGCCAAATTCATGTATATAAAGAAGAAAATTGCACCACCCTAAAAATAAAAAACAGGGTGATTTGGATGACAAAACATTGGGCATGGAAAATAGCGTTGTTCAGTTTGGTCCTTTTGTTGTCCGCCTGCGGAGGGAAGACGGCGGAACAAATGGACCGGGAGAAAACGGATAATGAAGCGGCTTCCGGGGAAGAAGTTGAAACGAAAGACGCCGATGAAATCAAGGACAGTTCCGGCTCCGTGCCGCTCAATTTGAAAATTGCGGAGAATCCAGCCTTTCCGGTCGGCAGCAAGGTGAAAATTTACGCGGATCATATGGAAGGGATGAAAGAAGCGGAAGGGGTCGTAGTGGCGGTTTATGATACAACGGCATATGAGATTTCCTATCGGCCGACAACCGGCGGCGAAGAAGTGAAACATTACAAATGGGTGATTCATGAGGAGCTGGATGCCTCCAGCGGCGCGCCGATGGAACCTGGAAGGGAATTGGTCATCAATGCCGACCATATTCCGGGCATGAAGGGGGCGACGGCGACAATCGAGTCGGCTGACGAAGGGCCGGTATATATCGTGGATTTTACAACGACCACAGGGGAAGAGGTCAAAAATTATAAATGGCTTGTGGAATCGGAAATAGCTTCCGCGGAAGAATAAATAAAAAAAGCTTGGTTCGCTTGGAACCAAGCCTTTTTTCATGCCCGGATCATCTGGAGAAGACTTTGATCAATAAACTGGCGGCAAATAACAGCATCCCCGCCTGGATCATGATATGCATCGTCAGTTCGAAAGGGGAGAGCCCGCTTTCCTTCCGCTTTTTCTCCAATTGGCGGAAATACACGGCACCTGTGAAAATCATGATGATGATGTAAATGTAAAGCAATATATCCGCGAATAGTTGCATGCCATCCACTCCATTTTTGATTTGCCGGCAGGGGATTGGATTTTTTCCGCTGACCGGCGCTTTATTTTTCTTCCAGCTTCATTTTTACTAATAAAACATATGTGAATCTTGGATCATCCGGCCGACTTCGTTTTCATCCCGCAAATCGTGGACGCCCATTTCATTTTCCAGATCCGCCCGGTTTAATTGAAAATCATAATTTAGCACGGTCCCAAAATGAAGTTCCTGAAAGGTTTTGCTGTATTTTGAGTCCGGATCGGCTTTGATGGCCGCAGCGTTTTCGGAGGCGGAACCGGTTTGATCTTCTTTGCCGGTGCCATCGCCGGAACAGGCGGGAGAAGGAAACAGGCCATTATGAGTGCGAATGCCAACCTGAATTTCCTCATTAAAAAGAGTGTAGCAGGGAAAGGGAAAAATCGAAAGTTTCCAATGTCCCGTTAAGATAAATTTTTTGAAGAATGAAAGGGAAATTGTGCCTATAGGGTCAATTCCCGTGCAGATGTGATTCTGCCGGGTTCATATAAAAGGCGGCATGGACATATGGAGTATCAACTTGGGCGGATGGATAGTTCACATGGGCGGATAAGGCAGCCGCTTGGGCAGATGAAGAGTTCACATGAGTGGATAGGTTTGTCACTTGGACAGATAGAGCAGTCGCTTGGGCAGATAGAGAGTCCACATGGGCGGATAGAAAATCTGCATGGGCGTATGGAGAATTAACTTGGGCAGATAGAGTGATTACATGGGTAGATAAGGATACAACATGGGCGGATAGAGGATCCACATGGGCATATTAGGGATACAACCGGGGCGTATAAAAGCATCCTCAAAACTTGCGCGTATCAGAATGCTGCTGTTATGAAACACCAAAAAGGCTGCCTGAAAAGCTTTCCTTTCCAGACAGCCTTTTTCGCAGCTCCAATTACAAAGAATTGATAAATCGTTTTATTCGTTTCATGGCTTCCCGCAATTCTTCCATGGATGTCGCGTAGGAGCAGCGGATGTGCCCTTCGCCGCTTTCGCCGAAAACATCGCCAGGAACGACCGCAACGCCTTCTTCTTTCAACAATCGCTCCGCAAATTCCTGTGAGCTCAATCCTGTCGATTCAATGGAAGGGAAGGCGTAGAACGCACCGCCAGGCATATGGCAAGTGAGCCCCATTTCATTGAATGAATTCACAATAAAATTGCGGCGGAGACGGTAGCTTTTCACCATTTTGTCCACATCTTCCCGGCCGTTTCTTAACGCTTCAAGCCCCGCATATTGGGAAGTGGTGGATGCGCACATCAGAGCATATTGATGCACTTTCAACATCTCTTTTAAAATTTCTTTCGGTGCGCAGACAAAGCCGAGGCGCCATCCTGTCATGGCAAAGGCTTTGGAGAAGCCGTTCACCAAAACCGTTCTCTCCCGCATGCCAGGAAGGGAGGCCATGCTTGTAAATTCTTCGTCATATGTAAGTTCGGCATAAATTTCATCGGAAATGACAAGCAAGTCGTGTTTCTTGATGACTTCAGCAAGGGCTTCCAATTCCTGTTTGTTCAACAGCGTACCTGTCGGGTTGTTAGGGAAGCAGATCATCAATGCTTTCGTTTTGTCCGTGATGGCCGCTTCGATTTGGCTTGGAAGAATTTTGAAGTCGTTTTCCTTCAATGCCTGAACAGGAACCGGTACACCTCCGGCAAGGGTTACCATCGGTCCATAGGAAACGAAGCACGGTTCAACGACAATCACTTCATCCCCCGGATCCAAAATCGTTCTCATCGCCGTATCGATCGCGGAGCTTGCCCCGACCGTCACGATGACTTCGGATGGGGAATATTCCACGTGATACCGGTTTTTCACATACTTCGTAATTTCTTCGCGCAATTCCGGAAGACCGGCATTCGGCGTATAGGAAGTGTAGCCTTCCTCGATGGAACGGATGGCCGCTTCCCTTACAGGCCAAGGAGTGACGAAATCCGGCTCGCCCACCCCAAGGGAAATGACGCCTTCCATGCCTGCAGCCAAATCAAAGAAACGACGAATTCCTGATGGTTTCAGTTCTCTAACGGTTTTCGAAACATAAGATTTACTTGTTGCCTTCATTTATGACACCACAATTCTCTTATCTTTTTTCTCTTGTTCCAAAATGATTCCATCATGTTTGTATTTCTTTAAGATAAAGTGAGTGGTTGTGGAAACAACGGATTCCAAAGTGGACAACTTCTGGGATACAAAGTTTGCTACTTCGTTCAACGTTTTCCCTTCAACAATCACGGATAAATCATAAGTGCCGCTCATCAAATACACGGATTGCACTTCGTCATACCGGTAAATCTTTTCGGCAATCTCATCGAAACCGACGCCTTGTTTAGGGGTCACTTTCACGTCGATCATCGCCCGTACTCCCTGATGATCGTCCACTTTAGTCCAATCTATCATCGTCAAATATTTTACAATGACTTTATCATTTTCGAGTTTTTTCATAATGGCTTCTGTTTCTTCCACAGTTAAGCCCACCATTTTCGCAAGGTCGGCAGTTTCGATTCGGGCATCTTTTTCCAAAACTCCAAGAATTTCTAATTCTTTTTCGCTTAATTTCATGGAATGACCTCCAAGGATAAGTAGAGTTTAATTAGATTTTAGCACTATGAATCAAGAGTTCAAGTTAAAACTGAAGATGGGAAAAATTTTTTTAAAGCGCATGAAAGGGGTTTTTTCCAGCGTTTCCATGCCGCTCCCTCCAGCCCCGAATGGCGTCCGATATTCTAAAAGATTATTGAAATATTTCATCTCATTGTATATATAGGAGTGGGAACAAATAAAGAATTTAGCAGAAAGTCCATCAATGAAGTTCTTTACGCAATGTCGGAGATGAGCATGAAGGGGGGAGATGCATGAAAATGTTGGGGTCGATCATCGGCATTGTTTCGGCGGTTGCCAGTGTCGTGTTCTGGGGCATCTTTTCTTTCGATAACCCATATTCCCGTCCGGATTCCGAAACGGTCGGCAATCTGTTCGTGGCAGCCGTGATTCCGGCGGCATTTGTTGTTGTAGGACAGTTTATCAAACCGAAATGGTTTATGTTTGTGGCTTTTCTTTTGTCGCTGCCTCTCGGAATTTATTTTTTGATGATGCCCGGGATTTTCCGCGGCTTCAGCGCCGCTTCATTGGGCTACCTTATCAGTTTTTTGTTGCTCTTGGCCGATCAACGAAAGGCCGGCTGATGTGCTATTAAAATATGAAAACACTTTTAAATTGGTGAAGAATTCAAATAAAAGAGCGAATGGATTCGATTCGCTCTTTTTTATTCCTTGGCTACGTATTTCTCGGTTTTCTGACTTCGGCTGGCGGATTGTTGTGAATGACCTGGTTGAACTCTTTGGAATATTCTTCCCTTTGGACAGACCGATTCTGTTCTTTTTTCTTTTTCTTGAAGCTTGTCTTATTTTTCTTGGCCATCTCCATCACCTCCCAAAAATTTTACCTTTAATGTGCGCCAATCCGATAAATCTATTCTTCCATGGAATAATTCAAGAATTTTGACATACGGATACGTTAGAGAGGTGAAGGCGATCATAAGAGCGTTTTCTTTTTTTATGGCCCTGCTTTTTCTGGCTTCATGCCAATCATCTGATGAAAAATTGACTTTTTCGGGCGGAACGGAAAATTGGCAGGTGGTTTATGAAGTGGCAAAGGAGAAGCCGGAAACAACCTCGAAAGTCAAAATCAAATACATCGGGGATAAACCGATTCCAAAACAAATCGCTTACCGCATCGATGCACCATCCGGTTCCGCGGTTGATATAGGAAGTTTAAACAAAGAGGGGGAGTTGACGATCCGGGAGGACGATTGTTTGGGATGCCAAGAGATGAATGAAGGGACGGAAATCAATGTCGCCATAGAATGGGGCAGGCAAATTGAAATGTTTACATTGCATTTCGATGAGCAATCCGGAAACCATAAATAAAAGAGCCGTTTCCGCCGTCCGAAACGACTCCTCTATTTGATACCCCTTTGTTTGCGTGGATTACATATCCGCTTCCATTTCAAAACGGGAGTATACAAAATTGTACGTATCCTCCAACATTCGGTCGGAAACGTTCAAAAGCTGCATCGGTTCCACGCCGAAATAAGTCACTAAAAATTGGATGATATTTTTGCGCTCCGTATTGCTTAGCATTATAGCCATCCCCTCCTTTGTGATGTATAACAATTATATTCAATTATTATCTGATATACAACAGGCAGAAGTCTAAATTTTCTTAAAAAAATGTGAACAATTTAATTTGTTGTGAAAAGGAATGAAATATCGGGCAAATGTTCACACTGAAATTTGTGAACCAGATTATATGGGAAAAAAAGCAAACCTGTCGCCGCTTCCATTTTTTGCTTAAGTGAACCCGCTTGAATGGGGGGAAAGAAATGAGCTACTTTCGTGGAGATGCCCATAAAATTTATATGCAGCTCAAGAAAAACCGGGATGCGATTCACGAATCCAAATATTTAAAAGAGCTGAAGGAAGTCCGGGAATTTTATGAGTCGTTGGAAAGCGATGTGCTGCAATTGGTTTATTACCGTTTAGTGAAAGAGAAAAACGGGTCGGGGATGATTCCGATTTTCGTTTCATCGGTTCCCTTTTTATTTTTAATTTTTTCCCGGCAGCTTCAGGAAATTTTGCTGGGGGACGGTTCGAGAAATTGGCTGATTTTCGTTGTTCTTTATATCATGGGCATTACGGCTGCATTGTTTTTTCATTTCAGGGAAAATGCCTGGGCGTCTTCCCATCTTGAAATGATCAAAGACATTTTGGAGGAGAGGAAACGACAGGAAAACGGGAATGCATAGTTTTTTCCGAGGAAGCCATTCCATGTTAATCGGATATTCCAAAGGGGTAAATGATAATAACTACTTCGATAAAGAACAGCATTGAATCAACAAGAACCGGGGAGGTGACGAATATGGGAATGATGGACAAACTGTTGGGGAAAAGTCAGGAGGAGGCGAATGAAATGGAAGTAAAATTGAAGATAGGAATCATTTTGGGAAGCACCCGGGAAGGCAGAGTGAGTCCGCAAGTCGGGGAATATATCAAAGAAATCGCCGAAAAACGGGATGAAGCGGATTTTGAAATTGTGGACATCGCCAAATATGATTTGCCGTTTTTGGGAACGGTCGAGGCGAACGATCCGCGCATCGCCAAATGGAATGAGAAATTGGCGAGTTTGGATGGATTTATTTTCATTGTGGCGGAATACAACCACAGCATCACAGGGGCATTGAAAAATGCGCTTGATTTGGCGAGGGAAGTCTGGAACAACAAGGCTGCGGGCATTGTCAGCTATGGATCCGTCGGAGGGGCCCGGGCTGCGGAACATTTGCGCGGAATATTGGGGGAACTTGCCGTGGCGGATGTCCGGACACATCCGGCGTTTTCGTTATTCACGGATTTTGAAAACATGACGAAATTCAATCCGGCCGATTACCACAAAGAAATCGTATTGGAAATGGTCGATCAGTTGCTCAGATGGGCAAGGGCGCTAAAATCGATTCGAAATATCACTTAATATTCCGGTGGGAAGTGCTTAAGAGCGGGGGATCCGCTCTTTTTCTTTTTGATGGGCAATTTGGGGATTGGGATTTGTACAGAGGGGGCTGCGGCTTGGATGGATGGGAATGGGATTTGGGCGGCTGAGAATGCAACTTTGGCGGATAGGATTTAATCTTGGGCGGACAGAGATGCGTCATGGGCGGATGGGATTTTGTTTTGGGCGGATGGACATAAAACCAGGGAAGATGTTAGTATCATATGTAAACTATTAAATGTATGTAAATATTTACCGGCAGAGAAATATTAGGCAGTTGATAAACATGGCAGAAGTTTTATATGATAGCAATAAATAAATTGAAATAACCTCGACAAAAAATTAGGGTGGTGAATTCATTGAGATTAGAGGATTGGTTGAACAAAGGGATACCGGACATTTCCAAATCATTAATGAAAGTCCACAAACACCATTTTCCCATCGAACAATCCCTTGGTTTTGAAGGCCAGGAAAAAATCATCAAAATCTTGAAGAATTTTCGCAAAGTGCTGTATCCATGCTTTTGCGACACATATAAAGATGAATTGCGCGTGGAGACGAATGTGGGAAATCTTTTAAGATCCACGGCGCTCGATTTGAAAAGCATCATTGCAAAAGTGCTCGAGAATAGCGGAGAAGGCCGGCCGGAAGCGAAGGCGGAGGAAATTGTCATCGATTTGCTCAATAAATTGCCGGAGATACGCGAAATCCTGCAAACTGATATTCAGGCGGCTTACAATGGGGATCCTGCGGCCTTATCATTGGAAGAAATTTTATTCAGCTATCCTTCCATCACAGCCATTACTATACATCGGATCGCTCATGAATTATATGAAGCGGGGGTTCCGATCATTCCGAGAATCATGTCGGAGCATGCCCACAGTTTGACAGGCATCGATATCCATCCGGGCGCCAAAATCGGCGAATATTTCTTCATCGACCACGGCACAGGCGTAGTAATCGGCGAAACAAGCACCATCGGAAAAAATGTCAAAATCTATCAAGGTGTTACCATCGGGGCAAAAAGCTTCCCATTGGACGAGCATGGCAATCCGATCAAGGGGATCAAACGCCATCCGGACATCGGCGATAACGTCATTATTTATGCAGGCGCAACCATTCTTGGCGGGGATACGAAAATTGGACATGATTCCATCATCGGAGGGAATATTTGGCTGACCCAATCCGTTCCGCCATACTCCAGAATCTACAATTCCCAACCGTTGCCTCAAATTAAGCAGAAAAAGGAATAGCGAGGCTTCCCCCTGAAGCAACCCGGATTGCTTGGGGGGTTTTTTGTGAGCGAAGAATGATTGTACGGCCCGGGGGAATGCCGGCCTTGAAGAAAAATTGCGCAGGAGGAATGGAAAGTGGCACTGAAAACCGTCACACCGGAAGAATTATCGGATAAAATCCGGCAAGGGGAGCAGCTCATCATTTTGGATGTGCGCGACCAGGAGAAATACAACCGATTCCATATTGAAGGGGGGAACATCCAATCCCTCAATATCCATAAAACGGAGATTTTCGGACTGGAAGAAAAGGAAGATCAAGAAATTCCGTCACTGCCGAAAGGGAAAGAGCTGATCGTCACGTGCACGACAGGCAACTCTGCGACCAAATGCGCAGCCATTCTGTCGGAGCGGGGATATGAAGTGGCGGTTTTGGAAGGTGGGTTGACGGCCTGGAAAGAATATTTGAAAAAGTGAGCATAAGAAAAAGAGCGGACCGGAAAGTTCATCCCTTTCCGGTTCCGCTCTTCTTCTTTTATCGTCACTAATTCCCCAGCGCTTGCAAAGGCGCCGGAATGCGTCCTCCGCGGCGGATCAGCTTTTCGGAGCTGAACGGATTGACGCCGATCACCGGAGCGCGTCCAAGAAGGCCTCCGAATTCGACCATATCGCCTTCTTTCGCGCCAGGCACAGGAATGACGCGCACAGCAGTTGTTTTTTTATTGATCATTCCAATGGCTGCTTCATCGGCAATCATTGCGGAGATAGTGCTTGCCGGTGCATCTCCTGTAATGGCGATCATGTCGAGGCCGACCGAACATACGCATGTCATGGCCTCCAGTTTCGATAAGCTTAATGCGCCTTCTTCAATGCCCCGGATCATGCCGTTGTCCTCGCTGACCGGGATGAATGCGCCGCTCAATCCCCCGACATAGGATGAAGCCATGGCGCCGCCTTTTTTCACCGCGTCATTCATTAGGGCGAGGGCCGCGATGGTGCCATGGGTGCCGACCCGTTCAAGCCCGATTTCTTCAAGGATTTCCGCAACACTGTCATTCATGGCATTGGTAGGGGCAAGGGACAGGTCCATGATGCCAAATGGCACACCCAAACGTTTGGCCACTTCACGTCCAATCAATTCTCCGGCGCGGGTAATTTTGAAAGCGGTTTTCTTGATGATTTCCGCCACTTCGCCCAAATCGGCATCCGGATAGCGTTTTAAGGCATTCAGCACAACTCCGGGTCCGGAAACGCCGACATTCAGCACGACTTCCCCTTCGCCGGATCCGAGGAAAGCTCCAGCCATAAACGGATTATCTTCCACCGGATTGCAGAACACAACGAGCTTTGCGCAGCCAAGGCCGGACTGGTCTTTTGTCCGTTCGGCCGTTTCCTTGATGATTTCGCCCAATTGACGGACCGCATCCATATTGATGCCGGCTTTCGTTGTGCCGACAGAAACGGATGCGCAAACCCGCTCTGTTGAGGCCAAAGCTTCCGGAAGGGCATCGAATAATACTTGATCGCCCTTTGCGATGCCTTTATGCACAAGGGCGGAAAAACCTCCGATGAAATCGATGCCGAGGACCAAGGCTGCGCGGTCCAATGTTTTGGCAAGTTCGACGGCCTGTTCTTTGGTGGCGTTTCCCAGAAGGTCGGCAATCGGCGTTACGGCAATCCGTTTGTTGATGATCGGAATGCCATATTCTTTTGCCACCTTTTCGGCGACAGGTTTTAGATCTTTTGCGTAATGGGTAATTTTATCGTAGATTTTTTGCTTCATTTTATCGAAATCGGAATCGGCGCAGTCCCGAAGATTGATTCCCATTGTAACCGTACGGATGTCGAGGTTTTCGGTCCGGACCATCCGGATGGTTTCCAACATTTCCTGGATTTCAAAATTCATATTTGCACGTCCTTTCACACGCGATGCATTGCCTGGAAAATTTCTTCACGTTGTACCGTGATCACAACCCCGATGGATTTTCCAAGTTCATTCAATTCCTGCTGAAGGGATTCAAGATCTTTCAAATTCGTCACATCAATCACCATCATCATCGTAAAGTATCCCTGCAGGATTGTTTGGCTGATATCCAAAATGTTGATGTTGCGATTCGCAAGCACGTTGGTGACTTTTGCGATAATCCCCACCTGATCTTTTCCAATGACGCTCACAATGGCTTTTTTTCTACGTTCATTCATTTGTTTCACCTCAATTGATGGAATAAAAAAAGGATTGGTATCCCAATCCCAAAGCACAAAGAACAATACGTCCGATTACTCTTCTGTCCTTTTGCCTGAGATTGTGAATCCTTCGGCGCCACAAATCGTGGTCTCTCCAGAAGCTGCTCCTGACTGTAGTGTTACCCACAGCAATCATCGCCACACATATTCAATTTCATACTAAACGATACTAACACCTTTGAAGGAATTGGTCAACTGGGAGAAACTGAAATGCCCGAAAATGAAAAGGGGGATTTGGTTATTAAAAAGCATTTGAAAAAATTAAATGTTTTTTTGTTCCATTAATGGGAATAAAAATAGTAAAGTACCAATCTTGCAAAATTTGAAAGGATTCCGTTGACAAATAATTTGGGGCATGATATATTTATCTCGAATTCAAAATAAATGGATTCGAAATTTTTGTTCATATATATCTCGAATTCGTAATAAAATAATATGGGAGGTATAAGAAATGGCAAAATGGGTTATTGACAAAGCACACTCGGAAATCGGCTTTGAAGTGAGACACATGATGGTATCGAAAGTGAGAGGGCGCTTCAACTCTTATGAGGCGGAAATTGAAGCGGACGATTTGACAAATCCTACAAATGCAAGCATCAGCTTCACTTTTGATGTGGCAAGCATCGATACAAAATTGGAAGACCGCGATAACCACTTAAAATCCGCGGATTTCTTTGATGTGGAAAAATATCCGACAATCACGTTCAAATCCACAAACATCCAGAAGAAAGACGACAATGTATTTGAAGTGACAGGGGATTTGACAATTAAAGACGTGACAAAACCGGTGACATTTGAAGTGGAATTCAACGGCAAAGGCAAAAACCCTTGGGGAGTCGAAGTTTACGGTTTCGAAGCCCATGCAAAAATCAACCGCGAAGACTTCGGCCTTACATGGAACGCCGCCCTTGAAACAGGCGGTGTGCTGGTAGGCAAAGAAGTAAAAATTATTGCCGAATTGGAAGTGAACCCTGGAAATTAATCAATATCGGAAGAGCGGATGCGCTTTGGCATCCGCTTTATTTTTATGCGGACAGAAAGAGCGGTTGAACGGATAAGAATTTTGTTTGTCGGGCATGATGGACATCTGCGGAGAAAGGGTGCGGTACCAGGATGGCAGCGTCGTCCTTCTAAATATTTACTCTATTTACAAAAATGCATATTATATTATAAAAAGAGGGAAATAGGTGATTGCAATGAAGAAGGTGCTTTTGAAAAGTTCTGCCCGATTGGCACCTTTTGTGGCGGCGATGGTGTTTGCGGCCATAGCCCTTGGCATATTCGCGGTGTTTGTTGAAAGATATTTCAATTCCAAAGAAATCGATTTTCTGATAGAAGGCGCGGATAAAAGAAATTTAAGTTATGAATTGATTATCCATAATCCGTTTACCAACGACTATAGTTTCCGGATTTTAGAAGATTGATCCGAATAAAAAAACACCCGATCGTTTTTGAACGGGTGTTTTTTATTTTCATTCCTTATTTAAGGCGCTGTGCTTCCTTCCATACACGAAATACACGACCAATCCGGCAATCATCCAAATCAAGCACGTCAACATCGTGAACTTGGACAATTGGGTAATCATGAATATGCAAAGGATAAATGAAAGGATGGGCACAATCGGGAAGAGGGGCACTTTGAACCCTTCTTTCAGCCCTTCGATTTTCATTTTTCTTGCGACAATGACGCCGATGGATACGGCGGCAAAGGCGATCAATGTCCCGATATTGACAAGCTCCGCCAATTTGTCAATCGGAATGAATCCGGCAAATAAGGAAACGAACAAAGCGTAAATCCATGTGTTTTTCAACGGGATTTTCCGGCGGGGATGAATTTCGGACAAAATTTTCGGAAGCATGCCATCCCGCGCAAAGGAGTACACCAAACGGGTGCCTCCGTACATCATGACGAAAATCACCGTCATCATGCTGATGACCGCTCCGAGGGAAATCACGCCAAATACCCAATCCTGGTTGACCATTTCCATCGCATAGGCGACCGGGTTCCCCACGTTCAGCTCCGTATATGGCACAATGCCCGTCAGCACGAGGGAAACGGCCACATATAAAATTGTACAGATTACGAGCGTTCCGATGATTCCGATCGGCATGTTTTTCTGCGGATTTTTCACTTCTTCCGCAGCGGAAGACACGCTGTCAAATCCCAGGTAGGCGAAGATGACGAGCGCAGCGCCGGTCAGGATCCCTTTAAACCCGAATGGGGCAAAAGGCTGCCAGTTTTCAGGCTTCACATAAAAGACCCCGACGGCAAGGAAGAGCAGGATGATGCCGATTTTGATGAACACCATGGCCTTGTTCAGCCGGTTGGATTCTTTGATTCCCATTGATAACACAGCCGCCAAAAGGACAATGATGAAGATGGCCGGCAAATTGATGAAAGTTCCGTCGGCCGGGCTGAATGATCCCGACAAAGCCTTTGGCAGATGGATGCCAAAACCTTCGATGAGGGATTGGAAATAGGCGGACCAGCCCGTTGCCACCGCTGCCACGGCCAGGCCGTATTCCAGCAGAAGGCTCCATCCGACCATCCAGGCGATCATTTCGCCGAACAGCACATATGAATAGGTATAAGCGCTTCCCGCCACCGGAATGGAAGACGACAGCTCGGAATAACAGAGGGCGGAAAAGGCGCAGACAATCGCCGCAAAAATGAACGAGAATACAATGGCAGGCCCCGCATGCAGGGCGGCCACCGTCCCCGGCAGGATGAAGATGCCTGTTCCGACCACAGCCCCGACGCCGAGGGCAATCAAATCAAACGCATTCATCGATTTATTAAATTGTGTGGTGCCTTGGTGATTCAGCAGTTGAGTCAACGATAATTTCCGTAACAATTGTTTTTTCATAACCATCCAATCCTATATTAAAATAATAAAATTTTGATATTTCGAAAAATCGTAAAAGCGACTTAAGTATAACACTTTTTCGCGTTGAAGTGTTGAAGAATCGAAAAGTAATAATTTTGTTTTTATTAATAAATTTCTGATAATTTAGTTAACTTTATATTATTTTGATATAACGTTTTGGCTTGCGCTAACTCTTTCTTTAAGTTGCGCAACTTCCCGGAACTTAAACGCGGCAAACGGAACGCTTTTGGACATGGCTTCGAAGATGGATTCATAAAAAGGATGGAATGCTATAGAAGAATATGATTTGAAGGGAAAAAGGTGGATTTTTCCATGAATCTGCCGGCGTGGATTAGCATTGTTCTTCCATTTATAAGGTATACATCCAAATGGACCGCATTTTCCATTGCCGGCAGCACGGCGTTTTTGATGGGAACATCCGGAAAGGATGGAAAACAAAAAAGCCATTGAAAATCATGGCCTAAGATAAGCGGTAAATGATAAAGCGCTCGTTCCACACTTTTTCATGCATGGAGGGGATGGGAATTTCAATGGTTTTCGCAAAAGGGGTATAGTGGTTCAAATAATCCAGATAATCGATGGAAGGATAATATAAAATCACATCCACCGGCCGTTTCGCTTCCTCCGTCGAGCGCATGATCCGATGGAGCGCTTTCGTGAAAACCGGCAACGAAAAAGGATTGAAAAAATAAAATTTGTTTTCTTCAGGGCGGATGGGATAATCTTCTGCGAAACAATGGAGAAATTGGATTTTTTCTTCCTTCTTCCGGAATTTTTTGCAATATCGTTCCCGGTTTTTGAGGGCTTCCCTGATGAATTGTTCGTTCATGTCAATGCCAATGACGGAAGCTCCGGTTTTGTCATGCAGAAAAATGCCGACGCGCCCCAAACCGTACCCGAAATCGACGATGGCGTCTTTCTCATTGATGGGATAATATTTGAGCAATTCCTCCAGCGCAGCATAAGGGGTCGGTTCGTAGCGGTTGTAATGGGAAGAGTGATGGATGCCTTCCTTGATTCCGCATGTTTGAATATGGAGATGTCGGTCGTATGCTATTTCGTTCATGACGATTGCCCCGATCTTTCTATATTGAACCGGATTTTCCGGATTGAATATTGGTTGAACGTTTACGAAGATAGTATAATTGATTCGACGATCGTTTTACATAGTGAGGAGAGCGCATATGTTCAAAAAACTATTCGGAAAGAAGAGCGGGCCATTAAAAAACCGGGTGGTATTTTGCGTATCGAATCCGGCGTTTGCCGATCCAGAAGTGTACGATGTCCTGGAACAGCGGGAAGATGTCACGGTGGAAGAAACGGGGTGCAACTCCTATTGCGAAATTTGCGAGCGCCACTATTATGCCCTTGTCAATGGGGAACCGGTTGCGGCAGACAGCGCCAAAGAACTGCTTGAAAAAATAGAAGAAGAATTGGAATTGAATCCGATCGAATAAGGCGGGAAAATCGGCGGTTGGAAAACTGTCGCCTTTCGAACAGGAGCAGCCGTTTTGGCTGTCTTTTTTTATGATTTCAATTGCCGGAATCCCCTTGCAAGTAACAGTTTCTTCCCTTATGCATATATCAAAGAATAAACGATTCTATGCCAGCGGAGGGGAAAGAATGGCCTATATTCCCTTAAGTTATGGATTTGAGCAGCTGTTTGGGGATGCATTATATTTTTTGGGCATTTTTATCATCGTCGCAACCATTGTTTGCATCATTTCAGGGTTCATCTGCAGTTTCTTTTACGATGCCGGCGTTTACGTTTAAGGGAGGGCCTTAAACGTTTTTTTATTTCAAATAAATATGGCCGCCTCCCATGAAAACCAAAACCCGGGGGAATGTTTTTTGGAACGGCGCGACAACGCCGGAACGTATAAAACGCATAATCGGCTGGAGCATGGAGAGAAGGATGGAAAACGCGCGAAACACTCCTTCGGGGAACAATTTCTCCTACTTTCCGCACATCAAGCCTGCATCTTTATTCCCATAAACCTCCTTTTCTGCTGTCCGCCAAGGCGAAAACCTTGCGGAACAGCTTTTTTTATCCCGGAAATAAATTTTCCGATTCAGGGTTGAAATTTATATTAGAAGTCCTACCAAAACACTTGTCTAAACAAATTCTTCCGCTTATACTTTAAAAAAACAGGAAAAATGGTTTAAAACGAAAGGAACTATTGCAATTTTATCAAAAAATATATTCATATGATTTTCCTGTTATAGTATTTTAGTTATAAAATGGGAATATTGTATATACATTTTTTTATTTTTATAAAGGAGTATATACCATTTATGGACAAAAAAACAAAAAACCACGATCAACCGGAGGATATTCAACAATTGCTTTATGAGATAAAAGAGCTGCAAGAGCTGAAATATGCATTAGATCAAACCTCCATAGTCGCCATTACGGATGCGCGTGGGAGAATCACATATGTCAATGATTTGTTTTGCGAAATATCCCAATATTCAAGGGAAGAATTGATCGGTAAAACCCACCGTGTCGTGAATTCCGGTTACCACCCAAAGGAATACTTTAAGCAAATGTGGAGGGAAATTGGAAGCGGCAATATATGGAAGGGAGAAATCAAAAACAAAAAGAAGGATGGGACTTATTATTGGGTTCTCTCCACTATCATCCCTTTTCTGGATGAAAAGGGAAAACCGTATAAGTATTTGTCCATCCGCACGGATATCACCAAAGAAAAGGAATTGGAAGAGGAACTGAAACAAAGCTATAAAAAATATGAATTGATTGCCGAGCACTCCGACAATTTTGTCGCGCTGATCGATGAAGGCGGAAAGTTTTACTACATTTCCCCGACATTCAATATACTGCTGCACTATGATTTGAAGGAATTGGAGCGGCAAAATTTGTTCGATCTTATACATATGGAAGATGTGGACCTGTTAAAAATGGAGATTCAATTTTTATTGCATCAACAAAAAAATGCGGGCACGGGCTATTTCCGCAAGTTGGAGTTCCGGGTGCTCCACGGCGACGGCCGATATATTGATATGGAAGCGGACATGAAAATCGTCCATGATGATGAAAATCCGTCAAAAGATTTCATCCTCATAGCCATGAGCGACATCAGCGCTTTGAAGGAAGCGGAACAAAATCTGTACCATTTATCATACCACGACAGTTTGACGAATTTCCCGAACCGCTCCCATTTTATGAAAGAGTTCCGTTCCTATGTGATGGATATTCAATTGACAAAAGAAAAATTTTCAATTCTGTCCATCGACTTGGACAACTTCAAATTGGTGAACGAGCAGTTCGGGCATGATACGGGGGATTTGGTGATTGTAAAAGCTGCCGAAAACATTCGTGAAGTAATCCGGAATCAGGATTTTGTGGCCCGGATGGGCGGCGATGAATTCATTGTTCTGTTGAAGGATATCGATGAAGAACAAACCAAGCAAGTCGCGAATCGGCTGATTCAGGC
Source organism: Ureibacillus sp. FSL K6-8385 (assembly GCF_038593155.1). GTDB lineage: Bacteria > Bacillota > Bacilli > Bacillales_A > Planococcaceae > Ureibacillus > Ureibacillus terrenus. The sequence continues at coordinate 183,966 of NZ_CP151968.1, forward strand.
CTTCCAAAAACCGATGAACTTGAATGGAAGGGAGTATTCACAGACTTGCAGCATCGGCATTGCGTTGTATCCGGGGCATGGAAAAACTCCGGAAGAGCTCATCAAAAATGCGGATTCGGCTTTGTCGCAAGTGAAACAAAAAGGCAAAAATCACTATGCGATTTACAATAAGGAATTGGAAAGCGTTTCTTTGGAGCGGCGAATCATCGAAAACGCCATGCGGAAAGGGCTGAAGAACCAGCAGTTCTTTTTGGAATACCAGCCGAAATTAAATATCCAAAATAACCGGATTGTTGGAGTGGAGGCTTTGGTCCGTTGGAATCATCCGGATTTGGGGGCGATTTCGCCGGGTAAATTCATTTCTCTTGCCGAGGAAACGGGATTGATTGTCCCGCTGGGTGAGTGGATTTTAAGAGAGAGTTGCCGGCAAGCGAAAGAATGGCAAGAAAAGGGTTTTGGAGAATTGATTGTGGCTGTCAACGTCTCGGTGCGTCAATTGCAAGATCCGAATTTTGTCGGGCAGGTCGAACAAATCTTGAAGGAAACGGGATTTGATCCCCATCTGCTTGAATTGGAAGTGACCGAAAGCATTTTTGCGGATATGAACAGCATGATACCGGTTTTGAAACGGCTCCGCAATCTCGGAATACATATCTCGATTGATGATTTTGGAACAGGATACAGTTCTTTAAGTTACATAAAACACCTTCCGATTGATACGGTGAAGGTGGATGCTTTATTCGTGAAAGATATACATAAAAACGAGGAAAGCAAAGCAATCGTCAGAGCCATCATCAGCCTTGCGAAGACAATTGGGTTGAAAGTGATAGCGGAAGGCATTGAAATCGAGGAGCATGTGAACACGCTAAGAAACGATGGCTGCATATTCGGACAGGGATATTATTACAGCCGTCCGTTGAAAAAAGAAGATTTTGAGGATTTTGTCCGGACAAACGGTTTCCATATACATAATTGATCATGATTCATACATAACAAAACATCCAACGCTCCTGCAGATTGCTGCAGGAGTTTTTATTAATATTTATATAACGATAATATTTTTTGAAGGTTCAGTTTTTCAAGTTTTGACATCATCAATATCATGGGGAGTCAAAGCAGGGGAATCCCCTGATAATTACTATTTTCGAAAAACAGTTCATCAAACAGCAATAATAAATAAAAATTAGTTGGATTTCATCGAAATATTCTTTTAACAATTAAGGATAAAAGTATTATACTATTTTAATAACAGAAATATTATTCTGAATATTCGACAAAATACTGGAGGCTTTATTATGACAGAAATCACTATAGAATTAACTGACTGTCCAAAAGAAAAGCCAGCTGCGGATGAACTTGGCTTTGGACACTATTTTACGGATCACATGTTTATCATGGATTACACGGAAGGAAAGGGCTGGCATGATCCACGCATCGTTCCTTACCAAAAAATTTGTCTTGAGCCATCCTCAATGGTGTTCCACTATGGACAAACGGTTTTCGAAGGGTTGAAAGCATACCGGACACCGGACGGGGGAATCCAATTGTTCCGCCCGGATGCCAACTTCAGACGGTTGAACCATTCCAACGAACGGATGGTCATCCCGCCAATTGATGAAGAATTTGCGTTGGAAGCGTTGAAAAAATTGGTGGATATCGACCGGGATTGGGTACCGGATGCGCCGGGCACATCTTTATATATCCGTCCATTCATCATTGCAACGGAACCATTTCTGGGTGTACATCCTTCAAAAAACTATTTATTCATGATCATCATGTCTCCTAGTGGATCTTACTATAAAGAAGGCATCAATCCGGTAAAAATCCTGGTGGAAGAAAAATATGTGCGCGCCGTTGTGGGCGGTACCGGGGAAGCGAAAACCGGGGGCAACTATGCAAGTTCATTGATTGGACAACTCAATGCGGAAAAAGAAGGCTACGCCCAAACATTATGGTTGGACGGCATCGAAAAACGCTATATCGAAGAAGTCGGAAGCATGAACATCTTCTTCAAAATCAATGGTACGGTCATTACACCGGCATTGACAGGAAGCATCCTGCCTGGTATTACCCGGGATTCCATGATCAAATTGTTGAAATCCAAAAATATTCCGGTGGAAGAGCGCCGCATCACCATTGACGAAGTCATCGAAGCTGCCGAAAACGGAACACTCGAGGAAGTATTCGGAACTGGTACGGCAGCGGTTATTTCTCCGGTAGGGGAATTAAAATATTTGGACAAACGGATTGTGGTCAACGACGGAAAAATCGGAGAAGTATCCCAAATGCTATATGATACATTGACAGGCATCCAGTACGGAAAAATTGAAGATCCATTTGGATGGACTGTGCGCATCTAACCATAATTTGGAACACTGGACCCGCACCTCGGCATTACGGGGTGCGGGCTTTTTGGTTCCGGAGCTGAATGGCAACATTCGGAGGAGTGTGGAAAGGAGAGCGGCGGATGAAAGAATTGCCGATTTATCAAATCGATGCATTTACGGGAGAACCTTTCAAAGGAAATCCGGCGGCGGTCGTTGTGCTGGATGAATGGCTTCCGGATGAAATCATGCAGCAAATCGCGATGGAAAATAATTTATCCGAAACGGCCTTTGTTGTTCATCGGCAAAAAGGGGAATATGAATTGCGGTGGTTTACGCCGAAAACCGAAATCGATTTGTGCGGCCATGCGACCCTCGCCGCGGCCTTTGCGGTGTTCAACTATTTGGAACCGTCCGTTGCGGAAGTGCGTTTCCATACAAAAAGCGGATTGTTGACTGTCGTCAAAGAAGGCTCCCTGCTTGTGATGACATTTCCATCCCGGGAAGGGGAACCTTGCGAAATGCCGGAAGCCCTTGTGAAAGGCTTGGGGAAAAAGCCGAAAGAAGTGTATTTGGCGCGGGATTATCTTGCGGTGTTTGAAACGGAAGAAGAAATCAGGAATCTGGAAATCGATTTGGAGGAACTGAAGAAGCTGGATGCCTTCGGGGTGATTGCGACCGCGAAAGGAAATGGGGCCGACTTCGTTTCCCGGTTTTTTGCCCCCAAAGCCGGCATTGACGAAGACCCGGTGACGGGTTCCGCCCATTGCGCCCTTGTCCCTTATTGGAAAAAGATGCTGCGGAAAGAGGAGTTTGTGGCGCTGCAATTGTCGCCGCGGGGAGGGAAACTGTACTGCAAAGATTTGGGAATGGAAATTCAAATTGGCGGGGAAGCGGTTGTTTATATGGAAGGGAAGATTTATGTCTGAAAAATGGATGATGCGCGGCCAACCATCTGCAGCGGCTGCGCGTACCGCGGCCATAATGAAAAGAGGCGCTATGCCTCTTTTTTTGTGCGTGCTGCGGCCCGGCCTGCAAAGAAGGAACCCTTGCCGGATTTTCTTTTCATGTTCTCTTAATGATAAAAGTGCCGATTCCGACCGCCCAGAGGTAGGCGATGAAAAAGCCGAATAAATAAACAAGCGGAATGGATTCTTCCCCCGACAATCCCAAAATGATCACCGAGATGAATATAATGGCCAAAGAAATATGCGATGCATAGGCAATGAACCGGAACAGGTTCCGGGCGATCCGTTCATCCATGTCAGGCACATGATTCTTTTTCCGTTTGATGATGTGCATGGCGATGAACAGGATATAGATGAATGTAAAACCTATAAACGGCCCATTCAAAAACTCGCCATAAACAATCGAGCCGATGAACAACCCCAGAAGGCTCCCCAAATAACAGCATGAATAAATGAAGATTTTCCCCCAATTTTCAACAAGCTTTGCATGTGCTGAACGGTCATTTCTCCCCATCCTCATCATCCTCCTTCAATTCAAATACTTCCTCAATCGGCACATCGAAGTATTTCACGATTTTCAAGGCCAGCTCAAGGCTCGGATTATATTTGTTCTTTTCGATGGCATTAATTGTTTGGCGGGTAACCTGCAAGTCTTCCGCCATTTTCACCTGGGTGATTCCCTTCTTTTGCCGGATTTCCCGTATATGGTTGATGACTTTCACCGATCACTCCTCCAAACGGATGTAAAGAACTCTTTACATCTACAATAGCATATATGATCGCGGAGCGTAAAGATTTCTTTACATTTGGAGGGATATTTTCTTACAATAATCCGAAAATAAAATTATAATTGGGAAGTTTTCATTTGCTTGCGGAAAGGTATAAAGGATAATAAAGCTTTATGGCGACGGCCACCGTTTGTTGCGGAGGTCGGCAAGGAAAGCTGTCCGTGTATAAGAAAAGCTGCAACAAATTGGAATCAATGCATGAGGAAAGAGGGATGTAATGGTGCGTTCGGAAAAAACGCCGAGGATTTGCGAAAAAGGGCACAAGTTCTACAAGAGCAGCGATTGTGACAGCTGCCCCGTTTGCGAAGCGGAACGGAAACCTGCGGATGGCTTTCTGTCCAAATTTTCCGCACCGGCAAGAAGGGCGCTGGAAAGGGAAGGGATTTTTGGCGTCGAACAGCTTTCAAATTATACCGAAAAGGAGATCCTTTCCCTTCACGGCATAGGGAAATCGGCGCTGTCGAAAATGAAAGAGGCGCTGGAAGAGGCGGGATTAAAGTTCAAAAATGATTGATGCCCGCGGCGCAACTTTTTGATATGTCGGATGAAAACTTTCGACGTGTTGCGCATAAACCCGTTATTATTTTTCTAATATAATTGATATCCCTTTTTGTTCCAAAAAATTAAATATCAAAAATATTAAGTTAATTGGATAAATAAAAAAATGTTTATTTTGATAAAAAAATTTGATACGATGGTAGGGACAGGGCAAATGTCAGAAAAATGACACTTGTGCTATTTTATGAAAAATTTAATAAAGTTGATGGGAGGAAAGTTATGAAGAAGAAGTTTTGGTTACTGTTGGCAGCTCTGTTGACGCTCACTTTGGTGCTGGCTGCATGCGGTGGCGGCAACAAGGATGAAGGAAAAAAATCTTCAGGCAAAAAAGAAATTAATCTTGTTATTCCTTCCGAACCGCCTTCACTGCATCCGGGATTGGCGACGGATACGACTTCCAGCGCAATTCTCGACAACGTTTTTGAAGGCTTGATGACCCGCAAAGACGGAGAAATCGTGAACGCATTGGCTGAAGACTATACAATCAGCGATGACCAGTTGACGTACACATTCAAACTGCGGGATGCCAAATGGTCAAACGGGGATCCTGTAACGGCCCATGATTTTGAATATGCATGGAAATGGGTATTGAATCCTGAAAACGCTTCCGAATACGCTTCCATCCTTTACCCGATCAAAAACGCGGAAGCCTACAACAAAGGGGAAGCGAAAGCCGATGATGTCGGCGTCAAAGCGGAAGACGACAAAACTTTGGTTGTCACATTGGATCAGCCGACGCCTTATTTCTTGGAATTGACTGCGTTTAAAACATACTATCCGGTCAATAAAAACGTGGCCGAGAAAAATCCAAAATGGTACACGGAAGCCGGCGAAGATTATGTAACGAACGGTCCGTTCCTGTTGGATTCCTGGAACCACAACAAAGACATCACATTAAAGAAAAATCCGGATTACTGGGATGCTGACAACGTTGCCCTTGAAAAAGTGAACATCACAATGGTTGAATCCGAACAAACGGCTACGACAATGTTTGATAACGGCGAAATTGATTTCTTGGGTTCTCCATTCCAAACAGTTTCATTGGATGCAATCGACCAATACAAAAAAGAGGGCATTTTAAATATCGAAGACTATGCGGCCATCTACTGGTACAAGTTCAATACAACGGATGAAATCCTGAAAAACAAAAATATCCGTAAAGCGTTGGCGCTTGCAATCGACCGTCAAGGTTTGATCGACAACGTAACAAAAGGCGAACAGAAACCTGCATTGGGCATGGTGCCTGCTGCGATCAAAGGTTTTGAGAAAGATCGCGGCTACTTCAAAGACAATGATGTGGAAGAAGCGAAAAAAGCCCTTGAACAAGGCATGAAAGAGCTCGGAATCAGCAAACCGGAAGATATCAATATCAAAATTTCATTTAATACGAGTGAAGCCCACTCCGCAATCGCCCAATTCATCCAGGAAAACTGGCGCAAAAACTTGGGCATCAATGCGACGCTTGACAACTCCGAATGGCAGGTTTATTTGGACAAACTGTCAAATTTGGATTACCAAGTCGGACGTTTGGGCTGGATCGCGGACTACAACGATGCTTACTCATTCCTGGAGCAATTTGATTCTGCGGATAACGGAAACAACGATACAGGCTGGGAAAATCCGGAATATACAAAATTATTAAGAGAAGCAAACAAACAAACAGATGAAGAAAAACGTCTGGAGTTATTGAAACAAGCAGAAGCGATCATCATGGAAGAATTCCCGGTTGCTCCAATCTACTATTACACTAGCCTTTATGTTGCAAAAGACCATGTGAAAAACATGAAGCCGGACAATTTGGGCAACATTTATTTGAAATATGTTGAAGTTGAATAATTCTGTTTAAACAGGTATAAAGGCTGCTGGGATCGAGATGGATCGCAAGCAGCCTTTCGCTATTTCCGGGATTGTACGGAATTTTCCGATAAAGGAGGGAACGGTTTGTGCTGAAGTACATCATCAAAAGAATCATCCATATTTTGATTGCGTTGTTTTTGATTGTTACGGCAACCTTTTTCCTGATGAAGGCGGCGCCCGGCAATCCGTTTGCCAATGAGAGGGATTTCCCGCCTGAAATCGAAGCCAATTTGAATGCCAAATATGGATTGGATAATCCATGGTACATCCAATACAAGGATTATTTGATCAATACGCTGAAATTTGATTTTGGGGAGTCGATGAAGTACAAAGAACGGTCCACAAACGATATTATTGCGGAAGGGTTTCCTGTTTCGTTGGCCCTTGGACTTGAAGCGATGCTGATTGCCGTCGGGCTGGGTGTATTGTTTGGCATCATCGCGGCGCTTTATCATAACCGATTTCCGGATTATATTGCAACGACCATCGCCGTTTTGGGGATTTCGGTTCCTTCGTTCGTATTGGCCGGATTGATGCAATACTTTATTTCCTTAAAATTGGGGTTATTTCCGGTGGCCGGTTGGAACGGCTTCAAGTACACGGTCTTGCCGGCTTTGGCGATCGCCCTGACGCATGCCGGATATATTGCCAAATTGGTCCGTTCCAGCATGCTGGAAGAAAACCATAGCGAATATGTCAAATTGGCCCGCGCCAAAGGCCTCGGCAAATGGACCATCGTCTTTAAGCATACGCTGCGCAACGCGTTGATGCCTGTGATTACATATCTGGGACCTTTGACGGCCGGCGTTGTGACAGGCAGCTTTATCATCGAACAAATTTTTGCGATTCCCGGTCTGGGAAGACATTTCGTCCAAAGCATCACAAACCGGGATTATACCGTCATCATGGGAACGACCGTATTCTATGCGATCATTCTGATGTTCGCGGTTTTGATTGTAGATATTTTATATACTATCATCGACCCGCGCATTAAGCTGAAAGGGGGAGGAAGAAAATAATGGAGAAACGGCATGACACGTACGGCGAATTGACTCCGGAAATGTTCAGGGTGGTCGGCCCGCGGCTTGCGGAAAGCGATCAGATGCCGAAAAAGACCGTATCCTTCTGGAAAGAAGTGTGGTACCGGTTCAGACAAAACAAATTGGCGGTTTCGGGCGTTTTCATCCTGGCCATCATTGCATTGCTTGCAATATTCGTACCGGAGTTTTCCCAATATAGTTATCGGGATCAATTGGGCGTTTACAATGAAGCGCCTTCCAAAGAACACTGGTTCGGCACGGATGATTTGGGACGGGACGTTTTCGTCCGGGTATGGTATGGCGCGCGCATTTCATTGTTTATCGGAATCACGGCAGCCATCATCGATCTGATCATTGGCGTGTTGTGGGGAAGCATTTCAGGCCTGTTCGGGGGACGCGTCGATGACATCATGATGCGCATCGTGGATATTTTGTCCGCAATCCCTTACCTTTTGGTGGTCATCATTCTGCTTGTCGTGATGGAACAAGGGCTCCTTCCGATGATCATCGCGTTGTCGATCACGGGTTGGGTGAACATGGCGCGGATTGTCCGGGGGGAAGTGTTATCGATTAAGAACCGCGAATTCGTGCTGGCCGCCAGAACGCTTGGGGCAAGCAACTGGCATTTGATTGTCCGCCACATCATCCCGAATGCATTGGGCGCGATTCTCGTCACGATGACCTTGACGATTCCGACAGCCATCTTTACGGAAGCCTTCTTAAGCTTCTTGGGCTTGGGCGTCAATCAGCCGATCGCCAGCTGGGGAACGATGGCTTCGGAAGGAATGGGCGGTTTGAGGGTTGCGCCTTGGCGCTTGTTCTTCCCTGCATTTTTCATTTCCTTGACGATTTTTGCCTTCAATGCGGTCGGCGACGGTTTGCGCGATGCACTTGATCCAAAACTGCGCAAGTAGAAAGGGGCGGAAACATGAAGAAACCATTGCTGGAAGTGAAGAATTTAAAAATCAACTTCAAAACATACGCGGGACTTGTCCAGGCGGTAAGAGGAGTCGATTTTACATTATACGAAGGCGAAACGTTGGCGATCGTCGGCGAATCCGGTTCGGGGAAAAGCGTGACGAGCAACGCCATTATGAAATTGATTCCGGAGCCGCCGGGAATCTATGCGGATGGACAAATTTTATTCGAAGGAAAAGATTTGATACCGCTTTCGGATAAAGAAATGTCCAAAATCCGGGGAAACGACATTGCGATGATCTTCCAGGATCCGATGACGGCTTTGAACCCTACCATCCGTGTCGGAAAACAGATTATGGAAGTCATTTTAAGGCATAAAAGTGTGCCGAAACATGAGGCGAAGGAAAGGGCGATTGAGCTGCTCCGCCAAGTGGGCATTCCGATGCCGGAAAAGCGGTTCAACCAATATCCCCATGAATTTAGCGGCGGGATGCGCCAACGGGTGGTCATCGCCATTGCCCTTGCGGCCGATCCGAAACTATTGATTGCCGATGAACCGACAACAGCCCTTGACGTGACAATCCAGGCGCAGATATTGGAATTGTTGAAGGAGATCCAAAAGAAACGCAATACATCCATCATTTTCATTACCCATGATTTGGGGGTTGTGGCGAATATGGCGGATCGGGTGGCGGTGATGTATGCCGGCCAAATCGTCGAATACGGAACGGTCGACGACATTTTCTACAATCCGAAACACCCGTATACATGGGGATTGCTCGGTTCCATGCCGGATTTGAACAACAAAAGCGATGAAAAATTGTATGCGATTCCGGGTTCTCCGCCAAATTTGTTGCATCCGCCGAAAGGGGACGCCTTCGCGCCCCGGAACCAATATGCATTGGCCATCGATTTCGAATTGGAGCCGCCGATGTTTAAGGTGTCCGAAACCCATTATGCGAAGACATGGCTATTGCACGAAAATGCGCCGAAAATTGACATACCGGAACCGATCGTAAGAAGGATGGAAAGATATAAGAAGGAGGCTGGACTGAATGAATAAGAACCATAAAATCCTGGAAGTCAAAAACTTGACCCAATATTTCGGCCCTCCTTCGAACCCGATCAAAGCGGTTGACGGAATCAGTTTTCACATTTATGAAGGGGAAACGCTGGGGCTTGTCGGCGAGTCGGGCTGCGGCAAGTCGACGACGGGGCGCTCCATCATCGGCCTTTATAATATCACCGATGGAGAAGTGATTTTTAAAGGCCAAAATGTCCATCAAATCAAATCGAAAAAAGAGAAAAAGCGGTTAAAGCGCGAAATGCAGATGATTTTCCAGGATCCATATGCTTCACTGAATCCCCGCATGACAGCAGGGGAAATCATCGGCGAAGGGTTTGATATCCACGGCCTTTATAAAAATAAACAGGAACGCCAGGAAAAAATCATTTCTTTGTTGGAAGCGGTCGGGTTGAACCGTGAACATATGATGCGCTATCCCCATGAATTTTCCGGCGGTCAGCGGCAACGGATCGGCATTGCGCGGGCTTTGAGTCTGGACCCGAGCTTCATAATCGCCGACGAACCGATTTCAGCCTTGGACGTCTCGATTCAGGCGCAGGTCGTCAATTTGTTAAAGGAACTCCAGGAAGAACGGAATTTGACATACTTGTTTATCGCCCATGATTTATCCATGGTGAAATATATCAGCGACCGGATTGCCGTGATGTACCGGGGAAAAATTGTGGAGCTTGGGGAAGCTGAAGAAATTTATCATCATCCAATCCATCCGTATACAAAATCGTTATTGTCGGCTGTTCCGCTTCCGGATCCGATTTTGGAACGGAGACGGAAAAGAATACCTTACGTCCATGAAGAAACGCCGGATACCGCCGCAATGCATGAACCGGTGCCGGGCCATTTCGTATACGGCACGGAGGAACAAGTAAGAAAATGGGTGCAGCAGGCGCAACGGTAGGATGTTCTTTGTCCGTATGAAAAATTGAATCACCGATTTGTCGGCTTGGGGGATGAAATTGTTCCCTCAAGCTTTTTTTATGAATTTTTTGCCTCTATTTTGATTTTGATGTAACTTTTTCCTTTCCCGTACGTGGATATAGTGAAAGGAGGGCGTGAGAGTGAAGCGATGAAACTGGAAGAAATCTATGCTTTGTATGTTCAGGACGTCTATCGCTATATTTTTTCCCTTTGCAGAAACAAGGAGCTGACGCAAGATATCGTGCAAGAAACGTTTTATCGCGCCTTCCTCTATCTTGAAAGCTACAACGATGAAAAAATCAAGCCTTGGCTTTTTAAAGTGGCTTACCATACTTTCATCGATCTGATCCGGAAAGAGAAAAAATTGGCGTATGTGGAAGACATGGAGACCTTGAATAAAAAAGTGTCCGAAGCGGCGGAAGATACGGCCATGAACCGGCATCGCATCAAGGAATGGCTGGCGCTGATCGAAGGGCTGCCGCTCCATAAGAAAAATCTCATTCTTTTGAGGGATTACTACCAATTTTCCTGCGAGGAAATTGCCGATATGCTCGGCATGTCCATCCCGAATGTGAAAGTGTCGCTTTTCAGAATCAGGAAGGAGCTGCGGGCAAAAATGAAAGGAAGTGAAAAGGATGAAGTGTGAAGAAACGAGAAAAAAACTGGATGCGTATCTCCATGGAACATGCACGCCCGAAGAAGAGCGCGCCATCGAAGAGCATTTGCACACTTGCGGGGAATGCGGACGGTACATGGAGGAACATCTTAAACGGCAGGCATCCCCGGATGCGGATCCGGCCATTCCGGAACTTTCCCGGGAAGAACAGCGCAAAATTGTCTGCAAGGCGAAATGGAAAAACCGGTTTGCCACTTCCATCGTGGTTTTCAATATTTTCATCATCATCAGCCTTATTTCGATGATGGCGACAGGGATTATTTATGCTTTCATCGGTACCGATGCAAACCGGGTGATCCAGACCGCCGTGCAAATGACGATGCCCAATGTCTACAGCGATGCCGGAGGAACAAATATAAAAGTGTTTTTTAATGCGGATTTGGAAGGAAGCCTTCAGAAAAGGGTGGGCAGCGAAGAACGATATGTCGGGAAATACCATGGAAAAATGATATTGAACCACTTGAATTTTTCTAGGGAATGGGTGGATGGCCGATATGACTTGGACCTCTATTTCCTTCATCCGCAAGTGTTCGCGTCACAGCAGGAAGAAGAAAAGGAGTCTTATCGTAGAGGGGCGAATGAAACCTGGGAAGCGTTAAAAATGTTGCCGGAGGGAACCGTTTCGGAGTTGGCGGTCAGCCTGGATGATGTCTATTCCTTTGATGAGATGTATCAGATTTTGAAAGATTATGATGTGGAAATTGTTTGGTATGCCGTTGATACGGGAACCGAGGAGGAAAGAGATTCCCATCTTTTAAGCATGGGAGAAACCTTGTGGGGGATTCATGAATATGCGTTGCACAGCCTCGTTGAGGAGGACGTTTACCAGGAAAAAGGAGACGGACATATACGCGAAAAAGCTTTTAAGAACGGCTTGGCCTTATTGGCGGAACATGAACGGTGGGCGGAAAAAGTGATCTGGAATTATGATGAAACCTCTATAAAAGATATACAAAAATATGTGGATGAACATGGAGTGAAATGCTACGGGGCCGTGTTGACGGGGCCTACAAAGGAATTGTTGAAACTCGCCGGCAACGAACATGTTATTTATGCGGCTTTGGGGGAAGTGGATTTTTGGAACTGGTACAACAAAGATGCCGGCGGAGCGCTTTATCATTAAACATGCCCATCATGGATTTGAATTCTCCCGCAAACAATAAACACAGGAGGGAGAATATGAAAAAAGCGGTTTTTTTGGACCGGGACGGCGTCATTAATGAAATGCTGACCGGCCGGGTGAAATTTGTCAACAAACCGGAAGACTTTTATTTGTTGCCGGGTGTGCCGGAAGCGATCCGCAAGCTGAACGGGCATTTTGATTATATTTTTGTGGTGACGAACCAAGGCGGCGTAGGACTTGGTTTTTTGAAAGAATCCGAGCTTCGAAAGATTCATGGGCACATGATGAAGGAATTGAAAAAGCGCGGGGCCATCATCCATGATGTCGCCTATTGCCCCCATAGACCGAAAGCCGGATGCGCCTGCCGCAAGCCGGGTTCCAAAATGATCGAAGATTTGGCCAAAAAGTACAATGTCGACCTGTCCCAATCCTATATGGTGGGGGATACGGATACGGACATCCAGGCAGGGAAAAGGGCGGGGACAAAGACGGTGTTCATCGGCGAAGAGGAATCTTCGGCCGATGCCGTGTTTCCCGATCTGTTCAGCGCAGCGGACTGGATGATCGAAGATGCCCAAATGCATTAAATTTTCCTTTCTGCTGGAAACATGGTATAAAGGGTAAAGATGCAAAGCGGAAATCCCTGTTGGAACGATTGGATTCGCAATGGTCCGATCCGCCGCCGGGAATAAACCGGCCGCTCGTCTGCAATAATAAAATGAAAAAAGGAAGATCCGAATGAAATCTCGTCCTGGATGGAATTTTGACAACAGCTATGCAAAACTGCCGCCCATCTTTTATACAAAGCAAAAACCCGAGCCCGTCGCTTCCCCGAAGCTCGTCATGTTCAATGAATCGCTTGCGGAAGAATTGAATCTGCATCCCGGTGCCCTTCAATCGGAAAAAGGAGCCGCGATATTTGCCGGAAATGATGTCCCGGAAGGGGCGGAGCCGATCGCCCAGGCCTACGCCGGCCACCAGTTCGGCCATTTCACGATGCTGGGGGACGGGCGGGCCATCCTTTTGGGGGAACATGTGGCCCCCGGCAACCGCCGGGTGGATATCCAACTGAAAGGCGCGGGGCGGACGCCTTACTCCCGTGGCGGCGACGGGCGGGCTGCCCTTGGGCCGATGCTCCGGGAATATATCATCAGCGAAGCGATGCATGCCCTCGGGATTCCGACGACCAGAAGCCTGGCCGTTGCGGCGACGGGAGAGAGAGTCATCCGCGAGCGGGTTTTGCCCGGTGCGGTGCTGACGCGGGTCGCCTCAAGCCATATCCGGGTCGGAACCTTTGAATTCGCGAGACAATTCGGGTCAAAAGAAGATTTGCGGGCCCTTTGCGATTACACAATTGGACGGCATTTTCCCCATCTTCTGAATGCGAAGAATCCGCCCCTTGCATTGTTGGAGGAGGTCATCCGGAAACAGGCATCCCTCATTGCCAAATGGCAGCTGGCCGGCTTTGTCCACGGGGTGATGAATACCGACAATATGGCCATAAGCGGCGAGACGATCGATTACGGTCCTTGCGCCTTTATGGACCGCTACAATCCGGAAACGGTCTTCAGTTCGATTGATGTTTACGGCCGCTATGCTTATGGAAACCAGCCGAAAATAGGCGGATGGAACCTGGCGCGGTTTGCCGAAGCGCTCCTACCGATCATTGATGAAAACAAGGAAAAAGCGGTCCGCCTTGCCCAGGAGGCGCTGGCGGAATATCCCGAAATTTATGTATCTTTCTATCTTGGCGGAATGCGCAAAAAATTGGGGCTTTTCGATGAAAAAGAAGAAGACGGAGCTCTCATACAGGAGCTGCTGCAATTGATGCAAGAGCATAAACAGGATTATACCAATACCTTCAGGGCGTTGACGTTGCAAAAATTTGAGGAGCCTTTCTTTCAAACGGCCGAATTCCGGGAGTGGCATCTACGGTACCTGGCGCGGATCAAATATCAGCATCCGGCGGAAACGGAAGAATTGATGAAGCGGCATAATCCTGCGGTCATTCCGCGCAATCACCGGGTGGAAGAAGCCCTGGAAGCGGCGGTGGAGCGGGGGGATCTTTCCTTGATGAAAAAGTTGTTGGCGGTTTTATCCGATCCTTATGCATATTCGGCGGAACAGGAGGAATACTGTACATTGCCAGAACATCCGGATGAACCGTATATTACGTATTGCGGTACGTAAAATTAGGAAGCAAACGGAGGAATCCATATGGAAAAAATCGAAGTTGGCGAAGTGTTTACAATCGGTGACGGCGAGCAGGAAGAAGAAGTGGAAGTGGTCGCGTCCATGACGGTGGACGGGCAGGATTATGTGGCGGTGGCGTTCACCGAAGATTTGCGCGATGATATTGAAGAGGATATCGAAGTATTTTTCCTGAAAGTCGATGAAGACGGAGATTTTGATGTAATCGAGTCCGACGAAGAATACGATAAAGTGGTGGAAGCCTTCGATGAAATATTGGAGGAAGAAGAGTGAAGCCTATGGGGAGCCTGGGAGCTCCCTTTATTTTGGTTTGGACGGGTTTTCGGGAAACGGATCCCCATCACAAGGCAGGTTCCTTTTTTGAAAATGGTGGTTATGGTAGTCTAACATTAGTAGACCTTGGATGAAGGGGATTTGAATCGTGCAACAAATTTTATCAATGGTGGTCGTACTTGCCGTCAGTCTGCTGGGCGTTTCGGTTTTTACAATATTCCATTTGCCGGTGCCTTGGCTTTTGGGGCCGATTTTTTTTGTTCTGATCAGCCAGTTTTTTATTAAAAAGATTCCCCTTTATTGGCCGCCCGTTTGCCGAAATCTCGGATTGATCATCGTCGGCATCGCCATTGGGCAAAGTTTTGATTTTGATGTTTTTTCGGGTATGGATTGGCTCATTGGAATCATGCTATTGGTAAATGTGATGGTATTGCTGTTCAGCGCAATTTTGGCGTTTGGACTTGTGAAAATGGGGAAATTATCTTTAAAAACCGCCCTGACCTGCACGGTTCCCGGAGGACTTTCGCAGATTGTCGCCTTTGCGGAGGAAGAAAAAGATATTGATTTGGCGGTGGTTACATACTTCCATGTCATTCGTGTGATTGCGATTGTCATCGGAATTCCCCTCTTATTGCACGTCCATGTGGCGGAAAGCGGGGAAGCATCCGCTTTCTCTTTTTCCTCAATGGGGGAATTGATTCTTCTTTTGGCTGCCGCGGCGGGTTCGGTGTGGGTAGGGAAGAAGCTGAAAATTCCGGTCCCTTACTTTTTGTCGCCCGTGCTGTTTGTCATTGGCCTTCAATTGTTTTCCGCAGGCACACCGGAAGTTCCCGGCATCCTGCTTCATTTCGCCCAATTGATGATCGGGGCCTACATTGGCCGATTATTGACTCCTGAAATGCTCGTATTGGGGAAAAGAGTGGTATTATGGGGGATTGCCACTACAGTGATGTTGCTCTTGTTCACTTTTGGGCAAGGATGGATGCTGATGAAGATGATGGGCTATGCTTTGACGACCAGCATTTTGAGCACGGCGGCAGGAGGGCTGGATCAGATGAGCCTGCTCGCAAGCGCCATCGGGGCGGATGTGACGGTCGTGACCATTTTCCAGATGTTCCGGATTTTGTTTATTTTCCTTGTGGTTTTGCCGTTGTTGAAAGCGGCTTGCCATTATATTGACAGGAAGAACGAAGGAAAAGTTTGAAGAATCTCAAAAATTGCTTTCCGCAAGTTTTATTTATACTATATATAGGAGAATTCTCATGGCTTTTCCAACCTACGGATTCGACAAACGACAAACCCGATTGTTGAAAGAGATGAAAAAATGGTATGATATATATTAGTTTAACATCGAAAATAACGGTTGTTTTTGATAAGGGGAATATGACATAAAATGAAGAACAAGAAACTGGAATCGTGGAAAAAAGCTGTGAAAACGGGAATTATCAAGTCGAATTTAATTCCGATGTTTGCCGCTTTAATGCTAGCCCTTTATACGTATCATTTAAGTTTTGTAGAAAATATCCCGAACATGATTTTTGCCCTTGTCGGAACGGCCTGTGTGATTGGTGCGGCCGGTCTTTTCAATAATATTTATGACCGCGATATCGACGCAAAGATGTCCCGCACCAAGTTGAGGCCCACAGTGACAGGGGAAATCGATGTTCGTACTTCGATTGTGGTGGGCGTTGTTTTATTGGTTGCCGGCCTTGCCATATTGGCGTTGACGACATGGACCGCCGCGCTGCTCGGATTTCTTGGCGTTTTTTTCTATGTGGTGCCATATACGATGTGGACGAAACGGAGAACCATCTGGAATACGGAGGTCGGCAGCATTTCCGGCGCGATGCCTCCATTGATCGGATGGGCGGCCGTCGCTCCCGATATTTGGCATCCGGCCTGCTGGGCGCTCTTCATCATTATGATCATTTGGCAGATGCCCCATTTCTATGCTTTGGCCATCCGCAAGAAGGAGGATTATGCGGCGGCCAAAATCCCGATGCTTCCGGTGGTCAAAGGAGTCAAACGGACGTATATCCAAACCAACGTATATTTGATTTTGTTGATGCTGACCAGCTTTCTGTTCGTGCCTTTGAGCTGGGGGTTGACGCTTTCTTCCCTGACCCTTGGCGGCATTTGGCTGTGGATCAGCCTGGTCGGTTACCGCCAGATGGACGGCAATAAGTGGGCGAATCAAATGTTTGGCTACTCCCTCATCTATATGACGGCCGTATTCGCGACGGTCATCATCTATGCAGGAGTAGGCATCATGTTCCGTTGATCGGGAAAGAGAAAACCGAAAGCCTTATTCCGCTTTCGGTTTTCTTTTTGCCATGATGGCCCATTTCCGATTTGGACAGGATAAATGGTGGAAATTTATCAATATGTTGTAAAAAATGATAAAATATTAATAAAATATCACCGAATTGTGAACAGGTTTTTGATAAAAATGTGACACATGCTTCGCAAAAATACACAAGGGATGGCGAGGATGCTATAGTAGATTATGCAATGCAGAGAAAACTGTTGTGTATAAAAAATCGCTCTTTTAGTAACGGAAGATTCGCTCAATGAACCACAAAAGCGGATTCACAGATACATAAACGCCTCCCCTAGGATTGGTGCTTGGCACTTTGAAGGTGCCAGGCACTTTTTTTAGCAGTTTTCGTTCGAAAGATAGACAATCTGGTTTTTTCCTTGCCGTTTGGCCATATATAGCGCGTGGTCGGCGACTTTGAGAAGCTGGGTGAATTTTTTTGCATAAGGAAGGCTGTTGGTGCAAACCGCCCCGATGCTGACGGTCAGATGGATGTCATGGGACGCATGGTTGATTTGGATTGAAGTAATTTCATTGTAGAGCTGTTTCGCTTTATCCATGATGGAGTGGGGAGGGCAATTTCTGAAGAGGACGATAAATTCATCTCCTCCGTATCGTCCGACAAGAATATTTTCTTTATCTTCATACGCCACTTTTAAGCAAGCTTGCGCCACCTGTTTAATCACTTCGTCGCCCAATAAATGGCCATAGGTATCATTGATGTGTTTGAATGAATCGATATCGATAATGACAAAGCAGATGTGCTGACCTTCCTTTTTCGCTTCTATCAGCCATTTGTTGCAGGTTGTTTCCAAAAAATAGCGATTGTAGACTCCTGTCAGACTGTCCACATTTGCACGCTTTTCAATCGCCTTGATGCTTTGATGCACATCGAATTCCCTCATCTTGTAGGAGAGGCGGATCGAAAATAGCTTTTCCGCCATTTGGATATATTCCTTCAATGCCTCGTAAGCCTTCTTGTAGTCGCCCCGGGATTCATGGATTTCCGCAATTTCTTTCAAAATCGATTTTAATTTGATCTGGTTTTTAAAATCGGAATAAATTTTGAAAGAATCGTTTAAGAATTGCAATGCTTGATCGTGCTCGCCCTTGGAACGATGGAAAGAAGCTTTGACATGGAGAAAATGAGCTTTTTCATGAGGAAAATGATTGATATACTGGTTCAATGCAAGATGATCGATGATTTCCTCAGCTTTTGTCAATTCGTTCATGCCGATGTGGCACGATGCAATCGTCAAATAAATATGGCATTGCAGCAGGATTTCGCTGGGACAATGTTCTGCGCATATGTGCAGGGCTTTGGATGCATAGTCCAGAGCCTCTCCATATTTCCCTTCCTGCAATAAATAGTTGCTGTAAGTGTTGTAGCTGGTGCCGGCTTCACTGTACATTTCCAATTCTTCGGCGATCTGGATGCATTGCCGCATCGCTTCTTTCGCTTCTTCATAATTTTCTTCGTATTCATATATGAGCGCACTCAGGCGGTATAAATGATACTTGTCCCGGTCATCCCCGAATTCATTGCACAATAATTTATATTCAAGGATATGCTGAAAAGCCGTTTCAATGTCGCCCAAAAAATAATAGCAGCTTGAAAGATGTATGTGCGCGTTCATCATGGCTTTTTGGTCTTCGGTTTCTTTGGCCATTTCCAGCAATTCTTTTGCCGTGTCGATCGCTTTTGTGTATTTGCCGGCGGAAAAGAGGGTGTTCGTGAGATTTTCCAGCCTGGTTAAATGATGCCATTGGGTTTTCATTTGTTACCACCTCTCTTTGAAGGGGGAAGAAATGCTGTGCATTTCTTCCCCAATCCATATTATAAACTTCAAAGGAGTTACTAAATGTATACATTATTTGAAAAAATAAAGGTATTTTATAATTTTTTATTATATATGAAAAACAGTAAAAAATCCTTATACTGCCGGAATGTATTGATATGATGCGTTTCGTTTTTTTTAGAAAATGATAGGTCATTTTACCTGTTTGTCCAGTGATAATTTGGATACTTCGAATAAATAATCACAAAGGACGCGCAAGCCTTTATCGAAGTTTTCCAAATGGAAGTGTTCATTGGGCGCATGGAAGTTTTCCGTAGTCAGGCCGAAGCCCATGAGCACCACCGGAACTTTTAACATTTGGTCAAAGGCAGCGACAATCGGGATGGACCCTCCGCCGCGGGTGAATGCGGTAGGAGTCCGGTACACTTTTTCATAGGATTTGCTTGCCGTTTGAATTAATGGATGATCAAAAGGAGTCAGGTAAGGGGCTCCGCTGTCAAATTCGATCACTGTGACCGTTACGCCCTTCGGAGTGTGTTTTTCGATATGTTTGCGGAGAAGGGCGACAATTTTGTCAGGCTCCTGATCCGGTACAAGGCGGCAAGTGATTTTTGCCCCCGCTTTTCCAGGCAGGACCGTCTTGATGCCTTCGCCGGAGAATCCCCCGAAAATGCCGTTGATTTCCAATGTCGGACGCGCCCAGGTTCTTTCAAGGAAAGAGTAGCCCGGTTCTCCAAACAATTCATCCACGCCCAGTTCCTTTTTCAATGCTTCTTCGTCAAATTCCAGTTCCGCAAAGGCTTTGCGCTCCTCATCCGTAAGCGGTTTGACGTCATCGTAGAAGCCTTCCACCAGAATGTTCCCTTCCGAATCCCTGAAAGAGGCGAGGATTTCCACCAGCGCATGGACCGCGTTTTGCACTCCGCCGCCGTATAGACCTGAATGCAGATCGCTGTTAGCGCCTTGCACATCAATCTGGATTCCCGCAAGTCCCCGGAGTCCGTAGCAGATGGCCGGTTTTCCTGGCCCATGCATGCTCGTATCGGTGATCAATATAAAATCGGCCGACAATTTTTCTTTATTTTTTTCAATATAGGAAGGAAGATGTGGGCTTCCGATTTCCTCTTCCCCTTCATAGAGGAACTTCACATTGACAGGCAAGCTGCCAAGAACGTCAAAAAGGGCTTCGACGGCTTTTAATTGCATGAAGACTTGTCCCTTGTCATCGGACGCGCCGCGGGCATACAATTTATTTTCCCGTATTTCAGGTTTGAAAGGTTCGGATTCCCATAATTCCAGCGGATCCACCGGCTGCACATCGTAATGCCCGTAGAATAGCACAGTCGGCTTTCCTTCCGCATGAAGCCATTCGCCGTATACGACCGGATGGCCCCCGGTCGGATCGATGGACACATTTTCGATGTTCAATTGCTCCAGCTGACGTTTCAGCCAGTGGGCGGCCCGTTCGATATCCCGCTTGTGTTCGGAAAGGGAGCTGATGCTAGGGATGGATAAAAACTCGAACAGTTCCTGCAAATGCTTTTCGCGATTTTTTTTGAAATACTCGTCAAAACGCTCTAGTTCCATGTAAATCCTCCGATTCTCGTTAAATTTGCTAAAAATTAGTATACCACAGAAATCAAAAGACCAACCGATTATCGAAAAATTCAGATAAAATCATGAACATTATACAAAGATAACAGAAATCTTACATGAATGTAATGTAATTGAAAGCTAATCATATAGAGTGTAATACAAATTTTTGGGAAAATGGAGTCAGAAGAAAGGAAGTTCTGATGACGGAGGAATTAAACGATGAGCAATATTTGCGAAGTTTACGATGAGTTTAATCGATACATATATCATTTATGTTTGAAACTGACACGCAACCCTCTGGAAGCGGAGGATTTGATGCAGGAAGTCTGGGTAAAAGTGGTACGCAATAAAGAGCAGATGGAACACGTCGATCATGTCAAAGCATGGCTCACGACCATCACGATGAACACGTTCCGGGACCGGTACAGAAAAAGCGTCCGCAGAAGCAAATATGTATTAAGCCAACCTGAAACATTGGACGTTCCGATTTTGGACTTGGTTCCCAACAACGAAGTATCCACCGAGGAACAGATTGAAAAAGTGGTCGTGACAAAAATTGTGCAGGAAAAGATCAAGCAGTTGGACGTCATTTATCAAAAAACGCTATGGTATTTTTATGTAGAACAATATTCGTTGGCGGAGATTTCAAAATTGATGAAGGTGTCCATCGGCACGGTGAAATCCCGGTTGTTCCGAGCGAAGGCGAGATTGAAAGAAATTTTGTTGTCCGATTATAAATTGGAAGATGTGGTCGTGCCGGTGTAGCGGATTGTCCATGGGGCGGATGTTCAATGGAAATGGGGAAACAGGTATAGAAGCTTGTGGCCAGTGGCCGCAAGTTTTTTTATTAAAGATGGCAAATGCAAGCTGCTTGTCCATGGCAACTTGCATCTAACTAACTTTTACACATATGGTTGAACCCCTTTCTTATTTTTGGGAAGAACCTTCCAAACATTTCTCGAAAATTTTGTGCAATGTCCGGATTTCTTCATTTGTCAACATGCCGAACATGGATTGCACCAAAGCCATGACTTGTGTTTTGGATTCTTCCAATACCCTTCTTCCTTCCTGGGTAATGGCAATTTGGGAGACGCGCCGATCTTTTGAGCTTTGGGTTTTTTTGATGTAGCCGCCTTTCAGCAGTTTGGATGTTAATACTGTTACACCGCCCGTCGTAATTTTTAGCCGCTCCGCAATGACAGAAGGGCGTTTTGGACCTTCTTTTGCGAGCAAGTCCAATAGGAGAATATGTGTTTTCGAAAAACCTAGGTCATTGATTTGATTCCATTCGTTGGACCATTTGCGTTCCAGTGATGCCACCACTTCAAAGAGGGCAGAAATGGTATCATATCTTTGGTTATCCATTATTTTCATCTCCACTTTCATAAAATTGAGCAGGGGATTAGCTTGCGTTTTCTTCGGCATGTCTGATTAATTCGTTCAGTTCATATTCGCGGACTTTGCGAGGAATAAATCGACGGATGTCCATTTCGTTGTAACCGACCTGGATTCGTTTTTCATCGATGATGATTGGGCTGCGAAGCATGCGGGGATGTTCACGGATCAATTCATAAAGTTCCTGGATGGAAAGTTGATCGATGTCCACATCCAAATTTTTGAAGTCGTTTGAGTTTGTCGCGATAATTTCGTCGGTTCCGTTTTCCGTCATTCGCAAAATGTTTTTAAATTCGGATAATGTCAATGGTTGGGATGTAATGCGTTTTTCCACAAAAGGAATGTTGTGCTCTTTCAGCCATTTAATCGCTTTTCGGGATGAAGAGCAGCTGGATTGTGTGTAGATGGTAACTGTCATAGATACCGCCTCCTACTAAATTGGGTTTGAATGATAATTTTTTGTTATTTTTGATAACCAGCATTAATATCTTACAACTAAGATATTTAAAAGTCAATTTTAAATGAAAGTGGATGAACATAATGCATAACCATTTTTCTATTAATTAGTACGTTTTGATTGGGCGAAAGTTTCACTTTTTAATAGAAAATTTGATAGAATTTATTTTTTATTTGGTTAAGTTTCCAGGGCGCCCCATTTTATTTTTTCGTCGAAAGGGGGAGGGGGAGGATTCTTTCCTGCAAAGGAAAAGGACGCCGGAGAAGGTTGTTTCCGCCAGGGATATTTTTAGCTTTTCCAATTTTCCGGGGGATTAAAACCGCTCTTTTGCTAAAATTTCATCAAAAAAATAAATTGCCCGCGGTATTACAGTTCCGCGAGCAGACTGTTGAGCTCCGCAAGCCTTTTTTCCATGCGGGCAAGCCGTTCTTCCGCCTCCATGACAGAGTCGATATGGCCGGTATTTTCAAGCTTTTCGATATCGCCTTGCAAATTGATGTAGTCCATTTTGATTTCCATAATCTGCTGCTCAATCTCGCGTTTTGTCACATGCATTACTCCCATCTTTCCTTGGTCATCAAACTAATTCAATATTCTATCATAAATATGCTTGTTTTTCATACATCCAAGATGAAAATAGTAGATTCCGATGTTTAAAACGAGACGATATTATGGCGTTCATAGGCGAAATCCAAAAGCAGGGATTTGAGCGTTTCGTTGTTTTCATGGATTTCCAATTGAATTTGCTTACGGACGGCCCTTTCCCGTCTTGCTTCGTGCAGCAATAGTTCCATCACCGCGTTTTGGATATTGGATTGCTTCATTTTCCGACCCAATCCCAGGTTGATGAATCCGTTGTTTTCGCGGGGGAAGATATTGTTCAATTCCCGCTCGTTTTGGGCGCTGACGATGCATGGAATGCCTACGGCGGCCACCTTGTATGGAGTGTAGTTGGCATTGCAAATGACAATGTCCGCTTCCGGCAACAGTTTTTCGAGCGGTTTGTCGTCTTTGAATATTTTTGTATTTCTTCGGCTTAACGCCATCAATTGGAGATCGCTGACGGAATGCGGGTATTCACGGTCGATGGCTATTGTCACTTTTAGCGGGATTTGCAGGTGGGTCAAGTGTCTCAGTGTGCGGTATGTCAAGTTGTTGGGGTCTCCATCTTCATATGCTACAACAATATGTGGCGGATCGGATAATTCGTTGGAAACTCTCGATTCGGCAATGGATTTCAGTGTATCGCCAATAGCGAAGGCAAAGCTTCCTGCCAGAATATTTTGGGCCGTTGTTTCCCTCATTTCATCTAGGATGGCAAGAATATTGCCGTCCGCAAGTTCCGCGCCTTCGCCAAAATCATCGAAATGTACGAGCGTCTTGCAGAAAGGCCGTATCGTTTCCACATACTCGATTGTCGTATCTTTCCCGTCTTGTACAATTAAATCCGGCTGCAATTCTTTCAAATGGTTTATTAATTCATCGATATGGATATAAATTATTGGAGAAAGTTGTGCATCTGTAAAGATTTCCAGCGCCTCATCGGACGGTTTTTTCAGGAAAACGGTAACCTCTTCTTCTTTTAGCAGTTTTGCGAGAATGCTGGCTCTTTCAAATGGGTAATAGCCTTTCATGGCACTGTATTCCACAATAAAGGCGATTTTCTTTTTTGGTTTCTTACTCAATTCATTCTGCATACAATCCCATCCTTTCCCAATCATTATTAAGAATATGGCGGAATCTTCAAAAGTATGTGTGAAATCGGAGAAAAAGATTTTTAGTTTTCCAGAGTCCCGGAGCGGAAAATCGCAATGTTTTTCAGACAAAAGACTGAACTTTTTCGTTTGCATAACCGTTCCCTGTCGAAAGATTGGAGCATTTGCTACAATAAACAAATGGATGATCATTACTATATGGAGGACTTGCAACATGAAAATTCTGCTCGTAGATGGTACAGTTTTTGGGACAAAAACGGGTGCGCTATTGAGACAAGTGGAAAAATATATAAAGGAATTTGATTCCAGTTTGGAATTGGAAATATTGTACTTTTCAAAATTAAAACATCAAATCCTGGATGGCAGTCCGCTGAATGATGATATGAAGATGATGATTCAAAAATTTGAAGAGGCGGACGGTTATATCTTTGCAACGCCGATTTACCAGGCGTCCATACCGGGCGTATTGAAAAATGCGCTCGATATGTTGCCGCCGAAAGCATTGCGCTATAAGCCCGCCGCAATAGTGGCAAACGGCGGCACATTCCAGCACCATTTGGTGGTGGAAAATCAATTCCGGCCGATTTTGGATTATTTCCGCTGCCTGGTAACGCCCAACTATGTATATACCCATACATCCCATTTCAATGAAAATGATGAAATCATCGACCAGGACATTCATGACCGGCTGCGTGAACTGGCCCGCGTATTCGTTCAATACTGCAAATTGAGCCAGACTCTGGCGAAAGAACCGATCGACAACCATTAATATGGAAAAAAGATTTTTCCTTCCTTATGCAATCGGGGAATAAAAGCCTTTGAATCTTGGAATGCAAGATTCAAAGGCTTTTTTATTTTTTGGAGCGGGAACAACCGGAATTGCCGGTCCAAGGCACGGACATAACTAACATATGCACGGAGCGAATTAATCAGAAGCGGGTATGAGGGGATAGGCCGATTGGGTATCCTAAGAGATAAATCCGCATGTTCAGGCGCGGGATTGCTCTAACAGAGCTTTTTCAACACTTTTATCATTTATTCAAAAAAATCCGCAGGAAGATTGGAGATACAGCAATGACTTCACAAGAAACGCTTTCATGGGTCATCAGCCAATTCAACGATACATCCGAAGTCATACAAAAACATTTAAATTACGGAAATAAACAGGCGACCCTTCTGTTCATTAAAACGCTGATCGATCAGGAATTGTATCAGAAATACATCATCAATCCATTTTTCGAATTGCCTTCCCAGGAGCAGTATCACCTTTATTTGACGATGTTGCCGCAATTCCAGGAAGTCCCTTCCAAAGAGAAGGCGCTCCAATTCCTGCTGGAAGGGAATGTTCTTGTCGCCATTCAGGAGAAGTTGTATTCCATTGATTTCAAGTTGTCCAAAAACAGCGATGTCAATTCCACTTCCGTCGAAACGACCATCCATGGTTCCGAGCTGGCATTAAGCGACAATCTGATGACCAATATCAACATCATCCGCTCCTCTTATCACCAGCCGTCGCTGACCATCGAATATTACTTGAAAGGGGAAGTGAACAGGCCGAAAGTCGCCCTTGTGTACGACCAAAAAAAAGTGAGGAAAAAAGCGTTGCAAATGATCAAGGAAAAGCTGGATCGGATTGATAAACAAGTGATTACGGAGGCGTACGAATTCAACAATTTTTTAAATGATAAACGGTTTTCGCTGTTCCCTCAGATGATTTTGACGGAGCGCCCGGACCGTGTCGTCTACAATCTGGCGGGCGGGAAGGTGGTCCTGCTGGTGGACGGCAGCCCCCAATGCATGATGGCGCCTGCCGTGTTTTTCGATTTTTTGACAACCATGGAGGATGATTACCATACGTTGCTGATTTCCTATTATCTGAAGTTGCTGCGCTATCTCGGCATCTTTTTATGCATTCTGCTGCCCGGCATCTACATTGGGGCGGCATCCTTTTCGCCCGAGGTGTTCCGGACGGAGCTGATGCTGACCATAGCGGGCAGCCGGATGGGGGTTCCTTTTACTTCCTTCGTCGAAGTGCTGTTCATGCTGTTTTTCATGGAATTGCTTTTGGAGGCGAGTATCCGTTTGCCGAAAGCCATCAGTGCGACGGCCGCGACCGTTGGAGGTCTGATTTTGGGGACGGCGGTAACGGAAGCCGCCCTTGCTTCGAACATCATGGTCATCATTATTTCGGCCGTGGCCATTTCGACTTTTGTCATTCCGGTGAATGAAATGGCGTTTGCCATCCGCATCGTGCGGTTCCTTCTCATTTTGACGACAAGCATTTTTGGTCTGGCGGGGCTGACATTGGGCCTGCTCTGCATCATCATGTATCTGGTCAATCTCTCAAGCTTCGGGGAACCGTTTTTGAGACTGTATAACTACCGAAAAGGTGACAAGAATTCGGAGGGACAGGCGTGAGTCGGTTTTATTATTATTTGATTTTGATCAATATGATTGCCAATATCATTTCCGCTGTTCCTACCATTCTTTTGCGCTACAGCGAGGATGGGTCCGTTTCGGCTTTGATTTTGGGCGTTTTTTTGGGGACTGTGATCGTGGTCTTTTTTACGAAGTTCTTCAACGCCTTCCCGGGGATCACTTTTCCCGAGATGCTGGTGCAGACAACGAAAAAATGGTTTTATTACCCCTTATTGTTTCTGATGGCGATCATGTGGTTCCTGGCGGGGGTCAGCACGCTGATCACTTACACGTTCCTGCTCATCCGGTTTTTTACGCCGGATATCCCGCTTACGCTCATGGGGCTGACGCTGGTTTTATCGGTCATATTCGGATGTTTCATGAAGACCGACCGGGTGCTGTATACCATCGAAATCGTGTTTTTGATCAACTTCCCGATCATTGTGTTTATCATCTTCAAAGCCTATACGAGCAAGGATTTAAATTGGGATTTCATCAAGGAGGCGATGCTGCATGTGGTGGAAATGCCGAATGTCAATGCCGTCGCTGCTTGCATTTTTTTATCGCTGGGCGTGGTGAATCTTGTCATTTTCAACCGTTTCTTCACGCATAAACAGCATTTTGGCTTGAAACAAATCATCGTCATCGCTTTTATCGCTTCTGCGACGATTTTTACCACCTATTTTGTCCCGATCGGATTCCATGGCATAAAAGAGATCGACGAGCTTGTTTATCCGTGGATTGCGACGAGCGACTCGATGAGAATGAGGTTTTTTTTGATTGAGCGCCTGATTTATGTGTTTTTGCTTCTCTATTTGGGCATGGCCTTTTTGAGCATTTTGATCCACTGGCATGTATCGGTGGAATTGTTCAAGTTTATTTTCAAGCTGGAAAAATGGAAATATAAAGACTTGAACATCGGATATGGGATTCTGATTTTGTTGTTTGCCGCCAGTTCTTTATTTATCATCCTGACATTGTCGGAATACCAGCTGTTCCGGTATTCGGTTTACTTTTTTAATCTGACCGCCGTCATTTTTTTTCTCATGCCATTCCTATTTCTCTGGATACGTAGGAGGATGAAAGGTGCCGACAAAACAAAAGGGGAAAACTAGATTTTTCGTTCTGATCGCATTGTCGTTTTTGCTCTTCCTCTCCGGCTGCGGGGAGTTCAAAGATATTGATAAGATGGTGTTTGTTTCGATGATTGGCATTGATAAATCGGATAATCCCAAAAAACCTTACAAAATCATCTTAAAGCTTTATGTGCCGACGAGTTCTTTCAGGCAGAATCCGACGCCCCAATATTCTTACCTCATCAAGGACGGAGAAACATTGGCGGAAACGATTGCGATACTGGAAGCCCATCTTGATAAGGAATTGGATTTTGGGCATTCGAAGCTGATTGTCCTGGGGGAGAAAATGATGGAAGATGAGAAGAACAAAGAAATTTTGGACTTTTTGATCCGGAGGCCGGATATTCAGATGATTTCCTATGTGGCGATGGGGAGGCCGAATGCCGAAGAAATTGTGAAATTTGTTCCGAACGGGGAAACGTCGTTGCAGCCGACACTCTTCAATTACTTTGGTAATACCGGAGCGGAAAGTTCATTCATCATCACCACCCATTTGTTTGATTTCAGGAGAACGATGAACGAGTATGGAATCGACCCGATTCTGCCCATTGTGGAAATCAATGAACCAGGGTCCCATTTTATCATCGATAAATCGATTATATTGGCAAAAGACAGGATTCCATACGAGCTGGATGCCGAGAAAACTTTGTTTGTGAAAATTCTTGCGGATTCCGCCAAAAGCGTGTTTTTTACTGTTGAGAGAGAAGGGGAGCATTTTGTGACCAGACTTGATAACATTAAGCCGAAATATCGGGTGGAACGGGACGGGAACCAAGTGACAATCCGGATCAAAATCAAATTGACCGGCATCATAACGGAATCGAGAAATACTTTGGATAATAGGAAATTGCCCGAATATAACAGAATGCTCGAGCAAGAAATGAAAGAAAAGTTGAACGCATTGATCGATGAAATGAAAATGAAAGGGTACGATCCGTTCGGTTTCGGGTTGAGGCTGCAGAGCCATACTTTGCCGAAAGACCGGATGACCGACCAGGAATGGAGAACGGCATTCAAAAATGCGAAAGTGGAAGTCGTTGTGAAATCCAATTTGAAAAGTACGGGAAGCATTCAGTAGGGGGAGGAGGCGGCCGGATTGGCAGGCCGCAATCCTTCATTCCATTTGCATACCATACAGTGGTATGGTATAATGTAGTCAGAGACTGGGGGTTGATGAAGCTGGAAAACCATCTTAACGAGGAGAGCTGTTCCCACCGAAAAAGCCATCATCCGGAACAAGTCAAGAAGGATTTAATCACCCGTTTGAACCGCATTGAAGGGCAAATTCGCGGCATAAAAGGAATGATTGAACGGGATGTGTATTGCGATGATGTCATTACGCAAATCGCCGCGACCCAATCGGCATTGAACAGCGTCGCCAAGATTTTATTGGAAGGACATATCAAAGGGTGCGTGGTGAGCAGGCTTGCCGAAGGGGACCAGGAGATTCTCGATGAACTGATTGTCACGATCCAAAAATTAATGCGCAAATAAAATGGAGGAGGAAATGAACATGGAAAATGTCACATTACGGGTGAAAGGAATGTCCTGCAATCATTGCGTAAAAGCGGTGGAAGGAAGCGTCGGCGCTTTGGACGGCGTACAGGAAGTGAAAGTCGATTTGCAGGCGGGCACAGTGGATGTCGCATTCGACGCGTCAAAAGTTACGCTCGATCAAATTAAAGAAACGATCGATGATCAAGGGTACGAGGTGGAATAAGAAATGGGGGCGTCCGCTCCTCTTTTCTTTTTCCGCTTTACATACCCTATGACGGTATAGAAACGGGGTGAACCTCGGAATGAGCAAGGAACAAAGCAATCATTTAAAAGAAATTACTTTGCAAATTACCGGCATGTCTTGCGCGGCCTGCGCCAACCGTATCGAAAAAGCCCTCAACAAAATGCAGGGGGTGGAAAGCGCGGCGGTCAACCTTGCCCTGGAAACGGCGACGGTCGAATTCAATCCTTCCGAAGTCAGCGTTTCCGATCTCATCGGACGGATCGAAAAATTGGGCTATGGCGCCCGCGTCAAAGAAACCGAAGCGGCCGATGACCGGGAGCGGGAAATCAGAAAGCAATTGATCAAATTCATTGTCGCCGCTTTCCTTTCATTGCCTTTGTTATGGACGATGGCTGCGCATTTCCCGTTTATGTCCTTTATTTATATGCCGCATGTTTTAATGAATCCGTGGGTGCAAATGGCGTTTGCCACACCGGTTCAATTCATCATCGGATGGCAATTTTATAAAGGCGCCTACAAAGCTTTGAAAAACGGCGGCGCCAATATGGACGTCCTTGTTGCGCTCGGCACGTCCAGCGCATATTTTTACAGCTTGTATCAAACAATAAAAGCGCTTAACACCGGCATGCATCCGAACCTTTATTTTGAGACGAGCGCGGTATTGATCACGTTGATTCTGTTGGGGAAATGGTTTGAAGCAAAAGCGAAAGGCCGGTCTTCCGAAGCCATCAAAAAATTGATGGGCTTGCAGGCAAAACAGGCCCGCGTGATCCGGGACGGCGCGGAAAAAGAAATTCCGCTTGAAGAAGTCGTTGTGGGCGACATCCTGCTCGTAAAGCCGGGCGAGAAGATCCCTGTCGACGGGGAAGTGATAGAAGGAGCCGGTGCCGTCGACGAATCGATGCTGACGGGGGAAAGCATCCCGGCAGATAAGACGGTGGGCTCGGCAGTGTTCGGTTCCACCATCAATAAAAACGGCTTTATTAAAATGAAAGCGACCAAAGTCGGCCGGGATACCGCCCTCGCCCAAATCATCAAAGCGGTGGAAGATGCGCAAAGTTCGAAAGCGCCGATTCAACGGCTCGCCGATCAAATTTCCGGCATATTTGTGCCGATTGTGGTCGCCATTGCATTGATCACTTTTGCCGCCTGGATTTTCTTCGTTGCGCCAGGGGAAGTGGCGCAGGCCCTGGAAGCCATGATTTCCGTGCTGGTCATAGCCTGCCCTTGTGCATTGGGGCTTGCGACGCCGACATCGATCATGGCCGGTACGGGAAGAGCGGCGGAATACGGCATTTTGTTCAAAGGCGGGGAATATTTGGAACAGACCCATCAACTCGACACGGTCGTCGTGGATAAAACGGGTACGGTTACAAAGGGGGAACCGGCTCTGACAGATGTGATAACAGCGGAAGGAAAAGAGGAAGAAACTTTCCTTTCATTCATCGGTTCCGTCGAAAAACAGTCGGAACACCCGTTGGCCCAGGCGATAGTGGAAGGCATAGAAGGGCGCGGAATCGCTCTCTGGGAAGCGCGGGAATTTGAAGCCATTCCGGGCATGGGCGTGAAAGGCATTGTGGAAGGAAAAGAAGTCCTTGTCGGAAACAGAAAATTCATGCAGGCCCACCGTATTGACATCGGGGAGGCCTCATCCCAAATGGAGCGGCTTGAAGAAAAAGGAAAAACGGCCATGCTCGCAAGCATTGGCGGCGAGTATGCGGGACTGGTGGCTGTCAGCGATACGTTGAAAGAATCGTCAAAACGGGCGATACAACGGCTGAAGGACATGGGCATTGAAGTCATCATGTTGACGGGCGACAATGAACGGACGGCGAAAGCGATCGGGGAAGAAGTGGGCGTCGATCATGTCATCGCGGAAGTGCTGCCTGAGCAAAAGGCGGAAGAAATCAGGAAATTGCAGAAGGCAGGAAAGAAAGTGGCGATGGTCGGGGATGGAATCAACGACGCGCCTGCATTGGCCGTCGCCGATATCGGCATGGCAATCGGCACCGGCACGGATGTGGCGATGGAGGCGGCGGATGTGACGCTGATGCGCGGCGATTTAAACAGCATTGCCGACGCCATTTTGATGAGCCGCAAAACGATGCGGAACATCAAGCAAAACCTGTTCTGGGCCTTTGCCTATAACACCATCGGCATCCCGGTTGCCGCGGCGGGATTTCTTGCCCCATGGGTGGCCGGCGCCGCCATGGCGTTCAGCTCCGTTTCGGTGGTATTAAATGCATTGCGATTGCAGCGGGTGAAACTGAATCATTAAAGGTGGCAGGGCTGTCCGGGAAGAACCGCCATTTCCGGCAGCCTTTGCGCTTTACCGGCATCCTTTACGTCCTGCCGGCGGTTTCTAATGGCAAACATGCTGGCCGGTAAAAATGGCATGATTACGGTTAAAACCCAAGAAAGTTCCTCAGGTGATGATTGGCAATTTTCAAAAAGCCTGAAATAAACGATCGCAAAGGCCGGCCACACAGGAATCCCGCAGGTATCTTGCTTAACTCCGATGCATAAATCCCAGGGAAATGCAGATGCTGTAAATATAGCAATTGAGGAGACTGCCAAAAGGAGGACTTTGAATGAAAAAGCTGCTTCTAATACTTACAGCGTTTTTGAGCATTTTCCCATTAACGGCTTGCGGCAATAAAGATGATTTGACAACGAAAAATGAAAAAAATCCGACGGAATTTTTGGACAGTGAAGATGTGGATGTAACGAACAACCAGGTGGATGGAGAAAAAGTGGTAGGAGAGAACATGGACGGGAAAGAAGGGCATGCGGATGTGACCCATTCCACTTGGGGAAAAATTCCGGAAGGCTTGAAGGAAGCGAAAAATCCAAAGTTCAAGGTGGGCGACAAAGTGATCATCAACGCGGCCCATGACGCCGATATGCAAGGATCGGAAGGCACAGTTGTCGGGGCTTATGAATCGACGGTATATTCCATTACGTATACATCCACAACGGGCGTGCAGGAAGAAAACAAGAAATGGTTTGTGAGGGAAGAAATCGAGCCCCTTGGCGAAAAAACTTTGAATATCGGCGACCGGGTCATTATTGAAGCCGACCGCGAAGAGGGAATGAAAGGGGCGGAAGGAACAATCGACACCGCGGAGGAAACGGTGGTCTACATGGTCGATTATGTCAATAAAGATGGGGAAAAAGTGGAAAACTATCAATGGCTCAAAGAAAGCGAATTGTCCCCTGCGAAATAAAACAGGCTGTAATGGAACGGTTTGATAAGAGCGGAGGGGAAGAAATCCGCTCTTTTTTGTTGAGAAAATAAGTCTTCATATTCCAAAAGGGGCAGCCGATTCCTTTCATGAAAAGAAAATTCATTTTTTATAATTTGTTTATAGGCAGTTTTTTATATTAAGATATGAATATCACATGTTATTCAAAGGATGAAGGCTATGAAAATGAATATTCTGGTGACAGTTGATTCCAATTATCTCCATCCGTTAACGGTCATGCTGAAATCATTGTTCATGAACAATCCGAATGAACAGTTTTCGATTTATCTTGTCCAATCTTCCATACCTGACCAGCAGCTCGAATTATTGGACGCTTTCATTTCCGGCGAAGGCCATGAGTTCCACAACATTCCGATCGATGATCAATTATTCAGCGATGCTCCAACCCTTATGCATTATACGAAAACGATGTACTATCGTTTGCTCGCCCACAAATTTTTGCCGCAACATCTTGACCGCATACTTTATTTGGATCCGGATATTTTGGTGATTAACCGAATAAGGGAATTATATGAACTTGATTTGGAAGGGTACCTTTTTGCAGCCGCAGACCATCGGACCATGCCGATCAAAGAAATCAATAAGATCCGCTTCAATCCTTTCGACCTGGAAGCCTACTACAATTCCGGCGTCCTGCTGATGAATTTGCCGCTTTTGCGGGAAACCATCGATGAAAAGGAAATTTTTGATTTTGTGGAAAAATATCATTCCAAGCTCATCATGCCCGACCAGGATATCATGAACGCCCTTTATTCGAAGAAAATCAAGGGCATTGATGAAGTCAAATACAATTATGATGCGAGGTATTACAATATTTATAAACTGAAAAGCAGCGGGCTCTTCGATATGGATTATGTCATGAACCATACCGTCATCCTGCATTTCTGCGGAAAGAAGAAACCGTGGAAGAAAAATTACAGCGGAAAATTCCACTCCTTGTACAAACATTACGAAAAGATCACGAACGACGCCGTTGCGGCATTGGAAGGCGCGAAAATGGGAGCGGCCAGCGAGAAGGCGAATTGAACAGAGAGAAAAAAGGCTTGATTCTCTTTTTGAATCAAGCCTTTTTTAACTTTGGACGGAAATGGCGGGCAACTTTTGCTCTCCGTTACCTCACATTTGCATTTCGCCGTATTATTGATGCATGCCGGGGATGCCCCTGCAAATGAACGAACATGGAAGATATGCTATAGTAGTCATATGATATATGAAAGGATGTAACGCATGTCAAAAAGTTTAGTGTTAGCGGAAAAGCCTTCGGTGGCCCGGGATATTGCCCGGGTGCTGAAATGCCATAAAAGCGGAAACGGCTATCTGGAAGGGAATCAATACATCGTCACCTGGGCGCTCGGCCATTTGGTGACCCTCGCCGATCCGGAGCAATATGATGCGAAATATAGAACATGGAGGCTCGAGGATCTGCCGATGCTGCCGGACCCGATGAAACTGACGGTCATCAGGCAGACGGCAAAGCAGTTCAATGCGGTCAAGGCGCAGCTTCACCGGAAAGATGTCCGGGAAATCATCATCGCCACCGATGCCGGAAGGGAAGGGGAGCTCGTTGCCCGCTGGATCATCGAAAAGGCGAACGTCCGGAAACCGATTAAACGCCTTTGGATTTCATCGGTGACGGACAAAGCCATCAAAGAAGGATTCAACCATTTAAAACCGGGGAAACTCTATGAAAATCTGTATGCGTCCGCCGTTGCACGTTCGGAGGCGGACTGGTATATCGGGCTGAACGCGACCCGGGCGCTTACGACCAAATACAATGCCCAATTGAACTGCGGGCGCGTGCAAACGCCGACGCTTGCCATCATCGCCGCCCGGGAAGAAGAAATCAAAAACTTTGTGCCGAAAGACTATTATGGAATCCAGGCGACAGCAGGCAAAGTGGCGCTCACATGGAGAGATTCCTCCGGCAACACCCGGAGTTTCCATAAAGAAAAAATCGAATCCATCATCCAAAAAATCAATGGCAAACACGCCATCGTGACGGAAGTGGAGAAAAAGAAGAAAAAATCCTATGCTCCCGGCCTGTACGACTTGACGGAATTGCAGCGGGATGCCAATAAGCTGTTCGGCTTCTCCGCGAAGGAAACGTTGAACATCATGCAGCGGCTGTATGAACATTATAAGGTGCTGACGTATCCAAGAACCGATTCCCCATACCTTTCATCCGATATCGTTCCAACCATTCCGGAAAGACTGAAAGCTTGCGGCGTCGGCGAATACCGCCAGCTTGCCGACGATATTTTGAAAAAGCCGATCAAAGCCAACAAATCCTTCGTGGATGATGCGAAAGTCAGCGACCATCATGCCATCATCCCGACGGAGCAGCCGGTCGACCTTTCCGAATTCACCGACCGGGAACGGAAAATTTACGATCTGGTCATCAAACGTTTCCTGGCCGTGCTGCTTCCGCCTTCGGAATACGAAGAAATGACGGTACATGCGAAGATCGGGGATGAAACGTTCATCGCAAAAGGGAAACATATATTGAACCCAGGATGGAAAAAAGTGTTTGCGGCCGATGTTGCGGAAGAGGATGAAGAAGATGTGCGCGAACAGGTGTTGCCGCCGATTGCCAAAGGGGACAAACTGACGGTTTCGGACATCCAAATGACGCGGGGGCAAACGAAGCCGCCAGCACGTTTTACGGAAGCGACCCTGCTTTCCGCAATGGAAAATCCGGTGAAATATCTGGGGACGAACGACCGGAAGCTGGCCGAAACATTAAAATCCACCGGCGGACTCGGAACGGTGGCGACAAGGGCCGATATTATCGAGAAGCTGTTCAACAGTTTCATGATTGAAAAACGCGGCGGAAAAGAAATTTACTTGACCTCAAAAGGGCGCCAACTGCTCGATCTGGTGCCGGAAGACTTGAAATCCCCCGCTTTGACCGCCGAATGGGAAATGAAGCTGGAACAGATCGCGAAGGGCAAAATGAGAAAAGAAGTGTTCATCAATGAAATGAAGCGGTTTACGAAGGAAATCGTCCGGGAAATCAAGACGAGCGGCAAAACATTCAAGCACGATAACCTTTCGACGAAACATTGTCCGGAATGCGGAAAATTGATGCTGGAAGTGAACGGGAAGAAAGGCAAAATGCTCGTCTGCCAGGACCGGGAGTGCGGATACCGGAAAACCGTTTCCCAATTTACGAATCATCGCTGTCCAAATTGCCATAAGAAGCTGGAATTGTTTGGGGAAGGGGAAGGAAGAATCTTCGTCTGCCCATGCGGGTTCCGTGAAAAATGGTCCACGTTCCAGGAAAAACTGAAGAAACAGACGAGCGGCAAGGTGGACAAGTGGACGCTGCAAAAATATTTGAAAAAGGAAAACGAATCCTTTACGAACAACGCCCTTGCGGAAGCGTTGAAGCAATTGAAACTCGACCAATAAAACGGTTCGGATGCAGGTCGCATTTGCCAAAGGGTGCCATGGAATGTTGCGGCCGGCTCTGAAAAGTTTGGCATACACTGAACAGCAGATTGGTTGCTGGGATGACGGAAAAAAGCGGATGGGAAAAATTATTCCCATCCGCTTTTCCGTTTTTTTATTTCGTTGCATATGGCAGCCATAGGGTGAGGGAAGGAATA
Organism: Ureibacillus sp. FSL K6-8385; assembly: GCF_038593155.1. Taxonomy (GTDB): domain Bacteria; phylum Bacillota; class Bacilli; order Bacillales_A; family Planococcaceae; genus Ureibacillus; species Ureibacillus terrenus. The sequence continues at coordinate 220,152 of NZ_CP151968.1, forward strand.
TACGTCAGCATCAGCAATACCACAACGGAAGCGATCAAAAACGGCCATAGCGATCTTACCAATTCGCCGATCGGCACCCGTGTAATCGAGGATGCAATGAACAATCCGGAACCGACCGGAGGGGTCAATATCCCGATTGTCAAGTTGATGCAGATGATGATGCCAAAATGAATCGGATCCACATTATATAATGGTAGCAACGGCATGAAGATCGGAACAAGGATGATCAGCGCGGCAATGCCGTCCATGAACATGCCCAAAATCAACAGGAAAATGTTCACGAGCAACAGGAAGACAATCGTGCTGTCCGAAATGGAAACCATCCATTGGGCGATTTGCTGCGGAATCCGTTCGAACGCCAACATCCATCCGAAAATATTGGCCATGGCAATCAAGATCGTAATGACCGCCGTAGTGGAAACGGTGTTGATCAAGATTTTTGGAATTTGCGACAGTTTCAGCTCACGGTAGAAGAACAGTCCCACCAAAAGCGCGACAAAACTTGCTATCGCCGCGGATTCCGTTGCGGTAAAGGCCCCGCTCAAAATGCCGACGATGATGATGAGCGGAACAGCCAGGGCAGGGAGCACCCCCAGGAAGGAACGGAACATTTCCCCGGCCGATGCCCGCTTTTCTTTCGGGAAGCTTTCTTTGAAACCGATGAAAGCGATGATGATCATAAAGCCCAGCCCCAATAAAATGCCGGGGATGACGCCTGCTTTGAACATGTCGGCAATGGAAGCGCCGGAACTCACACCATAAATGATGAACAGCATGCTCGGCGGGATGATGGGGCCAAGCAATCCTGCCGCCGCTGTCGTCGCGGTGCTGAAAGATTTGCTGTAGCCCGATTTTTCCATTTCCGGCACCATGGTGCGGCTCATCATGGCAATTTGGGCCGTGGCGGATCCGATGATGGCCGCGAGCATCATGTTGGCCGCGACGTTAACGTAGGCGAGCCCGCCGCGGAAATGTCCGATGAATTTTTTCGCAAAATCCACAAGCCGTTTTGTAATGCCCCCGAAGTTCATCAATTCCCCGGCAAGCATGAAGAGGGGAATGGCGAGCAGTCCGTAGTTTTCCATCCCGGAATAAAGCCGTTGAGGGACGGTGACGAGAAGCGTCAAATTACCCGTGGCAAAAATGTAGACGACCGTTGTGATGCCAAGCACATAGGCAATAGGGACGCCCAGAAGCAGCAATACGGCAAAAGCGATTATCGCGATGATTGGAAGTCACCCCCCGTCTTTTTCGGATTGCCGGAAGGACTGGATTGTGTTATTGATGACATGAACCGTCGCGAAGGCGAATGAAACCGGGATGCTTAAATAAAAGTAGATTTTCGGCCAGTTCAATGCCGTTGATTTTTGGACGAAAATATTCGGCTTCATGATCCAATCCGACGCCAAATAAAGGACATAAGCGACAAAGATGAGCAGAATAAGGTTGCTGATGGCATGGATATATTTTTTATATTTGTCCGGAACCGCATCGACCAAAATGGTGATGGCAGGGGATGCTTTTTCCTTCAGCACCATGCTTCCGCCGATAAACGTAATCCAAATCAGGCAGAAGATGGCCAACTCGTCCGACCATAGCAAAGGATTTTTGAACACATAACGGAAGAAGAAACCGCCCACCATTGACACCATCAATGTCAATGCAAGGATCAATGCCAGCACCTTCTCGATGGAATAGACAACATCGCTGATTTTGCTTAATACTCTCAAATGAAAACACCTTCTATCTATGAAAAGATTCATTGGGACATTAAAGGAAAAGGGGACTTGCCACTTATTTTGTCACGGATAAGTCAGAAAGTCACCAAACATCAAAAGCTTACTTGCCGCCCTCGGCTTCTTCGATAAAGGCTTTGATAATATCCGATTTTTTGGAAAATTCATTGCGGACTTCATTTGTCACTGTTTGGAATTTGGAAGGATCGATTTCTTCCAATACTTCAATGCCCGCATCTTTCAATGCCTGCAAATTGGATTCTTCGCGTCTAATGGCTTCCTGCACTCCCCAGTCCACCGCATTTTTCATCGCCGTGCGGATGATTTCCTGATCTTCAGGAGTTAATGAATCATAAACCGCTTTGCTCATGACAATCACGGTAGGGAAGGTCATTTGGTTCGTCAGCGTCAAATACTTTGCAACTTCATAATATTTCTCAGTGACCAAAGCATCCAAATCGATATCGATGCCGTCGATGACACCTGTCTGAAGCGATGTGTACACTTCATTCAGCGGCATGGCTGTCGGGCCGGCTCCGACTTTTTCCCAGTAGGATTGCATTGCCGGGCTTCCGATGATCCGGATTTTTTTGCCTTTCAAATCTTTCGGAGATTCCGCAAAGCCGTCTTTCATGAGAACGTGGCGGTTTCCGGCAAACATGAAATCAAGGCCCACCAAACCTTGCGAACTTAACTCTTCCAGCATTTGCTTCGCAGGTTCGGATTCCCGCATCTTCACGGCTTCCTCCAGGCTTCCGAACAGATAAGGCATAAACCATGCATTCAATGAATCTTGGCGTGTACTCATATAAGCGTTTGTCATAAAACCGAAATCAATGGCGCCTGTTTCCAGCTGCTGCACCATATCCGCTTCCGTCCCCAATGTGGAGGCAGGGTGGATTTCAATATCAAAACGTCCGTCGGAAAGTTTTCTCAGTTCTTCCCCGAATTTTTGGGCCGTCACGTTCCAAACATGGTTTTCTTGTACCACGTGGGCAATTTTGAATACGCGTGTTTCTCCCTCGGCGCTTGCATTGTTGCCGGATGTGGAAGATTCATCTCTTCCGCATGCTGCCAAAGCAAGAGCCAAAATCCCCATGATGAAAGAATATAATAGCTTTTTAAAATGCATAATGATCCCCCTTGTTTGAATAAAAGTATTTATATGAAGACTATTTGTAATAAACAAACAGGCAATATTACAAGATAGTCTTTTGTCGATAAATTCCGACATTTGCAGCGGAAAATAGAAAGTTTTCAGTAAATTCATTGATATACTTTGAATAATTCTGTTTAAACCCATTATGTATTTCATCAATAGTGAACTCGTTACACTAATAATATAAATTCGTCAAAATAGTGTCAATATTTTTTCACACTTTGAAACTAGAAAAATAGTGCATTTATTAGAAAATAATCGATTAAAAAAGCAGAATCCCGTTTGGGGATTCTGCTTTTCTTTGGCCCTTATCTGAAGGCTGCCTTAAATTCTCCCGTGATTTCTTGGAATCCATTATTCGTTTCATATTTTTGCTCTACTTCCAGATCGAAGCGTTCCATGATTGGCAGGTCGTTCACGGAGAACAGGTAGGAGTCTTCGGATGCAACGTGTTCATACCAAGCCCAGTTCGGCACGACGAAGTAGTCGCCTTGCTTCCAGTCGAACCGCACGCCGTTGATGACGGAATAGCCGGAGCCCTTGTGCACGTTGTAAACCGTCGAGTGCGTATGGCGCAACGCTTTTGTATGGAATCCTTTCGGCAAGAATTGCATGCGGGTGCCCAAAGTAGGGTTGGCTGATTTTCCTGTGGACGGATTGAAGTATTCAACGGCATAACCGTGATGCGGATCCGGGTCGAATTCCATTAATCCTTTAATGGCATCGACTGTCCGCTGCCATTTGAAGTTTGCGAGCGGCGCTATCGTATACTTGCTGTCGCCGACAGGGCGGACGATGCCTCCCTGGTAGCGTTTTTCGCTGAAGTTGTCCGGAACTTCCGGCCGTTGCAATCCGTCTTCCGTATCTTCATATGGGTCAAAGAATGTGCCCCCGATGGCGAATACAGTCGGAATGTCCAAAGCGTCCATCCAAAGCATCGGTTCGGTGCCGACGTGTTCATGGCCATGCCATAAACCTTTCGGAGTGATGAGGAAATCTCCTTCTTCCATGAACACCCGCTGCCCCTGGACGATCGTGTAGGCGCCGGAACCTTTGGAAATGAAGCGCATGGCGTTTTGAGAGTGGCGATGGGACGGCGCTTTTTCGCCAGGCAGCAAACTTTGGACGGCAACATAGATTGTTTGGGTTGTCGATGCCCATCCCCAAGGTTTGCGGTACGTTAATCCCGGGTTTTGGAAATAGATGGCACGGCGCTCGCCGCCGCGTTCAGGCGTGAAGATTTGGGTCGCTTCCGCCATTTTCTTTTCGATCAATTCGCTGCTCCAAAGATAGGCTTCCGCCTGTGGAGTCGGCGTGCGGTGCATAATTTCAGGAATGGCTTCCCAAAGCGGTCCAAGGTGATACTGCTGAATGTCCCTCGTGAAGTCGGTTACAATGGAGCTTTTCATAAATTCTTTCATTTCTTGGCTTACTTCTCCCATAATCATTCCCCTTTGCTCATTTATTTTTTGTAGAAGGGGCGGTTAAGCGCCGGCGCAAACTTGCTCATCATGCGCCGGTCCTGGCCCCGTGTATTTATTTTGTAAAAGGGAACAGCTTAGCGCTGCCCGCTAAACATTGGCAGGTTGTTTGACGGCTTTCACTTTGTTTTCGAGAACGCCGATCTTCTCGATTTCGATTGTGACAACATCGCCGTCTTTCAAGAATTGCTGAGGGTTCATGGCAAAACCGACACCGCCTGGAGTGCCTGTCAATACAAGATCGCCCGGTTCCAGTGTCATTAAGCCGGACAGGAAGGAAACAAGTTTTGGAACGGTAAATACGAAGTCGTCGGTATTCGTGGATTGCCGCACTTCGCCGTTTACTTTCAACACCATATCGAGCCCTGCCGGATCGCCGATTTCATCTGCCGTGACGAGGTGAGGCCCCAAAGGGAGGGAACCGTCCACCGTTTTGCCTTGCAGCCATTGGAGGGTGCGCCGCTGAATGTCGCGGTACGTCACGTCGTTGGCAATCGTATAACCGGCCACATAATCGAGGGCCTCTTCTTCGGAAACGTTGCGGGCCTGTTTGCCGACAACAAAAGCAAATTCCATCTCATAATCCAGCTGTTCTGAAATAGGGAAGTGCGGAATATCGTCTTCCGGGCCGATGATGGTGTTGGCAAACTTTGCAAAGATGACCGGATGGGTCGGGATTTCACGTCCCATTTCCTGGATATGTTTCCGGAAGTTGTGGCCGACGCAAATAATTTTTCCAGGTTTTTGGACAGGCGCTTCAATTTTTACTTCGCTGCGGTTGTAAATCACTTTTTTATCAAATCGATCAGGGTTTTCTAGGATGAAATCGATGGCGCCTTGGGCAAGTGCCAGCGATTCTTTCCCTCCCTGGAATAATTCATCGGTGATGGCCGGTACAAATGCGTGGGCGATTTCTTTGTACCGATATTTGCCCAGTGCCTGTAATTGCGCTTGATAAGCATAGTTCAGGTCGATTACTTGATCGTTCACAATTGCTCCGGCACGGGTGTGTCCACCTACTGTATAGTTGACTAATTTCATTCATTGACCTCCTATATTATAATTTTAGTGAATTTTGTTCGCTATTTATATAAAAATATTAATCTCGCGTTTCAATGTTGTCAATATTTTTTGTTTTCAGAAATATTTTTCTGCTTGCCTCCAAAATCTGGGTGATTTATGAGCAGAATGGGATGTATCACTGCAAAAATAGAAGCGTTATGTGTATAAGCAGGAATTGCAAGTGCCCAAGAGGATGGAGCAAGCGCCCAAGCGGGGAGTGTAAATGCCCGAGTGGGGAGTGCAAGTGCCCGAGTGGAAGGGGCAAGCGCCCAAGCGGGGAGTGCAAGCGCCCGAGCGGATGGGGTGAGCGCCCGAGCGGGGAGTGCAAGTGCCCGAGCGGGGAGTGCAAGCGCCCAAGCGGGGAGTGCAAGCGCCCGAGCGGGGAGTGCAAGTGCCCGAGTGGGGAGTGTAAGTGCTCGAGCAGGGAGTGCAAGCGCCCGAGCGGGGAGTGCAAGTGCCCGAGCGGGAAGTGTAAATGCCCGAGTGGAAGGGGCAAGCGCCCGAGTGGGGAGTGTATTTGCTCAAGAAGATGGATTATGTGCCAAGCATGAAGTATATCCGACCAAGAGGAGCTCCATCTGCCCAAGCGGAATCCCCAAGTAGACCGGTTCGTCCATCATCAACAAAAAAGGAGCGGATGGCTTATGTCCGCTCCCTTGATCTATTGGGTTTTTGATAGTTTCATAGACTTTCAGCGTTTGCTGAAAATCCGTATTGGGCGGAAAGTTCCCTGCTGATGTCCATAATGTACCGGCTAGTCGGATGATCCGGGGAAGTCGGCACGGTTTCGGTGTAGCCGACGATGGTGATGGCGCCCAATAATTCTTGCTCATAATTTAAAATCGGGACGCTGAAGGAAGAAACATGGCTTACCAACGGCTCGATTTTCGATGCAAAATAACTTTTTCTGGCCGTTTCCAATTCTTTGTCGAGTTCTTTCAACTGTTCCTCATTCAACTTGGCTCTTTCGGAATCCAGCCAATTCTTCACCAGTTCATTACGGAAAGATGCAAAAATGACGCCCGTCGATGAACCCAAGGGCAAGTTTGTCCCGATTTGCGCACCGATGTTGATTCCATATAATGCATCCGAAATGTAGGAAACGAGGGGACCCCCTGCGGAAGGAACCGCAAGAAGAGCGGTAAGCCCCGTCTTTTTGCTGATTTTTTTCAAATATGGAATCACGGTTTCCACGATGGAAGATTGTCCTTTCGCAATGTTGCCCAATTGAATAAGTTTGTGTCCCAAAGAATAGGTATTATCAGGGTTGCGTTGAATCGCCCCGAATTCATGCAGGGTCGTCAAATATTTATACAAATTGCTTTTTGTCATTGATGTAATGTTTTGGATTTCCGTAAACTTTAACGGCTCTTTATGATTTGCGATGATTTCTAAAATATTCAAACCGATTTCCAGGGACTGGATCTTGTTTTCCTTTGACATGACATTCCTCCGATAGACTATGATGTTCGATATTATAGCAAAGAATCGTTTAAGAAAGAAATTTTTGATTTTTTCGATGAAATTATTGACACTTGGTTGTATTTTATTATAAAGTTTTCTTAAAGAGAACACAGTTCTCTAAAAATGGACTCGTTAAATCAAACAAAGGGGTGGAATTTGTGATGTCAAAAATCAGTGATGTGATTGTAGTAGGCGGCGGTATTGGGGGATTGGCCGCTGCTTTGGCCGCAAATGATGCGGGGAAATCTGTCGCCGTGTTTGAACAGGCGCCGGAATTCGGGGAAGTCGGGGCAGGTCTGCAATTGGCCCCAAACGCGCTGGAAGTGTTGGATCGGTTCGGAGTAAAAGAAGAAATATTGAAATACGCAGTATTGCCAAAACGATTGGTGCTGAAAGATATCTATTCAGCAAAAGAAGTGGCTTCTCTTGATCTGGGAGAAGGATTCCAAAAAGAATTCGGCCAGCCATACATCGTCATGCACCGTTCCGATTTGCACCGCGTATTGCTGGAGGCATGCCAGAAACGCGGCAACATTAAATTTTTCACAAATTCAAGAATTAAAACCGCGGAGCAGGAAAACGGTTCGGTTACAATCATCACGGAGAAGGGCGACAGATATTCGGCGGATGCCGTCATCGGTGCGGATGGCGTAAAATCCAATCTCCGGAAATTGTTTGTGGACGATGAGCCGGTGAATTCCGAGTATGTGGCATACCGCGGAACGATTCCGATTGAAGAAGTAAAAGACCACGTAACATTGGACGATGTGATCATGTGGATCGGTCCTAATCTCCACTTGGTGCAATATCCGATCCGCCGCGGAGAACTTTTCAATCTGGTAGTCGTTTTCAAATCTTACGATACATCCAAGGAAGACTGGGGAACGCCGGAAGAATTGTTCCGCCGCTTCGAAGGGGCGCATCCGGACGCGCAATATTTATTGAAATTCATCAACCGTCAATTCAAATGGCAAATGTATGACCGGGAACCGATCGACACTTGGTCAAAAGGCAATATCACATTGCTGGGCGATGCGGCCCATGCGATGCTGCAATATCTTGCGCAAGGCGGTGTACAAGCGCTTGAAGATGCCTGGTGCTTAAGGGAAAAACTGATCGAATGCGATACGTATGAAGAAGCTTTCAAAGAATATGAAAAAATCCGCGCTCCAAGGGCGGGAATGGTTCAACGGAGCGCCCGCAGATGGGGAGAAATCATCCATGCGGAAGATGAAGTGCTAAAAATGGTGCGGGATGCATTGTTTGAAAGACATAAACCGACGGATTACCATGTGGTGGACTTCCTGTACGGCATCTTTAAGAAGGAGAAAGAAGTTTCCGGCGTCAATTAATCTATGAAAACAAAAATAAGAAATGAAAAATGCGTTAGTCGCACTGCGCTAACGCATTTTTTCGCACTTTATTCCCGGTAGCCGTATATTCTGGACATTTCTTTGCAGATGTCGATGACTTTCTGGATCATTTCATCTTGCGGATCGGTCGGGATGTTTTCGGTGAATCCGATGACGGCGACGGCAGCGATGATTTCATTTTGATAGTTTAAAATCGGCACGCCAAAGGAAGAAACATGGTTGACAAGCGGTTCTTTGGCAAAGGCCACATGGGAGCGGCGGATTTCCTCCAGCTCCTTCTGAAACTGCTCTGTTGAAAAATTCGGAATCTTTTCTTGTTCCTGTTTGATCCATTGGGCCACTTCCCTGCTGTTTGCGTAGGCGGCAAACACCTTTCCTGCCGACGACATGAGCGGCAATTTTGTGCCGATTTGGGCTCCTATGTTGATGCCGTAATTGGTATTCCAAATGTTTGTGATGACCGGGCAATCGTTCAGCCAGACGGAAAGGGAAGTGGACATTTGGGTAATGTTGCTGATTTCTTTAAAATACGGCGACAATTTGTTTATCATATCATGATTTCTCATGGCCGCGTTCCCGTATTCCAGGAGTTTGTAGCCAAGGGAATAGGAACCTTGGCGATCGCGGTACAACAGGTCGAGCTGTGTCAATGTATTTAAATATTTATAAAGATTGCTTTTTGAAATTCCCGTCTTTTGCTGAAGTTCCGTAAATTTGACCGGAACATCGCTTTGCGCTACGACATCAAGGATTTTGATTCCCTGGCTCAGTGAACCGATCGTTGAAGAAGATTTTGTCATAGAGATATTCCTTTCTGATATAAGATGAAACATTTGCATATTTCCGATTAATAGTTTAATATATTGTGCTAAGAATTATCAACATAATGAATTTTATTCTCTATTTTGATAAAAAGGGGAGTAGGGTATGACTGTTCACGTTTTAGATGACAAAATCACGTCTTTCAAAAACAGCATCGATCGAATCGTTGATGTGCTGCAAAACACCGATGAAGAAAAATTGTATATTCAGCCTTCGGAAAAAGAGTGGTCTGCTATGCAAATTGTATCACATGTACTGGAAGCGGTGGATTTCTGGGTGGCAGATCTGGAAGCTTTACTAATTGTACCAGGGGCGAAATGGGGGCGCAATCATGAGCACGTTCGCCGTTTGGCAGCGGTGAGCGACACGGTTGTATCGCAATTGAAAAGGGAAGAAGCGATTGAAAAACTGAAAAAACTTGTTCCGAAAGTAGAGCAGGCTTTATCCAAAGTGAAGGAAGAGGATTTGGAAAAAACGGCGCCGAGCTACAACCCGAATTTTGATGGCAAACCGCTGTCTTTTCTGATCGACCACTTGATTGTCGGGCATGTGGAAAGCCATTATGGACAACTTGTCCGTCACCTTGAAAAAGTGAAATAAAGGAACAAGAAAAAGATCGTTTCGATGGCGGAACGATCTTTTTTTGGCGCAATTTCGAAGCTTCCTTCCATGAAAAATTTGTTATGATAGTTATTGCACGAATGGAAATTGAAGGTGATAGGATTTGGCGAAAAAGAAAGCGGCAAAGACGAATGCCATCCGGTTGTTGGAGCAGCGGAATATGCCATTTCAGGCCATCGCTTACGAGACGGAAGGGGCCATCGACGGCGTATCGGTTGCCAAGAAAATCGGGCATCCCGCGGATCATGTTTACAAAACCCTAGTCACGACGGCGGGGGCCGGGAAAACGTATGTGTTTGTCATTCCGGTGGAGAAGGAGCTGGATTTGAAGGCAGCCGCCAGAGCCGCGGGGGAAAAGAAAGTGGAGATGCTTCCATTGAAAGATTTGTTTGCGGCAACGGGGTATGTGCGCGGCGGGTGTTCGCCGGTCGGCATGAAGAAGCAGTTTCCGACGTTCATTGATGAATCGGCAAAAGATTTGGATTATATAATCGTTAGCGGCGGCAAAATTGGCATCCAGATTCGATTGGCCCCGGCGGATTTGGCAGAGGCGGCCAATGCGGAGTTTGCGCCTGTCGCGAAATGAACGGTTTGTTGTCCGGTATCTGCTGCGGTTTAACACCGGAATGTGTCTCTTTTCGACGGAAGTTACCGTTGTCCGGCGTTTCCGGGATAAAGGAAGGCCGATGCCGGCCCGATTTTTTGGGGTGAAAGAAGAGAAGGAGGAACGGCAGAAGAGGTTTTGCTGTTTGACACTCGCATTTGATATGGATGGAAAGAAGGCGTATCGGAGATGAGAAGAATATATGCTTGGCGGTGGGGCTTTTATCTGGCCGGGTTATGCATCATGTCATTGGGGATCACGATGGTGATCAAGGGGGAAAAAATTGGAGTCAATGCATGGGACGTGTTACATATTGCGTTATATAAAACCATCGGCTTGTCGATTGGTTCATGGGTGATTATTACGGGACTTGTCATCGTGGCTTTTACTTCCCTGATGTACAAAAGTTTTCCGAAAATCGGCACTTGGTTGAACATGCTGCTGACGGGGGGGTTCATCGACTTTTTTTATTGGCTGTTGCCCGATGCGGATACTTTTCTCTTTCAGCTCCTGTATTTTCTGGCAGGCATTTTTGTTTTAAGCTTCGGCACGGGCATGTATATATCCCCGAACCTGGGATCCGGCCCGAGAGACGGGCTGATGATGTGGATCGTGGAAAAACTGGGCGGAAGCATCAAAGTGGCGCGGATATCCATCGAATTGACCGTTGCCTTGATCGGCTGGCTGTTAGGCGGGCCTTTTGGCGTGGGGACGATTCTGATTGCGGTGGGATCCGGCTATATTGTGCAATTTGCCTTGCCGTATTGCCAAAAGTTATTGCTGAAATGCATCGGCGAAGAGGCGCTGGAAGGGGAAAAGCCGTTTATTCCGGTGATAGGAAGAGAGACGGATTAAAACAAGCGCAAATGGAAAGAGCCTTCCATTTGCGCTTGTTTATTTGAGAAGTGTTTGCCGATACGGCGCATGAAATTAATAGATATTTTAATCGATGCATAAGTATGTTGATGACAAACACGGCTCATGAAATTTGATGCAGCGTACCTGGATGTCCGCTTCTTCATGAAGGCCTGTTGCGGATATAACTAAGCGGATTCCGCAAATCCGCAGACCATCTTATGCCTACACTTTTTTTCCGACAATCACCAAATCCCGCTTGATGCCATCCAGTTTTGCCACTTCCGGCAAGAGCCCCCATTTTTCAAATCCGAAATCAAAAAACAGACGAAGGCTCGGTTCATTATGTGCAAAGATGAAGCCCAGAAGCGTTTCGATTCCCAATTTCGGGCATTCCCCGATGACCTTGCCCAAAATCTTCTTGCCAAGTCCTTTTCCCCGGAAGTTTTCATGGAGGTAAATGCTGATTTCCGCGGTTGCATCATAGGCTGGCCGGCCGTAGAAGGATTGGAGGCTTACCCAGCCGCAAATGGTTCCGTCATATTCGGCCACCCATAAAGGCCTTTTTTCCGGAGTGTGTTCATGAAACCAGTCCAACCGGTCTTCCACCGTGACCGGTTCGGTATCCGCAGTGACCATTCTGCTTGGAATGGTTGAATTGTAGATTTCCACAATGGTCGGCAAATCTCCAAGGATTGCAATCCGAAAAACGATATCGTTTGTCATCTTAACCATCCTTTTAAATTCATATGTACAGAATTGATGAATTCATACTACCACTCTTTTGTTCCAGTATAAAATAAAAATGCTCCGAAAGGGCTTGTTTATTTTAGGAACCATTGCAAGGGGGCGGCTGCCGTTTAATGTCGCAGAAATCATGAAATATTCGATGAAGAATCCGAAGCTTGCGTCATATATTGTTTCGAGGACCCAATCAGGAGGTGCAACATTGGCAAAAGCTTTGGATTCTTTTTTGGAAGAAAACTTGCAGCAACTCAAAAGCCAAGGATTGTATAACGAGATTGATGTCATCGAAGGGGCGAATGGCCCTGTCATCGAAATCGACGGGAGACGGTTGATCAATTTATCTTCCAACAATTATTTGGGATTGGCAACGAACGGGCAATTGAAGGAAGCGGCCAAATGCGCCATTGACCGGTACGGGGTAGGAGCGGGGGCGGTCCGCACCATCAACGGGACCCTCGATCTGCATCAAAAGCTGGAAGAAAAAATTGCGGAGTTTAAAGGCACGGAAGCGGCCATCAGCTACCAGTCCGGATTCAACTGCAATATGGCCGCCATTTCCGCGGTGATGGATAAGGACGACTGCATATTGTCGGACCAGCTGAACCACGCTTCCATCATCGACGGTTGCCGATTATCAAAAGCGAAAATCGTCGCATATGCCCATTCCGATATGGATGACTTGCGCAGAAAGGCAAAAGAAACGGCGGAGTCGGGGCGCTACCGGAAAATCATGGTCATTACCGATGGCGTGTTTTCCATGGACGGGGATTTGGCGAAGCTGCCGGAGATTGTGGAAATTGCAAGGGAATTTGATTTGATCACTTATGTGGATGATGCCCACGGTTCAGGGGTCACCGGCAATGGAAGGGGGACGGTAAAGCATTTCGGGCTGGAAAAAGACATCGATTTTCAGATTGGAACATTGTCGAAAGCGATCGGCGTTGTCGGCGGGTATGTGGCAGGGAAGAAGAAGTTGATCGACTGGCTGAAAGTGCGTTCACGTCCGTTTTTATTTTCAACGGCCGTACCTCCCGGGGACGTGGCGGCGACCATTGCGGCGATTGATTTGTTGATGCGGTCGGAAGAATTGACAGGGAGATTGTGGGAAAACGGAAATTACTTCAAAGAAGGGCTGAAAAAGCTCGGGTTTGTTACCGGCAATTCGGAAACACCGATTACCCCGTGCATCATCGGGGATGAAAAATTGACCCAGCAGTTTTCCAAGAGGCTTATCGAAGAAGGCGTTTATGCGAAAGCGATTGTCTATCCGACCGTGCCAAAAGGGACAGGGCGCGTCCGCAACATGCCGACCGCCGGCCATACAAAAGAAATGCTGGATGAGGCCCTTGCCGTTTATGAAAAAGTAGGGCGGGAGCTCGGAGTTATTTAATGTTCTGTCTCAGGTGCCAGGCACTTCAAAAGAAAGGATGATCCATTGAAAGGTTCGATTACGAAGTTTTTTGGGCAGGCGTTGACGGGGCAAGGGTTGAAGGATCTTTATCAGGAAATCGCGAAAGAGGCGGAGGAAGTCTATTTTTTAAAGGGAATTTTCGGTTTCAACGCTTCCAATTTATTGAAGGAAATCGGCTATTTTTATGTGAACAGGGGTTTCGATATCGAATTTTTCTACGATCCCCTTTTTGAAAATACCGTCCAGGCGACTTTCGTAAAAGGCATCGGCATCTTGTTTCTCCAAAGTTCCAAACCTTCCATTGAACCGACGCGACTTGGCACCCGCGATCATGTCATTTCCTTCTATGACTGTTTAGATAAGGGGATTCTGAAAAAACATGGCCAACGTCTAAAACAGCTTTCGGAAGAAGCGGAAGAATGGCATCATCAATTGTTTGATGCGCTCCGTTCCGCCATCGAAATCCATGACGAGTGGGAAAGGCAGACACGGAAACATATGGACTGGAAAGCGCTGGAGGAACATCAGGAGGAGCTTCTTGACCAGATTTTTGACGGCATGCTGCTCAATAAAACAGGGACGCTGACCCATCGTTTATTTGGAACGCTGACACCGGTTGGGGCAAGAGATTTTCTGCAAAATATCACCCGCAATTTGGAAAGAAGGTATTTTATTAAAGGACTGCCGGGCACTGGAAAATCGACCATGCTGAAAAAATTGGCGCAGGAGGCATTGAAAAGGGGATTTGATGTACAACAGGTGTGGTGCGGCCTGGATGCCAGATCCATCGATATGGTCATTTTGCCGGAGCTGAAGTTTTGCATTTTCGACAGCACAGCCCCCCATGAATATTTCCCAGCGGAAGGAAGGGTGGGGGATCAGATTGTTGACATTGCCAAACATTGTCCATTAACGAAAGAGACGGAAGAGAAGATTCAAGAAATCGAAAAAGAGTACAGGGGAGCGATTCTCCATGCAACCAACTACGCCAAGCTGTATGCGGAAGCGGAAAAAGAGATCCGCGGGATTGTCGACCTGGCAACGGATGTTTCCAAATGGAAAAAGCAATCGGCCCGTTTGTTTGGAAAGTGATGAATCACCGAATTGATGCAATAAACTGAATCTTATTGAAACCGTTTATAAATGGAAAAACCGGACGCTTTTTTGCGCCCGGTTTTTCCTTATAACAGGGGGGAGTCTTGTATATTAAAGCGGACACAGCGCTAACTGTAGACCGCTTCAATACCTAGCGAGTGCAATATCTCCGCTTTCATGCGGGCAAGGGTTTCGCTGCCGCGGTTTCTTGGCCGCGGTTCATCAATGCGGAATTCCCGCTCCACCTGCCCGGGCTTTCCGGATAACACGAGGATCCGGTCGCACAAGTATAAAGCTTCATCGATATCATGAGTGACAATCACCGCCGTCAGCTGCTGCGATTTCCAAATTTTCAGCACCAGATCCTGGAGCTGCATTTTGGTAAACGCATCGAGCGCGCTGAAAGGTTCATCGAGAAGGAGCAGGCCGGGATTGGTCACAAGGGCTCTTGCAATCGACACCCGCTGTGCCATTCCGCCGGATAATTGTTTGACATATAAATTTTCCGCATGCTCCAGTCCCACTTCTTTCAACAGCTCCCGTGCGGCGGCGATGTTTTCTTTTTTATTCCTATTCAGGCCAAATTGAACATTTTCAAGCACTGTCAGCCATGGGAAAAGCCGGGGTTCCTGAAAGACGACCCCGATTTCTTCGTGGGGCCCCTGAATTTTTTCTCCGTTGATGAGGATGTCCCCGCTATATCCTTGATCGAGGCCGGTAATGGCTTTCAAAATCGTGCTTTTCCCCGAACCGCTTTTTCCGAGCAGCCCGATGATTTCCCCCTTTTCCACGGAAAAGGAGACATTCCGCACACCGTTTTCGCCCCCGAAAATGCGGGTGAGCCGATTGATGGTCAGCATATTTACCCTCCTATCGCGCTTGTATCCCGCCAAGCCAATACTTTATTTTCAATGATTTTCACGAACCAGTCCGTCAACTTTCCGACAATCGCGAACAATAGGATGCTGGCAATGATGATGTCGGGGGAGGAGGAGTTTTGGCCGATCACCAATAGATACCCCAATCCTTCGCTCGCCCCCATCAATTCAGCGGCAACGACGAACATCCATCCCAATCCGAGCCCGCTCCGGAGCCCGGTGAAAAAGGAAGGGAGGCTCGCCGGGAAGATGATGCGTTTGACCAATTGGAAATGGCTCAAGCGATATACTTTCCCGACTTCGATCAATTTGCGGTCCACGTTCAAAATGCCGCTGACGATGTTCAAATACACAGGGAAGAAGACCCCGACAGCGATTAAGCTGATTTTGGACGCTTCCCTGATGCCCATCCATAAGATGAAGAGGGGCACCCAGGCCAGGGAAGGAATCGATTTGAACGCCTGGATGATCGGGTCGAAGATTTTTTCGGCTTTGCTGTAAAATCCGACAACAGAACCTAGTAGTACCGCGGCCAGCGTGCCGATGAAGAAGCCGATGCCGACCCGGTAAAACGTGATGCCGACATGGGACCATAAAGAACCGTCCTGCACAAGGCGCACAATCCGTTCAATGACATTCTTTGGTGAAGGGAGCTGGTAGGACGGAATGAATCCTGTTTCCGTTGCGGCCGTCCAGACGGCAAGCAGCAGGACAGGCAAGATAAAGCCGAGCAATATGTTCGGATTTCTTTTCTTTTTCCCGGTTTTTTTCGTTTCAAACGAAAGAGGGATTGTTTGGGGTATTTCGGTCGCTTTTTTGCTCAAATCCGGTAAACCTCCTTATTTACTTGCTTTTTCGGCAAAAGATGGGTCGATCAATTCATCAATATGTTTTGTCAAATCCGCTTTCTGATCGATGACGCCCGCTTTTTGCAAGATGTCTCCTGCCGCATGAAGGGCTTCTTTTTGTTCATCGGATGGGATGTATACATCAAATTTTGTGCGGTCCAATTGCTTTTTCGCTACGTCCAAATCAATTTGGGCCTCTTTTGCGATGATTTCCGCCGTTTCTTCCGGATGTTCAAGAATCCATGCGCGGGCTTTTTCATACAATCGGATCACTTTTTCCACCGCTTCCGGATGTTTTTCCGCAAACTCTTTCCGGACATTCAGGAAGTTGTACGTATTGAAATCGATGTTCCGATAGAAAATTTTTGCGCCGCCTTTCAATTCGGCCGTCGCCATGATCGGATCAAGGCCTGCCCAGGCATCCACATCGCCTTTTAATAAAGCCTGGTAGCCGTCCTGGTGCTGCAAGTTGACGAATTGAATATCCTTTTCGGACAAACCGGCTTCATTCAATGCCCGAAGCAGGAAGATGTATGGATCCGTGCCGTAAGTGGCCGCGACTTTCTTTCCTTTCAAATCTTCCACCTTTTGGATGGAAGGATCTTTTGTAAGGAGAGCCGTCCATTCGGGAGTGGAAGCGATATAGATGTTTTTGATCGGCACATCTTTCGTTTTGGTAATCAATGTCGCCGCTCCGGCCGCGGACCCGAAATCGATGCTGTTGGAAGTCAGGAATTCCAACGCTTTGTTGCTTCCCTGGCTTAATGTCCATTCCACTTTGACGCCGTCTTTTCCAAACTCTTCTTCCGCCCAGCCGTGGTGCTTCAATATGAGACTGGCAGGAGAATAATAGGCGTAATCCAAACGGATGGTTTTCAATTCTTCATCATTATTGCCGGAAGCGCCGTTTGATGAGCATCCTTGCAGAATGAAAGTGAAGGTAAGTAATAAGGTTAGCACTATGGCAATGTTCTTTTTCAACGTAAACACTCCTTTTAAATGGTTTGCAATACTGCTTTTTTCAATGCCTGATCCAAGTCTTCCTTGATATCTTCAAAGTCTTCGATTCCGCAGGAGAGGCGGATCATTTCTTCCGTAACCCCGGTTTTTGCCAGATCCTCTTTCGACAACTGTTGGTGGGTTGTCGTCGCCGGATGGATGATCAAGGATTTGGCGTCGCCGACATTGGCGAGGTGGGACCAGAGCTTTGTTTCATCCAGCACTTTTGCGGCCGTTTCCCGGTCGCCTTTTACGCCGAAAACGACGATGCCTCCAAAACCGTTTTGAAAATACTTTTTGGCATTTTCATAAGAATCGTGGCTTGGTAGACCCGGATAGCGGACCCATTCCACCGCTTCATGCCGCTTCAAATATTGTGCGAGTTTCAGAGCATTTTCAGAGTGGCGCTGCATGCGGAGGTGCAACGTTTCCAGGCCGAGCAGCAAAAGGAAAGCGTTGAAAGGGGATAAAGAGGCTCCGTAGTCCCTTAAAAGCTGTGCTCTCACTTTTGCTGCAAAGGCTTCGCGTCCGAATTTTTCGTAGAAGCGCACGCCGTGGTAAGTCGGATCGGGCTCCGTAAATTCAGGGAAGCGTCCGGAGTCCCAAGGGAAGTTTCCGCTGTCGATGATGACGCCGGCGATGGCCGTTCCGTGTCCGCCAATCCACTTTGTAGCGCTATGGATGACGATGTCCGCCCCCCATTCAATCGGCTTTGTAATATAAGGCGTCGTGAAGGTGCTGTCGATGACGAGCGGTATGCCGTGAGCATGCGCCACTTTGGCGGTTCCTTCGATATCCAGGACATGCAGGCTGGGGTTTCCGATCGTTTCCGCAAAAATCGCCTTTGTTCTATCTGTAATTTTTTCTTCAAATTGCTTCGGATCGGTGCCGGGCACAAAAATGACGTTTACACCGGCCCTTCTCAAAGTGGCATCCAACAGGTTGTATGTACCGCCATATATATTGGAGGAAGCGATGATTTCATCGCCGGGTTTTGCCAACGTCAATAAAGCCAACGTGATGGCCGCCTGGCCGGAAGAAGTCGCGACGGCGCTTACTCCACCCTCGAGGGCGGCCATCCGTTTCTCGAAAACATCCACCGTCGGATTGCTCATCCGGGAATAGATGTGTCCTTCTGCTTCCAGGGCAAAGAGTTTGCTGGCATGTTCGGCGCTATTAAAAACATAGGAAGTTGTCTGATATATAGGAACAGCTCTCGAGCCGTAGTCGCTGTCCGGGGTATGCCCGTGATGGACGGCGAGGGTGTCAAATCGTAATTCGGTCATTGGAAATGTCTCCCCTTCGAGTGAATTTTTTGAACATTTTGTTATCGAACATGATAAATCATATTAATCTAATGTGTCAACTATGTTTTGTAGGAAAAATTCTATTGAATTAAATAGAGTAATGTGATAGGATTAGTACAATTAAAAAATCTGATAGTTTCGAAAAGAAAGAAAGGAAGGCGGATTCAAGATGAAATATGGCTTTTGGATGCCAGTTTGGGGCGGCTGGATGCGAAATGTGGAAGATGAAAATATGCCCACTACCTTTGAATATTTGAAAACCTTGGCGCAAAATGCGGAACAGAAAGGGTATTCGATGACGCTCATTCCGGAATTGTTTTTAAATGACATTAAAGGGATCGAAGCGCCATCGATGGACGCATGGTCCACAGCGGCTGCCATCAGCGCCGTAACGGAAAAACTTGAAATTTTGGTTGCGATCCGTCCGGGATTCTACAACCCGGCCACTTTTGCGAAAATGGCCACAAACATTGACCACATCAGCGGCGGAAGACTTTCATTGAATATTGTTTCCGCATGGTGGGAAGAAGAGGCGAGACAATACGGCGGACAGTTTACATCCCATGATGAACGGTATGCACGCACGGAAGAATTTATTGAAGTGTTGAAAGGATTATGGAATCATACGCCTTTCTCTTATAAAGGAAAGTTCTATCAATATGAAAATACTTACCTGGAACCGAAGCCTCTCCGCAATCGCCATATTCCGCTCTACGCCGGAGGGGAAAGCGAGACGGGCAAGCAGACGATTGCCAGAACTTGCGACTCTTACGTGATTCACGGAGGAACGGTTGAAGAAGTAAGGGAAAAGCTTGCCGACATGCAAAGACGCCGCGGGAAATTAGGAAAACCGCCTTTTGAAACCTTTGGAATGGCCGCGTTCGTCATTTGCCGGGATACGGAAGAAGAGGCAAGGGAAGAATTGGCCCGCATCACGGATGTATCGGAAGGAAGCCCGGGCTATGCGGGATATCAGGACTTTATCAGCAAGTCCCAACTGAACGTAAATGTCAGTCTGGAAGACTATTCGGTCTCCAACCGCGGCTTGCGTCCGAATTTAATCGGAACGCCTGAGCAGATTGCAAGACGCATTTTGGAATATGAAGATGCCGGCGTGAACCTGTTGATTCTGCAATTCTCTCCTCAATTGGAAGAGATGAACCGTTTTGCCGAAAAAGTGATGCCTTTGGTGGAAGAATTGAGAAAAGAAAAATTAGGAGTGAAATAAATGTCAAAAATCTATGTCATCCACGAAAACGATGAATGGACAGTCCATTTAACAAAACGTTTAGATGAATTGAACCTCCCTTATGAATTGTGGCATTTGGACGAGGGGACGGTCGATCTGACGAAGGAGCCTCCGGAAGGGGTTTTCTACAGCCGCATGAGCGCTTCATCCCATACGCGCAACCACCGTTTTGCGCCGGAATTGACGGGGGCGGTCCTTGCATGGCTGGAGCATCATGGCCGCACGGTATTGAATGGAACAAAGGCCTTATCATTGGAGTTGAGCAAAATCAATCAATACATCGCCCTTGAAAAAGCGGGAATCCGCGTGCCGAAAACAATCGGCGCGGTGGGCAAGGAGCAGGTTGTCAAAGCGGCCGAAAGTCTGGGGAAAACGCCGTTCATCACAAAGCACAACCGCGCAGGGAAAGGGCTTGGCGTGCAACTATTCCATTCCATCGACGCATTGAAGGAATATCTCGAAAGCCCGGCTTATGAAGAGCCGGTGGACGGCATTACGCTGATCCAAGAATATATTAAGGCGCCGGAATCCTACATTACGCGCGCGGAATTTATCGGCGGCAAATTCTTTTACGCCGTGCGCGTGGATACATCGAAAGGGTTCGAGCTTTGCCCTGCGGATGCCTGCCAGATCAACGATTTATTCTGCCCGGTCGGCGAACAGGTGGAACAGAAACCGAAATTTGAAATCATCGACGATGTGGATTTGGAACAAATCGCGAAATATGAAGCGTTCTTGCAGGCAAACGACATCGCCGTCGCAGGCATCGAGTTCATCAAAGATGAAAACGGCACCGTTTATACGTACGATATTAATACCAATACGAATTACAACAGCGATGCGGAAGCAAGAGCGGGCAAATACGGCATGCTGGAAGTGGCGAAGTTTTTAGGGGAAGTGCTGGAAAAAGAGAAAGCGGTGGCCAGCGGGGTCTGATGGAGATTTTTGAGTCGGGCCCGCGCTTTTGCCGGCGGTGAAACCAAATAAAACGGCTTAAGCTTCTTCGGGAAAGCTTAAGCCGTTTTGATTGTTGAAATGAAATTGAGGGAAGGTGGGTAAACCATTTCCGTTTTTATAAAAGCAGGCGATAAGGGTCTTGCAAGTAGTCGGCGATTTTTCCCAAAAATTCCGCAGCCGGTGCACCATCGATAATTTGGTGATCGTATGTTAAGCTGAGCGGCAACTTTAATTTCTCCACCACTTCGCCATCCTCCAATGCCAGTTCTTTTTGGATGGCGCCGACACCTAAAATGCCGACTTCCGGTGTATTCAAGATCGGGGTGAAGTATTCGATTTCATAGCCGCCCAAGTTTGTAATCGTAAAGGTCGATCCGCTGTAAAGGCTTCCGTCCAGCGTGCCTTGCCGCGCTTCGGTTGTCACCTTCTTGATGGCAGCGCCAAGCTGGGACAAAGACATGAGATGCGCGTTTTGTATTACGGGAACGACCAAACCGTCTTCCACCGCTGTGGCCATCCCGATATGCACTTCCTCAACGCGGATATATTCGCCATTATGGTACCAGGCGTTCATATCCGGCGTATCTTTTAATGCCAAAACAACCGCTTTTGTAAGAAGGGTATTGATGCTCAGTTCATTATGGACAAGCGGGTCTTTCACTTTTGACTTGATCTCATCGCGGAATTTCATTAATTCGGTAATATCCACTTTTCGATGGTTCGTTACTTGGGCGGTTGTTTGGACGCTGCGCATCATTCGCTGGGCAATGGTCTTGCGCAAACCGGCAAGCCCGGCACCGTATGAAACGGCCGATGCGGATGGCGCGCGGTCTTTTGCCGGAGACTCCATAGAGGCCTGATATCTTAATATATCCAGCCGTGTTATTCGTCCATTGCCGCCTGTACCGACGACATTGCGGATATCGATGCCAAGTTCTTTCGCCATTTTGCGGGCGATTGGCGTAATAAAGATTCTTTCTCCGTCATCTTTTTTCTTTGATTCCGTTTTTGCGGGCTCATTTGCCGCCGCTGTTTTGACTGCCTTCGGTTCCGGGGCGCCGGCTGATGGGGTAGGGGAGCCGATCTGTTCACCGGGTTTTCCGATATACGCGATTGGCGCCTTGCTTGGTACGACATCGCCCACTTGAGCGACAATTTTAATGATCGTGCCGGACTCCGGTGCAACGACTTCGCTCGTCAATTTCTCCGAACTGATTTCCGCCACTGCATCGCCTGCCTGCACTTCATCTCCTTCATTTACAAACCAATGTTCTACTGTGCCCTCTGTCATTGTCAAGCCCAGTTTCGGCATCAATATTTCCGTAGCCATGATGAATCCCCCCTCTCTATTTGGCTCTCAGGTCATCGATGATTTCTGCTGCCACTGTCAACACTTTTTGCGCATCCGGAATATATAGTTTTTCAAGATTGGCAGCGAATGGAACAGGTGTGTTTGGCGCGCAGACGCATTTAATTGGTCCGTCCAAATAGTCGAAAGCTTTGTCTGCCACAACCGAAGCGATATCCGTTGCCGTGTTGTTGTGCGGATTGGATTCATCGATGATAATTAAGCGGCCTGTTTTCTTCACGGACTCCAGCACCGTTTCTTCATCCCATGGGGCAACAGTGCGCAGGTCGATCACTTCAACCGATACATTGTCCTTTTCCAGGATTTCCGCCACTTCCAGGCCGACGTACAGCATTTTTCCGATGGTAACAATTGTCAAGTCCTTGCCTTCACGCTTGATGGCAGCCTTGCCGATCGGGATTGTATAATACTCTTCCGGCACTTCGCCTTTCATGCCGTACAATGTTTTATCTTCCGAAAAGATGACGAGGTTGTCATCTTCAATGGCGGAGAGGAGAAGCCCTTTTGCATCATATGGTGTTGCGGGGACGACGACTTTGACGCCGGGAATCGAACCGAACAGTCCGTAGTAGGAGCCGGAGTGCTGGGCGGCCGCGTTCACTCCCGCACCGTGCATTGTGCGAACCGTCATGGGAACTTTCGCTTTTCCTCCGAACATGTATCGCATCTTCGAACCTTGTCCGATGATGGAGTCAAAGCAAAAGCCGATAAAGTCGCTGAACATCAGCTCGGCCACAGGGCGCAGACCGGTTACGGCCATCCCAACGGCCGCAGCCATATAACCCATTTCGGATAGCGGCGTATCGATGACCCGCTCACGGCCGTATTTCGGTGCAAGGCCGCGGGTGACGCCCATTACGCCGCCCCAGGCATCTTCGTTGGCTTCTTCCAAATGTTGGACTTCCGCGCCGCCTGCAATATCTTCACCTAATAAAATGACGTTTTCATCTTTTGCCATCGCTTGGTCAAGCGCTTCATTGAGTGCGTTCATGAATAAAATTTCTCTGGCCATTCTCTATAACTCCTTTCCAAGTTTTTTAGATTAGTCCGCAAAAACATCTTCATAGAGCGATTCAGGCGATGGTTCCGGACTTTCTTTGGCGAATTTGATCGCCTCTTCAATATCGCGGATGGATTCTTCTCTCAATTGATCCAATTCTTCTTCCGTCAGCAAGCCGTTTTCGATGGCGTATTGGCGGAAAACTTCGAGCGGATCCACTTCCGCCCATTCTTTTTCTTCTCCGCTGGGCGCTTTGTAAGTCTGTTCGTCACCTTCAAAGTGTCCGTGGTTCCGGTAAGTGACGCATTCGATTAACGTCGGACCTTCGCCTTTGCGCGCGCGTTCAATGGCTTTGCCGGCCGCTTCATAAACGGCGACGACATCTTTTCCATTCACCCGGACGCCAGGCATATTATAGGCGACGGCTCTTTCCGCGATTGTGCGGGAAGCGGAAGAATACCATTGAGGAGTGGATTCGGCGAAGAGGTTGTTCTCACATACAAAAATCACCGGCAGCTTCCAGATGGACGCCATATTCAAACATTCGTGGAATACGCCTTCGTTGGCCGCGCCGTCACCGAAGAAACAAACGGCAACCCGGTCCGTTTTCTTATATTTGTTGCGCATGGCCGCGCCGGTTGTCAGCCCGAAACCGCCGCCAACCATTCCGTTGGCTCCTAAAATCCCTTTGTCCATGTCGGCGATGTGCATGGAACCGCCTTTACCTTTGCAAAGGCCTGTCGCTTTCCCGAAGATTTCGGCCATCATTCCTTTTAAATCGCCGCCTTTGGCAATACAGTGCCCGTGTCCGCGGTGGGTGCTGGTTATGTAGTCTTCATCTGTCAGATGGGCACAAACACCGACAGCAATGGCTTCTTCACCGGCGTACAAGTGCACGAACCCCGGAATTTCACCGGCAGCGAAGAAACGTTTTACATTTTCTTCAAAATTTCGGATATCTTCCATTGATTTGTACATGGATTTTGCTTTGTCTTTCGTCAATTCCACAGCATCGGTAGCTGCGCGAATCTCCAAATCCACCAATTCCTTCACCGACGTATCGACGCTCGCAAACAATTTGGGCATGCCTTTCGCTTTTTCCGCCATTTTGATTCCTCCTTTGATTTATTGATGTTTCATTATTCTTTTTGCTGTTTCCTGGATCAACTCCGAAACGGTAGGGTGGGCGAAGACAGTATTCGCCAATTCATCGACGGTACCTTCAGCTTCGCGGACGGCAAGGATTTGGTGGATCAGGTCCGCCGCGTCGGGTCCGACAATGACGGCCCCCAATATTTCCCGGTACCTCGTTTCGGATATGATTTTGACAAAGCCTTCCGTTTCATTGGCGCAAATGGCCCGTCCATTGAATGAAAACGGCATTTTTTCGACGATTACGTCATAGCCTTTTTTTCTTGCTTCTTCTTCGCTCATCCCGAATTCGGAAACTTCCGGATCGATGAAAAGAGGGCGGGGGATGCTGTATGGTGATACGGGCCTTTCTTTTTTTCCGTTTATGGCACGGACGGCTTTTACGCCTTCCGCACTGGCCGCATGGGCGAGTGTATGGCCGCCGATTAAATCGCCGACCGCATAAACGTTTTTCATGCTCGTTTCATAGTATTCGTTTACTTTGACAAATTGTTTTCTTTCATCCAGTTCAAGTCCCATCGCCATCGGGATTTCCAGGTTTTGTTTTCTGCCTGTCGCCACCAGAAGCCGATCAAAAGGAATCTCTTCATCGGAAAGAAGGACGATTCCTTTTTTCACTTTTTGGACGGAAGCTTCTACAATGATTTTTATTCCCATGCTCTGAAGCTTTTCTTTCACAATGGAACGGGCGTCCGGGTCGACCGTCAACAATATGTCCGGTGCGGCTTCAATGATCGTGACATCGGTGCCGAAACTTTTCATCGCATAGGCCAATTCCACGCCAATCACCCCGCCGCCGATGATGGCCAAGCGATTCGGCAATGTCTCCATGTCAAAAAAGGTGTTCGTCGTCAAATAATCGATATCGCTTAAACCCGGGATGTCCGGGATGAAGGGGGCGCCGCCCGTGGCAAGCAATACATGTTTTCCGTAGTATCGCTCTCCATTCACTTCAAAAATTTTGCCTTCTACGTGTTTCGCTTCTCCTGTAATATAATGGATGCCATTTCTTTTAAAGGTCATATGGATGCCCGATTGCAGGGGGGAGATGATTTTGTTTTTCCTTCTCACAACGGAGGGGAAATCGATTTGATTCACTGCAACCGATATACCGTTCTTATTCAGGGCTTGTACGGCGGACAACCAGCGGCTGTATTGCAAATACGCTTTGGAAGGGATGCAGCCGACGTTGAGGCAGCAGCCGCCGACGGCATTTCTTTCAATCACCGCCACTGAGTTCCCCAGCTGTGCGGCTTCTTCCGCAGCTACATATCCGCCGGGCCCGGCTCCGATAATGAGCACATCAAAGCTCTTCAAGGAGTCACCTTCTTTCCTTTTACAAATGCACGAACAACTTCATTAATCCGAATTTTCGGAATAATGAAAACGGTTGCAAATCAATTGTATCGGATTTCAAAAAATACGTCTATACAATTTTCAGAAAATTGATGTAAATACGAAGAAAAAAATAGCAGTTTCGAAGAATTGTAGTGTTGAAATTTGGGAGAGGGGACAGGGCTTCCTCTCCTTCATTTAAACGGGAATCAAACCGGTTCATAATGGAAAACCGGTTTACCATTTTGGATGGAAACAATAATGCGGACATTTTCACCGATTTGATTGGCAATGATGTCCCGGGCAAGCGGTGTTTCGATGTGCTGGACGATAAACCGCTGAATTGGGCGCGCCCCATATATCGGATCGTATCCGTTTTCCGCAATCCATTGGATGACATCCGAAGTGGCGTGCAGAATCAATTTGTTTTCCCTTAACCGTTCATTGAGTTCTTCCATCAATATTTCGGCAATCGCCGTCATTTGTTCTTTCACCAGCGGGCTGAACAGGATGGTTTCATCAATCCGGTTTATAAATTCCGGCCTGAAATGGGCGCGCAATTCGTTCATGACCGCTTCCCTCGCTTCGGATGTAATGGCATTATGCCTTTCAATGGAATCCAGCAGCCGTTCCGATCCGATATTGCTTGTCATAATTAAAATCGTGTTTTTAAAGTCCACCGTCCGGCCCTGGGAGTCCGTAAGCCTTCCTTCATCGAGCACCTGCAATAGAATATTGAACACATCCGGATGGGCTTTTTCGATCTCGTCCAGGACGATGATGGAATGGAGCCGATGCCGGACCGCCTCCGTCAAGTGGCCCCCTTCGTCATAGCCGGCGTATCCCGGCGGAGGACCGATGAGTTTCGCGACAGCGTGTTTTTCCATATACTCTGACATGTCCAGACGCACCATATCCAGCTCTGTACCAAACAACACTTTTGCCAGCACTTTGGCGAGTTTCGTTTTGCCGACGCCCGTAGGTCCGAGGAACAGGAACGAGCCGGTCGGTTTATTCGGATTTTTGATTCCGGCCCTTGAACGCAGGACGGCGTGGGTCACTTTTTTCACCGCTTCATCTTGTCCCACGATGTATTTGTGTATTTCGTCTTCCAAATGCAATAGCCGATTCCGTTCATTTTCCATGAGGCCCGTGATTTTGATTCCGGTCAGTCTTTCCACGACGCGCCCGATATCTTCGGCGGTTACCACATTATCGATGAAGGTTTCTGTTTCCCTTAGCGACTCCCATTGTTGTTCCAGCTCTTTTAGCCGCTTTTGCGATGCGGGAATGTCATGGGTGTCCAATTGGACGATTTGGCCGACGTCATTGTTCTTTACCGCTTTTTCATATAATTTATGCAATCTTGCCAAATTCCTTTTTTCCCGCTGCATGAAATGGAGCAGTTCCAGCTCTTTTGCCCATTGCTTCTCCATTTTTTCTTTTTCGCTTTCCAAACTTTTCAGCTGCCGTTCAAGGGCGTTCCTGTCCAATGTCGGGTCGGGGTCCAAATCTTGCTTATAAAGGGCGATTTTTGTCCGCAAAATTTGTTCGTTGATGTTCTTGATGGAACGGGGGACTTCATTTAAGGAAATCCGTTTTACTGCGCTCGCTTCATCCATCAGGTCAATGGCTTTATCCGGCAAATACCGGTCGGTGATGTAGCGTTTCGAAAGTTTGGCCGCCGCTTCGATGGCTTCATCCGTAATCAGTGTTTCGTGATACAATTCATAATCTTCTTTGATGCCCCGCAGTATTTCGATGGTTGCCTCAATGGACGGCTCATTGACGATCACCCGTTGGAAACGGCGCTCCAATGCCTTGTCTTTTTCGATATATTCCCGGTATTCATCTTGCGTGGTTGCGCCAATGCAGCGAAGTTCCCCGCGGGCAAGCATCGGCTTTATGATATTTCCGGCATCCATGGAGCCTTCTGTCCGTCCTGCGCCGACAATCGTGTGGATTTCATCAATGAAGAGAATGATCCGATTATTGGATTTTTTCACATCGTTTAATACGGCTTTTAATTTTTCTTCAAATTCCCCGCGGTATTTGGCTCCTGCGAGAAGGGAGCCCATGTCGAGACTGTAGACGACTTTGTCGCGCAAATTATTTGGAACCTCTTTGTTCACAATTTTTTGGACCAAGCCTTCGACGATGGCGGTTTTCCCAACCCCGGGGCTTCCTATCAATATCGCATTATTTTTATTTTTTCTTGTCAGAATGCGGATGATATCGTTGATTTCTTTTTCCCTGCCGACAACCCGGTCCACTTTTCCGTCTATGTATCTTTGATTCAAATTGACCGCATATTTGTTTAATGAATCGTACAGCGCTTCCTGATGGTCGGATGTGACGCTTTGCCCGTCCCGCGTTTGATTCAATTTTTCATAGATGGACTCTTTGGTTACATGATGTTGGGTCAAATATTTTGTGATCGGATTAAAATCCTGTTCAAACAGGGCAATCATCAAATGTTCGACGGAAATAAAGCGGTCCCGCAGACGTTCCGCTTCGATTTCCGCCTGTTTGAACAGCCTTTTCAGGCGCTGGCTTTCTTTTTCTCCATAGGCGATTTCCGTGCCCGATATAGATGGGATTTTGTCCACTTCCTTATTGACGAGTTGAATCAGTTCATCCATATCAATGTTTAATTCCCGGTAAAAGTTGTAGGCAAAGTGGCCCGGTTGCAGCAAAGCGGCCCAGAGATGGGGAATATCCAGCTGGTAGTGCAACTTCTTTTGGGCCATCTTTTTCGCATGAAGGATTCCTTCTTTTACGGCGATTGTATATTTTATGGTCATGTTATCACCCTTTTCTGTGGAGTGGCCAATTGTTGTAAATCTATCGTAAGCGAAAAATCCTGCGAAAATCAATCTTATTTCTGAATTTTTCGTCAATTGAACCGTAGATCTTTGAAGATATGGGAGGGAGACGGGCAAAAATTTTACCCCCTCCGCCTGTTCGAAGGGGAGGGGGTGAGTTCATTTCTGAACTTTTGCTTTGTTTTTTTGGAAAATTCCTAATGCTTCAATGCGGCGGATGGCTTCGCGGATCCGTTCTTCCTCCACCAGCAGGCCGACCCGGATATAGCCTTCGCCGTGCTCGCCGAATCCGTTTCCGCTTGCGACTGCCACATCCGCTTTTTCCAATAGGTAATCGGAAAATTCTTGGCTCGTAAACCCTTCCGGAACCGGCAACCATGCAAAGAAGGAGCCTTTTGGCGCTTTTACGTTCCATCCGATCCGGCGGGCTTCTTCCACCAGCACATTGCGGCGGGATTCGTAAATGTTTCGCAATTCTTCCACACAGGATTGATCGCCATTCAATGCATAGGCGGCCGCGCGCTGTACGGCAGGGAAGAGGCTGCAGAACAGATGGTCTTGCAACAAGTTGATGGCTTCAATGATGCTGCGGTTTCCCACCGCAAAAGCGACGCGCCAGCCG
Source organism: Ureibacillus sp. FSL K6-8385 (assembly GCF_038593155.1). Classification (GTDB taxonomy): domain Bacteria; phylum Bacillota; class Bacilli; order Bacillales_A; family Planococcaceae; genus Ureibacillus; species Ureibacillus terrenus. The sequence continues at coordinate 249,123 of NZ_CP151968.1, forward strand.
GCCATGTTATAGGTTTTGGATAATGTGTAAAACTCGATGCCGACTTCTTTTGCCCCTTCCGCTTGCAGGAAGCTGACCGGTTTCTTCCCGTCGAATCCAAGGGCTCCGTATGCGAAATCGTGAACAACGGCAATACTGTGTTCTTTTGCAAATTGCGCCGTTTTTTCGAAGAACGCCAAATCGGCTGTGGCGCCCGTCGGATTGTTTGGATAGTTCAAATACATCAATTTTGCCCGCCTTTTCACTTCATCAGGCAAAGCGTCATAATCCGGGAGAAAATCATTTTCCTCAAGCAATGGCATTGTATCAAAATGAACATCCGCCAACACCGGACCGGATAAATAGTCCGGATACCCCGGATCCGGAAGCAGCATATAGTCTCCTGGATTAAGCACACACAACGGCAGCTCGACCAGCCCAACTTTTGCGCCGCCTAAAATGGCCACTTCTTCATTCGGATCGATGTCGGCATTGTATTCCCTTTTGTAAAAGTCGCTTACGGCTTGTTTTAATTCTGGCATGCCACGGAAAAGGGAATATTTATGGGTGGCAGGATCGGCTGCCGCTTCTTGAAGCGCCTTGACGATGTGAGGAGGCGTTGGCCGGTCCGGATTCCCCTGTCCGAGATTGATCACGTCCCGCCCTTCAGCAATCGCCGTATTCACTTTTTGCACAAGGGAAGCAAAAAATTGAGTAGGGAGTTTTTGGAGTTTATCGGATAATTCCATGTGCATCCTCTTTTCTTATTGATTTAGTCGGTTAAGGTACAACTTGATGGAATTCTCAAAATCTGTCATTCTGTATTTTAAGGAAGTTCCCGTTTATAATTATAAGTAGATATGTAGGAATATTATTATTTTTTTGAATAATTGTCTAGGGGGATTTGTGATGAAAATTGGTTGCATTCAAATGAATGTCGGGTTTGGGAAGGTGGAGGAAAACTTCGAACGGGCGGAGCGGCTGATTCGCGAAGCGGTTGAGAAGGGCGCTGAAATTGTGGTATTGCCCGAAATGTGGAATACCGGTTATGCCCTGGAAAAGTTGGAGGAATTGGCGGACGAAAACGGCGACCGCACGAAAGCCTTTCTTCAACGCCTTGCCCGGGAGCTGAATGTACATATTGTCGGAGGCTCTGTCGCGACAAAGCGAAACGGCAAGTTTTATAATACGATGTATGTGGTGAACCGCGATGGGGAATTGGTGAGCGAATATAGCAAAGCCCATTTGTTCAGATTGATGGATGAGGAGAAGTACTTGGAAGCGGGGAATTCCATGAACCGCTTCGATTTGGACGATCTTCCGGCAGCGGCTGTCATTTGCTATGATATCCGCTTTCCTGAATGGCTCCGGGCCCATGCATTGGCCGGGGCGAAAGTGCTGTTCGTTTCCGCCCAATGGCCGACTCCGCGGATTGATCATTGGAAAATTTTGTTGCAGGCACGCGCCATCGAAAATCAATGTTTTGTCATCGCCGTGAACCGGATTTCCCGCAAACCGGAAAATTTCAACGGCCAGTCGATGGTGATCGAGCCTTGGGGAGAAGTGCTGTGGACGGGAGCCGAAGATGAAGAGTTGGCGGTGATCGACGTGGATTTCTCCAAAGTGGATGAAGTCCGCACACGAATTCCGGTATATGACGACCGCCGCCCGGAATTGTACGGGAAAGTGGTGGAGCAAAAGTAAAGGATTGGATCTATGGACCGAGCAGGATGGGATGCTCGGTTTTTTTATTGGATTTATTGAAACTTGAGTGGACGTCATTTTTTTGAATGGTGTTGGCAATTATTGCATACCAGAAATAGAGGTTTTTTGACTGTCGATAAAAAACTTTAATCCTTTGAAACTTTTCCTTTATTCCGGAAGCTCTAATTAATGAAAGGAGGATTAAGAGAGTGAAACATGATATCGAACTAGTGGAAAAAGCAATCAAAGGAGATGCGCAAGCCTTTGAACAATTGCTTTTTAAAGAAGAACAAATGCTTTATTATAAAGCGCTTTCCTATGTTGGAAGGAAAGAAGACGCACTGGACGTTATCCAAGAAACAACTTGCAAAGCGTTTTTAGCGATTAAAGATTTGCGAAATCCCGAATATTTCTCGACATGGCTCTTCAGAATTCTCATTCGTGAATGCTACCAATTATTGGAAGAAACGCGATCGAATGATTCCGTACGATGAAATGGAACTATTAAGGAAAATGGAACACAAACAGGAGCTGCCATCTGATTCTTTACATTTAGGCGAAGCATTATCAAAGTTAAATGAATCCTATCAAACCTCGATTATTTTATTTTACTATCACGACCTGTCTATTCGGGATATTGCTGAAGTGATGGGAAAACCGGTTGGAACAATCAAAACCTATTTGCGAAGAGCAAAAAAACATTTAAAAAATGAACTGGAAAGGAGTTATAAGTTCAATGAAAGAACAATTTGATCATTTCGATGTGTTTCCGCAAGCCGAAGTTCGATCGGCGATTCGCACTGGAATTGCTCAAGCACAAGAGCAAATGGATGGAAAGGTGAAAGCTCCTTTATATAAAAGAAAAATCACTTATCTTTTAAGCTGTGTGGCTGCAGTATTTGGATTATTATTTATTTCAGCTCAATATTCTCCTGCGATTGCAACGAGTTTATCGAAAATCCCTTTAATCGGTTCTGTTTTTGGCGATTCCGACTTAATGGGTTTACAAAATGCCTACCAAGAAGGGTTAATCGACGAAATTGGCGAAACACAAACAATTAATGGAATATCCGTTACGTTAAATGAGGTTCTATCTGATCAAAGCAATATTACAATCGGCCTCATTATTGAGTCTGAAAGGGAATTAGGTGAACATTATTTCGGTGCAGGCATGGATATTACGATTAATGGAAAATTGCCTAAAGCAGTTTCAGGTTCTTATGGAGAAGAAATGATTTCATCAACCACTCGTACAGCCATTCAAATGATCGGCATTACCGAAGAGATGCCTGACCAATTTGAACTGGGGCTAACGCTTAAGGGAGAAAAAGGGGAAAAATGGCACTTCTCAACGCCAATCAAAAAAATAAAAGACATAAAAACAATTCCTGTTCAACATGAACAAACAGTAGATGGCATACAACTCAAGGTAACAGAAGTGTCCATAAGCAAAACAGGTGTAAGTGTATCTTTTGAGAGTTCTGAAAAAGTGGACGATTTTGATAAAACGAGAGGGCAATATATCGATTTCCTAGTAGTAGACCAAGATGGCAACAAACTGACAAACCTGTCAGGCGGAGTGACAGGGGAAAGAATGAAAGATGCCATCGTGTATAAAAGTAAAAAGCAATTTGATCCAATTGACTCAAAGGTGACGGAATTGACCATTACCCCATATTTGGAGATTCCATCGAGTGGTGGCGGGGCAGATGAAAACGGTCAATATATCGAAAAGGATTATAGTGGGCTAAAAGATGTTAAATTTGAACCATTTACAGTGAAAATACCTTAATGATTGAAAAGGGCGTCCTGAATTTACAGACGTCCTTTTTTGATTATAGCCCTGTTTGGGCAAATCACCAAATAATAATGGAATAGTTAATATTTCTAATTTCACAATATCAGTAAATATCTTCACCAATACGGTTAATAAAAATATGTTCACCACCCCAAATATCAAAATGAATGATAATATACTTTTTGAGGTGAATAAATTGAATCTTCCACAAACCTTTCAAGAAAAAATGAAAAACTTATTGCAAGAAGAATATGATGCCTTTATTCGAAGCTATGAAGAAGAGAAGAATCAGGGCTTGCGAATAAACACGCTAAAAATTTCAATAGATGAATTTTTACAAATGAATCCTTTTACAACCGAGAAAATCCCTTGGGTGAAGGAAGGCTATTTTTATCCTGGCAATGAACGGCCAGGAAAACACCCTTACCATGAAGCGGGGTTGTATTATATCCAAGAGCCGAGCGCGATGGCGGTAGGGGAATTGGCGGATCCCCGGCCGGGAGAGCGCATCCTCGACTTGTGCGCGGCGCCGGGAGGGAAGACGACCCACCTTGCCTCCGAAATGCGGGGGGAAGGACTGCTCGTTTCCAATGAAATCCATCCGCAGCGGGCGAAAATTTTATCGCAGAACGTGGAACGGATGGGCATCCAAAACGCCATTGTGGTAAATGAAACGCCTGAGCGTCTTGCCGTCCGTTTCCCCGGCTTTTTCGACCGGATCCTGGTCGATGCTCCTTGCTCCGGGGAAGGGATGTTCCGGAAAGATGAAGAAGCCCGCCTGCACTGGAGTCCGGAAAATGTGGCCCTTTGCGCAAGACGGCAGGACGAAATCCTCGACCATGCCCAAAGCATGTTGAAGCCGGGGGGACGGCTCGTCTATTCCACATGCACCTTCTCGCCGGAAGAAAACGAGGGAACAATCAGCCGCTTCCTTGAAAAGTATCCGAACTTTGAAATTGAGCAAGTGGAAGTGTACGAAGGCTTCAGCCCGGGAAGAGCCGATTGGGTGGAAAAGGCGGCTCCCGGCATTGAGAAGACGATCCGCATTTGGCCCCATCTCGTGAAAGGGGAAGGGCATTACATCGCCGTGCTGAAAAAGGTGGACGGGGATGAGGCGCCCCGCATCAAATATGCCAAATCGAAACTCGATCCGAAAATGTTGAAGGCCTATCAGCAATTTGCAGGCGAAACATTGAACAGGACGCCTTCCGGAAATTTCATCGCATTCCATGATCAACTGTATGCGCTGCCGGAAGAGGCGCCGGCTTTGGATCAACTGAAGGTGCTGCGTCCGGGCCTGCATTTGGGAACGTTCAAGAAAAACCGCTTCGAGCCTTCCCATGCCCTCGCTTTGGCACTAAGCGGGGAGGATGCGAAAAACGTGTGGAATCTTCCCGCGGATTCGGAGGAAATCCTCGCTTATTTGAAAGGGGAAACCTTGCAGGCAGGCGGTCCAAAAGGCTGGTATCTGATGACCGTGGACGGCTATTCCATCGGCTGGGGCAAGCTTGCCGGAAATGTGATGAAAAACCATTATCCGAAAGGCCTGCGCTGGATGGGATAGCAGGCGCCTGCGCTGGCAGGCTGCCGCTTTATGTTTCGCGCAGGTTGTTGCATCCTGGCGGGATTTTCATTTGTTGCGGCTTTGCCCCAAATGTTTTACAAAAAATGAAAATCTACCCTGCACAAGTCAACAATTGAACATTTCCACATACATTAGAAATAACCTCTCGAGGCTGCTTTTTACGGCTTTGGGGGGTGTTTTGTTTTGGGCCGTTGCGGAGGCGCCTGAATCAACTTTTCCTGAACCGGTTTCCGGTGTTCAAATAAATGATCATAAAAACCACGACGCCGACAAACAGGGCGATTCCCGCAATCAGCAACCATAATATTTCAAATATCTCCGCTATCGTCCATACGACCATCAGCCCGGTCAAAACGAACATGTTTTTGCCGACAAACCGGCATAAGGCGGGTTCGTCGTACTTGGCTTTTTCTTCTTCCGGCAATGTATTATAACCGGCGATCAAAAAGCCGCCTTTTCCTTTGTATAAATAAAAAGCAAGCAGCAGCATGGGTACCGCGATGATCCCGTTAATCATAATCAGGGCCAATTTTTCATTCATGCCTTTATTCGCCTCCTTTCTTTGATTATAAGGAAATTGGGTATTGATTGATATATTTATATTTTGTTAATGTAAATAATTTAAAATTCAGTTATTTCATATGGAATTTTCTATAATTTCTCCAAATCTTCAGGTTTTTTTTCAAGATTAATGAACACCATTGGGGCTTTTGTTATAATGAAGCAGGATTTCAACATTTTTACAGTAATTATAGTAGAATTATGGATTTGGAGATATTTTACATGTCACTTTACGGATTGCTCGTACTTATCCATGTGGTGGCGGCGGTTGTGGGGATGGGACCATCCTTTGCCATGCCGGTCATCCAGTCTTTCGGCAAGACGAAAGAAAGCCTCGTTTTTGTCAACCAAATCGTGAAAAGGTAGAGAGTGTGGCGAAAGTGGGAAGCATCATCCTAATCCTCTCAGGGCTCATTATGGGCGCGCTTAACACATCGTTGTTCACTCAAGGCTGGTACATTGCGTCCATCGTGCTATACGTCATCGCCCACTACTTGGCGGTGGGATATACGGGCAAGAGAGTAAAAAAAGTTTCCGAAATTTTGGACGGTTACAAAGGCAGCGACATTCCGGCCGATGCAGCAGCATTGAATAAACAAATCGCCGCTGCGGGAATGACAGCTTCCCTCATTGCGGTGGTCATGATTGTCCTCATGTCGGTAAAACCGTTCTGATTGGCCCTTTGGAAGGCATTGAGACGAATATTATTGAGTAAAGTGCTAATTATAATGCATATTAAAGGAGAATCCGGACGCAGCCCGGATTCTCCGTTTTTGTCTGTCCGGCGGAGATGTCTCAATTTTATTAATCCTTTTGGGGCATCGTTTCTTTCCAAAATTTCCATGATACAATAGAAATATAAAATCAGGGAAAGAAGGTGTCGTGATGCGAGAGGCTTTGCTGATTGTGGACATGAGCAACGATTTTGTGGCGGATGATGGCAGCTTGACGGCCGGGAAACCGGCACAGGAAATTGTGCCGTATATTGTGGAAATGGCCGATCAATTTTTGGAGAAGGATCAGATTGTCGTTTTTGCGATGGATGCCCATCAGGAGAACGACCCGCATTTTGCATTATGGCCGCCCCACAATGTGGTCGGGACGAAGGGGCAGCAGCTGTACGGGGAGCTACAGGACTGGTACGAAAAGCATAAAGACCATCCGAATGTAATCATGCAGCCGAAAGAAAATTACAATGCGTTCTTTCGCACAGGTCTTGCGGACAAGCTGCGTTCCCTCGGCGTGGAGAAAGTGCATGTATGCGGCGTGTGCACGGACATCTGCGACTTTTTGACGGTGGCCGGAGCCGACGCGGAAGGATTCAAAACGGCCGTCCATAAGCGGGGCGTCGCGACCTTTACGGATCAGGGCGAACTTTTTATTGAACATATGAAGAGATGCTTCTTTACGGAAGTGGTGGAGTAGTGTTGCTTTTGGAATAAAGAAGGGACCATCCGGGGATCGTCCGGATGGTTTTTATTTGGGGCAGGATGGCGCTTGTGCGGATATCCGCTTGCCCAATCACCGTCCGAATTTCTTTCCCAAGTTTTCCCACTTGTCGTCTCAATGGTCTCATTTTAAAATGAGGTATAGAACATACGTTCTGCACATATAATCTATACATATAATGGATAAGCGGAGGTGGCCATGATGCACATCCATGCGCTGAATTACACGGACTTTAGCCCCGAAGAATTGTACGAGCTTCTTCCGGACCGTTCGATCATTTGCATCGATATGCGCTGTTTTTATGCCAGCTGCATGGCGATGCTGCACAATTTGGATCCGATGGAAGTGCCGATTGCGGTCGTAGGCAACTTTGAGCAAAAGGGGAGTGTCGTGCTCGCTGCATCACCACCGATGAAGAAACGCTTTGGCATCAAAACCGGCTCCCGCCTTTATGAAATACCGAAACATCCGGACATCCGGCTGTTTGAACCGAAAATGGAATTTTTTGTGCGAATGTCCATGGAAATCACCAATTTGCTCAACCAATTCGTACCGAAAGAAGCGATCCATGTCTATAGCATTGATGAAAGCTTCGTGGATCTGTCCGGCACGGAAAAGCTTTGGGGTCCGCCGGAAGAAACGGCAAAATACATTCAAAAAAGCATCTACAGCCAATTCCAAATTCCGAGCGCGGTAGGGATGGGGCCGAATATGCTGATGGCCAAATTGGCTTTGGATTTGGAAGCGAAGAAAACGAACTTTGCCAAATGGACTTATGAAGATGTTCCGAAAAAATTGTGGCCCGTTTCGCCCCTTTCGGAAATGTGGGGGATTGGCCGCCGCACGGAACGCTCGTTGAACAATATGGGCATTTTCAAAGTGGGGGATTTGGCTCGCGCGGATTTGGAGATGTTGGAGAGCCGCTTTGGCATTTTGGGAAATCAATTATATTACCATGCGTGGGGAATCGATTTGTCCCCTCTCGGCGCCCCTATTGCGGAGGGGCAGATCAGCTTCGGCAAGGGGCAGATGCTCATGCGGGATTACCGGACGCGCCGGGAGATTCTCACGGTCATTTTGGAAATGTGCGAAGATGTGGCTCGCCGGGCAAGGGAAGCGCATCAGGCGGGACGGACGGTTTCCCTCGGCGTGGGCTACAGCAAAGACGCCTTTGGGGGCGGGTTCCTGCGCTCCCGGACAATCGACGAACCGACGAATGATACGATGAAAATTTATGAAGTCTGCAAAGAACTGCTGGATGAATATTATGCCGAGCGCCCGGTCAGACAAATCACCATCAGCCTTTCCAAGTTGGAGACGGAACGCTCCATGCAATTGAGCTTTTTTGACCGCCAAAAATGGAAAAGGCGGAAACTTGGCGCGACGATGGATTATTTGCGTTCCAAAATCGGACCGACCGCCGTCCTTCGCGCGGTGTCTTATACGGAAGCGGGAACCGCACTGGATCGGTCGCAGTTTCTTGGCGGCCATAAGAAATAGAAACATGGATGCCCGCAAAAGGCCGATTCGTGCGGGATTCGCTTCCCGAAGGCACGCGGAATGGAAAGGCCGCCGTTTGCGGTTCTTCCAAAATCGCTTCCACCGCCACCACCCAAATTCTTCGAAACAAAAGAGGTGAAGAAAGATGATTCGAGATCGGGGGAATATCAAATGGAACGCGATGATGCTCCCGGAACATGTGAAAATGCTCAGGGAATGGAGAGAGAAGGACAGATGCGAAGAGAGGCCGGTTCTGGATGAATGGGCTTTGCAGGATTTGAATGAACAGCTCATCGCGGCATGCGCCAATCACTGTGAAGTCGAGCTGAAAATTTGGCAAAACCGGCGCATCTTTAAAGCGGCGGGAAAAATCGCCGAACTCGACGGCAAACGGCGCATCTGCACATTCGAGGACGGCCGCGCTTTCCCCTTTGAATCCATCTGCGGCATCACGGTGATGGAATAAAAATAAAAACCCTCCTCTGGTCGAATGAATAGCCCATCGGTAAACGCCGGCATATAAATAGTTTACGGCACATTTATATGTTCCATAATCACTCGACAGAGGAGGGGCGAAATGAAGAGAATCATTGTCACAGGTGCGCTTGGACAGATTGGTTCCGAATTGGTGAGAAAGCTCCGGATTGAATATGGAAAAGACAATGTCCTGGCAACGGATATACGGGAAGACAAGAACCATGACGGACCCTTCGAAGTGCTGGATGTCCTCGATGCGTTGAAAATGTACGAAGTGGCGAAAAAGTTCAAAGCGGATACGATGATCCATTTGGCGGCGCTGCTTTCGGCAACGGCGGAAATCAAGCCGATTCTGGCATGGGAATTGAACATGGGCGGCCTGTTGAATGCATTGGAAGTTTCCAAAGAATTGAATATGCAATTGTTCAATCCAAGCTCCATTGCCGTATTCGGCCCATCGACTCCGAAAAACGACACCCCTCAGGAAACGTTGCAGCGGCCGACGACCATGTATGGGGTGAATAAAGTGGCAGGGGAGCTGCTCTGCGATTATTATCATTTGCGCTATGGCGTGGATGTCAGGGGTCTCCGTTTTCCGGGCCTGATTTCGCCGGGAACGCCGCCCGGGGGAGGGACGACCGATTATGCGGTGGAAATTTATCATAAAGCGGTGAATGAAGGGAGTTATACTTCTTATATTGCGGAAGGCACTTATATGGATATGATGTATATGCCCGATGCATTGAACGCCATCGTGGAATTAATGGAAGCGGATCCTGCCAAATTGACGGTCCGCAACGCCTACAATGTTTCCGCCATGAGTTTCGATCCGTCGGAAATCGCGGCGGAAATCAAAAAGCATATTCCGCATTTTGAAATCAAATACGATGTCGATCCGGTGCGGCAAAGCATCGCCGAAAGCTGGCCGAACAACATCGATTCATCCCGGGCGGTTGCCGACTGGGGATTCAATCCGAAGTATGATTTGAAAGCGATGACCATCGATATGCTCGATAAAATCGGGGGCGGCATTAAGAGCAGGACGCCGTTATAAAGGAATTCGAAGGGTTCTTGACATAGATTCTCCATGACAGCGGACATCGCAATGATCCGGCGTATTCGCCGTGACATGGCTGCAAAATCAAAAGGGGAGTTCGGCAAAATGCGAACATCCCCTTTTTTATTTTAAAAGGATTTTGCGGGGCCTCTCTGATAAGCACCCCCGGATCTTATTTGTTTTTCAGCAATTCAAATACTTGCTGCACGTCTTTATCGCCGCGTCCGGAAATGTTGACGATGATCGTATCTTCAGGCGATAAAGTCGGCGCAAATTTCAACGCATAAGCGACTGCGTGGGAGCTTTCAAGGGCAGGAATGATGCCTTCCGTTCTGGACAACACCTGGAATGCATCCAACACTTCGTCGTTTGTGACAGTCACATATTCGCCGCGTCCGGATTCATGCAAGTAAGCATGAAGCGGGCCTACTCCCGGATAATCCAATCCGGCAGCGATGCAGTCCGTTTCAAGCAAATTGCCTTCCTCATCTTGAAGGACATAACTTTTGAAACCGTGAAGAACGCCAGGTTTGCCTTTTGTAATGGTTGCCGCGCCGGCAGGTTCCACCCCGATCAAGCGCACGTTTTCATCATTGATGTAATGCGCGAACGCACCGGCTGCGTTACTGCCGCCCCCCACTGCCGCAATGACCGCTGTCGGAAGTTTTCCTTCTTTTTCTAAATGTTGCGCGCGGCTTTCACGGCTGATGACGGATTGGAAATGTTCCACGATTTCGGGATATGGCGTAGGACCGACTGCCGATCCAAGCAGATAGAATGTGTTGTCATGGTTTTTCACCAAATCCATGAATGCTTCATCGACCGCTTCTTTCAATAAGCCGTTTCCTTTGTCGACGGCCACCACTTTGGCGCCGAGAAGCTCCATGCGGAACACGTTCAACGCTTGCCGTTTCGTATCTTTTGCCCCCATGTAAATCGTGCATTCCATGCCGAACATCGCGGCGGCTGTCGCAGTGGCAACCCCATGTTGTCCCGCTCCGGTTTCCGCGATGATTCTCTTTGCACCCATGCGTTTGGCAAGCAAAATTTGGCCCAGCACGTTGTTTAATTTATGGGAGCCGGTATGGTTCAAATCTTCCCGTTTTAAATAAATTTTGGCGCCGCCCAATTTTTCCGTTAAATTTCTTGCAAAATAAAGAGGCGTTTCGCGGCCGGCATATTCTTTCAAGTAGTAGTTCAGTTCATTGTTGAAATCCGGATCGTCTTTCACTTTCGCGAATTCTTCCGCGATCCGGTCGAGAACTTTTTGCACTTCATGCGGCACAAAGCTTCCGCCGTAATTGCCGTAATATCCGTTTTTGATTAATGTTTGGCTCATGATGATTACAACTCCTTTTTTAATATTATTGTCTCAGAGCGCATCGATTTCAATATCAAATTTACGGAACAGTCGATATTGTAACAAAAATCTGTCAATAACGGGCGGGGTTTCCGCAAAAACGGCGGACAAAACCCGCGCTGCCGATAGATTGCCAAACGCGGCGAAATCGCCGCAAACTTCAAATTCAAAGAAGGGGCGATATCTCCGCGGAGGGCCGATATTGCCGCAGCACGCAAGGCGAAACGTTTAAGCCAATGGAACGGTTTTTGAAGCTTTGACGAGATTTTCGATAGCATCCCAGTCGCCCTTTGCCAGACTGTCGACGATTTTGCTGCCGACGATGACGCCGCTTGTAAAGGAGCCGAATTGTTTGACATGTTCAGGGGTGGAAATGCCGAACCCTGCCAATACAGGCGTATCGGTATAGCTTTGGATTTTTTTGAAATGGCTCTCCAAATCGCCTTCGAAAGAGGAGCGGGCGCCGGTGATTCCGTTGACCGTCACGGCATAAATAAATCCTTCGCTGGCTTTCGTCAATTTTTCAATCCGTTCCGGCGTGCTTGTCAATGAAACGAGCTGCACCAGGTCAATGCCGGCTGCCTTAAGCGCCGGATGGACCAAATCGCTTTCTTCCAGAGGCATATCCGGAATAATGACGCCGCGGATGCCCGCCTTATGGGCGTCTTTGGCGAATTGGCCGATGCCGTAAGCAAGCACCGGATTCAAATACGTCATCGCAATCAACGGAATCTTGATTTCATGGGCAAAGCCGGCAAGGGTTTCGAGCACTTTGCGCAGAGTGGTCCCATTGGCCAAAGCCCGCACGCCGGCTTCCTCGATCGTCGGTCCGTCCGCAACCGGGTCGGTGAAAGGGATGCCCACTTCGATGGCCGTAACGCCCAGCTCCTGCAGCTTCAAAATGGTCGGTTTTAGTTTTTCAAGTCCGCCGTCGCCCGCCATAATGTATGGAATAAAGGCTTTATGGCCTTGCCGGTTCGTTTCCAAAATCGCTTCTTTGATTTGGCTCATGCCAGCTCACCTCCAAGGGCGTCATAAATGGTATGCACGTCTTTGTCGCCGCGGCCGGACAGGCATACGACGATGATTTGGTCCGGATCCATCGTTTTTGCCAGTTCCGTCGCATAATGGACGGCATGGGCGCTTTCAAGGGCGGGGAGGATGCCTTCCGTCCGGCAAAGAAGTTTCACTGCCGCAAGCGCTTCGTCATCCGTCGCCATCACGTATTTGGCGCGGCCGGTTTCATGCAAGTAGCAATGTTCCGGTCCGACTCCCGGATAGTCGAGCCCTGCGGAGATGGAGTGGGCTTCCTGCACGAAGCCGTTGTCATCCTGCAACAGGTACATAAAAGCGCCATGCAGCACGCCTGTTTTTCCGGCGTTGATCGCGGCCGCGTGTTTCCCGGTTTCAAATCCTTTGCCGGCCGCTTCCACGCCGTACAAAGCGACTTCTCGATCTTCGATGAACGGATAGAACATGCCGATGGAGTTGCTTCCGCCGCCGATGCAGGCAACGACCGCATCCGGAAGGCGGTTTTCTTTTTCTAAAATTTGTTTCTTGGTTTCATCTCCGATCACCCGTTGGAAATCGCGGACAATGACAGGGAAGGGGTGCGGACCCAAGGCGGAACCCAAAATGTAATGGGTTGTTTCCACATTGGTCACCCAGTATCGCAGCGCTTCATTGACCGCGTCTTTTAATGTTCTTGATCCTTTTTCGACCGCCACCACTTTTGTGCCCAAAAGCTCCATGCGGAACACGTTCAAGGCTTGGCGCTTCACATCTTCGGCTCCCATGAAGACGATGCATTCCATGCCGAGAAGGGCGCAGGCGGTCGCCGTTGCCACACCGTGCTGGCCGGCTCCCGTTTCGGCCACGATTTTCGTTTTCCCCATTTTTTTGGCGAGCAATGCCTGGCCGAGGGCGTTGTTGATTTTGTGAGCACCCGTGTGATTCAAATCTTCGCGTTTCAAATAAATTTTCGCGCCGCCGCAATGTTTTGTGAGGCGTTGGGCAAAATAGAGGGGCGTTTCCCTGCCCACATATTCTTTTAAATAGTAGCGAAGTTCCTGTTGGAAGGATTCGTCCTGCTTATAATGTTCATAGGCTTCTTCCAGCTCTTGCAAAGCGGTCATTAAAGTTTCCGGAACAAATTGGCCTCCGAAACGGCCGAATTTGCCTTTTGTTGTCATCGTCATGTCAATTAGCTCCTTTTACGGTTTGTTGTGAAATGGTTGGCAGCTTGATGTTAAGCGTATTATTTACGTTCATTTATACGCACGGTTTGTGTTGAAGCGGCTGCAGCCTGGATGAACGATTGGATCAGTTCGCAGCATTTTTTCCCGTTCTTTTCCACACCGCTTGAGACATCCACGGCGAAAGGTTGGACGGCGGCAACCGCCTGCCGGACGTTTGCGGGGTTGAGACCTCCCGCCAGAATCACTTTCTCCCTCGGGATGGAAAGGCGCTCCAGCAATGACCAGTCAAAGACTTTGCCGCTCCCGCCGGCGTAATCGGTTCCGGGAGCGTCGAACAGATAGTAATCCGCCTGATATCCGGCGGCTTTTTCGACATCCTTGGCGTCCCGGATGGAAAAGGCTTTGATGGAAGGGCAGCCCAGTTTTTTGATAAAGTCGGGGTCTTCATTGCCGTGGTATTGCACATAATCGAGCGGGACTTTTTCAAAAGCTTCCCGCACTTCCGCTTCGGAGGGATTGACGAAGACTCCGACTTTTTTGACGTGGGCCGGTACAAGTTCCGCGAGCCGGGCCGCTTGTTCAACGGTAATCTGCCGTCTGCTCGGCGCAAACACGAAGCCGACGAAATCCGCTCCCGCATTGACGGCGCAGAGCACATGCTCCGGTTCTTTCAATCCGCAAATTTTTACCTTGGTCATGGCTTGACATCCTCCGCCGTCGGAAGTTTGACTTGGAAAGATGCCAATGTCTCTTCCGGATTTCCGCTTCGCATCAACGATTCTCCGACCAGAATGGCCCGGGCGCCGGCCTTTGCCACCCGTTCGGCGTCGGCTGTCTCAAAAATGCCGCTTTCACTGATGAAGGCGATGTCTTCGTATTGGTTGATGATATTGGCCAATTTTTCCGTTTGGGCCAAATCCATATGGAACGTTTTTAAATCCCTGTTATTGACGCCAATCAGTTTCGGATGAAGGCGGAGGGCCCGCTCCAGCTCTTCTTCGTTGTGCACTTCCACGAGCACTTCCAATCCGCGGCTTGTCGCATAGTCGTACAATTCGGACAACGTTTCGTCATCCAGGGCTGCAACAATCAGCAGAATGACCGATGCGCCCGCGTGAAGGGCATAATCGATTTGCACCGGATCGATGATGAAATCTTTATTTAATATAGGAAGGTTTACATTTTTGGAAATGTCCGCTAAATCTTCGAAGGAACCTTTGAAAAACTTTTCTTCCGTCAAAACCGAAATGCAGGCGGCTCCGGCTTTTTCATAGCGCTTTGCCTGTTCGACCGGATCGGCTTCCGCATTGATGATCCCTTTGGAAGGGGAGGCCCGCTTCATTTCGGCAATGACCTGAAGGGTGTCCGATTTCCGCAAAGTTTCGTACAGGGACGGGCGTTTCTTTAAAGGGACGTTCCGTTCAGGCTTCGTTGCTTTCAATTTTGGAAGAAGGGTTTTTTTATGTTCGATGATGGTATCCAAAATCGTCATCAGACTGTTTGCTCCTTTATAATGTTTTGGCTGAACTCGACGACCGCCTCCAGCTTCTCATAGGCGCGGCCGGATTCGATGGCTTCTCGGGCGATGGCCACCCCGTCCTTCAATGAATCGGCGGTGCCGTAAGCGTAGAAACCGAGGGCCGCATTTAATACAACGGCATCATAATATGGCGTGCGTTTGCCTTTTAAGAGGGCCTTTAAAATTTCGGCATTTTCATCCGGTGTGCCGCCTCGCAGGTGCGAAACCGTTGCCGGCTGCAATCCCAATTGTTCGATATCGATGGTCAAAGGCCGGATGTCGCCGTTTTCAAGCAGCACGGCGCGGTTCCGGTGATCCAGGGACGCTTCGTCCATTCCTTGGGAACCGGATACGACGATGGCCCGTTTGCGGCCTAAAATGCGCAATACTTTTGCGTATTCTTCGACGAAATCCGGACGGTTGATGCCGACAAGCTGGACGTCCAAATCCACAGGGTTTGTCAAAGGGCCGACCAGGTTGAAGATTGTCGGTTTTCCGATGTCCCGTCGAACTTCGCCGATGCGTTTGAGTTTCGGGTGAACGGCAGGGGCGTATAGGAAAACGATGCCTTCCTGCTTGAGCAATTGCACGGATTCTTCGACGGTGAAATCCGTATGGATGCCTAATGCCTGCAGAACATCGGCGCTGCCGGAAGAGCTGGAAATTTTCCGGTTGCCATGTTTGGCCACTTTGACGCCGCTGCTGGCCAGCACGAATGCGGAAGTCGTGCTGATGTTGAAGGTTTGCAGCCCATCGCCTCCGGTGCCGCAATTATCGATATAAGGCCCTTCCGGCACAGGGATGCGGACGGCATTGGATTTCATGACGATGGAAAGGGCGGCAACCTCCTCGGCAGTTTCTCCTTTTTCACGGAGGGCAAGCAAAAATTCCTTGATGTCCTCTTTTGGCGTTTCCTCGTCAAAAAGGATTTTCGCCGCCTGGATCATGTCATCGTAAGGCAAGTTTTCTTTTTGTTGTACGCGTTTTGTAAAAGTTTGAATATCCATTCTATCATCCTCCAAATTTATAATTTGAAGTTTAGATAGAATAGCCGAAATAAAAAAATCCTCTGCAAACGGGCGCAAAACCCCGTTTGCAGAGGACGACATTGCTGCCGCGTTGCCACCTCTGTTGAAGCAGTTCATACTTCCACCTCAGTGTGCCCAACCTCCAGGCACTTCCCAGTAACGCGGGAAAGACGTCAACCACTTGCGCAGTTGCTCTCGTAAGGCCCATTCACGAAAGGCATGCGCCAGTTTTCACCGACCACTGGCTCTCTCCGGCATGCGCATTTCGCTACTATTCCTTACTCATCAATTTTGGCTCGGCTATTCTCAACTAAACTCTGCTCAACTCAACTAATCTATCGGTGCGGTGGCTGTGCTTCCACAACATTTCTCCGCCACGAACAATTTAGTTGATGAATATTTTATTCAGAAATTGTACGAATGTCAATAATTTTCGAGCAATTCGAAATGAAAAAGGGGGAAGACAGTAAAAAAGGGCTTACATTCGAGATGTTGTCGGATAGCGTGTTTTCCGTCCCAATATCCCAAAACCGTCCCAAAAAGCTTACATTCGAGATGTTGTCGGATAGCAGGGAAAGCGGCGGTGCGGGAAGGGAATTGGGGACGGGATATGCAGAAGATGGGTTAGGAGTACGAGTATGGGGGGTATGTGCTTTGGTTGGGAGCATAAGTGCGCGAGAATGGGGATTAAATGCGTTAGAGGAGGGTTCAAGTGCCCGAGTGTGGGGGTTAAGTGCCCCGATATGGGGGTTATGTGCCAAAGCTGATGAATTATCCGCCCGAGGTCAGGAGATAACTGCCCAAGCGAGGGAACTATCTGCCCAAGTGAGAGAGGTAATCGCCCGAGCCAGGGGATTAAGTGCCCAAGCGAGGGGGCTATGTGCCCAAGCCGAGGTGTGATCCGCCCGAGGCCAGGAGATAACTGCCCAAGTGAAGGGGCTATCTGCCCAAGCGAGGGAGTTATGTGCCCAAGCCGAGGTGTGATCCGCCCGAGACCGAGGGTTAAGTGCCCAAGCGAGGGAGCTATCTGCCCAAGTGAGAGAGGTAATCGCCCGAGGCAGGGGGTAACTGCTCAATCTGAGGAATTATCCGCCCAAGGCCAGGTGTTATCTGCCCAAACCGGCCCTCCATCCGCCAGGCGCAATCCTGCGGAAGAAGCCCCCTGCCGTCCATCCATCAAAAAAAGAGCGAATGGCCTGCATTCGCTCTTTCGAATCCGCTGTTTACCGGCCGATTAAATTCTTGAAATCCAGCCGCTTGTCCAACAGCTTCATAATCGGGATGCCGACGAAGAGAACAACCGTTTCCCCGATGGCCGTTGTGAGCCAGGAAAGCCAGAATGGAAGTTCCAGCGCCAACTTTAACTCCAAGGCAATGATCCACATCATGAACGTAAAGACGAATGAATTGATCAACATGCGGTATATCACATTTTTCACATATTTGCCGACGATGATCAGAATGGTCAAGCAGATGACGGAATGCGATACGCCAAACACCAAATCGAACCAGCCAAGCGGCGAAAACAGATTGGCGATGAATACTCCCGAAACAACCGCCAACATATAGCGGGGATTGAAGGCTACCAGATGATTGAAAATTTCGGCGATGCGAAATTGGATTTCCCCATAGCTTAAAAAGGACAGGGTATAGGTTACAGCGATATAAAGGGCCGCAATAATTGCCGTAACGGCCAAAAATTTCGGTTTCATATAAAATAAGTCACTCCTTAGTTTTTTATCGTGGGATTTCGCGAACCACGGTGTGATGGACACACAAAAATTCATAATATCACAATAGAAGGAAAGTATCAAATTGGCTCTTGGAATATTTTAACTAATATAATTGTAGATTTTTTTTATAAATATCAAATTTCACAAATTCCTCACAAAATATTCGTTATTTTTGGATAATAATTTATTGCATAAAATTAATGTAATTTAGCGGTTTAAAGCAATAAATTATTATAATTGATTTAATAAAATGAATATTTATAAATTCAGAACATTTCTAATGTTATTGACTGTTTTTTGTCGAAAATGTAATATAACGTTAAACTCTAGCTTTATCAGAATAAAGCGAAAAGTTTTTTTATTGAAATCATCAGAATTTTAATGCAAACAGTGGGGGGATTATATGAAAAGTAGTATGAAAAAACTATCATTTTTACTGATCGGTTTAATTTTGATTTTGGCTGCTTGCGGCGGCGGTAATGACAATACATCCGAATCAAAAGACAAAAAAGATGGGGAAGAGACAAAAACATATAAAATCGGGGTAACACAGATCGTCGAACACCCGTCTTTGAACGCGGCATACAAAGGATTCCAGGACGCGTTGAAAGATGAAGGATTGAAAGTGAAATACGACTATCAAATCGCGCAGAACGATAACAGCTTAAATACGCAAATCGCTCAGAACCTCGCAAGTGCGGGAGTGGATTTGATTTTCGCGAACTCCACACCATCCGCGCAAGCTGCGAAAAACGTAACAAGCGATATTCCAATCGTTTTCACATCCGTGACGGATCCGGTGAAAGCGCAATTGATCGATTCCATTGAATCTCCTGGAGGAAACGTGACAGGTACGATCGACTTGCATCCGGATGCCATCAAAACGACTGTCGAATTCATGAAAAACGAATTGAACATTGAAAAAATCGGTATGGTTTATAACGCCGGGGAACAAAACTCCGTGGCGCAAGTGAACCAGGTGAAAGAAATTGCTGATTCTTTGGGAATGAAAGTGGAAACTGCGACGGTAGCCCAAAGCTCGGAAATTAAGCAGGCGGCGGAATCATTGATCGGCAAAGTGGATGCGTTCTATATCATTACGGACAACACGGTGGTATCAGCCCTTGAATCCATCGTTCAAGTGGCGGAAGTCAACAAATTGCCTCTTGTAGTGGGCGAATTCGACTCTGTAAAACGCGGCGGATTGTTGGCGTTCGGTTTCGAATATTATGACATCGGTTACCAGGCTGGAAAAATGGCCGCAAAAATCTTAAGAGGCGAAGCGACTCCTGCGGAAATCCCTGCAGAATATCCGGCAACATTGAAATTGGTTGTGAACAAAGACACTGCGGAAAAACTGGGCATCGAAATCAAAGATGACTGGAAAGCGGAATTGGTAGAAACGGAAAAATAATGAATTCGAGCATGTTAGGAGAGATGATTCAGTATGTTTACAGCAATGTTCGGGGCAGTTGAGCAAGGAATCATCTACGCAATTATGGCACTCGGAGTGTATCTGACATTCCGAGTGTTAGATTTTCCAGACTTGACGGTAGATGGTAGCTTTGTAACGGGTGCGGCCACGGCGGCGACGATGATTGTCCTGGGATATCACCCGATTGTTGCTTCGCTTGTCGCCCTGCTTGCAGGGTTTATTGCAGGATGTATTACAGGCATATTACATACCAAAGGGAACATCAACCCGCTCCTTGCCGGAATCATCATGATGATTGGCCTCTATTCCGTCAACCTGCGAATCATGGGCCTCTCGACTGAGAACGCAACGAGCCTTCCGAACGTTCCCCTCCTGAATAGTGAAACCATCTTCGCGAAATTTGCAAAAATTTGGGAACCATTAGGGATTGATTCATTTATCAATAATATTGTGGCGGGTCTTGGCGCCCAAACCCTTCCGCAAACTTGGGGAAATCTTTTTATGATGATCGTTGTGACGCTTGTGATCAAGTTGATCGTCGATTGGTTCCTCAAAACGGAAATCGGGCTCGCCATCCGCGCAACAGGGGACAATAAACGGATGATCCGCAGCTTTTCGGCCAATACCGACAACCTGATCATTTTGGGAGTGGGCCTATCCAATGCGCTTGTGGCGTTTTCCGGCGCGTTAATCGCCCAATATTCCAAATATTCCGATGCCACAATGGGGATCGGGATGATCACGGTAGGGCTTGCCTCTGTCATTATTGGGGAAGCGATTTTCGGCACGAAATCCATCATGCGCACAACGTTGGCCGTCATTGTCGGTGCGATGATTTACCGCATTGTATTGGCGATTGCACTCCGCGTGCCATTCCTTGACGCAAGCGACATGAAGCTGATTACGGCCGTCATCGTCATCTTGGCGTTGATTGTTCCGCAGGCCATCGAGAAACAAAAACAGAAGAAGCGCAAAGCAAAGCGCCTTCAAGCCAGAGTATAAAGGCAGCAAGAAGGGAGGGCGGACATTGTGCTCAAGCTAGAAGGAATTACGAAAATCTTCAATGAAGGAACGCCGGATGAAAAAGTGGCGTTAAATCATATCAATCTGCACCTCAAACCGGGGGATTTCGTGACGGTCATCGGGAGCAACGGTGCAGGGAAATCGACGATGATGAACATGATTTCCGGTGTGTTAACTCCGGATGTCGGGAAAGTATGGATCGATGGAAAAGATGTGACGAATTTGCCTGAATATAAACGTTCGCGCTACATCGGGCGGGTCTTCCAGGATCCGATGGCAGGCACGGCTCCATCGATGACGATTGAAGAGAACCTCGCGATTGCCTATGCCCGGAATTCCAGCCGCACGCTGCGGTTGGGAGTGAACCGGGAACGCCGGGATTTCTTCCGCACGGCTCTGGAAAAATTGCATTTGAATTTGGAAAACCGTCTGAACGCCAAAGTCGGATTGTTGTCCGGAGGGGAAAGGCAGGCGTTGTCCCTGTTGATGGCGACTTTTACGAAACCGTCGATTCTGTTGCTGGACGAACATACGGCGGCGCTTGACCCATCCCGGGCCGAATTGATTACGAATTTGACAAAGCAATTGGTCGAAGAAAACCAACTTACGACGCTGATGGTAACCCACAATATGCAGCAGGCCATCGATTTGGGAAACCGGTTGATCATGATGGACAAAGGACAGATCATTTTGGAAGTGAACGAAGACCAGAAACCGAATCTGACCATCCCTGACCTGATGGCGGAATTTGAACGCATCCGCGGCGAAAAAATGGCCACTGACCGAACGTTGTTGGGCTGAATGGAGACGAGTTTAAATATCGGACTGTACGATGTGGCGGTTCCATCATAAATCGCCTTTGGGAGAGCGGGTATCCGAACTTGCCGGGCATCCGCTTTTTTCATGGTGCAGGCAAGTAAAAAAGCAAAAACCTTTCAATGGTTTTTGCTTTTTTTATTATGAGGGCAAAATTTAATTTTCGATACTGCGAAAATCCCTTATTGAATGAAATTCGCACATAAGCTGCGAAACCGGACATAAAACGTCCCAATCCGCACATAAAGCATTGCAATCCGTGCATAACCGGCAAAAGAAGACCCCGGGCACGAAAGACCCGGGGGTTTTTTAAATCAACAATCCAAACAATGTGCTGTCTTTGTTCACTTCTTTGAACTCGAAGCCGTTCATGCGCATGCGTTCGATGATGCCATTATAGTCTTCCGGTTTGCTGACTTCGATGCCGACCAAGGCCGGACCTTCCTCTTTGTTGTTTTTCTTCGTGTATTCGAAACGGATGATGTCATCGGTAGGGCCAAGCACCACTGTCAGGAACTGGCGAAGCGCTCCTGCCCGTTGAGGGAAGTTGACGATGAAGTAATAAAGCAATCCTTCATATAATAAAGATTTTTCCTTGATTTCCTGCATGCGGCTGATGTCGTTGTTGCCGCCGGTGATGATGGCCACCGCCGTTTTTCCTTTCAGCTGATCGGCATACAAATCAAGGGCTGACACCGGCAACGCGCCGGATGGTTCGGCGATGATGGCATGCTTGTTATACAAATCAAGGATTGTCGTACATACTTTTCCTTCCGGCACGGTAATAATGTCATCCAAATACTTGCGGCAAATTTCGTACGTTTTTTGGCCGACGCATTGAACGGCTGTACCGTCGCAGAACTTGTCGATCTTTTCAAGGGTGATCGGGCCGCCGTTTTCAAAGGCCGCTTTCATGCTTGGGGCGCCTTCCGGTTCGACGCCGATGACTTTTGTCGTCGGTGAAATGTTTTTGATATAGGCGGCCACTCCGCTCATCAAACCTCCGCCGCCGATTCCGCCGAATACAAAGTCCAGGGGCTCGTCGATGTCGTTCAAAATCTCGACGCCCACAGTGCCTTGTCCGGCGATAATATCGTAATCTTCGAAAGGATGGATGAAGATCATGTTATGTTCGTTGCAATATTCCATCGCCGCATTGGCCGAATCATCAAATGTATCGCCGGCGAGCACGATTTCCACATAATCGCGGCCGAACATGCGCACCTGGTCGATTTTTTGTTTTGGTGTGGTAAGCGGCATAAAAATAGTCCCTTTGATTTTTAAATGGGAGCAGGAATAGGCCACGCCCTGGGCATGGTTGCCGGCGCTGGCGCACACGACGCCTCTTTCGCGGGCTTCGTCTTCGATTTTCTTTATTTTATAATAGGCGCCCCGCAACTTGAAGGAGCGCACGGATTGGAGATCTTCGCGCTTTAAATAAATGTTCGCTCCGTACTTTTCTGACAAGTATTCATTCTTTTGCAAAGGCGTATGAATCACGACGTCTTTCAATTGATGTTGGGCTCTGATGATGTTTTCGACTGTAAAACTTTTATCCGCAACTTCCATTTCAATTGTAACCTCCATAAAGATTCAGCATTTATATATTTTAACATAAGATTCATTATTTTTCGAAATTAACCGGCACTTTTCACAATACTTCCAAGTATGTATGGAATATTCAGAAAAAAACCTTTTGAAATATAAATAATATACAGAATAGTCTAAAGACACGCCCTAAAAAAATCAAGGAATTATCCATGAAAAAATGAAAAATTATGCCGGCAAAGCGTTAAAGCGCTATCATTGAAAAAAATAAGCCGGCCGTACCGCAGCCCGGTCCAAAAAAATCAAAAAAAAAGAGCGGAAAAGAAAACCGGACCGCCACGCAGTCCGGTTCCCCAACCGCATTTTTTGCGTCAGAAAATCAAGTGGGAGATGAGCGCCACAATCGGTATCGAAATGATGGTGCGGATCAAGAAGATGACAAACAAATCCCACAATTTCAATGGAAGCTTCGTGCCCAAAATCAATCCGCCGACTTCGGACATGTAAATCAACTGGGTTACGGAAACCGTTGCGATAAAGAAGCGGGTCAATTCCGATTCGATGTCCGCCCCCAAAATGGAAGGGAGCAGCATGTCCGCAAAGCCGATGATCATCGTTTGGGCCGCCTCTCCCGCATAAGGGATTTGGAGCAGCTGCAATATCGGTTCGAACGGCATGCCCAGAATTTTAAAGAAGCTCGTATATTCGGCGAGAATCAGGGCGATGGTGCCGAATGCCACGATGACAGGGGTAATGCCTATCCACATTTCCAATACATTTTTCAATCCGCCCTGGGCCACCCTTAACAAATTTTTGTTGCTTTCGGCTTTCATTAAGGCATTTTGCAGCCCGAAGGTAAACGGATTAAATCCTTCCGGCACATCTTCGCGATGCTTTTCGGGGGAGGATCCGTCAAAAAATGTATCCGGCTTGTTGCGGAGAGGGTAGATTCTCGGCATGATCACCGCCAATATGAAACCGGTCAAAATGACCGTTCCGTAAAACGGCAAGAAATATTGGCCAAGGTCCACCGTTTCGATAATCACGAAACAGAAAGTGATGGAAACAACGGAAAAGGTCGTCGCTATGGCGGCGGCTTCCCTCGCGGTATAATTTCCTTCTTCATATTGTCTGCTCGTCAAAAGCACGCCGATTGTACCGTCGCCGACCCAGGAAGCCAGGCAGTCAATGGCGGCCCGTCCGGGAATTTTGAAAATCGGGCGCATGATCTTCACCATCATGGAACCGAAAAACTCCAAAAGCCCGAAGTCCGTCAACAGCGGCAACAGCAATCCGGCAAAGAAGAACAAAGCAAAAAGCATCGTCACCAGACCGCCATCCGGATTGAGCAATAAGCCGGTCGTATTTTCGCT
This sequence comes from Ureibacillus sp. FSL K6-8385, assembly GCF_038593155.1. GTDB lineage: Bacteria > Bacillota > Bacilli > Bacillales_A > Planococcaceae > Ureibacillus > Ureibacillus terrenus. The sequence goes on from NZ_CP151968.1 coordinate 273,266, forward strand.
CGTGAACGCTTCCGGACCGATTTGGAACAAATACAATGTCGCGAAAATGACCGCAAGCACCCGCATGATCGTCCAGAACAGATGGGTGCGGAACAACACGTCGAAAACCGTCACTTTTCCGCTCTGAGGCACAAAATGCATCACAATGGAGCCGATTGCGGAAATGATAAATACGATGTAGGCAAACCAATGGATGAAAGAGACGATATTGGACGAAAGCCAATTGGCAAGAAGCGCAATAGGCACTTTCAGCCCGTCCGGAGACTGGACGGGAACGATAAATAAAAAGATTCCGATCACCGAAAGACCAATAAACAAAAACCATATTAATGGATGAAATTTCTTATTCATATGAACCCCTCGTAAAATTTTTTCTGCATGTTTATACACTATAAATGGTATTTATACAAATGTCCATATGCGGGGGAAAAGTAATAGTATTTCGAAATTTTCTACTTTTTGAATATTTTTTATTCTTATTTGACTGAATTCTGCGGGGGGAATTGTTATAAAAAAGAAAAACACACCATTTTTGATAAAAAATGGTGTGTTGGGATGTGAAATGGGAATCATAAACCCAGTATTCAAGGGATGTGCATTAAGGAGCTATTAATGATGGGAAACTTCGGAAACTGCTACGCCTGTGTTGGCTTTTACGCGGATTTCTTTATAGATCTCTTCCGCGTCAGAAGATTTTTTCGCCGTCAATACGGTTCCCAGATATCCGGCAATGAAGCCCAAAGGAATCGTAATGATGGCCGGAACGGAAAGCGGAACAAGCGGTTCGCCCACGAAAATGGCCGCGCCTTCCACCGGATTCCATACATTCGGCCCCATAGCGCCCAATACGAGGCAGGAAATAAGCCCTGTCGCCATCGCGGCAATGACACCGTTTGAATTGAATCGTTTCCAGTAAATTGTGTATAAAATCACCGGCAAGTTGGCGGATGCGCCGATACAGAAAGCGAATGATACAAGGAAAGAAACGTTCAGGCTTTGGGCAAAGAGCGCCAAAATGATGGAAACCACAGCAATCGAGATGGAGCCGATGCGGGCAGCGAGCACTTGCTGCTTCTCCGAAAGTTTGCCATCATTTAAAATTTCGCCGTAAATATCATGGGAAATGGCAGAAGCGCCAGTCAACACCAGGCCGGAAACAACCGCCAAAATCGTCGCGAATGCCACGGCCGCAATAAAGGACAATAAAATGTTGCCTCCCAAAAATTCTGCCAGAAGCGGAGCGGCGGTATTGCCGGCAGCATTTTCCGCCTTGATTGTATCGATTCCCACAAAGTGCATGGCACCGAATCCAAGGAAGATCGTCAACGAGAAGAAAATGGCTGTGACCCAAGTTGTCCATGAAATGGAAGTGCGGGCCGTTTTGGCGTCTTTTACCGTAAAGAAGCGCATCAAAATATGCGGCAAGCCGGATGTGCCCAAAACGAGCGCCATCATCATGGAAACGGAGTCGATCATGGATGTATATTTCATTCCAGGAACCAGATACTGGTCGCCATGCTGTGTTGAAATCGTATCAAACATTTTCATCAGGCTGAAGTCGAATTTCCAAAGCACTAAAAACGCCAGCAAAGTTGTACCAAATAAAAGCAGGCAAGCTTTGATGATTTGCACCCAGGATGTAGCCGTCATGCCGCCGAACAATACATAAGTCGTCATCATGACGCCGACGATCAGCACGGCCAACCAATAATCGATGCCGAACAATAATTTGATCAGGGCGCCCGCGCCGACAAGCTGGGCAATCATGTATAAAATCACGATGGTGATGGTCGAAGTGGCCGCAATTCCGCGGACGCGCTTTTCGCTGAAACGGGCAGTCAACATATCCGCCAGCGTATAACGTCCGAGATTGCGCATCGGTTCGGCGATAATGTAAAGAAGCACCAGGTTTGCCACAACGTAGCCGACGGAGAAGAAGAATCCGTCAAATCCCGTCAACGCAATGGCGCCGGATACGCCCAGGAATGCCGCCGCGGACAAATAGTCGCCGGCAATGGCCAACCCGTTTTGCCAGCCTTTCAATCCTCCGCCCGCCGTATAGAAATCGCTTGCGGAAGAAGTCCGTTTCGCGGCGATATATGTTACAACCAAAGTCAATCCTACAATCCCCAGGAAGAATATTACTGTAACCAAATCCATTATTTTGCACCGCCTTGTTCATATTCGCTCAATACTTCTGAAGCCATTTGGTCGAATTTCGGCGCCATTTTCGTATAGACCATGCAAAGCACAACAGTCATGACAAATAGCCCCGCCGAATATACCCATACACCGGTGATGTTGCCGATCCATTTCTGTTGTAATACAGGTGTGAACGCAAGAATTGGCAATAAAATGTAGAGGAACAAGAAAACACCAGTTGTACCGAATAAAAAGGCATTTTTCTTTCTTACAAACTTGTTGAATGATTCCATTTCATAGATTTGATCGAAATTAATGGAATCATTTCTGGACGATTTTACAGAAACTTCTGATTTTTGTTTCGCTACTTGAGCATTTCTCATTGTAGTTACATTCGTCATGCAATTTCCCCCTTAAGAAAAATTATTCTGTTTTATTCAATAAATTTCTGCCCCATCCCTTTTACAAGATACTATTCTAGGGGACAAATTCTTATAATTCAATATTAATTTTCGGCGGTCTTGGACTCTCAAAAAATTCCATATCAATAATCTATCTTTGCAGCACCAGTTGCTGGATGGGGGTTTTTATGAGGGAGAATCCGGCCAGAAACGTTTTACTTGAAGAATTTTTGACAATTTATCTGTATAAAAAAGAGAAAACAAAACATAACGTAGAATAATATATTTCCAACATGAAAATGTTGGATAATAACCGGCGGGGAACAAGTTGGTCCAAGGGTGTTATATAACAAAAGGAAATGATAAAAAATTGATAATTGCAAAAAATAAAAATTTTTTTCTTGACAGAGAATTTTTTGTTGTTTTTGCAGAGGAACATCAAAGGATGTTGATGAAAAGCCGGAGGAAAAAGGGAAAATTATTCTTTTTTCAGAAAATTGGGGGCCCCTTAACCGGCATGCTCCCGGGCGTCCTGCATAAAAAAAAGCAGTACAAACCGGTCGGATGGTCTGTACTGCCAAAGAAAAAATTATTATTTTTTATTCTTCATCATCAAAGCGGATCGTATAGAACTTCTCGTAATGGAACCAGCTGTCGCTCATCGGCTGGCCCTCGTCAATCCGTTTTTGGTTTTCTTCGATCATCCATGCCGTTTGGGAATCGTGGGCCTGCAACGCTTTCAATTTATCTTCTTTGACTTCCGTAATATCGATGACGACGTCCGGTTCCCCTTTTTCGGCGACCGTGTTCGTGGCAAAGCCGACGCCGTACACCACGGGGCGCTCGTTTTTCGGCATGCGGCGCACCGCCTCCACAACGGCGCGGGCAGTCGCTTCATGATCCGGGTGGACGCAGTAATTCGGCAGGAAGGTGATGATGAGGGAAGGGTTCAATTCATCAATCAAATCCTGTACAAGCTTCACCATTTTTTCATCATCTTCAAATTCGATCGTTTTATCCCGGAATCCCATCATGCGAAGATCTTCTATGCCCATGGCTTCGCAGGCTTTCAGCAATTCTTTCCTGCGGATTTCCGGCAAAGATTCGCGCGTCGCAAAAGGAGGATTCCCGAGATTCCGTCCCATTTCTCCCAAAGTGAGGCAAGCGTATGTAACCGGAACTCCCATGTTGCGGTACATGCGGACGAGGCCGGCGGATGAAAAAGATTCATCATCCGGATGAGGAAAGACGAGTAAAACGTGGCGCTCTGGTTTGACAGTCATGTTTCATCCCCCTTACTTAAATGGCGTTTCGCTGATTTCCAATGCAACGGCCAATTTTCCTTCCGGGTTTAACCCTGCCATCAGGAGCCGTCCTTGTTCATCCAATTCATAATGGGTGATTCCTTGCGCATAGACCCAGCCGTTTTCCAGTTTCAATCCGACACGGTGGGGATTGTCGTCGATCACCTTGCCGTATTCATACCGGATTTTCGCGTTGCGGATAAAAGCGCTGGCGTTGAAAAATTGTTCATTATAATGGGTTGCGTACGAGCCGTTCGTCGTTTCGAGGTGTATATATACATCCTTATTTGCAAAGGAATCGATCCATTTTTGAAGGTCTTGCACATCAACTTCCTTCATTACCCATTCTCCTTTCCCCGTGAACTTATGTCATTAGTATAGTAAAAAATTCCACACAATGAAAAGAAAAAGCCGCATGAATGAGAAATTCCCAGAAAAAGAGAAATGCCCGTACATTTTATTGTACGGGCATTTTCCATCAATCATGCAATTTTTCTTGAAATTTCCTATAAAAAGGGGAACCATGATCAGGATTGATCAGTCAATTTCGCGGATGGTTACTTCAGGGGCTCCGTACACATTTTTCGCCCCGTGCATGACCGGTCCGACATATTGGTTCAGCCGCCAGCCATGCTGGATTGCTGCTGAAACGAATTCTTTCGAAGCGACAATCGCTTCTTTGACTGGAAGGCCTTTTGCCAAATTGGCCGTGATGCTCGCCGCAAAAGTGCACCCTGCGCCGTGGTTGTATGACGTTGCAACCGGATCTGTTTCCAATGCATAGAATTTGTTTCCATCAAAAAACAGATCGAGGGCTTTATCCGTCGCAAGGGAGCGGCCTCCTTTGATCACGACATTTTTTGCGCCCAATGCATGGATTTTTTCTGCGGCCTGTTTCATTTCATCAATGGTTTTGGGCGTTTTCATTCCGGCCAATTGACCGGCTTCAAACAGGTTGGGAGTCGTTACTAAAGCGAGAGGGAGCAAATATTGGATCATTGCTTCGACATTTCCCGGATTCAATACCTCATCTTCGCCTTTGCAAACCATCACCGGGTCGATGACAACATTGTCTGTTCCGGAAGCTTCGATGCCTTCCGCCGCAACCCGGATGACTTCTTCATTTGGAAGCATTCCTGTTTTGACCGCGTCAATTCCCGTGGAAATGGCTGTTTTCAGCTGCTCTTTCAATACTTCAATCGGCAAAGTATAGACGCTGTGTTTCCAGCCGCGCTCCGGGTCCATTGTGGCGATGCATGTCAACGCCTGCATTCCGTAAGTGCCGTATTCCTGGAAAGTTTTTAAGTCGGCGTGGGTTCCGGCGCCTCCGGAAGCATCCGACCCGGCGATCGTCAACGTTTTCTTCAATGTCACTTTCCTCATCTCCTGTTTTGTCTGGATCCATTTCCATTATATCGCTTAACTGACTATATAAAAATAGCCAGAATTAAATATTTTGATAATGTCACGTTCTTTGACAATTTAAATAATAGGAGAAAGAAGAAATCATTGCAACCTGCAGGGGCCGGACATCCCGGCATGAAGGGGTTGGAAAAGGAATAAAATCGAAAACCGCTATTGATTCTCCCGGCGTATTGGAGTAGGTTGAAAATGAGGTGTATCGAAATGAAAAAAGTGTTCGACAATGATTGGCAGGAAATTTTGCGGGAAGAGTTTGAAAAACCATACTATCAAAATTTAAGAAAATTTATAGCGAAAGAATACAGCACTCAAATCGTCTATCCGCCAAAAGAGGAAGTCATGAGCGCCTTTTACACCGTTCCTTACAAAGATGTGAAAGTGGTGATTTTGGGCCAGGATCCTTACCATGGTCCGGGACAGGCGCACGGCATGTGTTTTTCCGTGAAACCGGGAGTGCCGCATCCTCCGAGCCTCCGAAACATTTTTATCGAATTGCACAACGATTTAGGCTGCCCGATACCGAAAGACGGGTATTTGATGAAATGGGCGAAGCAGGGAGTGTTCCTGTTAAACACGGTGTTGACGGTGAGACAGGGGCAGGCCAATTCCCACCAGGGGATGGGCTGGGAGCAATTCACCGATGCCGTCATCGAAAAATTGGCGCAGCGGGAAGACCCGATCGTCTTTGTATTATGGGGAAGACCTGCCCAGACAAAGCGCGCCATCATCGAACGGAACGGCTCCCATCACTGCATTTTGCAGGCGCCGCATCCGAGCCCGTTGAGCGCCCACCGGGGATTTTTCGGAAGCCGCCCGTTTTCGAAAATCAACGCGCAACTGGCCGCCTGGGGAAAAGAACCGATTGATTGGTGCCTGGAATAAAACGTCCCAAATCCGGCGACACCAATAAAACTTTTCACATCCCACAAAATTTGGTACATTGAAGTAAAGGCGGGAAGCCATGAAAGTGAACTGTTTCCGGTGCAAATATTTCAAAGTGACATGGGATCCTGGCCATCCACGGGGGTGTACTGCCTACAATTTCAAAACGGGGCAAATCCCGTCCATCGTAGTCAAACAATCTTCCGGGATGGAATGTTTAAAGTTTGAGCCGAAAAAAAGCAAGGGGGAGAGAAGATGATCACCTACCAACGATTGCTTGAAGAAATGGAAGAATACGTGATAAAAGCGAAAAATGCAAAGGATGACCGGGAATTCCGCGAGTTGCTGAGCGGAATCCGGGCAATGTGCGATGTGGTGCTGAATGAAAAACAGCGGGCGCAGGCTGTCCGGAAAGAACTCCCGCCGGCCAGCGGAGAGCCCCTTCTCTCCCCGGTTAAAATTGAAGACGAAGATGCCAATGGGGATTCGATTTTTGATTTTTAATAAAATATAAGAAAAAGAGGGTTTCAAGATGATGAAAGGTTCTGTAATTACTGGTGCGATTTTGGGAGCTTTGTCAGTTGCATTGGGGGCGTTCGGCGCCCATGCTTTAAAAGGTGTATTGGATGCTTACGGGGAATCGATTTGGGATACGGCGGTCCAATACCAAATGTTTCATTCCGCGGGAATCGTTTTGGTCGGAATTTTGATGCATCCGAAACTTTTAGGGGATTCAGCCCCTTTGAAATGGGCATTTTTTGCCATGGCATTCGGAATCCTTTTCTTCTCCGGCAGCTTATATGTGTTGGCGGTCAGCGGCATCCGCACATTGGGCGCCATCACTCCAATCGGCGGCGTATTGTTTGTCGTTGGATGGATACTTCTTGCCATTGGAGCCGGAAAAGGCAAAGTTTATTGATAAAAACAATTGCAGGGCGGTTGGAAGCCGATTTTGGTTCTCCAGCCGCCCATTTTCAATTTTGGGGGAGATCCCGAAAGGAAGCCGCAAATCACAAGAATTAGACACAATTCAACGGGATGTTTCATGATACGATTACATATAGCTAATAGTATTTGTCGCGACTTTGGAAAGGGGTTGTAGCAATGGAAAGCTTGGCGCTTTTGTTGGATCGGCATTATGAGGAAATGGTGTCCATCCGCAGATATTTGCATGCCAATCCTGAATTGTCATTCCAGGAAGTGCATACGCCCAAATTTATTGCCAACTTTCATCGGGAGCTGGGGCTGGAAGTCCGGGAAGGGGTTGGAGGAAGAGGAGTAGTCGCAACATTGAGAGGAGCGAAACCGGGAAAAACGGTCGCGTTGAGGGCGGATTTTGATGCATTGCCAATCCAGGAAGAGAATGATCTCCCTTACAAATCAAAAGTGGATGGTGTCATGCATGCATGCGGACACGACGGGCATACGGCAACCCTTTTAATTTTGGCGAAAGCCCTTCATCAAATGCGGGAAGCGATCAGCGGAAATATTGTGTTCATTCATCAATTTGCGGAAGAGGTATTGCCGGGCGGCGCCAAACCGATGATTGAAGACGGCTGCCTGGACGGGGTGGATGTGATTTTCGGAACGCATTTATGGGCGCCGACGCCGTTGGGGGAAATCCATGTCCGCAAAGGAGCCATTATGGCGGCACCGGACATGTTCGAAGCCGTGATTCACGGAACGGGGGGACATGGGGCGGAACCGCATCATGCGGTGGATTCCGTCGTGCTTGGGGCGCAGTACGTCAACCAACTGCAAACCATCGTTTCGCGGAGAATCAGCCCGCTAAAACATGCCGTCATTACAGTCGGACAATTTGAAGCCGGAACCGCCTACAATGTCATTGCGGAAAAAGCGGTCATCAGGGGGACGGTGCGGACATTCGAAGAGGATGTAAGAAACCGCATTGAACGGGAGTTGGAAGCCCTTCTGAAATCGGTTTGCGAAGGGGCAAATGCCGCATACGAATTTACCTATACAAGAGGATACCCGCCGGTTGTCAACCATCCGGAAGAAACGGATTTTCTGGCGGATGCGGCAAAGCGGGTGCCTGATGTGGCGGCCGTGAAGGAATGCGAGCCGTTCATGATCGGGGAGGATTTTTCCTATTATTTACAAAAGGTGCCGGGCACTTTTTTCATCACCGGCGCAAAACATCCGGACTGGGAAACGGCGTATCCGCATCATCATCCGAGATTCAATTTTGATGAGAGGGCGATGCTGATTGCGGCCCAAACGATGGGACTTGCAACGCTTCAATATTTAGAAAAATATCACAAATAAGTGAATTTTAATAGAATTTTAACAAAAAATAAGTTGGAAAATAGTATAATGAACACAAAAATATCTATCAATGAAGGGGTGACCGATATGAGCATTGGGGCAAAGATGAATGTAGCCTTTTATTCGCTCATCGGTATGCTTTGTATATCGATGATTGTAAGTTTTGTCAACTTTCAAAGAATCGATCATCAAGTGGACACGGCCATGAATGAGCGGGTAACGGCCATTCAGGAAATTTCGTCCGTGCGCTACCAGGCGGCGCAGCTCGACAATTACATAACCAAATATCTGCTGCTTGAAGACGGGGCAGATTATGAAAAAGTACATACATATATGCAATCAATGGATGAACAAATCGCATCATTGGAAACATTGGCCGTTACCGACACAATGAAAGGCTATATTGAAGAATTAAAACGGCAGAAAGGGAGCCTGGACCAGGAATTTGAAAAAATCGCCGCAGCAACCCATGGCGCCGCATTGTCAAACAGCGCGATCCAAGGCATCAGCCAAAGCCTGATTGATACGACTGACAAAATGATTGAATATCAAACCGGCCAATTGGAAGACATCAAGAAGGACACAAAGGGGGCCATCGCTTCTTCCAACATCACGGCCGCGGCGGTGCTGGCCGCCAGTTTGATTGTCAGCGGAATGTTGGTCTATTTCGTAAGGAGAACCATCACCAGGCCGTTGAGAAAAGTGGTGGAAGCCGTGACAACGGTTTCGTCCGGCGATCTGACGGAAGAAGATTTAATCGTCCGGTCAAAGGATGAAATCGGCCAGCTTTCCGAAGCGTTCAACACCATGAAAAAGAATTTAAAAACCCTTCTTTGGAACGCAAGGCTGAATGCGGAACAAGTGAGCGGGGCTGCACAGCAGCTTTCCGCAAGCACGCAAGAAATTTCCGCGACGGCGGAAGAAATGGTGCGCCGGGTGAATGTAACGGCGGAAATGGCGCAAACAAACGCACAGGCGGCAAATGATTCCGCCCGGGCAATGGATGAAACGGCAATCGGAGTGCAAAAAATTGCCGAATCCACTCAAATGCTGCATTCCGCTTCTCTGGATACAAGCGAATTGGCTTCCCACGGCGGGGAGGTGCTCCAAAATGCTGAAAAACAAATGGGCACCATCAATCACTCGACAAACGCGGTAAACGAATTGGTTCAAAAATTGAGCAAACAAACGCAGGAAATAGAAAATATTTCAAAGGTCATTACAGAAATTACCGACCAAACCAACCTGCTCGCGCTGAATGCGGCAATTGAAGCTGCCCGCGCCGGCGAACATGGAAGAGGGTTTGCCGTCGTGGCGGAAGAAGTCCGCAAACTGGCGGAACAATCGAAACAGTCGGCAAGCAAGATCACGGCGTTGACCGCTGAAATCAAACAGGATACCGAAAACGTGGAAAAAGCCGTATCCGATTCCCTGCAGTCCGTGGAAGATGGCGTAAAGGTGATTGCGGAAGCCGGACAGGCCTTTGCGGATATTGTCAAGGCAATTGAACAAATGAAAATGCAAATCGGGGAAATCTCCGCAACAAGCGAACAGATTTCCGCGAGCGCAGAGGAAGTTTCGGCGGCGGTCAACGAAATTTCAAGCGCATCGATGGAATCGGCGGGCGAAATCCAGATGGTCGCTTCCAACATCGAAGAACAAACCGCCACAATGGAGCAAGTGAACAAAGTCGCGGCGGAATTGAGCGAGAACGCCCAAAACTTGCAAAGGGAAATCCGGAAGTTCCAAATCCAATAACATCCCATACATATACATAGGCTTTTTGGATGAAAAATACATAAAAAAGAGCGAATTCTTCCATTCGCTCTTTTCCAACATATTTTCTAACGCTGTTGAGGTCTTGGGCGAGAGGTATTGATATATTTGAATCCGTCATCGAATCGGGCATAGTCGAAATAAATCATCGGCACCAAATAAACGTGGTTTGTGTTTGCTTCACGGATTACCGCATGATCGCGTCCTGCCTGGATGACTGCGCCGCGGACTCTCAGTACATTTCCGCGGGTTTCGTTCGATAATGTTTCGGAAACTGGGAATGTGAAATAGAAGGTGCCTGTAACGCCGATATTGGCGCGCAAAATGTTTTCAATGTAAGATTCTTCCGTTTGTCGTCCTCCGGGGGGTGAAGGCGTAACAGTGCCGGAAGGCGTAATGTAATCTCCGCTTTGTACGGAGGGCGGCGTCTGTTGGATTTGCCCTTGACCGAAGAATGGTTGTTGGAAATATTGGCCGCCTGTTGCGCCAGGACCCCAATAATAATAAGTCACTAAGTAAACATCCTTTCCTTGTAAAGTTTTTTATAGACCTGGACAAGATCCCTCGAGGGGGGCAAAGAAACAGTGGGATTTATATCTGCCGGTGTTCCATTGGCCATACCATTGGGCAGGGCAGCTTCCCGAAGGCATGAAAAACCACAGGGCTCTTTCGGCGGGCACGAAGCGTTCGCCTCTGATGACTCTGCGGGCCAACGCAATGTCCTGCGGACGCGCCCGCTGATAAAAATAGCTTTTTTGCACGGCTTCAAAGCCGCCCGGACTTTGGTACACCATTTGTTCAATCGTCCGGATGTTTTTGAAATCAAGGCAATCCGCCCGGACACGGTTTACGCCTACATTTCCGACCAACAGCATGCCAAGGTCCCCGTCACCTTCCGCTTCCGCCCGCATCAGCCGGGCAAGCAAGGCAACTTCTGCTTCATTGGCTGCAATAACGGCGATGTTTCATACCTCCTCAACATAATGTATGCATGATAACGTGTTTCAGAATAGATTTTTTGAAAATGTTTCTCTTTCTTTAAAAAAAAATTGAAAGAGGTGATGAAGGAGTATAAAGAAATTGTTATAGCAATAAAATAGAATTGTAACAGTTGACATGGTTCGACAGGCGACACTAATGAATAGAATATGAGTGAAGGTGTTAGTTGGTGACAAACAAAGGGGAACTTGATTGAAAAGGGGAGAAGGGATCCAAAACAGCTTATTTGGAGGTCGGTTATTCATGCAACCGGAATTAGGGATCTATATTGGGATTATTGTCAGTGCAATTTTGTCGTTTGTGATTGCAGGGTTGTTTCATCAACCGCTCCATTGGTATCTCTTCATTTTGATACTTTTCATCGGCTTTTTGCTTCAAACGATCATTATGATTTTGCAGGCGCCCGATGAACAACACCATCATGAACATAAATAAAGCGGGACGTGAACGGTGCGTCCCGCTTTATTTATTATTTTATTTAACGCTCAGCATGTTTGCGAATTTCTCTTTATCCAACAATGTGCCTACCAGGAATTCTCCAAATTCGCCGAAGCGGGCGGACGCTTCATCAAATCGCATTTCATAGACGATTTTCTTGAATTGGAGCATGTCATCGGAGAAGAGGGTAACGCCCCATTCATGGTCATCCAGCCCCGTGGAACCTGTTACGATTTGTTTCACTTTGCCGGCGTATTTGCGGCCCACTTCGCCATGGGAGCGCATCAATTCGCGGCGCTCAGACATTGGCAACATGAACCAGTTGTCTTTTCCTAAACGGCGCTTGTCCATAGGGTAGAAGCAAATATATTTTGTCCGCGGCAATTCCGGATATAGACGGGAACGGATATAAGGGTTTTGATATGGATCTTCGTCGGAGTTGCCCAAATAGTTGGAAAGCTCCACAACTGAGAAATAGGAATATGTCGGAATTGTATAATCAGCCAATTTCAATTTGCTGAAAGCGGTTTCCAATTCATGGATTTCATCAGGCGTTTCGCGAAGAATCATGAACATAAAGTCCGCTTTTTGCCCGATTGTGGAATAGAAGGCATGGGAGCCGGTTTTGGCCTGATGGACTTCCTCCAATTTATCAAGATATTGATAAAATTCTTCCAATGCAGCTTGCCGTTCTTCTTCAGGCAACAGCTTCCATGAAGTCCAGTCGATGACGCGATAATCATGCAGACAGTACCAGCCGTCTAATGTGAATGCTGCTTCGCTCATTGCATAAACACTCCTTCGAATTGATAATCAAACTCACCACTATCTTAGCATAAATTATAAAATATTCCTTCTCCTTAAGCTTCAAATTTAATGAAGCTTTCATGAATTCGCCCACTTTTTTTCACAATTCATTTTGTGTATTCTTGACTATAAGAATGCGCTGGCATTGTAAAAAAGATTGGAAAAAAGCCGTGCAGGAATGTTGGCAAAACTTTCGGAACCGTAGCATACTTAAAGTGCGGTGAAAATTTTGTAAGGAGCAAAAAAATGCAGTCATTGTTACAGCAGAAAACATGGCGGTTCATCGACCAGTCCACGTCCTATGACCGCTCGCCGCTGGAGTCCTTTGCGATGGATGACGCCCTTTGCCATTTGGTCGGCCAAGGGTTGTCCGTTCCGGTGGTCCGCACATGGGTGCATGACCCGTATGTGGTGCTGGGCATTCAGGATCATCGCATGCCTTATATCCAGGAAGGGATCGGGGAACTGAAAAAAGCCGGCTATGAAGCGATAGTCCGCAATTCCGGGGGGCTTGCGGTGGTGCTGGACCGGGGGATCTTGAACATTTCGATTGTCCTTTCCGAAGCGCCGGGGTCCATCAGCATCAACACAGGTTATGAAGTGATGCTGCAATTTGTGAAGCTGCTCTTTCCGGAAGCGGCCGATCAAATCCAAGCCTATGAAATTGTCGGTTCTTATTGCCCCGGATCTTATGATTTGAGCATTGGCGGGAAAAAATTTGCGGGGATTTCCCAACGCCGGATCCGCAACGGGGTGGCCGTCCAGATTTATTTATGTATGGAAGGAAGCGGAAGCGAGAGGGCGGAACTCATTAAACGGATGTATCAGACAAGTTTGCAGGATGTCCGGACAAAATTCCGATATCCGGATATCCGTCCGGAAGTGATGGCCAGTTTGAGCGAATTGCTGGACCGCACCGTCACTGTGCAGGAAACGGTCATACGGGTCCAACAGCTGCTCGCCTCCCTGTCGGACCAGGTGCTCTTCCAACCGCTAAATCAGGATGAATCAGATTTATATTCTTTCTACCTGAAGAGAGTTTTGGATCGGAATCTAAAATTGATAGGGAAAAATACGTAGATGTGCGAATCAGTTCGTCACATCTACGTTTTCTTTTTCTTTGTTGGATTGCATATGGGAGTAGTCAGGGATCAGGTTGCCGTTCTTCTCCATTTTGAAGACCGGAGCGATGCGCGTTTCCTCATCTTCCAATGCCACTAGTTTGCGCGCGCGGTTCATGATTTGGACGAATTGCTCATAATCTTCGCGGATTTGTTTGTTTTCTTTTTGCAGTTTCTCAATCTCTTTTTCCAACTCTTTTATTTTTTCGGTAGCGGAGTTGGCAATCTGGCGCCATTTTGTCGCTTCGCTGTCGCTGCCTCCCTGGGATTGCAAACGCAATAGATAGGCAATGACGATATCCAGATTCATATCAGATAGTGAAATAGGTTTGGATTCTCCATTGTTGCCAGGAAGCAGGTAAACGCCGGGTGAGCGTCTTCTGCCGGACATTCCTAATAGTTTCATGCGTTCTTTCCGGATGCGTTTCGCTTCTTCCAATTCTTTTTCATAGCGTTTGCGGACTACCGCATTCCACCGGAAACCGCATGCAGCCGGTGTACGATTTAATTTGTCCCCCACTTCCTCAAAAGCATTTAATTGAGTGCTACCTTCTTTGACATGACGCAACACCGCTTCCGCAAGGAGTTCATCGTTTTCTTTCAACCAGGCATCTTGTCTTAATTTCGCCATCGTTTTCCCTCCTGTTAATGTAGTAGTTTCTTATGTCAAAACATATCGTGTCCAACAAGTTCCAAATTTATTCATTTTTTTTACAATTTTTTATATGAATTTATCAAAAAACGGCGCAACAGGTTCCAATTCAGCCATTAGTTGGATATTTGGCCTTTTTGCTTGAACCAAAGCATGACGATAGTCTAAAATATCATTTAGGCCAAAAAGTAGTTTTGAAATTGAGTGATAGAAAGGATTGTTGACAATATGGCGGCAAACGAATTTAGAGTTTGCGATGAATGCAAAGCCGTCAATTTGAAAACGCTGATTCCGAAGTTGAAAAAGCTGGACCCTGACGCAAAAATTGAGATCGGCTGCCAATCCTATTGCGGACCGGGCCGCAAAAAAACGTTTACTTTCGTAAATGGCAGACCGGTCAATGCATTGACAGAAGATGAATTGATTGAAAAGGTCAAAGCCAAACTGAAGATGGATTGAACAAAAGCTACTTTCTATGAGGATAGAAGGTAGCTTATTTTGTTTCTATTAGTTTTAGTGGGAAAAAAGATTTTTAAACGTGAGGGAAACCATTTTTCATAGGATTTTCGGATGTCAAAATCTTGTTCCCGCAACCGGTTGTGGAAACAATGGGGAAGCCGCACCAATGCTTTTGTCCGCAAAAATCTTTCACTTTGGCAACTATTGCGTGTAAATAAATAGAAAATTTCTTATAATGATAGTAAGAATTGGAAGGAACGAGGTGCGGTCTTTTGGTGGAATATGCAAAACAAAAACTTTCGGAAGAAAAAGTGTTCAAAGATCCCGTGCACCGATATGTCCATGTCCGCGACCAAGTGATTTGGGATTTGATCGGCACGAAAGAATTCCAGCGTTTGCGCCGAATCCGGCAGCTGGGCACGACTTATCTCGTATTTCATGGCGCGGAACACAGCCGTTTTAATCATTCCTTGGGAGTTTACGAAGTGGTCCGGCGGATTGTGGACGACGTTTTCCATGGAAGACCGGAGTGGAACGAGGAGGAACGGCTGCTTGTCTTATGCGCGGCACTGCTGCATGATTTGGGCCACGGCCCGTTTTCCCACGCCTTCGAAAACGTCTTTAAAACGGACCATGAATATTTTACAAGGCAAATCCTCTTGGGAGACACCGAGGTCAATGCGGTGCTCAAGCGGGTATCGGAAGACTTTCCGGAAAAGGTGGCGCAAGTCATTGAAAAAACGTATGAGAATCAACTTGTCGTCAGTCTCATTTCCAGCCAGATCGACGCGGACCGGATGGATTATTTGCAACGGGACGCTTACTATACAGGGGTGAGCTACGGCCACTTTGACATGGAACGGATTCTCCGCGTGATGCGACCGAGAAAAGGGAAAGTCGTCATTAAATCAAGCGGCATGCATGCGGTGGAAGACTATATCATGTCCCGCTATCAAATGTATCTGCAAGTCTATTTCCACCCCGTTTCCCGCAGCGCGGAAGTGTTGCTGAACAATATTTTGAAAAGAACGAAAGACCTCTATGAACAGGGCTACCAATTTGCCGTTGAACCGGTTCATTTCAAATCATTTTTTGAAAATAATATAACGGTGGAAGATTATATTGAACTGGACGAATATTTATTGGTGACCTATTTCAAATCCTGGATGAAAGAAAAGGACCCGATTCTCAGCGATTTAAGCGCGAGATTTGTGAACCGCAAACTGTTCAAATATACGAATCTCAATCCGGAAGAAGAACCGGGGCGTTTCGAAAGATTGAAAGAGCTGTTCGAAAAAGCGGGGGTGGATACGGACTACTACATTTACCACGATTGCACGTCGGATTTGCCTTACGATTACTATGAACCGGATAAGGAAACGGATAAATTCCCGATTTTTTTGGAGATGCCGAACGGGGAAATCCGGGAATTGTCACAGGAATCGTTTATTGTCGACGCGATAGCGGGGCGCATGAAAAAAGACCATAAAGTGTATTATCCAAAAGAAGTATTGATGGACCCCAATCTTGATCCGGCATTGAAGGCGGAGATTGAAAAGCTGTTAAACAATTCCGGAAGATAGGATAACAAAAATTGTTCAACCTTTTTTGGCGACTAAGAAAATCTGACGCTTCCGCCCCGGCCGAACGGCGGAAGGGAGGAAACGGGTACGGCTCCTTCAGAAGCGGAGATTTATAAATAGAAAATTCTTATAGAAGAAAGGGTGTCCGGAAAGTTTTTTCACGATCCGGACACCCGCTTTGCTTTTTGGATGGTCTGAAAAAGAACCGGGCAATCCATGCGCTTTACTTGTCGCAAACGCGAACGCCGCCGGTTGCGTAGTGGTTCTTGGACATTTCTTCAATGATGATCGTCACCGCTTCCGGTTTTGCGTTGATCGTTTCAACAAGCGCTTCCGTCACTTTCTCGACCATCGCTTTTTTCTGTTCATCCGTGCGTCCTTCGAGCATTTTGATGGTTACTACAGGCATGACTGAACCTCCCAGTGGATAAATTTAGAGTATAATCATTATAATAGGTTTAAATGGAGGGGATGACAATATGACAAATAACGAAAAACCGAAACAGAAAATGACCTTTACCATCATTAAGAACAATCCCACGGACGGCCACAAAGGGTTTGGCATCGGCGCCATTTCATTGGAAAATGTAACGCCCGTGTTCATTGATATAGAAGAAAAACATGCGTTTATTGACATGGGGGCCATGCATGCCAAAAGCGAAGTCGAAAAGGGCATCAAATTCACGACAAACCGGGAAGATTCCGCCGGCGGAAAGCCGTATTGGCTCGTTTGGGTGACGGTCGAAATCAAAGAAGACGGCCCATATTATGCGGGGGTGGCCGCCTGCGAAATGGTGGTCAACCGTGAAAAACGGAGAGGCTATAAAATTTTGGCCGATCATGTCAACAAAATGGACAAGTCCCTGAAACGCAGAATCGTTGTCGATCACATGGATGCGGAATCCAAAAAAGTATTGGCCGAATTTCTGCAAAACCATGACCAGGGCATGTGGGAACGGAGCAGCCGGGAATTGAAAGAGGCATTGGCAGCGCAGGGATAATGAAGGTGTCCCTGAACAGAGAAACGTTCCTTCCATTCTGTCAATAGGTTTCATAAAAAAAGATATAAAAGATGTCAGAATTGTGACGAATCGTTGTAATATTTGTTCCTTTATTGAAACCGTTTTTAAAAAAAAGTACACTGAAGTTATAATAAATTAATAGTATAACTAGGACACCGTAGATAGGGTTAAGTGCTATGCGGTATTTGATATCCCAAGCCAAATGCCACATGAATGACTCTATTTACAACAAAAGGGGGCGCCTGAAAAGTCATTTTGAGGCGCCCCCTTTTGCGTCTGTCTTGCGGTTTCGCCGCAGATACCATTGCGGCGGGGATGGCGGAAAACTTGTTTCGTCCGCCGCGGGAGCAAAAATTAAGGGTGTCTGGAAAGTGTTTCGCTTTTCCGGACACCCTCTATTGTTTTTAATGCAACCATTTTTTCAATGTATCGAACGGGAACAATTCAAAGAATCCGTTCCAGGAATCTTCGTTAAAGATATCCAAATCCGTGCATTTTTTCGTCGGAATATCCTCTTCTTTCAGATATATCAAGCGCTGTTTCGGACAGGCGTCGGTCGCCAGTTTTCCCGTTTCGATATCGATCACGACCCCTTTGACGCCATCGGGCACATCAAAGGATTCGTTTGGTTTGTCTTTGTGGACCGTTTCCATGAAATCGATCCAGACCTGCTTATGGGCGGACATATCCGATGAAGAAGACAACGTTTTTCCCTGGTCATATCCGTTCCAAACGCCCGCCGTCAGAGTCGGGCTAAAGCCGATGATCCACTGGTCCGAAACGGTTGTTCCGGATTTTGCCGCGTACGTATGCGTCATTTTGGACCGGAGGGAAACGCCGGTTGCAGGCGAATAATCATTGAAAACCGGATCAAACATTCCTGTCATCATTTGCGTCAAAATGAACGCATCCTGTTCGGAGATGACCTGTTCTTCTTTCGGCTTTTCATATTCGTATACGACTTCGCCTTCCGCGTTTGTAATGGATAAGATCGTCGTCGGCTTCCGTTCCTGTCCTTTTGCCGCGATGATATTGAACGCATTCGTCAAATCATATAGGGAGTTTTCGACTGTGCCAAGCGCCATGGATGGATTATCTTTATCGGAATATCTTAAATGGAACCGCTTGGACATATCGCGGAATTTTTCATAGCCGATTTGTTCCAGCGTTTTCACCGCGTAAATGTTGTCGGAGATGGCAATGGCCTGGGCCATGGACATGTCGCCATCCGCGAATTTTCCATTGACGTTTTGAGGTTTGTACGTTGCCCGTCCATTATCGTACGTAAAGATCGTTTCGCCGACATCCAGGAAAGTCAACGGCGTAAAGCCGTTTTCCAATGCCGCCGCATAAAGGATCGGCTTGATGGCGGAACCCGGCTGGCGTTTTGCCTGGGTAACCCGGTTATAGGAACTTTCCTGATAATTCCGGCCGCCGACAAGGGATGTCACTTGCCCCGTTTTCACATCCATGCTGACGAAGGCCACTTGCAGGTCGTTTTTTGGCATATTTTTTTCAATGGCTTCTTCCGCCGCTTTTTGGTGGGCAGGGTTCAAAGTCGTTTTGATCACCCAGCCGCCCGCCCGGATATTGAGGTTTTTCTCTTCCAATATTTTTTCCGCTTCCTGCCAGGCGACATCCAAAAAGTAAGGGGCAACGCTTTTCGAAGCCGTCCATTGATCATTTTTCAGCACGATTTTTTCGGACAAGGCCCGTTCTTTCTGTTCCGGAGTAATTTTATTTTGCTCTTCCATTAAGGACAGAATGAGTTTTTGACGTCCGACCGCCTTGTCATAGTTATTGAGGGGCGAATAGATGCTTGGTCCTTTCGGGATGCCCGCAAGCAGCGCGGATTCGGCGAGAGTCAGGTCGCTGGCCGATTTGCCGAAGTAATACCGGCTTGCCGCTTCCGCTCCATACATGCCGTGCCCGTAGTTGACGGTATTCAAATAGGCTTCTAGTATTTCATCCTTAGAATAGAAGATTTCCAGACGATAGGCGTAAATGGCTTCCAGGATTTTTCTGGACCAGGTTTTATCTAAACTCAAATAGAGATTTCTCGCTAATTGCTGGGTGATGGTGCTCGCGCCTTGGGCTTTGCTCCGGGTTTTCAAATCGGTCAGGAGGGCGCTTGCGATCCTAGGAATATCAAAACCGTGGTGCCGATAGAAATCTTTGTCTTCCACGGCGATGGTCGCTTCTATTAAATAAGGTGAAATTTCATCGAGCTCTTTCCAGTAGCGCCGCTCGTCCGTGAAATGATCGCCGATCTGGTGGCCGTTCCTGTCCAAAAAAACCGTCGCTTTCGGAATCGTCAACGGCGGTGCTCCCGCAATCTGCGCAAACAGCCGCAAACCTCCCAGAGCGACGATGAAGGCGCATAGAAAGACAATGGAATAGAAAGTGATTCGTCTTTTCCGTTTTTTTCTTCTGATTTTCCGCTGATAACTCCGTCGATCCATCCATTTCACCCCATTTCATCCGATTATCCATAGTATGTACTTGAAAATGGCAGTTTAATCGAAAAGTTACGGAAAAAAACTGTTGCACTTTGTCTAAAAACGTCTATACTTTTTCTGTATGAAATTTTTTGCTTTAGCAGGCAACCATGTACATCGGATGAAATTGTCATTTGTTTGAATCTATAAGAGAATACGAAATATGTCGAAAAAAGTTCCGGATTCTTTTGAATTTGAAATGTTCAGCTTTATATGGAAAATCAAAGATCAATAGAGTAGGTGATGGATATGCGTTTTGACGAAACATATTCCGGCAATGTGTTCATTAAGAGCCATCAAAACTATGAAGAGGCCAAAGCGGTGCTTTACGGCATGCCGATGGATTGGACGGTGAGCTTCCGTCCGGGTTCCCGTTTCGGTCCGGCGAGAATCCGTGAAGTGTCCGTGGGTCTTGAGGAATACAGCCCGTATCTTGACCGTGAATTGGATGAAGTGAAGTTTTTCGACGCGGGCGATATTCCGCTTCCATTCGGGAATGCGCAAAAAGCGTTGGATGAAATCGAAAAGTTCGTCAAAAAAGTGCTGGCGGACGGAAAAATCCCGGTCGGCATGGGCGGCGAGCATTTGGTGACATGGCCGGTGGTAAAGGCCGTGTATGAAAAATATCCGGATATTGCCGTTCTTCATTTTGACGCCCATACCGATTTGCGCACGGATTATGAAGGGGAGCCGTTGAGCCATGCAACGCCGATCCGGAAAATCGCGGAATTGATCGGTCCGGGCAATGTATATTCGTTCGGCATCCGATCCGGTTTGAAGGAAGAGTTTGAATGGGCGAAAGAAAACGGCATGTTCATTGCCAAATTTGAAGTGCTCGAACCGTTGAAAGAAGTGTTGCCGTCATTGGAAGGACGCAATGTTTATATTACGACGGATATCGATGTTCTGGATCCCGCTTTTGCCCCTGGCACAGGTACGGTGGACTGCGGAGGCATTACGTCAAAAGAATTGCTCGCGTCCATCCACGCGATTGCAAGAAGCGGAGTGAATGTCGTGGGCTTCGACCTGGTGGAAGTCGCTCCGGTATTGGACCACTCCGAGATGACCGTGAACACGGCTTCCAAATTGTTAAGGGAAATGATCCTTGGCTGGATTAAGTAATCAGGCCGGGCATAAGGCGACCAAAGTTTGCCGGTTGGACAAGCTTTGGTCGTTTTTGTTTGGCTTGGATTTTTGGGGATGGACGGATAAGTTCCAAAAGGATGTTCATCAACCTCCGCTATAATCATGCAGGAGGTATGCGCCCAATCGGATTGATTGCAATGCATGTTCATCAAACCCGGGGCAATCGGTTCGGGGATATCAACGCAAACTCCCGGGATATCGCCGCACCCCCCGCCATTGCCGATCATGCCGCGGGCCTAAAAGCATCCCAATTCCTGATTCCATCTTGCTAAGAAATGAAAATTCATCCTATAATATTTAAGTTATAGTAATAAATAAGGAGTGCCCACGGGAAATGAGTGTTGAAAAGAACGTAAAAATCAGGGTGATTTCGAAGATCTGTCCAATCGACGGGGACGAAGAAACTTACGAACTGTGGCTGCAAGGGATTTGGATCAAAAAGAACGACAATATGTACTTGCGGTATGAAGAAATCATGGAGGATAAAAAAATCAAAACGACCGTGAAAATGAACAGCGACAATGCACTCATTTTGCGAAGTGGAGACGTCAATATGCGGCTGCCGTTCAGCCTGGAAAGCAGGCAAAACGGCCATTACGATACAATGTACGGCACATTGCCTTTGCAGACGAAAACTTACCGGATCGGGCTTGAGCATTCGGAGGAAGACAATATCAGTGGCAGATTCAATGTGCAATATGATTTAATTATTAGTGGACATTCAGTCGGTCATTATTCATTGGAAATACAATACACGGAGGGACAAGCATGAATGCAGTAGAACAATTGCAGGAAAAACTGAAAAACTTGTTGAAATCGGCTGTGGAAAAAGCGCAACTTGTGGAAGAGGGGACGGAATTTACGGTTCATATAGAAGTGCCGAAAGACAAGTCCAAAGGCGATTTCGCGACAAACTTGGCGATGCAGCTGACGAAACTGGCGAAAAAGCCTCCGCGCCAAATCGCGGATGCCATAGTGGAAAACCTCGAGACGGAAGGCACGGAAATTGAAAAAGTGGAAATTGCAGGGCCCGGCTTTATCAATATTTTTGTGCGCAAAGATTTCCTCGCGGATATCGTCAAGGCGGTGTTCGAACAGGGCGAAAACTATGGCCGTTCCAATGCCGGCGGCGGCGAAAAAATTCAGGTGGAATTTGTATCCGCGAATCCTACGGGGGACCTTCACCTGGGACATGCCCGCGGTGCTGCATTCGGCGACTCCCTATGCAACGTTTTAGATTTTGCGGGATACGATGTCACTCGGGAATATTACATCAACGATGCGGGGAACCAGATCAACAATTTGGCCCGGTCCTTGGAAGCGCGCTACAAACAGCAGCTCGGGCTTGATGCGGAAATGCCGGAAGACGGCTACTACGGCCAGGACATTATCGATATCGCGAAAAGATTGGTTGAAGAATATGGGGATTCCATATTGGAAAAATCCGATGAAGAACGCTTCAACTTCTTCCGCGAAAAAGGACTCGCCCTTGAACTGGAAAAACTGAAAAAAGACTTGGAAAACTTCCGCGTGCACTTTGATGTATGGTATTCCGAAACTTCATTATATAAGAGCGGAAAAATTGAAAAAGCTTTGGAGAAATTAAGAAACAACGGCCACATCTATGAAAAGGACGGCGCGACATGGTTCCGCTCCACGACATTCGGCGACGACAAAGACCGCGTATTGATCAAATCGGACGGTTCTTACACTTATTTGACGCCGGACATCGCCTATCACGAAGATAAAATACAGCGCGGCTTCGACAAAATCATCAACGTCTGGGGAGCAGACCACCACGGCTACATCCCGCGCATGAAAGCGGCCATCGAAGCCCTTGGATACGACCGCGACAAACTCGAAGTCAAAGTCATCCAAATGGTGCAGCTTTATAAAAACGGCGAAAAATACAAAATGAGCAAACGCACGGGGAATGCGGTGACAATGCGCGAGCTTGTGGAAGAAGCGGGTCTGGATGCAGTGCGCTATTACTTCGTGAAGACGGCATGCGATTCCCATATGGACTTCGACATCGACCTTGCCGTGGCGGAAACGAACGAAAACCCGGTTTACTACGCCCAATATGCCCACGCGCGCATTTGTTCCATTTTGCGGGCGGCGGGGGAGCAAGGATTCCGCCCTTCATTGGACAACTTGAATCTATTGGCGGATGAAAAATCGGAGGAAGTGCTGAAAATCGTCGGCGCCTTCCCGCAAGTTGTGGCGGAAGCGGCAAAACACCGCACGCCGCACCGCATCGCCAACTACATCCAGGAATTGGCGGCCGCATTCCACAGCTTCTACAATGCGGAAAAGGTATTGAACCCGGACAATAAAGAATTGACGGAAGCACGCCTCGCTTTAATTCAGGCGGTTCGCACAACCCTTGCCAACGCATTGAGATTGATCGGCGTTTCCGCACCGGAAAGGATGTAAATTTTATAAAAGAGCGGATAGGAAAATGTTTTGTTTCCTAGTCCGCTTTTTTTATTTTTTGATTTTGGACACTTTTATTTGTTTAAGCGGGATTCTGTCCGCGCAAGGGGTGGAGAGGGTACTCCAAGTGCCCGAAAGGAAACCTCAAGTGCCCGAGAAAGCAGTGTAAATGCCCAAGAGGATCACTCAAGCGCCCGAGAAAGTATTTCAAATGCCCGAGAGGAAATTCCAAGCGCCCGAGAAAGCAGTGTAAATGCCCAAGTGGATTACTCAAGTACCCAAGGAAACAGCTAAATTCCCAAGTAGATTACTCAAGCGGCATCAAAAATATAAATCTTACTAAAATACTATGTTTTATCTATTGACGCGGAAAGTTGTAGAAAAGTAGAATGGAATAAAGATTCGTTATTTCGGAAAAATAAATCATCCTTTTCCTATTGAAAGGCAGGTAAACGTCCGGTGAAGGAACTATTCATCAAAACAGAAAAGCAGAGGGAATGGCTGGAAAAATTAAAGGCTTTGGAACAGCCCCTGAAGGAACATGCGCAGGAAAACGATGAACAATCCCTTTTTCCCCATGCCCACATCCAAAAACTGCGGGAAATCGGCTATACGAAAATCACGTTGCCCAAGGAGCATGGCGGCGAAGGGTTGGACATTTATGATGCGGTTTTATTCCAGGAAACGTTGGGAAGCTATGATGGCAGCACGGCTCTTTCCATCGGCTGGACTTTGTCGACGGTAGGGGATTTGTTTGAATCAAAGAGCTGGCCGCAAGAAAAATTGGAGCAATTTGCAAAAGAGGTGGCGAACGGGGCCATCATCAACAAAGTGGCCAGCGAAGTGGTGACCGGAAGCCCGATCCGCGGGGGACGGCCGGCGACGACCGCAGTGAAAAAGGGAAACAAATGGGTCATCAATGGGCACAAATCCTATGCCACATGTTCCCCGGAATTGGACTATTTTATCATCACCGCCTGGATTCCGGAGCTTGAGAAGGTCGGCAATTTCTTGATTCACAAGGATACAGAAGGCTTCTCCATCAAAGAAGCGTGGGACGTCGTTGCGATGAAAGCGACCGGCAGCCATGATTTAATATTGGACAATGTGGAAGTGGATGAATCGGCGCTGGTGGAAATTCCGGAGTATAAAACCGGATTTAAATTGAATGGCTGGCTCTTGATCATTCCTGCGACTTATCTGGGAGTCGCCCAGGCGGCCCGCGATTATGCGGTGGAATTCGCCAACCGCCATTCGCCGAACAGCATCGAAGGAACGATAGCCCAATTGCCGAACGTCCAAACATTGATTGGAGAAATCGATTTGCTGTTGACGCAGGCCCGTTTTGCCATCTACGGAGCGGCACAAGGCTACATCGATTTGAGAAACAAAGGGGAACTGGAGGCAAAAGCCGAATTGATCGTCAATGCGGTCAATATCGCAAAATATACGGTCATCAACAACGCCATCAATGTGGTGGATAAAGCGATGCGGGTGGTGGGCATCAAAAGCTTGCAGCGCAACAATCCGCTTCAGCGCTATTACCGCGATGTGAGGGCAGGCCTCCATAATCCGCCGATGGATGACTTGACCATCAAAAAATTGGCGGAATATGCGCTCAAACAATCATAAAATGACCTGGATCATGGTTCCAAAAAAATGGATAGAATGAAACGTCCTCCTTTTGAAGGATGGAGGGCGTTTTTTATGCTTCTTTTCTCTTTTTTCTCTTTCGTTCTATCATTTGTTTGAGAATCCGCTATAATAAAAAATATTGATAATTACGAAACAATGAAAGATTCAAATTCTGTTGTTTTTTCTCGAAGAATACGGGAGTTTTTTATTTTTTCCCATTCATCATTTTGATTTTATTTGGAGGAAGTATGGAAACGTTTGATACATATCTCGAATGGGCAGAGGATGCGGGATGAAGAAAAAGTTGTTGCTTGCTTACGGTTCCTCTATTTTTCTATTGATGGCCAGCATGTGGCTGGCGGTTTCGATGGGTTCCGTGGATGTCCCATTTTCCGCCATCTGGGATCAGGAAGGAAATCCGAGAGCCTATAGCATCTTATGGAATATCCGCATGCCGCGCGCGGTTCTTGCGGGGCTTGTCGGGGCTGCCCTTGCCATCGCGGGGGCGGCATTCCAGGGGCTGTTGAGGAATCCGTTGGCGGATCCGTATACGATCGGCGTGTCGTCCGGCGCTTCCGTGGGGGCGATTTCCACCATATTTTTCGGCATTTCCTTGCCGGTTCTCGGCCCGTATACGCTGGCCGTTTTCGGCATCATCGGCGCATTTCTCACGCTGCTCATCGTCCTTGTCTTTGCGCGCCTTGTGGATAAATCCATGAAAATGGAGACCCTCATATTGACAGGGGTCATCTTCAGCTCGTTTTTAGGGTCCTGCATTTCGCTGTTGACGGCCCTTTCCCATGAAGAGCTGAAGGCCGTTGTGGGCTGGCTTCTTGGAAGCGTGGCGATGCGCGGCTGGTCCTATGTGAATATCCTCGTTCCTTTTCTCGTTATCGGATTTTTCATTCTTTGGCTGAACCGGAGAGAATTGAACGTCATGATGTACGGGGACGAGCGGGCGGCTTCCCTGGGGGTGGATGTCGTCCGGCGCAGATATGCCATCCTGGTTGGCGGATCCGTGCTGACGGGCGCCGCCGTGAGCGTTTCGGGAACGATCGGGTTTGTCGGACTGGTGGTACCGCATATCACGAGGATGATTTGGGGAGCGGATCACCGCCATTTGCTGCCGCTTTCATTTTTAAACGGAGCGAGCTTATTGATCGTTTGCGATTTGGTATCCCGCACGATCGTGGCGCCGCAGGAACTGCCGATCGGCGTGGTGACCGCGTTTGTCGGCGCGCCGGTATTTGCTTATATCTTCTTTAAACAGCGACGGAAGTAAAGGGGGTGATGCGCGTGCTGAAGGTGGAACATATTTCGGGCGGCTATCAACAAACCCCGATCATTCATGATATTTCCTTTGAAGTCCAGAAAGGGGAGTTCCTCGGCATTTTGGGTCCGAACGGATGCGGGAAATCCACGTTGATCAAAATGATCAGCGGGATTATAAAACCGTCTTCGGGAAGGGTTTTCATCGACGGGACGCCGATCGAAAAGCTTTCCAAGCGTCAGTTGGCGAAGAAGATGACCGTGCTGCCGCAAATCCAGAACAACGCTTTTCCGGCGACGGTTCGGGAAACGGTGGAAATCGGCCGCTATCCGCACCAGACCGGGTTCTTCTCCAGCTGTTCGGAAGAAGATGAAAAAGCGGTCATCAAGGCGATGGAACTCACGGATGTATTGAAATATCAGGACACCAATGTGGAATTTTTGTCCGGCGGGGAAAGGCAGCGGGTATTCATTGCCCAGGCGCTGGCCCAATCTTCGGAGCTGCTGATATTGGACGAGCCTACCAACCATCTTGATATTGCCCATCAAAAACAAATTTTGGATATGATCCGCCGGGAAGTGACGGAGCACGGGCTCACCGTCGTGGCGGTCTTCCATGACATCAATCTGGCTTCCCTGTACTGCGACCATTTGCTGTTGATGGAGGCGGGCAGGATGAAAGCCTACGGAGAGCCCCATGAAGTCATTATTGAGCAGCAGCTGATGGAAGTGTACGAAGCGCGCATCTCCACCCAGGCCCATCCGGAGCAGCCGAAGCCGCAAATGGCCATTTTGCCGGATTTTGAGGATGAGAAAAAGGAAAAAACGGTTTCTTTATCCAATATACAAATGGGTGCGGATTATGTCGCCTTCATCGCGGACTTCCCATTGAAAGTGCTGTCTTCGGCCGTGCACAATGCCGGGCTTGGATGGTACAGGACGTTCATCAACCGCACCGTCCCGCCGGAGTATGATATCGAGAATGTGCAAACGGAATTTATGCAATATATTATGAATAACGGCTTTTCACCGACGAATACGGTAGGCATGATGACGGCGGTGGATACGAAAAAGGCGGTCATGAAGGAGTATCCGGCTTCATTCGGCAGCCTCATCGTCATTGTCACGGCGGGAATCGGCGGGGCGGTCGATGTTTCCCGCGCCTATCAACAGACCGTATTCCAGCCCATCGGCACCATCAACACCTGGGTCATCATCAACGGAAAGTTGTCCGATGAAGCCTTCGTGCAGGGGATGATGACGGCGACGGAAGCCAAATCGAAAGCCTTGCAGACCGAAAACGTCATGGATAAATGGTCCAATACCATCGCCACGGGAACGCCGACGGACAGCCTGCTCGTGGCTGCCACGCAGCACGGCAAGTACATGCAATACGCCGGTCCGATCACGGAAGTCGGAAAAATGATAGGCAAAGGGGTTTATGAAGCGACGGTGGAAGCCATCCGAATTTATAAAAGGGAGATGGAGCAATGAAAATTTATACAAAAACAGGGGACAAAGGTAAAACAAGTCTGATCGGGGGACGGGTGCCGAAAGACCATCTGCGGGTGGAAGCGTACGGCACGATCGACGAATTGAATGCCTTTATCGGAAAGGCCGCGTCGGAATTGGATCCGGCCAAATTCCAGGACATCCTCAAAGACCTCGAAACGATCCAGCATGAGCTGTTCGACTGCGGCGGCGATTTGGCCAACGTGATGAAAGAACGGAAATATAAATTGCAGGAAGCTTCCATCGAAGCGTTGGAGAAGCGGATTGACGCGCTTTCCGAAGAATTGCCGCCATTGAAGCGCTTTATTCTGCCGGGGGGAGCTCCCGCAGCGGCGACCCTTCATATCGCGCGGACCGTGACAAGACGCGCGGAACGCCAAGTGGTGAAATTGATGAATTCGGAAGAAGATGTGCCGGCGGTCGTCCAAAAATATTTGAACCGGCTGTCGGATTATTTCTTTGTGGCCGCACGGGCCGTCAATTTCCGGCTGAACGTGAAAGATGTGGAATATATCCGCAGCGGCGATGTATTCAGATAAATATGGAGATTGGAAAATCCGGGCAATGCTCTTAAAAATGCCCGGATTTTGATTTTTTGAAAAAAGATTTTCCCTATTGTTTCAGGATATTTTGTCAATCATAAAAATTTACTATTTGTCATAGATACAAAATATAGTATCATATTTCAAAGAACGAAATTTTTAGAAATTTTCGAATAGTTGTTGACTGAATGCTCATTCATAATTAAAATGAAGGGTAAAGACAGAAAATGTAAAGCGGTTCCATTTACAAAAGGACCAAATATTTCAGGGGGGAGTAGAAATGAATTTTCAGCTGGTGAACGGAATACTGTTCGCAGCAGTGGTTTTATACGCCGTTTATCTCTTTCTTTATTCAGTGGTTACAAGATTGCAATATATCAAGCTCGGAAAAGAGGAGAAACTGGATCTGACCTTCAAAGACCGGTTTGAGAACTTTTGGGTCAATGTCGTTGGCCAAAAGAAATTGCTGAAAGACCGGAAGAGCGGACTGATGCACCTCGTTTTATTCTATGCGTTCTTTATTATTCAGCTGGGACTCATTGAATTGATCATCAAAGCGTTTGTTCCGGGCTATACTTTTCCTCTGGGGAAAAACCATGAATTCTTTACATTCATCCAGGAATGGACCATGTTTTTGATGCTATGTGCGCTCATTTATGCGGCTTACCGCCGTTACGGGGAAAAGCTTGAGCGCCTGCAATGGAAGCGCGACCAAAAGGCGGCTTTCGTGTATATCGCGCTGATTACGCTGTGCGTTTCCCTTTTCTTGGCATTAGGGTTTGAAACGGTGGCGCTCGGGGATGAACCGGACTTCATCATGGCGCCGTTTTCCGGCTTCGTGGCCCTCGTGTTTGGCGGTTTGAACCCGGATGTGGCGAATGTGCTCTTTTATGTATTCTGGTGGGTACATATGCTTGCCGTATTCACATTCCTGGTATTTGTGCCTCAATCCAAGCAGTTCCACGAAGTCTTTGTGACAATCGGGCTTTTCTTCAAAAGGGCGAAGAAGGCCGGACGCCTGCGCAAAATCGACTTTGACGATGAAGAGGCCGAATCCTTCGGGGTTGGGAAAATTGAAGATTTCACCCGTATTCAATTAATGGATTTATATTCCTGCGTGGAATGCGGCCGCTGTACAAACATGTGTCCGGCAACAGGCACAGGAAAAATGCTTTCGCCGATGGATTTGATGATCAAACTGCGCGACCATTTGACGTATACGGGAGCGGTGGTGACGAAGAGAAAGCCTTGGGTGCCCGGCTTTGTCTGGAACAAAACGAAAGGAAACCAATTGGCCATGGCGGCGGGCGCTGAAGGGGCGGTCATCGAGGACATTTATTCTCCTTCATTGATCGGCGATGTCATCACGGAAGAGGAAATCTGGGCATGTACAACATGCCGCAACTGTGAAGACCAATGCCCGGTCATGAATGAACATGTCCATAAAATCATCGACCTCCGCCGTTATTTGACGATGACGGAAGGACGCATCAACCCGGATGCGCAGCGGGCGTTGAACAATATCGAACGCCAAGGAAATCCATGGGGTCTGAACCGCAAAGAGAGGGAAAACTGGCGCGATTTGGATCCGGCCGTGCATATTCCGACAGTGAAAGAAGCGGCGAAATCCGAAGAAGGCTTCGAGTACCTGTTCTGGGTAGGTTCCATGGGTTCATACGACAGCCGTTCCCAAAAAATCGCAATGTCCTTCGCGCGTTTGTTGAATGCGGCAGGCGTGAAGTTCGCGATTTTGGGAAATAAAGAGAAAAACTCCGGCGATACGCCAAGACGCCTTGGAAACGAGTTCCTGTTCCAGGAGCTGGCGGAAGGCAACATCAAAGAATTCGAGAAATACGGCGTGAAGAAGATTGTGACGATCGACCCGCACGCTTACAACATCTTCAAAAACGAATACAAAGATTTCGGATGGGAAGGGGAAGTGTACCACCATACCGAACTCTTGCACAAGCTCATTGAAGAAGGAAAATTGACATTGAACTATCCGGTGAATGAAACGATCGTTTTCCACGATTCCTGCTACTTGGGCCGCTACAACAATGTGTATGACGCGCCTCGGGAAATCTTGAAAGCCATCCCTGGCGTGAAGCTGGTGGAAATGGAGCGCAACCGCGAAACGGCGATGTGCTGCGGTGCGGGCGGCGGATTGATGTGGATGGAAGACCGTGTCGGAAACCGCATCAACGTGGCGCGTACGGAACAGGCGCTTGCGACGAACGCATCCGTGATTTCTACCGGCTGTCCATACTGCTTGACGATGCTCACGGACGGTACGAAAGCGAAGGAAGTGGAAGACCAAATCAAGACATATGATGTATGTGAATTGTTGGAACGCTCCGTCTTCGGGGAAAAAGTGAAGGAAGAAGCGGCGGAAGAAACGGCTGTTCCGGAAGAAGAAGCGGCAGTGGAAACGCAATAAAGATGGATGGATTGGCGCCGGGGAAAAGGATCGGCTCCGGCATTTCCAATGACATTGATGCCGATGGGATGGAAAAGGGCGAATGGAAGCATTCGCCCTTTTCTTATGTTTTTGGAGGGTGTGGGGAAAGGGGCTGCAATACTTGGGGGGATGGGGTCGTATCTTGGGCAGATAGGATTATATCATGGGCAGATAATAATTGATCTTGGGCGGAAGGGGTTGCATCTAGGGCAGATGGGATTTTACCTTGGGCGAGATAGATTTGCATTTCGGGCAGAAGGGAATTCAACTTGGGCGGATGGGGTCGTATCTTGGGCAGATAGGATTGTATCATGGGCAGATAATAATTGATCTTGGGCGGATAGGTCGTATTTTGGGCAGATGGGATTTTACCTTGGGCGGATAGATTTGCATTTCGGGCAGAAGGGAATTCAACTTGGGGGGATGGGGTCGTATCTTGGGCAGATAGGATTGTATCATGGGCAGATAATAATTGATCTTGGGCGGATAGGTCGTATTTTGGGCAGATGGGATTTTACCTTGGGCGGATAGATTTGCTTCTCGGGCAGATGTGGATCCATCCCGGGCGGAAAGTACAGCATCATGGGCAGATGGAATTGCATCATGGGCAGAAAGGGAACCCAGATAGAATTGCATCTCGGGCGGATGGGAATCCATCATGGCAGGAAAAGATAGCATTCATGGGCGGAAAGGATGGCATCATGGACAGATGAGTATTAATCTTGTGAGGAAAGAATTGCATCTTGTACAGAAAAACCTGCCAAAATATGCGGTGCTTTTCATTCATTTTCATTTTTATGAAAAATGTAGTACCCCAAAAATAGGAAATTTATATTAAAATATTAAATTGTTTGAAAAATACAAAAAATAGAATTGCTAATCTTCTATACTTTCTGTAAAATATTATAACAGGAGGCAAAAAAGGAGTTTTTTGAACTCCGTTTTTTCTTTTACTATCGCCGAACGAGCGTTCAGTCGTTTTACCGCTCGATTTTGTTAAAAATTTCTATTTCATTGATTTTTTAGGCACGTTCGAAAAAGGGGTGGAGTGTTTGAAAACAGTCATTTTAGATGGGGCAAGAACACCTTTCGGAAAATTTGGAGGCGCTTTATCGTCTCTCTCGGCATCGGATCTTGGAGGCGTTGCCATCAAAGAAGCGCTGAAAAGGGCGGATGTTCGACCGGATCAAGTGGATGAAGTGATCATGGGAACGGTCCTTCAGGCCGGGCAGGGGCAAATCCCTTCCCGGCAGGCGGCTCACAAAGCGGGTATTCCCTGGTCCGTCAAAACGGAAACCATCAACAAAGTATGCGCTTCGGGATTGAGAAGCGTTACGCTTGCAGACCAATTGATCCGGCTGGGAGAAGAGGAAGTCATCGTTGCCGGCGGTATGGAATCGATGTCCAATGCTCCCTATTACTTGATGAAAGGCCGATGGGGCTTGCGGATGGGGGATTCATCACTGATTGACGGCATGATTTACGATGGTTTATCTTGTTCGTTCCATCCGGATAATGTGCATATGGGAACATATGGGAATGCGATAGCGAAAGAATTCAACATTACCCGGGAAGAGCAGGATGCCTGGTCCCTTCGAAGCCATCAAAGGGCCATTCGGGCGATCGAAGAAGGGAAGCTGGCGGAAGAAATTGTGCCGGTGGAAGTGAAAACCCGGAAAGAAACAATCATCGTGAAGGAAGATGAAGCGCCCCGCAGAGATACATCTTTGGAAGCGCTAGCAAAATTGAAACCGGCCTTTGACAAGGACGGCACGATTACGGCAGGAAATGCGCCGGGCGTAAACGACGGAGCCTGCGCGCTTGTATTGATGAGCGAAAAACGGGCGCGGGAGGAAGGGCGCACGCCACTGGCTTACGTGCTCGCCCATGCGGAAGTGGCGGTCGAACCGCAAAACTTCCCGCAGACGCCGGGCATCGTAATCAATGAAATTCTGAAGAAAACCGGCAAAACGATTGATGACATCGACCTGATCGAAATCAATGAAGCCTTTGCGGCTGTGGCTCTTGTAAGCAACCAGATTGCCGGACTCGATCCGGAAAAAGTGAATGTCAATGGGGGAGCGGTTGCCCTCGGGCATCCGATCGGAGCTTCCGGAGCAAGAATCGTTCTGACCCTTTGCTATGAATTGAAGCGCCGCGGCGGAGGAATCGGCATTGCGGCCATTTGCTCGGGAGGCGGCCAGGGTGATGCCATCATGGTCGAAGTGCCAAAAAATTAATTACACAATAAATGGGGGAAAGGAAATGGCAATTCAAAAAGTAATGGTTGTCGGCGCCGGACAAATGGGTTCCGGCATTGCACAAGTTTGCGCTGCAGCAGGATTTGAAGTAAAACTGAACGATATTAAAGAAGAATTTTTCCAAAGAGGTCTTGCGACAATTACGAAAAACTTGTCCCGCGATGTGGAAAAGGGGCGCAAAACAGAGGAAGAGAAAGAAGCGATTTTAAACCGCATCACCAAATCCTTGAGCCTGGAAGATGCCCATGACGTGGATATCGTCATCGAAGCGGCCGTTGAAAATATGGAAGTGAAGCAATCCATTTTTAAACAACTGGATGAAATCGCGCCGGCGCATGCCATTCTCGCAACGAATACGTCTTCCCTTCCGATTACGGAAATTGCCGCTGTGACAAAACGGCCTGAAAAAGTGATCGGCATGCACTTCATGAACCCGGTGCCTGTGATGAAACTCGTGGAAATCATCCGCGGCCTTGCGACGGAAGATGAAGTATATAAAGCGGTTGAACAAATGGCGGTCGATCTTGGCAAAACGCCGGTGGAAGTAAACGACTTCCCTGGATTCGTATCCAACCGTGTCCTTCTTCCGATGATCAACGAAGCGATTTATGCATTGTATGAAGGAGTGGCTTCCAAAGAAGCGATCGACACGGTCATGAAATTGGGCATGAATCATCCGATGGGGCCGCTGCAACTCGCGGATTTCATCGGACTCGATACATGCTTGTACATCATGGAAGTATTGCATGAAGGATTGGGAGATGACAAATATCGTCCGTGTCCACTGCTAAGAAAATATGTGGCGGCCGGATGGCTCGGCAAGAAAACAGGCCGCGGCTTCTACACATATGAAGATTAAGGAGTGGAGCGGATGAACCTGAATTTCACCGAAGAGCAAGTCATGATGCGGGACATGGTGAGGGAATTTGCGCAGAACGAAATTGCGCCTTTCGTTGAAAGAATGGAAGCCGGCGAGTTTCCGAGGCCTATTTTAAACAAAATGGCGGAGCTCGGGCTCATGGGCATTACCGTGCCGGAACAATACGGCGGTTCCGGAATGGATTTCACATCCTACATCATCGCCATCAACGAACTCTCCAAGGTGAGCGCGGTGATCGGCGTCATCCTGTCCGTGCATACTTCCGTCGGCACCAACCCGATTCTATATTTCGGAACGGAAGAACAAAAACGGAAATATGTTCCGAAGCTGGCGAAAGGGGAGTATTTGGGCGCCTTTTGCCTGACGGAACCATCCGCGGGAAGCGACGCGGCTTCCCTGAAATCCAGAGCGGAGAAAAAGGGAGACAAATACATCATCAATGGCTCCAAAATCTTCATCACCAATGGCGGCGAAGCGGACGTTTATATCGTCTTTGCCAAAACGGATCCGGAAAAAGGTTCCCGCGGGGTGACGGCATTCATTGTAGAGAAAGATACGCCGGGCCTCATCATCGGGAAAAATGAAGAAAAAATGGGACTGCACGGCTCAAAAACGGTGGAGCTGAGCTTTGAAAACATGGAAGTGCCGGCGGAAAACCGCCTCGGCGAAGAAGGGGAAGGCTTCAAAATCGCGATGGCCAACCTGGACGTGGGGCGCATCGGCATTGCATCCCAGGCCCTCGGCATTGCGGAGGCGGCTTTGGATGCGGCGGTAAAGTATGCCAATGAGCGCCATCAGTTTGGAAAACCGATCATTGCCAACCAAGGAATCGCCTTCAAGCTGGCGGACATGGCAACGGCGGTGGAAGCGGCAAGGCTGCTTGTGTACCGGGCGGCGGACCTGCGCACAAGGGGGTTTCCTTGCAGCAAGGAAGCGTCGATGGCGAAGCTGTTTGCATCCCAGACGGCAAGGGAAGTGGCCATCGAAGCGGTGCAGGTGTTCGGCGGATACGGCTACACGAAAGATTATCCGGTGGAACGCTACTTCCGCGACGCCAAGATCACGGAAATCTACGAAGGCACAAGCGAAATCCAGCGCATCGTCATCAGCAAACACTTATAAGGGCGCCTGGCGTTCCCGAAGCGCCGGCACCTTTTGAAGCGGCCGGCGCCCGGCGGGACAGCGCCCGATTGAATAAATGAAGGAGGACTTGCAATGAATTTCCAACTATCGGATGAACATCAACAATTGCGGGAAATGGTAAGAGATTTTGCACTGAACGAAGTAGCTCCAACAGCAAAGGAACGCGACGAACAAGCGCGTTTTGACCGGGAGATCTGGGACAAAATGGCGGAACTCGGCCTGACGGGCATTCCATGGCCGGAAGAATACGGAGGAGCAGGATTCGACTACCTGGCATATGTGATTGCGGTGGAAGAATTATCCCGGGTATGCGCATCCACGGGGGTAACCCTTTCCGCGCACACATCCCTCGCAGGCTGGCCTGTATATAAATTCGGTACGGAAGAACAAAAACAAAAATACCTTCGCCCGATGGCGGAAGGAAAGAAAATCGGCGCCTACTGCCTGACTGAACCGGGTTCAGGAAGCGACGCCGGCGGCATGAGAACGACGGCCGTCCTTGACGGGGACGAATATGTCATCAACGGTTCCAAAATCTTCATCACCAACGGCGGCATCGCCGATGTCTACATCGTCTTTGCGTTGACAAATCCGGAAGCAAGAACAAGAGGGGTAAGCGCATTTATCGTCGAACCAAGCTTCCCGGGCTTCCAAGTCGGCAAAAAAGAAGACAAAATGGGAATCCGTTCATCGCCTACAGCGGAAATCATCTTTGACAACTGCCGCGTGCCGAAAGAAAACTTGCTGGGCGAAGAAGGGCAAGGCTTCAAAATCGCCATGCAAACATTGGACGGCGGACGCAACGGAATTGCGGCCCAGGCGGTCGGAATCGCCCAAGGTGCGTTGGATGCAGCGGTAGAATATGCAAAAGAACGCGAGCAATTCGGAAAACCGATCATCGCAAACCAGGGAATCTCTTTCAAACTGGCGGATATGGCTACAGCTGTAGAAGCATCCAGACTACTTAC
This sequence comes from Ureibacillus sp. FSL K6-8385, assembly GCF_038593155.1. GTDB lineage: Bacteria > Bacillota > Bacilli > Bacillales_A > Planococcaceae > Ureibacillus > Ureibacillus terrenus. The sequence continues at coordinate 309,308 of NZ_CP151968.1, forward strand.
TTATCAGGCAGCTTGGCTTGAATCCAATGGCTTGCCATACGGAAAAGCAAGCGCAATGGCAAAACTGATGGCGGGAGATACAGCGATGAAAGTGACAACAGAAGCTGTGCAGGTCTTTGGCGGATACGGCTACACGAAAGAGTATCCGGTGGAACGCTTCATGCGCGACGCAAAAATCACGCAAATCTATGAAGGAACGCAAGAGATCCAAAGACTTGTAATCTCTCGCATGTTGGCAAAATAACCTATGGGCGACAAGAAGAAAATTGTCGTACAAACGTCCGTCAAAGATGAGAGCCTGATTGAATTAAGGCGCCAGCAAATCATCGAAGCGGGCGTCAAGCTGTTCAAAGAAAAAGGCTTTCATCGGGCGACGACGAGAGAAATTGCCAAAGCTGCTGGATTCAGTATCGGAACATTATACGAATACATCCGCACCAAGGAAGACGTGCTCTATCTGGTATGTGACCACATTTACAACAAAGTGACCGAATGTTTATCGGAGATTTCCACGAAAAAAGGGACCATCGAAGAATTGGAAAAGGCCATCCGGCAATATTTCCTTTTGATCGACCGCATGGTGGACGAATTCACCGTCATGTACCAGGAAACGAAGTCCTTGCCGAAGCAGGCGATGCAATACGTATTATCCAAAGAGCTGGAGATGGTTTCCCTGTTCGAAAAAATCCTCCACAACTGCGTGAAGTCCGGGGAAATCAGTCTGACGGACCGGGAAATCTACCTGGCCGCGAACCATCTCGTTGTCCAGGGCCAAAGCTGGGCATTCCGGAAATGGGCATTCCACAAGAAATATACCATCGAAGACTTTATTGAAACGCAAATAAAATTATTTTTCTCAGGGATTCTTCATTTTCAGGAAAAATAAAATTGGACACCGCTCGCTGCAAACGGCCTCTCCGTTTGCAAAGCGGTGTTTTATCACCTGCATTCATTCAAAGGGGAAAATGGGAGTTTCTTAGACGGCTGTGTTCCATTTGCACATATAAAGATAGATTTTTGCGAGATTTTCAGAAAAAATTTTGTAAGAGTTTTCATAGTTTTCGTCCATGTTTCATAGATAAATAGAGCGGGTAAAAATTTTTTTGATAAAGTTTTAAGATTTTTCAAAAAATTGGGAGAGCGAATCAAATTGCTGACCGCAAGAGAAACTTTCCGGATCCAACCGGTTACAGGATTTCGGGAATTTCCATACGCTAATACGAAAATTTCTATCCGTTTTTCAAAATTTGGCTTTGGGGGATTATGTTCACATTTCAACGAAAGGGGTTTGACATATGGTTCAAGTTCGAACAGAGGCAAATCAATCGGCAGCAGAAATGAAACGACCGGATACAGAAGTATATCGTCCGAAAAACCATGTCCGTTTCGTGACGGCATCCAGCCTTTTCGACGGCCACGACGTATCGGTGAACATCATCCGCAGACTTCTTCAGGCAAGCGGCGCGGAGGTCATTCACCTCGGGCACAACCGCTCCGTGGAAGAAGTGGTGAATGCGGCGATTCAGGAAGATGTGCAAGCGGTCGCTGTGTCCTCCTACCAGGGCGGACATATGGAATATTTCAAGTACATGTATGATTTGCTGAAAGAAAAAGGGGCGCCCCACATCAAAATCTACGGGGGCGGAGGCGGCGTGATCCTGCCGCGGGAAATCAAGGAGCTTCACGACTACGGCATCGCCGGCATTTTCTCGCCGGAAGACGGCATGCGCCTGGGCCTTCAGGGCATGATCAACGTCAAACTCAAAGGGGCGGACTTCTCCACATTAAGAGGAAACTACCTGGAGCTCTTTGAAAAATTGTCGCCGGAACGGCCGGAAATCTTGGCGAATCTGATCACAGCCGCGGAAATCGGCGGCGACCCTGAAATCGACGAAATGCTGAAACGCGCGCGCCAAAGTTCGAAAGGCACGCCGGTTGTCGGCATCACAGGCACGGGGGGAGCCGGAAAATCTTCCTTGACGGATGAACTTGTCCGCAGATTCTTGCGGGAATTCCCGGACAAACGGATTGCCATCATTTCCGTCGATCCGACGAAGCAAAAAACGGGAGGGGCATTGCTTGGCGACCGCATCCGCATGAATGCCATTTTCGACAAGCGGGTGTACATGCGAAGCCTGGCGACGCGCGGTTCCCGTTCGGAGCTTTCCGCGGCGATCGGCGACATCCTCGATGTGGTGAAAGCGGCCGGATTCGACCTGATCTTCGTGGAAACGAGCGGCATCGGCCAAGGGGATGCGGAAATCACAAAATACACGGATCTTTCCATGTACGTGATGACGAGCGAGTTCGGAGCGCCGACGCAGCTGGAAAAAATCGATATGATCGATTTCGCGGACTTGATCGCCATCAACAAATTCGAGCGCAAAGGATCCGAAGACGCCCTTCGCCAGGTGCAGAAGCAATATCAGCGCTCCCACGGATTATGGGACAAAAAATTGGATGACATGCCGGTTTACGGCACAATCGCCAGCCAATTCAACGACAAAGGAACAAACGCCTTGTTTGCGGCCCTTGTCAAGAAAATCAACGAAAAATTCGGCTACAATTGGAAAACATCCTATGAAATCGTGTCCAAAACGGAGAAGCAGGATGTCATCATTCCGAATGACCGCCGGTTCTATCTGAGGGAAATCGTGGAAACGGTGCGCAATTACCATAAAAAAGCCGAACAGCAATCGGAACTTGCGACAAGGCTCTACCAAATCGAAGGCACCATCAAAGAGCTGAAAGCGAAGAATCCGGATGAAGCCCTCATCAAATCCCTTGAAACGTTGGCGGAAGGCATCAAAAATGAATTGACGCCTGAGTCCAAACGGATTTTGGAAAACTGGGAGAAATTGAAGGAGGCCTACTCCAAAGATGAAATGGTGACAAAGGTGCGCGACAAAGAAATCCGCACATTGCTCTCGACGACTTCTCTATCCGGAACGAAAATTCCGAAAGTGGCCTTGCCGAAGTTCAAAGACTACGGCGAAATTTTGCGCTGGGTTTACAAAGAAAATGTGCCGGGTTCCTTCCCGTACACGGCGGGCGTGTTCCCGTTCAAACGCCAGGGAGAAGATCCGAAACGCCAATTCGCGGGAGAAGGGACGCCGGAACGCACAAACAAACGGTTCCATTATCTATGCAAAGACGATCCGGCAAAACGTTTATCCACGGCATTCGATTCCGTGACATTGTACGGGGAAGATCCGGATGAGCGTCCGGACATTTTCGGAAAAATCGGCGAATCCGGCGTGAGCGTCTGCACGCTGGACGATATGAAAAAGCTGTTTGACGGCTTCGATTTATGCGATCCATCCACTTCCGTATCCATGACGATCAACGGTCCGGCTCCGATCATCCTGGCGATGTTTTTGAATACGGCCATCGACCAGCAAGTGAAGAAGAAAGAGAAAGAATTGGGACGCATCTTGACGGTGGATGAGTTCACGGAAGTGAAAGAAAAAACATTGCAGGTGGTGCGCGGAACGGTACAGGCGGATATCCTGAAAGAAGACCAGGGCCAAAACACGTGCATCTTCTCGACGGAATTTGCGCTGCGCATGATGGGGGATATCCAGGAATACTTCATCAAACATAAAATGCGCAACTACTATTCCGTATCCATCTCCGGCTACCATATCGCGGAAGCGGGAGCGAACCCGATCACCCAATTGGCGTTCACGCTGGCGAACGGCTTCACATATGTGGAATACTATTTGAGCCGGGGCATGCACATCGACGATTTCGCTCCTAACTTATCGTTCTTCTTCTCCAACGGCCTCGATCCGGAATATACGGTGATCGGCCGGGTGGCGCGCCGCATCTGGGCGATTGTGATGCGCGACAAGTACGGCGCGAACGAACGCAGCCAAAAGCTCAAATACCACGTCCAAACATCCGGACGCAGCCTGCACGCGCAGGAAATCGATTTCAACGACATCCGCACAACGCTGCAAGCATTGATGGCGCTGCAGGACAACTGCAACTCATTGCACACGAACGCCTACGATGAAGCCATCACGACGCCGACGGAGGAATCGGTGAGAAGGGCGATGGCCATCCAGCTGATCATAACGAAAGAACATGGCTTATCCAAAAACGAAAACCCGTTGCAGGGTTCCTTCATCATTGAAGAATTGACGGATCTTGTGGAACAAAAAGTGCTGGAGGAATTTGAGCGAATCAATGACCGGGGCGGCGTGCTCGGCGCGATGGAAACGCAGTATCAGCGCGGCAAAATCCAGGAAGAGTCCATGTACTATGAACAATTGAAACATTCCGGCGAACTGCCGATCATCGGCGTCAATACGTATCTCAACCCGAACGCGTCCATCGAAGAGATCGACAAGCTGCCGGTTGCCCGCGCATCCAGGGAGGAGAAAGAACAGCAAATCCGCAATTTGCGAGCATTCCAGGAACGCCATAAAGACAAATCCCAGCAGGCGCTCAAACGGCTCCAGGAAGTGGCCCTGTCCGGCGGCAACATCTTTGAAGAATTGATGGAGACGGTCAAAGTGGCAAGCCTTGGCCAAATCACGAAAGCGTTGTACGAAGTGGGCGGCCAATACCGCAGAAATATGTAATCGAAGTGGGATTTTTTGCAAAACCGAAAAAAATCGGTACAATATTTAATATACATCCCGTAATATATTCCTTTTTCTTGGCCGATGAAGGGAGAGGGGAATGCCCGGAGTTCTTGGGCTCCGGACGTTGCCTCTCCTTCATGCTTATACATACATTGAGGAATTATAGAAATTTTTTTCTTTTTTATAAAAAAGTGCTTCATTTTTTATCAATTTTGGAGGAAAATTGGCTATAATGTTTTTTGCGAGAAGTGGAGGGTTGCAATTGAAACGGTACGCAGATTATGCAGTGATTGGATCGTGTCTCATTGCAACCTTCTTTCTATATAACAAACAAATGGGGGCAGTCCCGCTTCTCTTATTGTCAGGATATTTATTTTTCATGGCAATCAGAGAATTTTACAAGATAAAAAACAACAAATGAATCTAGCATAGTATACAATGATTTGTATATAATGGATAACATGTTCAATGTATGTAAAGAAAGGGCGTGCACGAGTTGGAGATTCGTGAAATGACACAAGAGCAAATTGCGGAAGAATCAATGGTGGATCTTGCATATGCAATTTTGAATGAAAAGAAAACTGCCATTCCATTCCTTGAATTATTGGAAGAAATCCGGAAATTGAAAGGACTTTCCGAAGAAGAAGTAAAAAATATTCTGGTCCAGTTCTTTACGGATTTAAACGTAGACGGCCGCTTCTTGTTGAACCACGACAATATGTGGGGGCTTCGCGAATGGTATAAAATCGAAACGGTTGAAGAGGAAACGGCGCCTACCATCAAAACCCGCAGACGCAGAGCGAGACTTGCCTACTTTGATGATGAAGAGGAAATCATCGATGAAGAAGATCTTGTATTTGAGGAAGAGCTTGAAGAGTTCCTTGACGAAGAGGATGAAGAGCTCGACTACGATGAAGATATTGTCGATGAATTTGAAGAGGATTTGGGCACTTTGGACGAGGAGCTTCCGGATATTCCGGGAGTGGACGATGATATCCTGGAAGAGGATGAAGAATTCCTCATGGATGAAGACGAGATCGATGTAGAAGCGGATGAAGAGGAAGAGCAATAATCTTCTGTGAATGTGTAAATTTTTTATCTAATGATATAAATCCCTTGACTTCTCGACCCGTTCCGTTTAATCTTTTATTTGGGCTCCTTCAGAAGGAGAAATGAACGTGAGTCAATCACGCTCCCCCTGCGAAATTGCAGGAGGAGCGTTTTTTTATTTTTTAAACCCTGAGGAAGCTTAAGTTCATTGCGCAATGTTTCAGCCGAGAAGCGTAATGCGAGCCGAGACATTCTTAAAAATCGGGTTTATCCTTTTTCCGGATGGGAATGTTGCATAGAGGCCTGGAAATAATGAAAAGGGAACAGTGGAAGGACAAGATTGGAAGAGAAAAACATGCGGCAATGAATCAAAGAAGCTTCTTGATTCGATAAAAGTGCAAATTTTTTGAGGAGGAATTTTACAAATGACAAAGTACATTTTTGTTACCGGTGGAGTAGTGTCGTCCTTGGGAAAAGGGATCGTTGCTGCATCGCTGGGCCGGTTGTTGAAAAATCGCGGATTGCAAGTGACGATTCAAAAATTTGATCCATATTTGAACATAGATCCCGGTACGATGAGCCCTTATCAGCATGGGGAAGTATTCGTGACGGATGACGGCGCGGAAGCGGATTTGGACTTGGGCCACTATGAACGTTTCATCGATATCAACCTTGGCAAACATTCGACAGTGACTTCCGGAAAAATTTATCAAACAGTGCTTGCGAAAGAGCGCCGTGGCGACTATCAGGGAAAAACGGTGCAAGTCATTCCGCACGTGACAAATGAAATCAAGGAACGCATCCAACGGGCCGGCAAAGAAACGAATGCGGACATCGTCATTACGGAAGTAGGCGGAACGGTAGGGGATATCGAAGGCCTTCCGTTCCTGGAAGCCATCCGCCAAATGAAATCCGATTTGGGCGCGGAAAATGTCATGTATATCCATTGTACGTTGATCCCTTATATCCGCGCGGCCGGTGAATTGAAAACAAAACCGACGCAGCACTCCGTAAAGGAATTGCGCTCATTGGGGATTCAGCCGAACATCATCGTGGTGCGCACGGAGCTTCCGGTTTCCGATGAAATGAAAGAAAAATTGGCGCTGTTCTGCGATGTCGCAAAACGCAACATCATCGAGTCCCGCGATGTGGAGCATTTATATGAAGTGCCGTTGAATTTGCATGCGCAGGATTTGGACGATATCGTGCTCGAGTACTTCGGCATCGAAGCGCCGGAAGCGGACATGTCCGACTGGAAAGAACTTGTGCATAAAGTGAAAAACTTGAAATATAAAACGCGCATCGCCCTTGTCGGCAAATATGTGGAATTGCAGGATGCCTACATTTCCGTGGTGGAAGCGCTGAAACACGCGGGATACGTGTACGATTCGGATATTTGCATCGACTGGGTGAACGCGGAAGAGATTACGGAAGAAAATGTGCATGAAATCTTGAAGGACGCGGACGGAATCCTTGTGCCGGGCGGATTCGGAAACCGCGGCACGGAAGGGAAAATTACGGCCATCAAATATGCCCGCGAGAACGACATCCCGTTCCTCGGCATCTGCCTGGGCATGCAGCTGATGGCGATCGAGTATGCCCGCAACGTGCTCGGATTAAAAGGGGCGCATACAACGGAAATCGACAAAGACACGTCATATCCAATCATCGATTTGCTGCCGGACCAAAAAGAAGATATGGATTTGGGCGGCACATTGCGCTTAGGTCTATATCCATGCAAATTGCTGAAAGGATCCCGCGCCCAACAGGCTTATCAGAGCGAGCTGATCTATGAACGCCATCGCCACCGCTATGAATTCAACAACGAATTCCGCGAAGCGATGGAAGCGGAAGGGCTCGTCTTCTCCGGTACAAGCCCCGACAACCGCCTGGTGGAAATCATCGAATTGCCGGAGAAAAAATTCTTCTTGGGATGCCAGTTCCATCCTGAGTTCGTATCGCGCCCTCAGCGTCCGCAACCGCTTTTCCGCGAGTTTGTCGGAGCGGCGTTCAAAAACCGCAAACATCAATAACGGAATTTTGCGGAAATCCTTCAATCAAGGAAATCGGAATTTGCCTGGAAGAAAAGAAAAAGCGGCACAGCCAAAAGGCGTCTGTGCCGCTTTTTTATTTTGAAAAAAGAAAGCGTTCGATCGGCCATTTTGCCGCAAAAAAGATAAAGAGCGAATGGGGAGGGTTCTCCCTATTCGCTCTTATGGTGATGATGGAGGATGGGCAAAAAGATAAAAGCGGATGTCTAACGCTTTCGATATTATTTTAATATACTATTGCCCGGATATAAAATAATATACTCGAAGAATAAAGGTTAAATTTCATCTTCCATGATTTCATCGTAGACAAGCTTGATGGCTTCATATATAAAAAGCCCGGCGTGCAGATGTGGGACAACCGCCCGTTCGCCCAATTTCACCGGATGGGGGATCAATCCGCCGCGTACATGCATGGAGACATACGTATACGCAAGATCGCTCAATTCATTTTCATCGCCCGGCGCTTCAGCGGCAACTGCCGCAAAAGGAATGAACCGCCCGTATAAGGTTTTGGCCAGCCGCAGGGCTTCCGGATGATGGCAGCTCTTTGCGAAAATCAGCACCCGGTCCGTTTCATGGATTTCCACATCCGGCGTCCATTCGGCGAGCTTCCTGAACGGTTCCTGGCCCGTCAATGCGTAGAATTCGATTGCCTGCAGTTCATCAAAGCACGCAAAATACACTTTTCCTTCCCCGATGCCGGCCTGGGCAAGAAGCCGTGCCGTTTCTTCGATGGAATCTTCTTCGATTTGCGCAATTTTTTGGAATAATCCGGTTAATTGAGTAGCAAGTATTTTTGACATATTTCCACCTCATCCCAATTATAATGGCCGGTTTGCTGAAATGCAAAAGGGACCGTCAGGAGGAAAAAATGCCCATTTTTTTGGCGCGAACCAAAAATGAGGTTTATGATGAGGGAGATGGGGGAAATAGTAACCAAGCAAGGGAAATTGTAGTTATTTGAGGGGAAAAGATTGTGAAAAAAATACTAATCGTCGATGATCAAAGAGGAATTCGTTTGTTGCTCGATGAAATTTTTAAAAAGGAGGGAGTAAAGACATACCTGGCATCGAACGGACAGGAAGCGCTGCAATTGCTGGAGAAGGCAAAGATGGACTGCGTGCTTTTGGACATGAAGCTGCCGGGGATGGATGGCCGGGAATTGCTGAAGCGGATGAAAACGCTTTATCCGGACATGCCGGTGTTTATGATGACCGCATATGAAGAGATCGGACAGGAGAATGGTTTCGGTGCGGATCATTATTTTACAAAACCTTTCAATGTGTTGGAGTTGAAAAACACCGTTTTAGAATGGTTGAACCGAAACAATGTTTTATCCGACTAGGGCCGTTCCAACATGTTGGGGCGGCATTTTCTTTGGAGCGGCCCGTTTATTCCGGGATGCATAGCCTATTGAAGTTCGATTTTCAGGGCTATTCAAGATGAATTTTGACTTCATCTTCGCTCCAGAATTCAGGATTGTAAATCAATGTCAGTTCACCATCCCCGGCAGGCTGTTCAAAGGCGACCGTTCCCGCCCTTTTTTCGCCCGGACCCAGCTCGCCGCTTTCCAAGGCCGTATCCGGGTCAATGGACGCAGAGGTTGTCTCAATCTCCTGTCCTTGGCTGTCCTGTATGGAAAAGTCGGAAGGGTTGTAGGAAATCTTTTCGCTTCCGACATTTTCGATTTCCACATGCACGATGATATATTCTTTGCCGGAAGCGGACTGGTCGGCTGCGTTCCCGGAAGTTTTATCCACCTTGGTTACGGTCAAAGCGGCTTCACCGATCTGAACTTTTTCGCCGACTTTGAAATTCGTTTTTGTTTCTTCCTGTTGCCCTTGTTTTTCACCCGTTTCCTGGGCTTCATCATCTTTGGAAACGGATTTCGGCGTATCGTCAGCTACGCAGGCGGCCAGCATGGCGCCGCTGAACAATAAAGAGGCAAAGAGCAGGCTTGGCTTGTTGAATTTCATGGAACATCTCCCTTTCTATCATTTGAATGCCGGGCAGGACCGCGTCCGGTTCAATCATTTATTTTCTTTAAAAGTATCCTTCTTTCCGTCAAAGATTATTCTTGCTGAGGAGAGCATAATTTGGGAAAAGGAAGAAATAATTGGATCGGAAGGCAAGGACGGTTCCCGATCCTCCGTCATCGCCCGTCCGCTGCCTACTTGTGGGTAATAGTTGAATTTGGTACTATTATTACGGAAAAAGTTAATTAACCATCCTGAGGAGGATTTGAATAATGCCACTAGTATCAATGAAGGAAATGCTGATTAAAGCCAAAGAAGGAAAGTATGCGGTTGGTCAATTCAATATCAACAACCTTGAGTTTACACAGGCGATTTTGCAAGCGGCCGAAGAAGAAAAATCTCCGGTGATTCTCGGAGTTTCTGAAGGCGCAGGAAAATATATGGGTGGATTTGTTGCGGTAGTTCATATGGTAAAAGGTTTAATGGAAAGCTACAACATCACCGTTCCTGTCGCAATCCACCTGGACCACGGTTCCAGCTTCGAAAAATGCAAAGAAGCCGTTGACGCAGGTTTCACTTCCGTAATGATCGACGCATCCCACAAACCATTCGAAGAAAACGTTGAAATCACGAAAAAAGTAGTGGAATATGCCCATTCAAAAGGCGTTTCCGTGGAAGCTGAACTCGGCATCGTGGGCGGACAAGAAGACGATGTCGTAGGACAAGGCATCATTTACGCCGACCCTCAAGAATGCAAACAATTGGCCGAACTCACTGGCATCGACTGCCTGGCGCCTGCATTAGGTTCCGTACACGGTCCTTACAAAGGCGAACCAAAACTTGGTTTCAAAGAGATGGAGGAAATCTCCAACTTGACAGGGCTTCCACTTGTTCTTCACGGCGGAACAGGCATCCCGACAAAAGACATCCAACGCGCGATTTCTTTAGGTACGGCAAAAATCAATGTAAACACTGAAAACCAAATCGCCATGACAAAAGTGGTCCGTGAAATCCTTGAAAACGATCCGAAATTGTATGACCCACGCAAATACTTGGGTCCTGGCCGCGAAGCCATCAAACAAACAGTGATCGGAAAAATCCGCGAATTCGGAAGCTCCAATAAAGCGTTCGAATAATCGGCGCATCCGGAACCGGAGCGGGCGGATTCGCCGGCTTGCACGGAAACGGTGTTGATCCATCCGGCTGGCGGATCCCGCAGTTCTGTTAATGAAGGGAATCCACTTTTCCGTTCCGGCTGAAGGCGAAAAAAGTAAAAAGCGTTCGAGATTTAGCAAAAAAATAGTCCGAATTCATTGTTTATTTTCCTCAAATAAATGTCTAGTATAGACTGTAATGACAGAAAACTTCACTTCGAAATGGGCAAAAGAGAAGTGTCGATATGGAACGACCTTCTCTTCATTTTTAATGCAATAAAGGGGAGGGCATTTAATGAAACTGTTTATCGATACGGCGAATTTCGAGGAAATTAAAGAGGCGCACTCTTGGGGAATCCTGTCGGGAGTAACGACCAACCCTTCGTTGGTGGCAAAGGAAGAAGGCATTTCCTTCCATGACCGGCTCCGTGAAATCGCGGAACTCGTGGACGGATCTGTCAGCGGGGAAGTCATTTCCCTCGATGCGGAAGGCATGATCCGGGAAGGGCTGGAACTTTCGCAAATTGCGCCGAACATTACGGTGAAACTTCCGATGACGCCGGAAGGATTGAAAGCATGCAAATTTTTGTCCGAAAAGGGCATCAAAACGAATGTCACATTGGTTTTCAGCGCCAACCAGGCCCTTTTGGCAGCCCGCGCAGGCGCGACGTACGTTTCTCCCTTCGTTGGCCGTTTAGATGATATCGGTCAAAACGGCGTCGAACTCATTTCGCAAATCGCGCAAATCTTTGATATCCACCAGATCGAAACGGAAATCATCGCAGCATCCATTCGCCATCCGCAGCACGTGGTAGACGTCGCTTTGGCCGGAGCCGATATTGCCACAGTTCCATTTAAAGTATTGAAGCAAATGTTCAACCATCCATTGACGGACAAAGGCATCCAGCAGTTTTTGGCCGATTGGGAAAAACGCCAAAATAAATAATTAAGAAAATTGGCAAGACCTTGTTTAGTTTCCTTGGAGGACAGAAAAAACTAAAGATAAGACAAAATGCTATCAATTTTTGAAGGACCGAAATAAACTATTGTTAATGAATGTTTTTTCAGATGCGTATTTAAGTGGAAAACAGACAATAATAAAGGAAACTTTCCAATTACGAGGGAGAACGCGTATGGATGTTTATAAAATTATTGGCGGAAATCGATTAAAAGGAACAGTCAAAATCAGCGGAGCGAAAAATAGCGCTGTAGCATTAATTCCCGCTTCCATTCTGGCCAATTCGCCGGTGACCATCGGCGGGATTCCCGAAATCTCCGATGCTTTTACGTTAAAAGCCCTGCTGGAGGAAATAGGCGGGGAAGTGGTTTTCGAAAATGGACAAATGACGATTGATCCGAGAAATATGATGCCGATTCCGTTGCCAAACGGGAATGTGAAAAAACTTCGTGCCTCCTATTACCTCATGGGTGCCATGCTGGGGCGGTTCAAGAAAGCGGTCATCGGATTGCCGGGAGGATGCTTTTTGGGTCCCCGGCCAATTGACCAGCATATCAAAGGGTTTGAAGCGCTGGGAGCGACAGTGACCAATGAACACGGCGCTATTTACTTGAGAGCGGAAGAATTGAGAGGAGCGAAAATCTACCTGGATGTCGCCAGCGTCGGGGCGACGATCAACATCATGCTTGCCGCCGTGCGGGCAAAAGGGAGAACGATTATCGAAAATGCCGCAAAAGAACCGGAAATCATCGACGTGGCAACGCTGCTCACAAACATGGGGGCGAACATTAAAGGGGCCGGAACAAGTGTCATCCGGATCGAAGGTGTCGATGAACTTCATGGCACCAATCATGTCATCATCCCGGACCGGATCGAAGCAGCGACATTCATGATCATGGCAGCAGCATTGGGAGATGGCGTCACAATCGACAACATCATTCCTCTCCATTTGGAAGCGGTCACGGCAAAATTGCGCGAAATGGGCGTGAAAGTCGAAGAAGGAGAAGAGAGCATCTTCATTCCGAAAACGGATATTTTGCAGGCGGTCGATGTCAAAACGCTTGTTTATCCAGGGTTCCCCACAGATGTTCAACAACCCCTCTCCGTATTGATGACGCAAGCAATCGGTGCTTCGAAAATTACGGAAACGATCTACACATCCCGGTTCAAGCATATTGATGAGTTAAGACGCATGAACGCCAATGCGCGGGTGGAAGGCAATACGGCCATCATCCTGGGACCAACCAAATTGCACGGCTCAAAGGTACGCGCGACCGATCTCCGGGCTGGCGCCGCTTTGGTGCTTGCAGGACTCCTTGCCGAAGGGGAAACGGAAATCCATGATATCTACCATATCGAAAGAGGCTACAGCCACTTTGTCGAAAAACTGCGGAGCCTCGGGGCGGATATTTGGAAAGAATCGATAACGGCCAGCGCCTTGGAAAGGGCTGAGTAAAATTCGAATCTATGGTAAAATAGTTTAGTAATCGGAAGTATCGGTATTTGTAATGGTAGGAGGAACATAATAGAATGGAACGTAGTCTGACTTTAGAATTAGTTCGTGTTACTGAAGCGGCAGCAATTGAATCCGCAAAATGGATGGGGCTCGGCTTGAAATACGAGGCGGATGATGCGGCAACGAAAGCGATGCGCGCATTGTTTGATACAATCCCTATGCACGGCCGGGTAGTCATCGGCGAAGGGGAAATGGACGAAGCCCCAATGCTCTACATTGGAGAAGAGCTCGGCCTTCGCAACGGCGGTCCGGAAGTGGACATCGCCGTGGACCCTTTGGAAGGAACGAACATCGTGGCAAAGGGAGGCCATGGCGCGTTGACGGTCGTGGCCATCGCGGACCGGGGGAATTTATTGCATGCGCCGGATATGTATATGGAAAAAATCGCGGTGGGTCCTGAAAGCAAAGGAAAAATCGACATCAACAAATCGGTGACGGAAAACCTGAAAGCCGTCGCGGAAGCAAAAAATAAAGCTGTTTCGGACGTGGTAGCCATCATCCTAGACAGACCCCGCCACCAAAAAATCGTGGATGAAATCCGCGCTGCCGGTGCCCGCATCAAATTCATCCAGGACGGAGACGTAAGTGCTGCCATCAGCACCGCTTTTGACGAAACGGGCATCGACATTATGTTCGGAATCGGAGGAGCTCCGGAAGGCGTTCTTGCCGCTGTCGCATTGAAATGCCTCGGAGGAGATTTCCAAGGCAGACTGGTGCCATACAACGACGAAGAGATCAAACGCTGCGAAGAAATGGGCATCGACCTTTCCAAAGTCTTATACTTGGACGATCTCGTAAAAGGGGACGATGCCATCTTTGCCGCGACAGCCGTAACGGACAGCGAATTGATGAAAGGCGTTCAATTCAAAGGCGATTACTGCTTGACCAATTCCGTGGTGATGCGCGCAAAAACAGGTACAGTCCGCTTCATCGAAGGCCGCCACAACATGCTCAAAAAACCAAGATATCTGAAATAATCCAATCTTCACAATTTGAGATGTCCGGTCATATATCTTAAAATATATATCGGGCATCTCCCACCCTTCCAAAATTCTCACCGTTTTCATTTTCCAAAACCCTGACAAAACAGAAGTTCATCCTGATATAAAAATTTTATAAAGACTGGAGTAATGCTATGACGCTAACGATTGCTCAATTGGAAAACATGACATTGAAGGAATTATATAGTCTTGCAAGGGAATATAAGATTTCCTATTATAGCAAACTGACGAAAAAAGAATTGATCTTTGCCATCTTAAAATCCCGATCGGAACAGGAAGGCTACTTCTTCATGGAAGGGATCCTGGAAATCGTCAACTCGGAAGGATTCGGATTCCTCCGGCCAATCAACTATTCCCCTTCCAAAGAAGACATCTATATCTCTGCTTCCCAAATTCGCCGATTTGACCTTAGAAACGGCGACAAAGTTTCCGGTAAAGTCCGCCCGCCTAAAGAGAACGAACGTTATTACGGACTGCTCCAAGTTGACGCGGTCAACGGAGAAGACCCGGAAGTTGCAAAAGAACGCGTTCACTTCCCAGCATTGACTCCACTCTATCCAAACCGGCAAATCAAGCTCGAAACAACACCCGATAAGTTATCAACAAGAGTCATCGATTTGATTGCGCCTATCGGTTTTGGCCAACGGGGGTTAATTGTGGCGCCGCCAAAAGCGGGGAAAACGACGCTGTTGAAGGAAATTGCCAACGCCATTACGACGAACTATCCGCAGGCGGAACTGATTGTGCTGTTGATCGATGAACGTCCGGAAGAAGTGACGGATATCGAGCGTTCCGTCAAAGCGGATGTGGTGAGTTCGACCTTCGACGAATTGCCGGAAAACCACGTGAAAGTGGCGGAATTGGTATTGGAACGTGCCCGCCGCCTCGTTGAACATAAGCGGGATGTCATTATTTTGATGGATTCCATCACGCGGCTTGCCCGCGCCTATAACCTGGTCATTCCGCCAAGCGGAAGAACATTGTCCGGCGGTATCGACCCGGCGGCTTTCCACCGGCCAAAACGTTTTTTCGGCTCCGCCCGCAATATTGAGGAAGGCGGCAGCTTGACGATTTTGGCAACGGCCCTGATCGACACGGGTTCCCGCATGGACGATGTGATTTATGAGGAATTCAAAGGGACAGGAAATATGGAGTTGCATTTGGACCGGAATCTTGCGGAACGCCGGATTTTCCCTGCATTGGATATCCGCCGGTCCGGAACGCGCAAAGAAGAATTGTTGATTCCGCCGGAGCAGCTGGACAAACTTTGGGCAATCCGGAAAACTTTCACCGACGCCCCGGACTTTACGGAACGTTTCTTGAAAAAACTGGCCTCCACAGAGTCCAACGAAGAATTTTTTGAATTGCTGAACGAAGAAATGAAAAAGGCGACCAAAGGAAAAGGATTGCTGTAATTTGCGGGCAATCCGTGACGGGCTTTCAATAGATTCATAGATTGGACAGACATCGAAGAACAGCTCCGAACTTCAGCTCAGCGGACTTTCAAAATAGATTGGCCAGTTGTGCATGGTTTGGCGCGCAGCAACCGTTTTCATTGATTGTCAATGCAAAATCCTTTATAGGATTGCTTGAAACTTCAGCAAGAGTATGTTATGATATCCGAGTATGTTACGTGTGCATATGTAACTGGCGTATTCGGGTTATGTAAGGCACAGTACGAGATTAAAAATTAACTCTGTTCCAGAATAATGGTTCAGGGCAGGAGGTAAACGAATATGAAACAAGGAATTCATCCAGAATACCATATCGCAACAGTTACTTGCTCATGTGGCAACACTTTCCAAGTAGGTTCAGTGAAAAAAGACATTCGCGTTGAGGTTTGCAACGAATGCCATCCATTCTACACTGGACGTCAAAAATTCGCGGCTGCAGCCGGCCGTGTGGATCGTTTCAACAAAAAATACGGTCTCAAATAAGAACAGTAAAAATGCCTGCCATGATTGTTGGCAGGCATTTTTTTGAGTAGAATTTTCCTTTTGATGTTAACGGGGCAAAAATCCTTTTGAGCAAAATCTCATTTTTCATTATAAAAAAGGGCAAAAAGAGGGAGAACGATGGCGCAATTATTTTTCAAATATGGGGCAATGAACAGCGGAAAATCCTTTGAAATTCTGAAAGTTGCACATAATTATGAAGAGCAGAATAAACCGGTGCTGATGTTTACTTCTGCCATCGACGACCGGGATGAAGTCGGCTATATTTCAAGCCGCATCGGCATGCGCCGGAAAGCGATTCCCGTTTATGACGACACGGATATGTTTGAAGTGGTGAAAAGTTATCCGGAAAGATTGTTTTGCGTGCTCGTGGATGAAGTCCAATTTTTGAAGAAGCACCATGTCCTGCAATTGACGAGAATCGTGGACGAGCTGGACATTCCGGTGATGGGCTTCGGGCTCAAGAACGACTTCCGCAATGAACTGTTCGAAGGCAGTAAATACATGCTCCTTTATGCGGATAAAATCGAGGAAATGAAAACGATTTGCTGGTTCTGCCATAAAAAGGCGACGATGAACCTGAGGATTGATGAAAACGGCAAACCGGTTTACACCGGAGATCAGATTCAAATTGGAGGAAACGATACATACTACCCGGTATGCCGGAAATGCCATGCCAATCCGCCGTTGTAAAGGGGATTGCGCGGGGAAATTTTTGTGTGCGGGGCTGAGTGCGCAAGCAGCGGGTTTAAGTGCACGAGTAGGGTATTGAAGTGGCCGGCAGGGGCTTTATGAGCGCGAGAGGAAGGGTTCAGTGCCCGAGAGGAGGCGCTAAGTGCGCAAGTTGGGGTTATAAGTGCCCAAGAAGAGTGCATAAGTGCCCGAGAGGAGGCTCTATGCGCCCAAGGAGGAAGCATAAGTGCCCGAGAGGAGGCTCTATGCGCCCAAGGAGGAAGCATAAGTGCCCGAGAGGAGGCTCTATGCGCCCAAGGAGGAAGCATAAGTGCCCGAGAGGAGGCTCTATGTGCCCAAGATAGGTTCATAAATGCCCGAGGGGAGACTCTATGTACCAATAGCAGTGCATAAGTGCCCGATGCGGGATGGATTTTTATGCCTAGGCAGACGCTTTCTTCGCGCCAGCAAGCAGATTACCGCACAATTCAGCATCAAAATTCCCGAACCAGTAGCACATCATGTGCATTTTCTTTATACTAATAAAGTCGAAGAAATTCATGGCGCTGGCCTTTTCCTATAAACCGAACAACAAACGAGGTGAACGACATGTTTGATAAACTGCAGGCAGTGGAAGATCGCTACGAGCGTTTGAACGAATTGCTGAGCGATCCGGAAATCGTCAACGATCCGAAAAAACTTCGCCAATACTCCAAAGAACAAGCGGACCTCCAGGAAACGGTGGAAGTCTACCGCGAGTACAAAAAAACAAAAGAAGAATTGGAACAAACGCGGGAAATGCTCGAAGAAAAGCTCGATCCTGAAATGTACGAACTGGCGAAAGAAGAATTCAGCGCCTTAAAAGATAAAATCGAAGAATTGGAACAACGCTTAAAAATCCTTCTCCTTCCGAAAGATCCGAACGATGACAAAAACGTCATCATGGAAATCCGCGGGGCTGCCGGAGGAGACGAAGCCAACATTTTCGCCGGGGACCTTTTCCGCATGTATACCCGCTATGCGGAATCCAAAGGCTGGAAGGTCGAAGTATTGGAAGCTTCCCCAAGCTCAAGCGGCGGATACAAAGAAATCATCTTCATGATCAATGGCCATGGCGCATACTCCAAATTAAAATTCGAAAACGGCGCCCACCGCGTGCAGCGAGTGCCGCAAACGGAATCGCAGGGCCGCATCCACACATCCACTGCCACAGTGGCCGTATTGCCGGAAGTGGAAGATGTGGAAATCGAAATCAATGAAAAAGATATCCGCGTGGACACATTCGCCGCATCGGGAGCAGGCGGGCAGCACGTCAACACGACAATGTCCGCCGTCCGCATGACGCACATTCCAACCGGGATTGTCGTTTCCATGCAAGATGAACGCTCCCAAATCAAAAACCGCGAAAAAGCATTGAGAGTCCTTCGTGCCCGCGTGGCCGACTACTACAACCGGGAAAAACAAAAAGAATTGGATGCAGCACGAAAATCCGCGGTCGGCACAGGCGAACGTTCAGAGCGCATCCGCACATACAACTACCCGCAAAACCGCGTCACTGACCACCGGATCGGCTTGACGATCCAAAAGCTCGATCAAGTCATGGAAGGGAAGCTTGATGAAATCATCGACGCCCTTATCATGGAAGATCAGGCTTCCAAATTGGCGCATTTAAATGAACAAGAATAAAACGGTGTTGGAGGCCCTGAACTGGGCTTCTTCTTTTTTAACCGGACATGGTCGTGACGCCAATGCGGCAAGAATTTTGATGCAGCACCTCTATGATACGGACTACACGGGATTGATGATGCGCATTCATGAAAAAATGCCGGAGCAGAAGTGGAAGGCGTTCCGGCAAATGGCGGAAGAGCACGCAAAAGGGAAGCCCGTCCAGTACATTACGGGAAAAGAAGAATTTTATGGGAGGACCTTCCATGTTGATGAATCGGTGTTGATTCCGCGCCCTGAGACGGAGGAATTGATTGTCGGGGCGATTGCGCGGATGAAGCGGATTTTCGGTGAAAACAAGGAAGTCAAAATTGCCGATATCGGGACAGGAAGCGGAATTATTGCGATTACGATGAAACTGGAATGGCCGAATGCGAAAGTTACGGCGACGGATATTTCGGAAGCGGCGCTGGAGACCGCCAAACGCAACGCCCGCAGCTTGAAGGCGGACATCGATTTCCGCCTGGGAGATTTGACGGATCCGATTGCGGGGGAAAAGTGGGATGTCATTTTATCCAACCCGCCATACATCGCCTATAAGGAAGCGGGGGAAATGTCCGATGTCGTATTGGACTATGAACCGCATCTGGCGCTCTTTGCGGAGGAAGACGGATTGCAATTCTACAGAAGAATGGCCGAGTCGTTGCCGGATTTATTGAACCGGCCGGCTTTGATCGGCGTGGAAATCGGATACCG
Source organism: Ureibacillus sp. FSL K6-8385 (assembly GCF_038593155.1). Taxonomy (GTDB): domain Bacteria; phylum Bacillota; class Bacilli; order Bacillales_A; family Planococcaceae; genus Ureibacillus; species Ureibacillus terrenus. The sequence continues at coordinate 328,654 of NZ_CP151968.1, forward strand.
GCAGGGGGAAGCGGTGGCCGATCTGTTCCGGTCCCGTTTTCCGGATGCGCAAATCGAAATTGTGAAAGATATCAATCAAAAAAATAGATTTGTTTTTTGTATAATCGATGTATAAAAATCTCCCTTCCCGTCCATGATGATGGCAGGGAGGGAATGAAACATGCTAAACGATTACGAGATTATTAGAAATGAAAAAGAACGGGTTCATCCTATCGTCAGCATTCTCAAATTGCTCGCGTCCAGCTTGGCGGTCTATTGTTTTCTATTAATGGTGCCGGATTTGGTAGATCAATTCTATGAACTTCGTGAAAAGATGATAGATGATTCATTGAAAGTGCGCGTCATTGCCAACAGCAACACGAACGCGGACCAGCAGCTGAAAGAGGAAATGGTGGCAAGCCTCCAGCCGATGTTTACAGAAATTTTGTACAATGAAGCGAACGGAATCGACAATGATGAGGCGCTTGCGAAATTGGACACATATGTTGCGCGGCATTATGGCGAGCATGATGTGAAAATCAATCTCGGCGAGCATTTGACGCCACCGAAGTGGGACGGCAATACATTTTATCCGCAAGGCTATTACAATACGTTGGTGCTGACAATCGGCGCAGGCCGCGGCGACAACTTCTGGTGCAGCATCTTCTCGAATTTGTGCAAACGTCCAAGCGAAAAGGACAAAGAGGAATTGAAGGAAGAGGAAGAGAAAGAAGAAGTGCGGTTCCTTGTATGGGAATGGCTGAAGAAGCTGTTTGCCTAATGAGGAAGGAATTAGTTTGGCGATGAAAGAACAGCGGCTTTTGGAATCATGGATTGTGGACGATATTATAATGAAGGAACTTCACAGCCGAAAAAAACATATTTGAATTTTTCACAACCGGTTTGAACCATTGGGTGCCCAATCAAAAAATTCGACAAAGTTTTCCACGGATTGTGGGGAAGTTATGCACACTTCGCACGAAATTATCCACATATTGTGGATAAAATTGTTGAAATTCAGTATTTTCAGGAGATGACATACATGGAAACGGTCTTAATAACTGTGGATAAAAAAGTGGATAAAGAAAAAATTTATTCACAAGCTGTGGATTTATTGAATCAAGGGGAAGTGGTCGCCTTTCCGACCGAAACGGTTTACGGCCTCGGGGCAGTGGCGACGGATGATGAGGCTGTGAAGAAAATTTATGAAGCGAAAGGACGTCCTTCCGATAACCCCCTTATTGTACATATTGGAACGATTGAAGAAGTTTCGGATTATGTGGAGGAGGTTCCGGAAAAGGCGAAAAAATTGATGGAACGCTTTTGGCCGGGGCCTTTGACATTGATTATGAAAGCAAAACCGGATGTGCTGGCAAAAAGCGTGACGGCGGGGCTTCCGACAGTGGGCATCCGCATGCCGGATCATGAAGTGGCATTGGAGCTTTTAAGAACGCTGAAAAAACCGTTGGCGGCGCCGAGTGCCAACCGGAGCGGAAAGCCGAGCCCCACGAAGGCGGAGCATGTGTATGAAGATTTGAAAGGCCGCATTCCTTTGATTTTGGATGGAGGCACCACAGGAATCGGCATTGAGTCGACGGTATTGGATGTGACGGTCGATCCGCCGGTGATCCTGCGTCCGGGCGGGGTGACGAAGGAAATGCTGGAGGCGGAAATCGGGGAAGTGGCGGCGCCGTCCCTGAAAGAACAGCAATTGGAGTCGACACCGAAAGCGCCCGGCATGAAATATACCCATTACGCACCGGAAGCGCCGGTCTATTTGATCGAAAGGAACCGGGAGAAAATTGAAAAGACCGTGCGCGAACTGCAAAACAAAGGGCATCGGGTGGCCCTTCTGGCGCCGTCCAATTATGCGTCCATTCCGGCGGATTATTTCTTTCCTTTTGGCGAGGAAGAAGATAGAAAGCAGATGGCGGCCAACCTGTACGACGCTCTCCGCGCATGCGACAAAACCGACGCGACCATCATTTTGGCCACCACGACATCCACTGAAGGCGTCGGCGCTGCCATCATGAACCGCCTCCATAAAGCCGCCGGAGGGAAATTTATCTAGGGCATTTTTTGGGCGCGGCTTATGGCAAAGGCGGTGTACGCAATAATATTTCGCCCGAAAACATCATATGATGAAATGCCAGGCACTTTATATAGAAAAGAGGACATTCGTGCAAGAAATTGTTTCGGGGCTTATTGTATCACTGGATGTGGCAGCGTTGTATTTGTTGGTTACGGAAGTGAAAAGCCGTTTCTTGCTTTCAATGTGGACAGCCATCCTTCACATGGTCTTCCCGGTCATCGGATTCAGCCTGGGAAATTGGATGCTCCACATTTTATTGCAATGGTCCGGCATCGTTTCAAGCGGCCTTTTATTTTTTATTGGACTGCAAATTCTTTTGTCTTCGAAAAACCCGAAATATTCTGTGCCAATCGGCCTTTTGGCGGTCACTGCAAGTTTAGATACCTTTTCAGTAAGTATTTCTTTTGGTATGCTTAATTTACAAAAATATTATTTTATATTAAGTTCAGGGATATGGACCTTCATCATGTCCTATCTCGCCCTGCATGCGGCGAAAGCGGGGATTCCGATAAAAAATGCGCCTTTTAAATGGATAGCCGGGCTATCTTTAATTACAATAAGTATATATACATTATGGGAACAGTAACAAGGAGAAGAGTGAGAGGGTACCATGAATATTTATTTTGTATGCACAGGAAACACATGCAGAAGTCCGATGGCTGAAGCGATTTTAAAGCATAAGAATATCGAAGGCATCGAAGTCAAGTCAGCAGGCATCTTCGCTCTGGAGGGCGGCAAGATATCAGAACATTCCAAAACCGTCCTGGAGCAGGAAAATATCGATTTTGAACACACAACAAGGCAAGTGAATGAAAAAGATATCGAATGGGCGGATTTGATTTTAACCATGACCGCTGCCCACCGCGATATGATCCTTCAATTTTACCAAAATGCAAAAGGGAAGACTTATACGCTCAAAGAATATGTAATGCCGTACAGTTCGCCTGATGTATCCGACCCCTATGGCGGTGATTTGGACACATACAAAAATACCTATAACGAATTGAATAGATTAATAGACGAACTGGTGAAGAAAATCACTGAAGGGGGCCGGGAAAAGGATGAGGAACAAAGCGTTTAGCATCCGGCGGAAGCTCGTTTTATTCGTTGGAATATTGGCGGTCATTACATATTCCACGAGCTTTCTGTTCATCCATTTTTTTCATCCGTACTTTTTCTCGCAATTCCGCATCTTCTCAAACAGCCTTGTCTTCGAAATCATTACATATGCATTGGGCATAACGTGGTCATGCATCCTGGCGGCCATCTTCAGCGTGGTCATAACAAAACCGCTTGAAAATCTGGAAAGAACGGCCGTGAGAGTTGCGGAAGGCAAGATTGGACAAGATGTGGAAATGCCAAGGACACAAGACGAAATCCGATCCGTGGCCGAAGCCTTCCAGCTCATGCTTGAAAATCTGCGGCGGATGGTCGACAGCATTGACGTCAACTTCCAAAAAACGAATGAAACGATCATCGCCCTTTCCGAACAGACCGCGAGCGCAACGAGAAAAGCGGAAGGCATTGCCGAAACCGTCGGGCAAATTTCGGCCGGGGCGGAATCATCCGCAACCGCCGTGCAAGAAACCGCGGAAGCCATTGAAGATGTGCGGCAGCTGGCTTCGGAAGTGAATCAAAAAGCATTGAATTCCAAAGCCGCTTCTTTGGACATGCTCGAAAACCTGAAAATCACCTCCAGCGCCTTTCATAACCTGATCGGCAGCATCCAAAAAATCACGTCCGGCAATGAAAAAGCTTTGGAAAGCATCCATCAGCTGGAGAAAAATGCGGAACAAATCGGGGAAATCATCCGGCTGGTCGGCGATATTGCCGCACAGACCAATCTGCTTGCGCTGAATGCTTCCATTGAAGCCGCAAGAGCCGGGGAACAAGGAAAAGGTTTCGCGGTGGTGGCGGAAGAAGTGCGCAATTTGGCGGATGAAAGCGCCAAAGCCGTAAAAGGCATCACCGAATTGATCAAAACGATGCAGGATAATGTGGACATCGTCGTCAAACAGATGAACGAACAGGTGGCCTTTGCCAAAAAGGAATCCGCAAAGATTACGGAAGCAACGGCCGTCGTCGAGCAAATGACAACAAGCGTACATAGCATGGCAGATACAGTGATACATATTTCCAAATTAATCGAAAAGCAAATGGAAAACATTGAAACGACCGCCCGCCAATCCCAGGAAGTGGCAGCCATCGCGGAAGAAACATCTGCCGGAGCGTTGGAAGTGAAAGGCTCCACCGACGAGCAGGCGGCAAACTTGGAACAAGTGGAACAACTCTCACAGGAATTGAGACGGCAATCCGAACAGCTTTATCAATTGATTCAGCAGTTTGACCGCTCGAAGTGACCGCAAGCGCGCGTAAAGAAGGATTGGATATTGCGGGTTGTGCCGTTTATTGATGATTGAGGCAATTGGATGGCGCGGAAGGTTGTGCCTTTCATGAATGGATGCGAATGGGATTGGGAAGGACAGGTCCATGGTTAAATGATTACATAGTTGATTGATTCGATCTTGGAAAAGCCGATTGGGAAGGATATGTCCATGGTTGGACTGGGCTTGGTCTGGAAGGGCGCAGGAGGTTGCCTTTTCTTTGTTGAAGCTGGTACAATCTATAATGAATGATTTGGAAACAGGATTGTATAGGGATGAAATGGCAGGGGGATATAAAAATGAAACCATCCAAAGTGGTGTTGGCAACTTTCGTCGGCTTGGGGCTCATTGGACTTGGTGCATGCGGCAATGATGAGGAAGGAAAGAAAGCGGAAGTGAATGAAGAGTTGGCGGCAGAAGGGGAAAAAATCGTAAAATCCAGCTGCGCCAGTTGCCATGGGGTGGATTTGACAGGCGATCTTGGGCCAAATTTACATAATCTTACTTTGTCGAAGGAGCAAATTATGGAAGTGTTGAGAAAAGGCGGGAAAACCATGCCGCCCGGAACGGCTAACGGCAAGGAAGAAGCGGTCGCTGAATATTTGTTGACGTTGAAAGAATGAAGTGTTTATACATAACCGGACTGCCTCTGGAAAGTGTTCTTTCCGGGGCAGTTTTTTTATTGGGTTGGAGACTGGGGGAAGGGGGAGCGGCAAAGGGGTTCAAATATCCAAGAGGGGACTTATTTGCCTGAGCAAGGGAAATATCCGCCCAAGATGAAATGGTAAGAGCCCAAGGTTGGGAGTGATCTGCCCAAGGGGGAGTTGCAAGAGCCCGAGTTGAAGGGTCATCTGCTCAAAGGGGATGTGCAAGAGCCCAAGAGGGGAGCGTATCTGCCCAAGAGGAATGAGTAAGAGCCCAAGATTGGGAGTGATCCGCCCAAGAGGAAGATGCAAGAGCCCAAGAGGGAAGCGTATCTGCCCGAGTAGGAGATTCATCTGCCCAAGAGGAATAAGTAAGAGCCCAAGGTTGGGAATTATCCGCCCAAGAGGAAGATGCAAGAGCCCAAGAGGAAAATGTATCTGCCCATGATGAAGGAGCAAGTGCCCAAGATCGGGAATTATTCGCCCAAGAGAAAGATGCAAGAGCCCAAGAGGGAAGCGTATCTGCCCGAGTGGAAAATCTATCTGCCCAAGAAGAAATTGTAAGAGCCCAAGATTGGGAATTATCCGCCCAAGAGAAATCAATATCGATGAATTGATAGCCCGGTTCGCCGGTTGCCACTATGTAGGCCTGTCCGTACACCTCATCGCCCACTTTGACGTCGATTAAATGAGGAAGGCCGCCCAAATCATCCGGAATCGCAAATTCATATGTCAAATTCCCTTTGTCATCTGTTTCAGCTTCTCCCAAATCAAAGATTTCCGGGCCGTATCCTTCCTTCGTCACCCGCGTACCGACCATCGTATGCCAATCGAATGAGACTTTCTCATTTTTCGGCAATCCGGAAGCCGTCAACACAACCTTTTCGCCCACTGTGCCTTCCGGACGGTCCAATGCGACTTTCACGCCATCCTTATTCTTCGGTTCCGGCATTTGGATGCCGCCATCCGCGGCTTCCGGCGCCTTTTCCACATACGATGCCGTTGTCACCGGCTCATCGGACGTAATTTCAAAGGTGAAATAGTGTGTATGAATATAGTTGATGGCCGAACTGTCCCGGCTCAAATACGGGAATCCGCTTGCGCCGCTTTCCACCGTGATGCTGTGGAGGCCTTTTTTCCCGGCCGCGCGGAATACGGCTACCGCTTTTCCGTTTGTCGTCACGGCGGTAATCATGCCGGTATATTTATTATCCCAGTTCACATGCCACAAGCTGCCGTACATTTTCCAGCTTAACCCTTCACCCTTGATTGTGACTTCTGTTCCAGGAGGTCCGGATGTCGGGCTGATGGTGAACACCGTTTCCACAAAGAAGTTGGCTTTCGCGACCACTTCATCATCCTGATAAACGAGAATATCATGGTCATCGCCGAATCCGTCCGGAATGGAGAAAGCGCCTGCCCATTTTCCGTCCGCATCGGCTTTTCCTTCGGCCACCACTTTTTCCGCCGGTTCATAGGCGGCTCCGATGAAGGAATAGTTGTCCTCAATTTGATAAGAGCCTTCCATATCGACCCAAACCACTTTCAACGGCTTTTCCGGTTTCAACGATTCCGCCGTGATGGCCACTTCGTCGCCGATGCGGCCGCTGCTTTTGCTGAGCGTCACTTTGCCGATCAAATTCACGTTTTTTTCCTCGGCGCTGGCAGAAGCCTGTTCGTCTTTATTTTTTGATTCTTCGCCGGACTGGGTGCAGCCGGCCAAAACAAAGATGATGGAGAGAGAAATGAAGAATGCCCGAAGTCGCCGTTTTTTCATCATTGAGCTTCCTCACTTTGAGGAGCGGCTTGAGCCTGGGCTGCCAGTTTCGCTTCTGCTCCTGCTTCAAGGATGGTCAATTTGGATACCCCCACATTAAACGGCTCATAAGCATACTCTTTGCCGTCCACTTCCGCAACGATTTGGTAATCCAATGTTCCGGTAGGGAAGTCGTCCGGCACTGTCCAGCTTACAGTATAAAGCAATGTGCCTTCTTCTCCATGAGGTCCAAGTTTCATGTCCATTTCTTCCCCAGTGCCCAATACCAATTTCACTTTCGCATCTTCCACAGTTTTTTCAGTCTTTTGGTCTATGACGTTCGCACGGAACACGATCGTGTGGCCGCGTTCGAACCGGCTGTCAACGACACAGACCGCATCTTTCTGGAGGTGGGAATTCACCGTATCCCCCAATACGACAATTACCGGTTCCTCCGTTTTGGTTTCCTCCGATTTGTCCGCCGCATTGTCGCCGCTGCAGCCTGCAAGAATTGCCGCGGCCAACAGCGCGCTTGCAAATAGTTGCCCCTTTCGTTTCAACATGAACAATATCCCCCTTTGTTATCAAATCTTTTATCCTACCAATTTTAAAAAAATTGGAAGTAATATATTTACTATTATTATAGTTTATAAACATTTTCTGTTAGAGTAGTATTTTTTTCATTATTATCCGGTAAATAATAGATTCTCGATAAAAAGAATGGGCCTTGTCCGCGGAATCGGCCTTATTGAAAAATCCCGAATAATCCGGAAGGAAAACAGAAAAAATATTAGAGGATAACAAGAAAAATGAACATTTTTTATTGAACTGAGCAAAAATATTCGTATTTCAATAAAAAGTAGAATCAAAAAGATAGGAAAATCCGTATTAATCTTTTATAATTAGTGGTACACTGTTGTTAGAAAGAGCTTGAGGAGGGTACCAAGTGAAAGTAGCCATTTCATCGGACCATGGTGGCAACCGGTTGCGGAAGGAAATCATGGATCTGTTAGATGAATTGAATATTGAATATGAGGACTTTGGACCAACATCAGATGATTCCGTGGATTACCCTGACTATGCCCTTCCAGTGGCGGAAGGGGTGGCCAGCGGAAAGTTTGACCGCGGCATTCTGATTTGCGGAACAGGCATCGGAATGAGCATTGCGGCCAATAAAGTGAAAGGTGTCCGCTGCGCATTGGTCCACGATGTATATAGCGCCAAAATGACAAGATGCCATAACGACTCCAATGTGCTGGCAATGGGGGAAAGGGTCATCGGTCCAGGGCTTGCAAGAGAAATTGTGAAAACATGGCTGAATACGGATTTTGAAGGCGGACGTCATGAACGCCGCATCAACAAAATCGCGGAAATTGAAGGGTGAGCCGCGCGATGACTCTGGAAATGATACGGAACCAACTATCGCAGCTGTTAAGGGAATTTGAGGAGCAGGCGGAACTGAAGCCGGGGCAATTATTTGTCGTGGGATGTTCCACTTCGGAAATAAAAGGATCGAAAATCGGAACGGCGGGTTCGACGGAAATTGCGGAAGTGCTCTATGAAGAATTCGACGCTTTCGCCAAGCAGCATGGAATCTATCTTGTGTTCCAGGGATGCGAGCACATCAACCGCGCCTTGACTTTGGAATCGGAAGCGGCCGAAAAATACGGGCTCGAGCCGGTATCGGTGGTGCCTGTCCCAAAAGCGGGAGGCTCCATGTCCGCCTACGCTTACCGGAAAATGGACAATCCCGTTGTGGTGGAACATGTCCGCGCCCATGCGGGAATTGATATTGGGCAAACACTGATCGGCATGCATTTGAAAGAGGTGGCCGTTCCTGTCCGCACATCCGTCCGCCAAATCGGCGAAGCGGTGGTGACCGTTGCCAAAACCCGTCCGAAATTGATCGGCGGCAGCCGCGCAGTGTACGAACTGCCGGAAGAATCCACGACATGCCATTAAGGGATGTCGCGGCTTTTCAAGGGTGGCCATGGATGTTTGGTTGTATCGCGGCGGCTTGCGGGAATCGCCTGCCGTCAAGATGCATCGCTGTCCTGCCGGAAAGTCCCTGCAAGGTCCAACTGCTTTGACCGATATGCAGTGCCGCCGGGCTTGCCGGGCCTTTCCGCCGATTCATGGCTTTGCTGCGGCTTTCCGCGGTTCATTTTTTGCAAATTGATTGAATATGGAAAACCCTAGTGAAAATCACGGGAAAATGTTTTATAGTAATTAGGAATTTATATAGGAAAAACTTTCATTTCATGATGACAGAACTTGCTGGATTTATCCAATAAATCTTTCAATGAAAATAAAAATTAATAGGAGGATCATTAATGGCTTACGAAAAACTGGCAGCTCAAGACAAAGCGGTTCTTGAAGCAATTCTGAATGAAAAGAAACGTCAACAAGAAAACATCGAATTGATCGCATCGGAAAACATCGTGTCCGAAGCGGTGATGGAAGCGCAAGGCTCCGTGCTTACAAACAAATATGCGGAAGGGTATCCTGGAAAACGCTACTACGGTGGCTGTGAATTCGTCGATGTAGTGGAAGATATCGCACGCGAACGCGCGAAAGAACTGTTCGGCGCCAAATTTGCGAACGTGCAGCCACACTCCGGCGCACAGGCGAACATGGCGGTTTATTTCTCCGTATTGCAGCCCGGCGACACGGTATTGGGCATGAACTTGGCGCACGGCGGCCACTTGACGCACGGTTCCCATGTCAACTTCTCCGGAATCCAATACAATTTCGTTGAATATGGCGTAACAAAAGATACAAATGTCATCGACTATGAAGATGTGCGCCAAAAAGCGTTGGAACATAAGCCAAAATTGATCGTGGCAGGGGCATCCGCATATCCCCGTGTCATTGATTTCAAAAAATTCCGTGAAATCGCCGATGAAGTGGGCGCCTACTTCATGGTGGACATGGCCCACATCGCTGGTCTTGTAGCTGCCGGCGAACATCCATCTCCGGTGCCATATGCGCATTTTGTGACAACGACAACGCACAAAACATTGCGCGGCCCTCGCGGCGGATTAGTGTTGACGAACGATGAAGAATTGGCCAAAAAAATCGATAAAGCGGTATTCCCTGGCATCCAGGGCGGTCCGTTGATGCACGTCATCGCCGCAAAAGCGGTAGCGTTCGGCGAAGCATTGCAGCCGGAATTCAAGGAATACGCAAAACAAATCAAGAAAAATGCGCAAGTGCTTGCGGAAACATTGCTTGCGGAAGGCTTGGAAATCGTATCCGGCGGAACGGACAACCACTTATTGCTTGTGAATGTGAAATCCGTCGGCCTCACGGGCAAAGTGGCAGAAAAATTATTGGATGAAGTGAAAATCACGGTGAACAAAAACTCCATCCCATTTGATGAAGAGAAGCCATTTGTCACATCCGGCATCCGCATCGGAACGCCTGCCATCACTACACGCGGCTTCAAAGAAGAAGATGCGAAAGAAGTCGGCCTGATCATCGCGAAAGTCTTGAAAAATCCGGAAGACGAAGCGGTGAAAGAAGAAGCGCGCGCCCGCGTAAAAGCATTGACAGACAAATACCCAATCTATGAGGATTTAGTGGTAGGAAAATAATCGTTTCGCTCGTTTTGAAAGAGAATTTGGGCTGGGCATCGGCTCAAGTTCTCTTTTTTATTTTGGGCAGGATTGGGAGGGGAGGAAGTTGCGGAGTTCATGTTCCTGGGGCCGGAAGAATTCCCAATTGGCGGATAAGATGGTGATTTTGGCGGATATCGGGCTGCAGGAAAGAGGAAAAAATCAGGTTGGCGGATAAATGTGAATTCGGCGGATATCCAGCCCAAACTGGCGGATATTGAAAACAGGAACGGCGGCTTCCGCATCGCATCCAATATCCGGAAAAATAAATTTCCAATAACTCCCTACAATTCCATCAAACCCGTACATAATTCATGAAAAGTTTTGCAAAAAATACCGAATTTCTTCTATTAAATATATACACACTAGAAAAATGAAAAGTGTGTTAAGGCTTCGAATATTGGTTTTCGAATGAAGGGTTTTTTGTTATACTAGTTTGGATAAAGTGGGACCATTGTGGCCACTTCGGGTCCGTATCGACTTTACAATAAAGAAGTTAGGAGCGAAATGCATGAGCAGAGTATATGTTTTTGACCATCCATTAATCCAACACAAGTTAACGTATATTCGCGATAAAAACACAAGCACAAAAGAATTTCGTGAATTGGTTGACGAAGTAGCCACTTTGATGGCGTTCGAAATTACCCGCGATTTGCCATTGAAAGAAATCGAAATCGAAACACCGATCACAAAAGCGAAAACGAAAGTGCTCGCGGGCAAAAACATCGCCCTCGTGCCGATTTTGCGCGCGGGAATCGGCATGGTGGACGGCGTATTGAAATTGATTCCTACTGCAAAAGTGGGCCATATCGGCTTATACCGCGATCCGGAAACATTAAAACCGGTGGAATACTACGTGAAACTTCCGCAAGATGTGGAAGAGCGCGAATTCATCGTAGTGGATCCGATGCTTGCGACAGGCGGTTCCGCAATCGAAGCGATCAATGCATTGAAAAAACGCGGTGCGAAAAACATCAAATTCATGTGCCTGATTGCCGCTCCGGAAGGCGTGGAAGCATTGCAAAAAGCCCATCCGGATGTGGACATTTTCATTGCGGCGCTCGACGAAAAATTAAATGAACACGGCTACATCGTTCCAGGATTGGGCGATGCAGGAGACCGCCTCTTCGGAACAAAATGATCTTTTGATCCGTCAAGGCAAATTGAAGCGGTCCAGCATGTCGCGGGCCGCTCCGGGGACAAGCGGTTCGTCAAAAAAGAGTCAGGGCTGGGCCAATCCAAAACATGGAATGCGAAGCCATTTCCATTCGCAACGAATGAATAGCATGCGGAAGCAGCCGGACATTTTGCTGTTTGGCGATGCATTTCAACACATGCGCGAATCAGACCCAAGACAACGAAAACGCTTGGATAGCACGAAATAAACCAAAGAAGCAAGGCGTCCTTCAATCGAAGGGCGTTTTCCACTGTTCTCGCAAATTGCAATATGGAAAACCTTTCGGCGACTGGCAAATAGCTGCCGATCCACCCACCCAATAATCTTCTCACCTACCAAGAAGGGAGTACCATCCAATGCAAAACAAAATCAAAGTCATGACCATCTTCGGAACAAGACCTGAAGCCATCAAAATGGCGCCGGTTGTGCTGGAGCTGGAAAAACATCAGGACCAAATCGAATCCATCGTGACGGTGACGGCTCAGCACCGGCAAATGCTCGACCAGGTGCTGGAAACCTTCGACATTACGCCCGACTATGACCTGAACATCATGAAAGACCGGCAAACCCTTGTCGATGTCACGGTCAATGCGCTCCAAGGCCTGGATAAAGTCATGAAAGAAGCCAAACCGGACATCGTGCTGGTCCATGGCGATACGACCACGACCTTCGTCGGAAGCCTGGCCGCCTTCTACAACCAGATTGCCATCGGACATGTAGAAGCGGGGCTCAGAACGCACAACAAATATTCGCCATATCCGGAAGAAATGAACCGGCAATTGACGGGCGTGATGGCGGATCTGCATTTTGCGCCGACGGAACAATCAAGACAAAACCTGCTGAAGGAAAACAAAGATCCCGGCACGATTTTCGTCACAGGCAACACGGCCATTGACGCGTTAAAAACGACAGTCAAAGAACACTACACGCATCCGATCCTCGAAAAAATCGGAAGCGACCGCATGATCCTCTTAACCGCCCATCGCCGGGAAAATTTGGGGGATCCGATGCGCCATATGTTCCGCGCCATCAAACGGCTTCTTCAGGAACATGAAGACGTGCAGGTGGTGTATCCGGTCCACTTGAATCCGGCGGTAAGGGAAGTGGCCAACGAAATTTTGGGCGATGATCCGAGAATCCATCTGATCGAACCGTTGGAAGTGTTCGATTTCCATAACTTTGCCGCCCGATCCTATATGATTCTCACCGATTCGGGAGGCGTGCAGGAAGAGGCGCCGTCCCTCGGGAAACCGGTGCTGGTCCTAAGGGATACGACGGAGCGCCCTGAAGGCATTGCGGCAGGCACGTTGAAACTTGCGGGAACAAATGAAGAAAACATTTACCGCCTGGCCAAAGAATTGCTGGAAGATGAAGAAGAGTACAACAAAATGGCCAAAGCATCCAATCCATACGGCGACGGCTTCGCTTCCAGAAGAATCGTGGATGCTTTATTGACATACTTCCATGAAAAGAAGCAATAATTCTACTATTAAAATAGAATAAAAATCTAAAATAAATAATTATACCAAAGATAAACTATATCTAAAACTTCTTTCTTTCGGGGAATTTGTCAATATTTTGACAAAATAGTATCGGTGTGAAGTTTTTCACTAAAACAGATTGACATGAAAAAATCCCTATTGTATGCTTACAAAGTGTATGAATGTATAAGGGATTCTTTTACAAAATGATACGCAAACCCTTGTGGTATCAAGTTTCTACTACACAGGCAGTGGGAACGTGGGAAGAGATTTTTCATATGCTGGAAGAGACTGAATACAAGAGATGGGAAAGGGTAAAAATACTTAGCGGTAAAAAATTTTGCCCTTTTCGAGCGAAATTTGTAAAAAAATTATCAATATTCCGCTGAATGAACAAAAAGATTCAGGAGATTAAATCAATGCTGGATTTGCACCGTATTTTCGAAAAGCAGAAAAAAGGTCTATTTTTTTTGCTTGCCCTATGCGTGTCGGGATGGTTTTTCACCTCATATCCGACGATTTTTGCAGGAATAGGGATCGGTGCGGTTTTTGGCACTTACAACTTCTGGATTCTTGTCCGCAGGATGGACAAGTTCGACCGTTCCTATCAGGAAGGAAAGCGGATATCTCTTGGTTCAGGGCTGCGCTTTGCTTCTGCAATCGCGGCAGTCGCAATACCGAACGCGTTCCCGGAATACTTCAATGTTGTTAGCTCAGTTATTGGGTTAATGATACCTTATGTCTTCCTCTTCATCGAGGCTTTATATAGTTTATTTAAAACCGAAAAATAGGACATTGAAAGTGAGGTGAGTGCAGGAAATGGATCATGGAGCACCGGAAGTCACTCTTCATGTAGGCAGTCTTCCAATCACATTTAACTTAGCCACTGTCTTAACTCTACTTGTTTCAGCGACTATTGTATTTATCATCGCGTTCATCTCAACAAGAAACTTGCAGTTGAAACCAACAGGCATGCAAAACTTCATGGAATGGGTCATGGACTTTGTCAAAGGCATCATCAAAAGCAACATGGACTGGAAAACAGGTGGGCGTTTCCATGTATTGGGCATCACGCTCATTATGTTCATCGCCGTTGCGAACATGCTTGGTCTCCCATTCTCAGGCATTGTGATTCACGGTGATTTATGGTGGAAATCGCCGACGGCAGATCCAGTGGTGACTTTGACGCTGGCATCAATGGTAACTGTACTGGCAACATTCTATGGTATTAAATTACACGGTGTGGGACATTATTTCAAAACATTTGTCCAACCAAAATCTTTCCTATTGCCTTTGAAAATCATCGAAGAGTTCGCAAACACATTAACTCTCGGTTTGCGTCTCTATGGTAACATCTACGCAGGTGAAATCCTGTTGGGATTGCTTGCCGGAATGGCCGGCGGCGGATTCTTGGGATTCCTCGGTGCCATCATCCCAACAATGGCATGGCTGGGATTCTCAATCTTCGTAGGATTTATCCAAGCCTTTGTATTCACAATGTTGACAATGGTTTATTTATCTCACAAAGTGAGCAAAGACCATTAATTTATAAATTCATAGTGTTCTTACATTATGATTTATTACCAAAATCAAAAAAACAAAAAATTCAAGGAGGAAATATAAAATGGGTCTTTTAGCAGCAGCAATTGCAATTGGTTTAGCAGCATTAGGTGCAGGTATTGGTAACGGTTTAATCGTATCTCGTACAGTTGAAGGTATCGCTCGTCAGCCTGAAGCGCGCGGTGTACTTCAAACTACAATGTTCATCGGGGTAGCGTTAGTAGAAGCCTTACCAATCATCGCAGTAGTTGTTGCGTTCATCGTAATGAACCGATAATTGGTTCCATGTGGCGAAGGATGACTTTTCTGCAGAAACTTCGCCATTCCTTTTATTTTTAATGTTTAACCGGTAGATTTTTTTAGAACAATGACTGATAGAAAACACTTTCGAAGACATGAATGTTTAAGATAAATGAACGGCTCTCTTCAACTGGAAAATGGACTGAAGCAGGGCAGGTATATTGGATTCTGAAGCTCTTGAAGGGAGTGAAACAATCGTGAATTTTGAATATTTGGTATTGGGTTCAAGTTCAGAATTGATCAACTTAGGAGATATCATTGCGACATTAGTAATCTTCACAATTTTGATGTTATTGCTAAAAAAATTCGCCTGGGGTCCATTGATGGGCATCATGCAACAACGTGAAGAGTTGGTTGCAAGCGAAATCGAAGCGGCTGAAAACGCTCGCAAAGAAGCGGCAAAAGCGTTGGAAGAACAAAAAGCCCTATTAAAAGAAGCGCGCACTGAAGCTTCCAAAATCATCGAAAGCGCGAAAAAGCAAGCTGAGGCGCAACGCGAAGAAATCGTGGAAGCCGCCCGCCAGGAAGCAAGCCGCCTGAAAGAATCAGCGGTGCGCGAAATCGAAACGGAAAAAGAAAAAGCGATCGCCGCATTGCGCGAAGAAGTGGTATCACTTTCTGTTCTTGCGGCATCCAAAGTGCTTGAAAAAGAAATTTCTGAAGAAGACAATAGTGCATTAATTAAAGAAACGATTGCTAAGGCAGGAGAAGCGGAATGAGCAAGTATTCTGTAGCGAAGCGCTATGCCGCGGCACTCTTCTCCGTTGCTAAAGATCAAAACGTTGTCGAAGAAGTGAACCAAGATCTACAGGAAATCGCGAAAGTGATCAATGAGAACCGCGACTTCCTTGCACTATTGACAAACCCGAAGTTTTCTTCAGAACGCAAAAAAGAAATTCTATCCGATCTTTTCAAAGAAGCAAATCCGATTTTGCTCAATACGCTCAAACTTTTGGTGGATAAAAAACGCATTCGTGACTTAGCGGCAATTGCAGAGGCATTCAAAGCGTTGACAGCAGAAGCCCAAGGCACTGCGGAAGCTACAGTATACTCCACTCGCGAATTGACAGAAGAAGAGAAGAAAGGCATCTCTGCTTCCTTTGCGAAACTTGTTGGCAAAGAAACATTGAACATCACAAATGTAATCGATCCAAAAGTCATCGGTGGCGTTCGTGTTCAAATTGGCAACATCATTTTCGATAACACTGTAGCAAGCAAATTGGAAAATCTCAGACGAACGTTAGTTGGTTAATAAATAGAAAAGTGAGAGGTGACATTCATGAGCATCAAGGCTGAAGAAATCAGCGCTCTGCTTAGAAAGCAGATTGAAAACTACCAATCTGAATTAGAAGTAAACGAAGTTGGTACTGTAATCACTGTCGGTGACGGTATCGCACGCGCTCATGGCCTCGACAACTGTATGGCAGGAGAACTTGTTGAGTTCGAAAATGGTGTTATGGGTATGGCTCAAAACCTAGAAGAAGGCAACGTCGGGATCGTTATTCTAGGTAACTACCTTGGCATCAAAGAAGGCGATACAGTTCGTCGCACAGGTCGCATCATGGAAGTTCCTGTTGGTGAAGAACTAATCGGCCGCGTTGTAAACCCACTCGGTATTCCGGTGGATGGAAAAGGCCCTATCAATACAACTAAAACTCGTCCAATCGAAAGCCCTGCTTTCGGCGTAATGAAACGTAAATCCGTTCATGAACCATTGCAAACAGGTATCAAAGCGATCGACGCATTGGTGCCGATCGGCCGTGGTCAACGTGAGTTAATCATCGGTGACCGCCAAACTGGTAAAACATCCATCGCGATCGACACAATCTTGAACCAAGCTGACCAAAACATGATCTGTATCTACGTTGCAATCGGTCAGAAAGAATCTACGGTTCGTACGGTTGTTGAAACACTGCGCAAACACGGCGCTTTGGATTACTCCATCGTCATCACGGCGTCAGCTTCCCAACCGGCTCCATTATTATACTTGGCGCCATATGCCGGTGTATCAATGGCTGAATACTTCATGTTGCAAGGCAAACACGTATTGATCGTATACGATGATCTTTCTAAACAAGCGGCGGCATACCGTGAGCTTTCATTGCTATTACGTCGTCCTCCAGGCCGCGAAGCTTATCCGGGTGACGTATTCTACTTGCACAGCCGTTTGCTTGAACGCGCTGCAAAATTGAGCGACGACATGGGTGCAGGTTCCATCACGGCGCTTCCATTCGTAGAAACGCAAGCAGGGGACATTTCCGCGTACATCCCAACAAACGTAATCTCTATCACAGACGGACAAATTTTCTTGCAATCCGACTTGTTCCACTCCGGTGTACGTCCAGCGATCAACGCCGGTCTATCCGTATCCCGCGTAGGTGGTGCCGCGCAAATCAAAGCGATGAAAAAAGTTGCCGGTACGCTTCGTCTTGACTTGGCAGCATACCGTGAACTTGAAGCGTTCGCCCAATTCGGTTCCGATTTGGATAAAGCGACTCTTGCAAAACTTGAACGCGGTAAACGTGCGGTTGAAGTATTGAAACAGGACTTGAACAAACCGATCAAAGTGGAATACCAGGTCGCAATCCTTTACGCATTGACTCGCGGTTACTTGGATGATATTCCGGTAAAAGACATCCGCCGATTCGAAAACGAATTGTACAGCTGGTTAGATGTAAACCACACTCACATTTTAGAGCATATTCGTACGACTAAGGATCTTCCATCCGACGAAGATTTCCATGCGGCTCTTACTGAGTTCAAAAAACAATTTGCGAAATCAGAAGAATAATCTTTCAGTCCCACTGAAAGAACTTCTGATCGCCAGTACGAATGATGACTAAAATGAAAAGGTGGTGAAATACCAGTGGCAAAAAACTTGCGCGATATTAAAAAGCGGATCACAGCGACTCAAAAAACAGGGCACATCACTAAAGCGATGCAAATGGTGTCCGCTTCGAAGAAAACGAGAGCGGAAGAAAACGCGAAAGCTTATGTTCCTTACATGGAGAAAGTGCAGGACGTAGTGGCATCCATCGCAGCAGCCGCACCGGATGTCACTCATCCAATGCTGGTGGCCCGCCCTGTGAAAAAGACAGGTTACATCGTTATCGGTTCTGACCGCGGGTTGGCCGGTCCTTATAACGCCAACGTGATTCGTGAAATGTCACGTGCCATTCAAGAACGGCATAAATCCAATGACGAGTATGTGATTTTATCAATCGGTCGTGTACCTACAGAATATTTCAAACGGCATGGCATGAATGTAGTGGACAGCGTTGTCGGCTTGCCTGACCAGCCTTCTTTTGCCCAAATCAAACAAATCGTACGCAAAGCTGTTGGTATGTTCGCTGATGGTACATATGACGAACTCTATATGTACTACAACCACTATGTCAGCGTGATTTCACAAGTCGTGACGGAGAAAAAAGTATTGCCGATCACGGATTTGGCTCCGGCAACAGAAGGCCTTCATGCAAC
This sequence comes from Ureibacillus sp. FSL K6-8385, assembly GCF_038593155.1. Taxonomy (GTDB): domain Bacteria; phylum Bacillota; class Bacilli; order Bacillales_A; family Planococcaceae; genus Ureibacillus; species Ureibacillus terrenus. The sequence goes on from NZ_CP151968.1 coordinate 347,124, forward strand.
GTATGAATTTGAGCCAAGCGCAGAAGCGATTTTGGAAGTATTGCTTCCTCAATATGCGGAAAGCTTGATTTACGGTGCATTGCTCGATGCCAAAGCAAGTGAACATGCAGCGCGTATGACTGCCATGAAAACGGCGACAGATAACGCGAACGAACTTATTCGCACACTTACACTCGAATACAACCGTGCTCGTCAAGCATCAATCACTCAGGAAATCACAGAAATTGTCAGCGGAGCGGAAGCCATCAAATAGGCTGGCTCCTTGCTTTTGTATAAATGTACGATAGGAGGGTACACAGGAATGAACAAAGGACATGTCATTCAAGTAATGGGTCCGGTTGTTGACGTACGTTTCCCAAACGGACAATTACCAAATATTTATGACGCGTTAAAAGTTGACATCAATCGTCCTGGTGAAGAAACGGTTACTTTGACATTGGAAGTAGCATTGCACCTAGGAGACGACACTGTCCGTACAATCGCCATGGCTTCAACAGACGGCCTTCAACGTGGCGCTGAAGTAACAAATACAGGTGCTCCAATCTCTGTTCCAGTAGGTGAAGTAACACTGGGCCGCGTATTCAACGTGCTTGGTGAACCAATCGATGAAAAAGAAGATATTCCGGCTGAAGCCCGCCGCGATCCAATTCACCGCGAAGCGCCTAAATTCGAAGAACTTTCTACAAAAGTTGAAATCCTTGAAACAGGTATCAAAGTTGTTGACTTATTGGCACCTTACATCAAAGGTGGTAAAGTAGGTCTGTTCGGTGGTGCCGGAGTAGGTAAAACGGTATTGATTCAAGAATTGATCCACAACATCGCACAAGAACACGGTGGTATTTCTGTATTCGCTGGTGTAGGTGAACGTACTCGTGAAGGTAACGACTTGTACCATGAAATGAGCGATTCCGGCGTTATTTCGAAAACTGCCATGGTATTCGGACAAATGAACGAACCGCCTGGTGCGCGTATGCGCGTTGCCTTGACTGGTTTGACAATGGCGGAATACTTCCGTGATGAGCAAGGACAAGACGTGCTATTGTTCATCGACAACATCTTCCGCTTCACGCAAGCAGGTTCCGAAGTATCAGCCCTACTTGGCCGTATGCCATCTGCCGTTGGTTACCAACCAACACTTGCGACAGAAATGGGTAACTTGCAAGAACGGATCACATCTACAAATAAAGGTTCCATCACATCCATCCAAGCGATTTACGTACCAGCCGACGACTATACTGACCCGGCTCCGGCGACAACATTCGCTCACTTGGATTCTACAACAAACCTTGAACGTAAACTTTCTGAGATGGGTATTTACCCTGCGGTGGACCCGCTTGCATCTACATCCCGTGCATTGGCGCCTGAAATCGTAGGCGAAGAACACTATCAAGTAGCTCGCGGCGTACAGCAAACATTGCAACGTTACCGTGAATTGCAGGACATCATCGCCATCCTTGGTATGGATGAATTGTCTGAAGAAGATAAGAAGATCGTTGAACGTGCTCGTCGTATCCAATTCTTCTTATCACAAAACTTCCACGTTGCAGAACAGTTCACTGGCCAACCTGGATCATACGTTCCAGTGAAAGACACAGTGCGCAGCTTCAAAGAAATCTTGGAAGGCAAATATGACCACTTGCCAGAAGATGCATTCCGTCTAGTAGGAAGCATTGAAGACGTAATCGAAAAAGCGAAAGCAATGGGCGTAGAGGTATAATGTTTCGGACGGAGGAGGAAATTAAATGAGCACAGTTCAAGTCAATATTGTCACTCCGGACGGCCCAGTCTACGATGCTGAAGTCGCAATGGTAATTGCAAAAACGATTTCTGGGGAAATCGGTATTCTCCCAGGCCACATTCCGTTAGTGGCGCCGCTTGAAATCAGTGCGGCAACTTTGAAATTCCCGGACGGTTCCAAAAAAGTAGTAGCCGTTGGCGGTGGCTTTATTGAAGTTCGTCCAGATAAAATCTCAATCTTATCTCCAGCTGCTGAAGTTGCAGAAAACATCGATATTGCTCGTGCGAAAGAAGCGAAACGGAGAGCGGAAGAACGTCTTCGCAGCAAATCCGATGATGTTGACTTCAAACGCGCTGAAATTGCTTTGAAACGTGCAATCAACCGTATCAAAGTCTACGAGGAAAACGTTTAATAAGAAGCGGGCAGTCTGACTGTCCGCTTTTTCTCTTGCTTGACATGGAATATTTTTACTTGTTTTGAAAAGTCATTTTTCCGCGGAATGCTGAATAAGTTAATAGATGTGGCGTTATTATACCTATTTATATAGCAAAAGAAATGACAGTTTTTGAGAAGCAGGGATCCGTTTGAACGAAAAAGAAAGGAGGAGCGCGGATGCTGACATCGGCCGATGTGTATCAATCAATGGGCATACAGGCGGCAATCGGAATCATTTCCCATTTGATTTTCATTGTCATTGCCTGGTATGCGTTGCAATCACTTCGATTGGATGTGGTGTTCAAAAAAGGGAAGACCTTCCAAATCCAGTTGATGTATATTCTTTTGAGCATCGCTTTAGGTTATACCGTTTCAAAATTCTTCTTGGATTTTACGGGGTTGTCGCAGCAATTGCCGTATATCTTTACAAGGTGATCGGACAATGTTTTGGCCCCTGTTCTCAGAGGGGCATTTCAGCAGTCAATACGCATTTTCCCCTTCGACTATATATGGTTTGTAAGGGCAAATGCCGAATTTGGATGCTTTTGTCGTTACAACACATATACCTTGTTATTTCCTGGGCAATCATGTAGATAGGTTTGCAACAAAATAGACATAAAAATATGAAAAAGTTAGGAATTTTTAATATTTCGGAAAAATTCACCATAAATCGCCGTTGTGCGTAATATATAATTGTAGATATATGTTGAAAAATATTTAAAAATAGGTTTATTAGTCACTTGTAAAATAAAGAAAGAAGCATTACTATTGATATGGTTTGTTTTTTAGTTGTCTAGTTTCGATAGACATTTTGTGATAAATGGATTCGGAGGGACGATTTGTGGAGAAAATGATTGTTACAGGAGGCAGAAGATTACAAGGAAAAGTCAAAATAGAAGGGGCAAAAAATGCCGTATTGCCGATTTTGACTGCTTCATTGCTAGCTTCTAAGAATACGAGCGTAATCAAAGACGTCCCAAACTTAGCGGATGTTCATACGATAAATGAAGTATTGAAAAGTTTGAATGCGGAAGTAAAATACAACGTTGAAGATAACGAGATTCATATAAATGCAGAAAAAACTTTACGAAGCGAGGCACCTTTTGATTATGTCAGTAAAATGCGCGCCTCAATTTTAGTGATGGGTTCCCTTTTGGCAAGGAACGGCTATGCGCGTGTGGCGATGCCGGGCGGGTGCGCCATAGGATCTCGGCCGATCGAGCTGCATTTAAAAGGGTTTGAAGCAATGGGCGCGAAAATTTCGACAGGCCATGGCTATGTCGAAGCGAAAGCGAACGGACGTTTAAGAGGGGCAAATATCTATTTGGATTTTCCGAGCGTTGGCGCAACAGAGAATATTATGACTGCCGCTGCACTGGCGGAAGGGACGACAGTGATTGAAAACGCGGCAAAAGAGCCGGAAATCGTGGACTTGGCAAATTTCATCAACAAAATGGGAGGCCGTGTCACAGGGGCCGGAACGGACACCATCCGCATCGAAGGCGTAAAAGAACTTCATGGTACGACACATCATGTGATTCCTGACCGGATCGAAGCGGGGACTTTCATGGTGGCGGCGGCGATTACCCGCGGCGATGTGTACATCGAAAACGTGATTCCGGAACATTTGACGGCGTTGATTGCCAAGATGCGCGAAATGGGTGTAGAAATCACTGAAAACGGTTCAGGCATCCGGGTGCGGGCGAACGATCCGTTGAAAGCGGTGGATGTGAAAACGATGCCATATCCGGGATTCCCGACCGACATGCAGGCGCAAATGATGGCGTTGATGTTGACGGCACATGGAACGAGCATCATTACCGAAACGGTATTCGAAAACCGGTTCATGCATGTGGAAGAGTTTCGCCGCATGGGTGCGTCCTTGAAAATCGAAGGCCGATCCACGTTTATTGAAGGTCCGGTGAAGTTGCAAGGCGCGGAAGTCGCAGCGACGGATTTGCGCGCGGCAGCGGCATTGATTCTGGCGGGATTGGCAACGGATGGCGTCACGCGTGTAACGAAACTGTATCATTTGGACCGCGGTTATGTGGATTTCGAGAAGAAACTGCGTGCGCTGGGGGCGGATATTGAACGCGTATCCGGCGATATCGTGGAAGTAGATTCGAAGGATTCAAATGTTGCCACAGGAACAACGCTGAATGTTTAAGATTTGAATCTTACGGGGGCATTCTATTTTTCTAATGTACGATATGTCGAATAGAAGCGATTTATTCCTAAAATATGGGTGAAAACGGCAAAATCTTGTTCGCGAGGTTTTGTCGTTTTTCATTTTCCGGAAAATATTTTGCGGAGATGCAGGGGAGTTTGTGAGGAAGGCCTCAGGAAGAGGATGAGAAATATGGTGGTTTATGTGCCCAAGCCGGGGTGATAAGTGGCAAAAGTGGAGGGTTTATGTGCCCAAGCAGGGATGGTAGGTTCCCGAGTAGAGGGTTTATGCGCCCGAGCAGGAAATATTATATGCCCGAGCAGGGAAGGCAAGTGCCCGAGTAGAGGACTTATGTGCCCAAGAAAAGCAATTAAGTGCCCAAGCCGGGGTTCTAAGTGCCCAAGAGGAAATGCTATATGCCCGGGCGGAGGAAATAAATGCCCAAGCCGGAATGTCAAATGCCCGTTCAGAGAACCTGAATGCCAAAAGAGGTATAATACACGGCTTATTAGATATGATTTTGGGCCTTCCTGATAAAATATCTGAATACATCCTAAGCGGATTAATCTAAACTAACCGAAATTACTTAAGTAACTAGCATTTCATAATAAGCGCTAAGTTTTCGGGAGTACGGCAGCTCCCTCTTTATCCTGCACGAGATATAGGAGAACGATGAAATAGGGTCCATTTGTAGCTTGCAAGGAGAAAAAATGAATGGCGTATGCCATTCTCTTGTGCAGGTTTTATTGTTTTTTAGCCCATTCAATCTTTTGATTTTAAAATTTGTTCATCATGGTTCTCTATTAATATATGATTGTATCTCCAACCCCAATGTGATAACAGGAAATATAAGCCACAAAGCGTCTTTCTCAAAAATACATTTAAATTCAGGGATAAATACTAAATATTTATAAATAAACATAAACATAAAAAATGAACTGACCAATAAAATAGATTTGGAAACATTAATAACTTTTTTGTTTTTCATTCAAACACCTAACCCCTCTTATAAATTTGCCTTAATAATTTCCGTATAGTAGCTATATTTCAATATTTTACTATAATGCATTAGTAATGATTTCAAACGACTCACAGAAAGTGAGTTTGATTATATAACATTGGATGGCAAGAGGTTGGCATCTGTAGAAGAAGGAATTGCCAAGCTGAGAATCTATGTGTGCCCAAGTTAAGGAGTTATTTGCCCAAGGAGAAAAGTTAAGTGCCCGAGTATGAACTTTATCTGACCGAGGAGAAAAGTTAAGTGCTCGAGCAGGAGCTGTATCTGCCCAAGAAGGAATGTTAAGTGCCTGAGTAAGATCTTTATCTGCCCAAGAAGAAATATTAAATACCCAAGGTGAGAATTTATCCGCCAAGCCAAGGAATTATCCGCCCAAGAGGAAAGCCCAAGCCCCCAAGCACAACAATTATCCGCCCGAAAGGAAACCCAAGCCCCCAAGCCAACCAATTATCCGCCCGGGAGGAAACCCCAAGTACCCAAGCACAACAATTATCCGCCCGAAAGGAAACCCCAAGCCCCCAAGCCAACCAATTATCCGCCCAAGTAAAACCCCAATTTTCCCAAGCCAAGAAATCGATCTGCGCAAAAAGCCCTGCAAAAGCTCCAAATGTTTCCCCGCATGCGGGCGCCAGAGCCCCTGCCCAAAAAACTTATAGAAAAAAGATATATTTCCCTCTCTCCAATCATAAGTAATAGGTATGAAACGAATAAAAAAGGACATCAATTTAATAGCTATCGTCTCAATCACCTTATTAATCTCGGGGATGTTTTTCTTGCCGTTTTTGTTCAAAGATTCCGCCAAGACGCTGAAAGAGGCTTCGGGGCCAATCATTACGGAGGATTGCAACATCTTCATCCGGGTCAATGGCCAGGAGGATCCTATCCCGCTGGAAGAATATATCCTAGGGGTGGTGGCGGCGGAAATGCCGGCCGATTTCCATCCGGAAGCCCTCAAGGCGCAGGCCATCGCGGCAAGAACGTACGTGCTCAAAGCGACAAACAATGGCCAAACGCCGATCGAACCGACTGTCGTGCAGCAAGTTTTCTATGATGAAGACACAAGAAAAGCCAATTGGCAATCCACCTTCGAAGCGAATGAACAAAAAATCCGGGAAGCTGTAGAAAGTACGAAAGGGGAAGTGTTGAAATACAACGGAGAACTGATTACGGCCATGTTCCACTCCATGAGCAACGGCAGGACGGAAAGTTCGAAAAATTACAGCGGAACGGAAATCCCTTATCTCCAATCGGTGGTCAGCGCGGACTTTCATGCGGAGAATTATGTAATGAAAAAAACGCTGACTTTGGCAGAATGGAATAAGTTGCTGAAAGTCAACATGAACCTGGACGACATCAAAAAAATCCAGACAAAACAAAATAATACAGGGAGGGTAGACAAAGTCATCATCGGAGACAAACAATGGACAGGACGGGAATTTCGCGAATTGCTCGATTTGCGCTCGACGGATTTCACGGTTCAGGTGAAGGGCGATCAAATTGAAATCACCACGGAAGGCTACGGCCACGGTGTCGGCATGAGCCAATACGGAGCGGATGCGATGGCGAAACAGGGCAGAACCGCCCACGAAATCCTGAAACATTACTACCAAAACGTCACCATCGAAAAAATGCTGTGCCAAAAAGAAACCAAATAATCGCCGGAGATTCGCAGGACAAGAGCGGAAAACAGGCGCCGCCGCTTGTTTCGAAAGTAAAGAAGCGCTTCCTCTTTGCATGCGTTGTATATCCAAGAAATGCGTCCATCCTGCTCCGTTGCACCCATCAGACTTCAAAGATGCTTTTCCATGCCGCTCCGCTCCATGCTTCGGACAGCAAAAAACACATCCATGCAGTTCCGCCGCATGAACCGAAAACAAAAAAACCTCCATACGCTCCAAAACAAATAACGGAATCCGCGGCACACCCGCCCCCGGAACCCCCGTTCCACGCTACTACACAAATATTAAGAACCGAAAAATATTATGCAAAAAATAGTGAAAATTTCCAAAAAAATTGTTTAGAAACCCCAAAATTTGTTCATCCTTCACTTAGAGGTGATGAACAAATGAGAGAAGATCAAAACAAACAACAAAATAAACCTTCTCAACTTAAAACAAAATGGCAACAAAAACCATGGTTTTGGCCGGCAATATACGGGGGCATTGCAGCAGTACTTATTGGCTTAATAGGTATTTATTCCGTGGTGACAAACGAGGAAGAAAATCCGACGGTGGCAGAACCGACTGCGGAGGAAGACGATTCGCCGGTGATTGAAACGAATGCCCGGGAGGAAACGCTCAAATATCCGTTTGATGAAAGCCTGCTGCAAAACGCGAAAGTATTGCAGGATTTCTACGATATGAACGCGGATGCGAAGACGAGGGAAAATGCGTTGCTCGTATTCGATCAAACCTTTACAACATCTTCCGGCATTTCGATTTCAATCAACAACGAACCGTTTGAAGTACTCGCTGCAATGAGCGGTGAAGTGAAAGAAGTGAAGCTTGACGCCTTCACTGGAAACAAAATCATCATCGCGCACCCGAACGGAATGGAGACGCACTATAGCTCCGTCAAAGACATCCTTGTGAAAAAAGGCGAAAAAGTCGAGCAAGGACAACCGATTGGAACTGCGACAGAAAACGAATGGAATCCGACTGCCGGCATCCATCTCCATTTCGAAGTGTTGGAAAACGGGGAACATGTCAACCCGAGAAATTATTTAAGCTTCTAACGCAAAAAAGCGCAGCCTGAAACGGAAAAAGCCGTTTCCCAAGGCTGCGCTTTTACTTTCCTGGGAAAAAAAGTTCTGAAAAAGTTTTGACTTACATATTGTGAATAAACGTTAAATCGCTGATTGCAAACGTCATTGAAATACATGTATCAGAAAAACGGCGGAACAGATGGTTGATTATAGACAAAACTGCACTTCTTAGATCCGATAGAAAGGAAGAGAACGTGCACGAGCACATTCGGCACCGTTGTGTACGGCTGGGAAAGCTGCTTGTGGAGACGGGCGAGACGGTTCGGGTCCTTGCAAAAATGACCGGATATTCCAAGAGCACGGTGCACAAAGACTTAACGGAACGGCTGCAACTGGTAAACGAAGAACTGGCAAAAGAAGTGAGGGAAATACTGGCGTACCACAAGTCCGTTCGTCATTTGCGAGGGGGAGAGGCGACGCGCAGAAAGTGGCAGTCCCGCAAAAAAAACCAATGAAAAGGCATTTAGTTTGGCTTTGGCGCAAAGTCAGGCTGAATGCTTTTTCGTTTTGATGGAACGAGCGAATCCGCGCATGGAAGAAAGGGATTGCAGCAATTTCCAGCATCCGGTAAACGCAAATTTTTAACAAAATGTTGAAAATGCAAGAAAAACGTCAAATAAGCTGTGAATAGTAGATGTTTTTTATGACTTTCTTATGATAAAATATTACAGATAAAAAATATACATCCAAGAACGTAGTAAAAGAGTCGCAAAAAATCGGAAGGAGTAATAAGATTATCATGTTTTCAAAGGATATAGGGATCGACTTAGGAACTGCTAATGTACTAATTTATGTGAAAGGGAAGGGCATTGTACTCAATGAACCTTCCGTGGTAGCCATCGACAAGAAATCAAACAAAGTACTTGCAGTCGGCGAAGAAGCCAGAAAAATGGTAGGGCGTACGCCGGGAAACATCGTTGCCATTCGTCCACTTAAAGATGGGGTCATTGCGGATTTTGATTTGACGGAAGCGATGCTAAGACACTTTTTAAACAAACTTGACGTGAAAGGTTTCTTCTCAAAACCTCGCATTTTGATTTGCTGCCCGACAAACATCACAAGCGTCGAAAAGAAAGCGATACGGGAAGCGGCCGAAAAATCAGGCGGCAAGAAAGTTTACTTGGAGGAAGAACCGAAAGTGGCTGCCATCGGGGCAGGCATGGACATCTTCCAGCCAAGCGGAAACATGGTAGTCGACATCGGAGGCGGTACGACAGATATCGCTGTGCTGTCCATGGGAGATATTGTGACGAGCGAATCTATCAAAGTAGCGGGAGATACGTTCGACAATGATATTCTTCAATACATTAAAAAGGAATATAAACTATTAATCGGTGAACGCACGGCTGAAGCGATCAAAATCAACATTGGAACCGTTTTCCCTGGCGGCCGTGACGAATCGATGGAAATCCGAGGACGGGACATGGTAACGGGCCTCCCTCGCACCATTACCATCCGTTCGGACGAAATTGAAAAAGCCTTGCATGAATCTGTCCAATTGATTGTCCAATCCGCGAAAAACGTATTGGAAAAAACTCCGCCGGAATTATCTGCGGACATCATCGACCGTGGAGTCATTTTGACAGGCGGCGGCGCGTTGCTTCATGGCATGGACCAACTGCTCATGCAGGAATTGAAAGTGCCGGTGCTTGTTGCGGACAATCCAATGGACTGCGTGGCCATCGGAACAGGCATCATGCTTGACAACATTGACCATTCACCGGGATCAAAATTCTAAGTTTTATGAAAAATTTTGATTAAGCGGTTTCATTGGGCAAAGACTTTGAATGCCGGGCGGAAATCAGTCCCATCAAGGATGGATTTGCGGTCAGCCCGGGAGGAAAAAGATAGGCGAATCTGCCCTGGAACCTTGCAATCTATCACTAGAAAACCGGAGCCGGTCCGGCCGTCTTCCTGAAGTACGGCCGGCAATCGGCGATGATGACTGGCAGAGGGATTTTCCAATGGCTGATTCATCGGCAATGCAACCGCCGGCAGCGGATTCGGGCGCCCGGTTGCCGCCCGTCTTTGCCGGCGGTGATTTGCATTGCCGTTAAACATTATTCATCCGGAAAAGTGAAAATCGGCCTATAATCAAACGGCGGCTTTCCTCCGATATAAAAGGGAGAAGGTTCTGCAAAACCGGCTGAAAGGAGGGAAGAACGTGTTCAAAGGAATTTATACGGCAGCATCCGGCATGCTGGCGCAGCAGCGGAAAACGGAGATTCTCACCAACAACATGGCCAATGCCAACACGCCGGGATACAAAGCGGAGCAGACATCCATCCGTTCCTTCCCTGAAATGCTCATGTCTGCCATCGGTGATACGAATGTACCTGTGAAAAAAGGATTAAAACTCGGCCAGATCCGGCCGGTCGGCAACCTCTCCACCGGCATCTACCTCCAGGAAACGATGCCAAACTTCAATCAGGGGGCTGTCTACGAAACGGAGTTTAATACGGATTTTGCGCTGATTGACGGCGAACTACCGGCAGGCAGCAGCATCTTTTTCCGTCTGTCCCATCCAAATGGCGGCGAGGCCTACACAAGAAACGGGAACTTCACATTGGACGGACAAGGCTACCTGGTCACGGGCGACGGATACTACGTATTGTCGGATACGGGAGCGCGCATCCAGCTTCCAAGCGAAGACTTCCAGGTGACTGAAGACGGCTCCGTCTATGTCGGCAACCGGCGAATCGCCAGAATCGGCGTGGCTTTTGCCCAAAACGCGAACCGTCTGGTGAAGGAAGACAACGGACTCTTCCGCACGGAGAACGGCCAAGCGCTGCCGTCCGCTTATGGAAGGGCCAATGTCACATTCGGCTTGAAACAGCGCCATCTGGAAGGTTCCAATGTGGATGCCGCCCAATCGATGGCGGAACTGTTGACGGCCTACCGCGCTTTTGAAGCGAACCAAAAAGTGGTCCAGGCCTATGACCGGAGCATGGACAAAGCGGTAAACGAAATCGGCAAAGTATAGGAGAGGAGGCGGAAAGATGCTGCGGACCATGTTGACGGCGACGAATACATTGAGCCAAATCCAGCAACAGATCGACACCATCAGCAACAACATTGCCAACATCAACACGGCGGGCTACAAAGCCAAAGAAGCGCGTTTTTCCGAAATGCTGTATCAGGAATATTTCAACACGCGCAGGGATGAACAGGCGACGAGATTGACGCCGCAAGGAATCCGCTACGGGGTCGGCGCGAAAATTTCGCAGATCCAGACAAACCATGCCCAAGGCGCATTGCAGACGACAAACCGCGATTTGGATTTTGCCTTCACCAATGAACGCCAATATTTCAACATTTTGATGCCCGATGGAAACAACGGATTCAACATCGTTTATTCCCGCCAAGGAAATTTCTACGTTTCTCCGGTGGACGATGAACGGGTAATGCTCGTCAATGCGGACGGATATCCTGTCGCGGACAGCGAAGGAAACCCGATTGTCTTCAACGATGACGTGGAAAGCTTTTCGCTCGGGGAAAACGGCGTATTGACGGTGACATTCGCCAACGGCACGCGGCAATCCTTTTTGCTGGGGATTACGGAAATCCATAAACCACAGGTCATGAAGCAATTGTCCGGTTCATACATTGATCTTCCGGAAAATCTGGCGCAGCTCGGATTTAATGCGGACGATATTTTGACGAACCTGATCGGGTATGCGCGGCAAAATATCGGCCTTGAGAGCGGGAAACTCGAACTGTCCAACGTGGATTTATCGAACGAAATGGCGAACTTGATCCAAGCGCAGCGTTCTTATCAATTTAATGCACGCGCCATCACCATTTCCGACCAAATGCTGGGGCTCATCAACGGCATCCGATAATGAAAAATTAAGTAGTCTGGATGCTTCTGCAGCTGTAGCCATATCGCTCATCAACGGCATCCGTTAATGAAAAATTCCGGTGATTTATACATATATTCCGTAAAAATTGCGGCAACCCTTGCCAAGGAAACTACGTTTTATTAAAAATAGAGAGTAAAGTCGATACATAAAACAGGTTCACCGATACATAAAATCCATTAGCAGTCCCTTAGCATCCTTTGAAAAGCCGATGAAGAGGAAACATTTCAACATATGTCGAAGGATCGTCCGGAAAGGGATTGCCGGAGCAGCATGGACCGGCAAACGGGCGATGCGGCAGATCCGGCAATGAATGTTTCAGCACATGGACTCTCATACATAAAAAATACCTTGGTAAGTAGGGAGATTGGCGATGGCAAACGAATTGAAAAGCGGCATGACGCAGTTGGAAAAACAAGAGAAGGACAAGCCGATCATGAAATGGATGAAGAAGAACGACAACGGCCAGAAGGAGCCGAACGGACAGGAACCGTCCGAAACAAAGGCGAACTTGATTCAAACGTTAAAAACCTACAGCCGATACAGCACAAGAACGATTCCGATTTGGAAACGCATTGTGATTGTGCTTGCCTTGATGATCTTCGCTTCCATATTCGGGCTCATGATCGGTTATGGCGTCATCGGCGACGGCAAAGCCTTCGACGCGTTAAAATGGAGCACATATAAGCACATTTTTGATCTCATGAATGGGACGACAAAGTGAAGCAGAGAATTATACCCCACGGCCATTTGCACGTGGGGTTTTTAATTTGCAAGCGGCACGGATTCTCTCAAGATCCGGCCTTCTTTCTCGGCGACGCGGACTCTATAAGATATTTCAAAACATCAACCCGGGCACATAGAATCGTTTCTTGGGCAAATAAACCTACAGAATATGAACTTGGGCGGATATGAAATGAACTTGGGCGGATATGAAATGAACTTGGGCGGATATGAAATGAACTTGGGCAGATAGCTCTTATTCTCGGGATTATGTAAACTCATCTTGGGGAATCATGTGTCACCTTGGGCACTTGGTTCCCCTTCTTGGGCACATACGGACTTCCCTTGGGCAGATGGCTTTTCCTCTCGGGCTTTTGCAATCTCATCTTGGGCAGATCATGTGTCAACTTGGGCATTTGGCTTCACTTCTCGGGCACATATGATCTTTGCTTGGGCAGATAGCTTTTCCTCTCGGGCATTTATGATTTCACCTTGGGCAGATACAATTCTTACTTGGGCATTTAGAATATCAACTTGGGCACATAGAAAGTCAACTTGGGCAGATAGAATGTTATCTTGGGCACATAAGGATTCATCTCGGGCAGATAGAAAATCAATTTGGGCAGATAGAATGTTATCTTGGGTACATAAGGATTCATCTCGGGCAGATAGAAAATCTTCTTGGGCAGATAGAATGTTATCTCGGGCACACAAGGGTTCCTCTTGGGCAGATAAGAAAATCAATTTGGGCAGATAGAATGTTATCTTGGGCGCATAAGGATTCATCTCGGGCAGATAGAAAATCAATTTGGGCAGATAGAATGTTATCTTGGGTACATAAGGGTTCCTCTTGGGCATTTAGAATATCAACTTGGGCACATAGAAAGTCATCTTGGGCAGATACAATGTTATTTCGGGCACATAAGGATTCATCTCGGGCAGATAGAAAATCTTCTTGGGCAGATAGAATGTTATCTCGGGCACACAAGGGTTCCTCTTGGGCAGATAAGAAAATCAATTTGGGCAGATAGAATGTTATCTTGGGCACATAAGGGTTCCTCTTGGGCATTTAGAATATCAACTTGGGCACATAGAAAGTCATCTTGGGCAGATAGAATGTTATCTTGGGTACAAATGGATCCATCTCGGGCAGATAGAATATCACCTTGGGCAGATATACGCCAACTTGGGCACTAACCATCCCTTTTTGGGCACATACGAACCACACTTGGGCGGATAGCGTTTTTTTGAAAAATCCATGCTTTTTCTTTTAATCAAGGTATGTACAATTGCGGGGAATGCTCCATAAGCCCTGCCTTGCGGGAAGAAAACATGGTAGTGTATCCATCGGCGATTCGTGGTAAGATGGATATTGTCGAGTTCTTGCTTCAATGGTATACAGATGCGCGCTTCAAGTGCCATTTTTTGTTTATTTTAATTTACAAAAATGGGAGGAAATGTCATGTTAAGTGCAGAACAAATTCAAGGAATTTTACCGCATCGTTATCCGTTTTTATTGGTTGACCGCATTGTGGAAATCGAAGAAGGAAAACGGGCAGTGGGCATTAAAAACGTTTCCATCAACGAACCGTTTTTCAACGGCCATTTCCCGGGCTATCCGGTGATGCCGGGCGTATTGATTGTCGAAGCATTGGCGCAAGTGGGCGGCGTGGCTTTGTTGAACTCCGAGCAATTCAAAGGAAGACTCGCCTTTTTGACAGGCATTGACAATGCGCGCTTTAAACGCCAGGTGGTGCCGGGCGACCAATTGAAATTGGAAGTGGAATTCGTAAAATTGCGCGGCACGATGGGGAAAGGCCACGGCGTTGCCACAGTGGACGGCGAACTGGTGGCGGAAGCGGATATTTTATTCGCCATCGGACCGGAAGCGCCAAATTTGAAATAATCTTGCCTGGAATGGATGGCTGATTCATGCATAGAATGGCCGGAATGGCGCATCCTTGATGATAATGGTTGGGAAAATCCCCGGGAAACATGGATGGGCCGAATGCCTTTGCAGTGAAAAGTATGCGCATCTTTGGCTTTTTTATCCGTGGGAGGTTTTTTAATATGACAGAACAGGTATCATCCGGGGTAAAAATCAGCATCATCCGGTCCATTTCGGCGGCATTCGAACAGTATATGGCGAGCATCGGCTGGAACGAGGACAAGTATGCGGCGGAAGATTTCATAAATTATTGGCAGCAGTATTTTATGGAAAATTCGGCATGGTTTGAAAATGTGCCGCAGGAAGTATTATTAAGCCCGCAATTCCAGGAAGAAATCGCCGAAGAAATTGATGAAGCCATCGCCCAAACGCTGAACGAAAAACCGTCGAAACAACAAGTAGAAACCATCGAAGAAATGCAGAAAGCCCTCGGCACGAATTATGCGTACGGCTGCAAGGCGGAAGCCGATTATGTCGAACGCTTGCTGAGAGCGCGATTGAAGCAGTAGAAAGAATGCAGACAGATGCAAAGGTTTCCTGCATTTAGAAAAAGTGCTAATTCCGACAATGGATAGTTCCCTCTTTTTTCGCACACATTAAAAACAGTCACTTGAAGTGACGAACAGCGAAGAAAGGAGGGATTTTTTGTGAAACCGTTCATCTATGCGTTATTGTTAGGGTCCGCTTTGTTAGTGGGCTGTAATGATAACGACACCGAGGACGCAATCAACGATGTCGGCAATGACGTCAGAGAAGGCATTGAAGACGTAGGCGAAGGGGTGCGTGAAGGCGCACGGGATGTCCGTGAAGGCGTGAATGACGCGCTCGACAACGACGCCGTGGACAATGACATTAACGAAAATGACGATAGAACAAATCAGGGATTGCGCAACAACGACGTAATGCCTGATGATAAAGGGGTTACTGGTGATGAACGCGGTAACCAGGAAGATGTAATTGAAGATCGCAAAGATATTCGGGATGCAGATAGAAAAGATGAATAATACGGCGCCGGCGTGAGGCATCTGAGGGGAGCGTCGGCGTCCCTTTGGATGGAGTCCGCTGGGCGTGTATTGAAAGATGGACTGAGGCGGTTTGCGCGGGGATCGGACCGTGAAGCTCCCTGTTTTAAGGGAGTGCATGTTTTCTTAGATCGAATCGGGAAGTTCCCTGGTAGCTGCGGGGAGCGACAAACATATTCCTTGGATTGGACCATGAAACTCCCTGTTGCTCAGGGAATAGGTGTTTCCGTGGATCCAATTGAAAAGCCCCTTGGTTACTGGGGAGAGCGACAGGCATATTCCTTGGATTGGACTATGAAGCTCCCTGGTGTTTAGGGAGTGTGGTATGCATATCTCCATGGAGCGGAAGACGTGAGGCCAACCCTGGCGAGAAAGGAATGGCGCTCGTTGTAAGCGCATCAGGCCATTTCCGGATAACCGGGGAGGAAGGCACGCATCCCCGGTGTGAAAGAAGCGGTTGTCGAAAGTTTGAGGGGATGAAAATATTCATCCCTAATGTCTGAAAGATTAGTGGCAGCTTTGTCCAAAAGCATGGAAAACATCAGATATTGCACACCCCCTAAAAATCCCCCTTGCTCAGGAAAAGGAGAATTTGAGTCGGCTCAAATTCTCCTTTTTTTAGTTGTGATTAAACGATGATTTTTATCCGCCAAAAAGAAATTGAAAAAGTCGGGGAATGAGAGCTATGTGCTCAAGATGATATTCTAAATGCCCGAGATGAAACATTATGTGCCCGAGATAACATTGTATCTGCCCAAGGTGATTTTCTATGTGCCCAAGATGATATTCTAAATGCCCAAGATGGATCCTTATGTGCCCGAGATAACATTCTATCTGCCCAAGTTGACTTTTTATGTGCCCAAGATTGATGTTTATATGCCCAAGTAAGAATTGTATCCGCCCAAGTTGATTTTTCATCTGCCCAAGTTTGATGCGTATGTGCCCAAGACACTTTTCTATCCGCCCAAGTTGAAATTGTTAATGCGCGGAGTGGGCGCTATCTGCCCAAGCAAAGCCCATAAGTGCCCAAGAAGGGAACCAAGTGCCCGAGTTGAGTCATTATCTGCCCAAGACGAATTCGTAACTGCCCGAGAGGAAAAGCTATCCGCCCAAGAGAAGTCCGTATGTGTCCAAGAAGGGGAACCAAGTGCCCGAGTTGAGTCATGATCTGCCCAAGACGAATTCGTAACTGCCCGAGAGGAAAAGCCATCCGCCCAAGCAAAGCCCATAAGTGCCCAAGAAGGGAAGCCAAGTGCCCGAGTTGAGTCATGATCTGCCCAAGACGAATTCGTAACTGTAACTGCCCGAGAGGAAAAGCTATCCGCCCAAGAGAAGTCTGTATGTGTCCAAGAAGGGGAACCAAGTGCCCGAGTTGAGTCATGATCTGCCCAAGACGAATTCGTAACTGCCCGAGAGGAAAAGCCATCCGCCCAAGCAAAGCCCATAAGTGCCCAAGAAGGGGAACCAAGTGCCCGAGTTGAGTCATGATCTGCCCAAGACGAATTCGTAACTGCCCGAGAGGAAAAGCCATCCGCTCAAGCAAAGCCCATAAGTGCCCAAGAAGGGAAGCCAGGTGCCCAAGGGATGACCTCATCCACCCAAGCTGAATTTGCAAATGCCCGAAAGGAATATCCAAGCGACCAAGTGAAGGCTATAAGCGCCCGAGTGGAAACATGATCCACCCTAGCTGCATTTACAAAAGCCCAAAAGAAAACGCGATCCGCCCAAACTTTAACGTGACCCGAACAAAGTAGACTTGCATACGTACAAAGTCCCGCAATTTTATTCCCCAAAAAAATCCAATCAAATAAAAAAGCACAAACCACAATCGGGTTTGTGCCGAATCCGCGAGATATCCCGCCAAACAGCCTGTTTCAACAGCATCCTCTCAAAACGAAACATGGCTGCTCGTGCTGCAAAAGCACAAGCTTTAATGTATGAAACAATCAATATCCCATGCCGCACGGGCTTTGATGCAAGGAGTAACCAACGTCATCCCTTAAAACCATCCATAGAACTCCAGAAGCTCAGATGTATGAAGCGGTCACTCATCCCCTCAATACCGGACGCTCCCGCATGCCCTTTCTGAACTCTGCCAGCAATTCTTCCTTCGTCAAGTTTTTCTCGAGGAGGGATTGCAGCAATTGCTCCGCGTATTTCAGCCGCACCGTCCGCAAATGGCCCTTCAACAATATCGAAACCCGTCCATTTATTTCTTCCATCCCCAGCACTTTCACCGAAAAAGGGGCCGGCTCGTTGTCCGGGGAGGAAATGATGACTTGCACATCAAAGGACTCCTGCGAATCCCAATATGGCTGGAAAGGGATTGAATATTGCTTATCCGTAAACAATTCCAAAATCCAAGTTTTCTCCTGATTCTCCTGATTGATGGTAATGCCGTCGATCAACGGGATTTCCGTGCCGTCATGTTCAAATTGAAAGGAAATCATTTTGAACGTTTTCATTCATTTCCCTCCATTCGGCATACAAAGATTAGGCATATCGCCCGCCGGGAATGAAAACTCCATATCCGGATGGACAGTGTTTGATCCAAATCCGATGCGTATTTGCACAAAGCGCCGTTTTCTGCATTTCCACCATATTTTTCTAAAAAATAAACGATGTTTCTCTTCTACTACATCAGTATAACATAGCAGACAAATTTGAAATAAATAAAAAATTTGCCAAATTTTATTTTTGGACATTGTCGAAAAAGAAGGATTAATAAAAGGATGATCAGGGATTCGGCGATTTATGCGAATATGCGTTCGTTGTGAAAAAATAAATTTTCTATGGAAAAATAAAGGGATTCTTTAATTTTCCAATTTTGTCAAATTAGGAGAGTGCCGATATGATGGAGATGAAGGAGGTGAATGGATGAACCATGTCGGACTAGTCGGGCGATTAACGAAGGATCCGGTTCTTCGGGAGATTGGAGAAAAACGGGTGGCCGCGAATTTCATCGTGGCGGTTAATCGCAATTACCGCAACAGCCAGGGCGATGTGGACGCCGATTTCGTTTCCTGCACCGCGTGGGGGAAACTGGCGGAGCTCATCGTCCAGTATTGCGGCAAAGGTTCGCTGATCGGAATCAACGGCCGATTGCAATCACGCTCCTATGTAAACAAGGAAAATATCAGGGTGTTTACGACGGAAGTAATCGCCGATGATGTCCGATTTTATTCGCTGAAACCGCCAAATCAGCAGGCGGGAACGGAGAAGGAGTTTGTTCTGCCTGAATCGGAAGAAGGATTGCCGGTGACGTGAATCGTTATTGGGCAATCGGCGCTGCAAAATGTTGTGCCAGGGTTTCAAATTGCGGAGTTGAAGTTATGGAGGATTCAAGTTTTGGTTGACAGTTGATCAGGTCTTTGCTTGAAGAGGATTCCGAGGGATAGAACAGTTCATGGCAAGAATCAAATGGGTCTTGAGGATTGCTGATTCAGGGTTTGGCTTGGAATGGTCTGGTTGTATGAGGAATATGAAATGAGGCGATTTTTCTTAAAACGAGGTTGGCAAAGGATTCCGGGATAAACAGGTGGTTGTGTTAGCAAAAGAAGGTTGATTGAAGGGAAATGTCCAAGCTTTTGAAGGAATCGAAGGTTGGACATCCGTTGGAAGCAAAGTGGACAATGCGGAAATTGAAGGGAAATCATAAGCTTTGGAATGGTCTGGTTGATGAAGAAGCGAAGGAATGGGGAATGACCAAAAAAGGGAAAAAAGGAGGTGGGAAGGGCACTGCCGGTTTGTGACCGCCCGGCAGTGAGAAAAACGCAATCGTTCCGCTCATGAATTGAATATGGAAGGCTGAAATTGAATAAGGAAAGAAGAGGCTGCATGCAAAATGCAAGACGACAAATGAGGCTGCACACGAATAACGAGGAAACCGGGACTTAAAATCGTCAAGAAGTTTGTCACATTACTTCCTCCTTATGTTGGCGAAAAGGGCAGGATTGAAAGCGATCCTTTCAATCCTGCCCTTGCATTTTGGAGAGGGGAGGGTGCCTGGACGGTGCGGGAGATTCGGAAGGGATGGAATGCAAGATTCTATGGAAGACCCGGTCATCTGGGGGAGTTGGACATCCAGAGCGCCATGCTCCATGGGATATATGAGGCTCCCAAGGGATATCGGGCACCATGAAAGTACCCGCCCCTGGAACATGCCAGAATCCAACCAGGGCTGCCGGAAGTACCCGTCCCTGGAACATGCCAGAAACCAACCGAGGCTGCCGGAAGTATCCGCCCCTGGAACATGCCAGAAACCAACCGGGGCTGCCAGGAAGTACCCCCCTGGAACATGCCAGAAACCAACCGGGGCTGCCGGAAAATACCCGCACATCCCGGCGCCTTCCTCTACTTCAACAGCTCCAACAGCTGCTCCGTATCCAGCTCCGTGAGCCAGTTGCTCGCCTGGATCAATTCCTCCGACAGCGCGGACTTCATTTCCAGCATGTCGTCCACTTTCTCTTCAATCGTCCCGATGGTAATAAACTTATGCACCTGCACAAACCGCTTCTGGCCGATCCGGTACGCCCGGTCCGTCGCCTGGTTTTCCACCGCCGGGTTCCACCAGCGGTCCGCATGCAGCACGTGGCTTGCGGCCGTCAAATTCAGTCCGGTGCCGCCCGCCTTCAGCGACAGCAAAAACACCGGAAACTCCCCGGCCTGGAACGCTTCCACCAGCGCATCCCGCTGCTCCTTCCGCATGCTGCCCGTCAAAAACGGCACGTCCCAGCCGTACAGTTCGAAAAAGCAATGCTGCAGCAACTGGCCCATCCCGATATACTGGGTAAAAATCAGGCACTGCTCGCCGCCGTCCACGATTTCCTTCGTCAGTTCCACAATCCGCTTCAACTTCACCGAACGTTCGAGCATCCCCGGCGCGTCCCCGAAAGGCTCCTTCAAATACAGCGCCGGATGATTGCACAGCTGCTTCAACTTCGACAGCATCTGCAAAATCCGCCCCTTGCGCTCAAACGGAGGCAGCTTCTCCAAATCCTTCAAACTTTCCTGGATATACCCTTCGTACAGCGCGGCCTGCTCCTCCGTCAACGGGCAGAACTCCTTCGTCTCCTGCTTATCCGGCAAATTCAGCTGCAAATCCGGATCCGTCTTTGTCCGCCGCAGCAAAAACGGACGGATTTTCGCCCGCAATCGCTCCTTGTGCCGTTCCGAACCATCCCGCTCAATCGGCACAATAAACTCTTCCTGGAACTTCTTGAAACTGCCCAAATAGCCCCGGTGGATAAAATCGAAAATCGCCCACAGCTCCGCCAAGCGGTTTTCGATCGGCGTCCCCGTCAACGCGATATGGTGGTCCCCATGCAGGCGGCGGATCGCCTTCGACTGCTGCGTCTGCATGTTTTTGATATTCTGCGCTTCATCCAGCGTCACAACCGCCCATGCCACATCCTCCAGAAACGCCACATCCTGCGCGATCGTGCCGTACGTCGACAACACCACATGGGGCGCTTCCTCTTCCAAAAACTGATGGAAGGCATCCCCCTTCAAGCGGCCGGAACCGTAGTGGGTATACACTTTCAGTCCCGGGGCGAAACGCTCCAATTCCTTCTGCCAATTCCCCAGAACGGAAGTCGGGCACACCACGAGCGTCGGCTTTTTCTCCCGCCGCGCCTCATACACATGCAGCACGTAGCCGATCAGCTGCACCGTTTTTCCGAGCCCCATATCATCGGCCAAAATGGCGCCGAACCGCTGAGACCGCATAAACACGAGCCAATCAAATCCCTGCTTCTGATAAGGCCGCAGCGTCGCGTTCAAGGACTCCGGCACTTTCACCGGAGGAAGCCCCCGCTTTTCGAGCAGCTGATGCACATAAGTTTTTAATGAACGCTGCATTTCGAAGGCAAAAAGCGGGTCGTCCCGGTCGTCTTCTTCATCCAATTCCTGTTCCATCAGCTCTTCCGGCACTTCCCGGAACACCAATTCCTTCACGGTCCAGTTTTCCCTTTCCGCTTTGTCCATCAGTTCGCGCACTTTCGCCATCCAATCGTTGTCGAGGCGGAACCATTCATTCCCGATGCGGATAAATTCCCGCTTCTCCTCGACGATTTTCCGGAAGGCTTCGGGGCTGATCCGCTCGCCGCCGATGGACAGCTCCCACCGGAAGGACAAAATATCATCCAGCCCGGCGACGGATTTGTACGAAGCGCTCCGGGCACTGACGCGGACGCGCATCTTCGCTTTCTTCAAATCTTTCAGCCAGCCCGGCAGAATCACTTCAAACCTGAGCGCGGCCGCTTTGGCGAAACGGTCGCGGAGAAGGGTGCGCACCTCGGCATCGGTCAAGGACACATGCAAAAAGGCTTCATCGGAGAAAACGTCCAATCCCAAAAGCTGCAGCATCTGCTTTTGCTGCCGGGCAATTTCATCGGCATATTCCTTCCATTTGTCGGGAAGCGCCTCCCGGATCGGATGGTGCCGCTTCCGGACGGCCGGCGTCCAATGTTTGGCGGAATGGGAGGATAAAATCACCGTCTCGAGCACCCATTCGCCGGAAGCTTCTTCCGGTTCGTTCAGGCGGAGGGCCACTTTCAACGGACCGATGGAGCGATCCGGCTCAAGCGGCCAGCCGCCTTCTTGGAAGAACGGCAGGAGGGAAGGCGCGTCGGAAACCTCCAGGCCGCACGTTTCAAATTTTTGTTGAATGGCAGTTGTTAGCAATTCTTCCGCGCGGGAGAGGGAGGCCGTTTCCAGATGAACGTTCAAAGAAGGGCGCGGCTCCTCCTTGGCCCAATCCGTTTGGGCTGCTGGAACAGGGAAGCCATCCAGGCGCAAGTCCAAAGCATCCCCAAGTCCATCCTCGGTCAACTGCGCATCGTCCTCCAGAGCGGGGAGGGCATCCGCCTGGGCGTCCAAAGCCTCGCCTAATTCAACTTTGGCCGACTCCGTATCGCCCGCTTGAGCAGGGGAGGCGTCCAATGTCACCTTCAAAGAAGCCCCCAGCTCAT
Source organism: Ureibacillus sp. FSL K6-8385 (assembly GCF_038593155.1). Lineage (GTDB taxonomy): Bacteria > Bacillota > Bacilli > Bacillales_A > Planococcaceae > Ureibacillus > Ureibacillus terrenus. Next base: position 369,770 of record NZ_CP151968.1, read on the forward strand.
CCCCGGCCACTTTCACATGATTCCACAAAGCAGGGGAGCTCCACAACGGCGCCACGGCCTTCGCGCACTCGAGCAAGGCCTCATCCTCTTTCGTCGCCCCTTCAAACTGCGCAAACGGATGACGATACTTCGGCGACAAACATTCCACCAGCTCCGCCGCCGTCACCACGAGGGCATCCCCGTCGACAACCGCATGCAGTCCGTAAAAATTCGGCTCATAGCGGAAAAAGAAAACCGACTTGAACGTCTCCCCGGAAACCCTTCTTCCATTTTCGGAAGCCCGGAGCCGATACACCCCCGTCTTCAGCTGTTCTATTGACAATTGATATACCGTCGCAAAAGGAGAAGTATTCAAATCCTTCTTCACTTGCACCTGTTTCATAGAAATAAAATTCCTTTCTAGCAGTCATTCGTAAAATTCCTGATTGGCATGGACAGCTACGCTTGTGCGAATACGATTTTAACTTGGGCGGATTGAAGCTCAGCTTGGGCATATATGCATTCGTTTTGTGTAGATAGAAAATTTTCTCGGGCAGATACGATTCTCTTTTGGGCAGATAAAAGATTCTCTCGAGCGAATACTATGCTTTCTTGGGCAGATAAATCCTTAGCTTGGGCAGATAAGTATTCGTTTTGGGCGGATAGGGATTCCTTTCGGGCAGATACGATTTTCTCTTGGGCAGATAAATACACATCTTGGGCAGATAAAAACAAATCTTAGGCGGATGAAGTTCCATTTTGTGCAGATAGAGATTCAACTTGGGCAGATGAGATCTTAATTTGGGCATATAAACATCTATCTTGGGCACATAAGGATTTATCTTGGGCGTATAGAAAATGAACTTGGGCAGATAGAATCCCAACTTGAGCACATAAGGATCCAACTCGGGCAGATAGAATACCATCTTGGACATATAAGGATTCATCTTGGTCGTATAGAAAATAAATTTGGGCAGATAGAATTCCATCTTGGGCACATAAGGATCCAACTCGGGCAGATGGAATCTTATCTTGGGCATATAAGAATTCCTCTTGGGCACATAGAATACAAACTTGGGCAGATAGGATCTTTTCTTGGGCACATAAGGATTCATCTTGGGCACATAAGGATCCAACTCGGGCAGATAGAATCCTATCTTGGGCATATAAGGATTCATCTTGGGCGTATAGAAAATGAACTTGGGCAGATAGAATCCCAACTTGAGCACATAAGGATCCAACTCGGGCAGATAGAATACCATCTTGGACATATAAGGATTCATCTTGGTCGTATAGAAAATAAATTTGGGCAGATAGAATTCCATCTTGGGCACATAAGGATCCAACTCGGGCAGATGGAATCTTATCTTGGGCACATAAGCATTTCTCTTGGGGCACATAGAATAACAACTCGGGCAGATAAAATACAAACTTTAGCGGATAGGATATTATCTTGGGCACACCATTCAGCCCGCGATGCCCCGGATCGCCCATTCCCGGGCGCCACCTCACCCGAACAAATTCCCTTTCTCCAATTCTTCCTGCAAGGCGCGCAGCCGCTTGTTCTGCTCGCGCACCGCCCCGATATACTCTTCCCAAAAACGCATCTTGCCGGCCTTTTTCGCGGCGGCTTTCATCTTCTTCCAAATGCGCACCGCCTCCTTGTAATTCATCCGCGACTTCTGCCGGATTTCCTCCATCGCGTAAAAATGATAAAGCGGGAGGACCAGGGCCGGCGCTTCTTCCGCAACCTGCTTCAACCCGCAATATTCCAAATGCCCGATGGATGTAGGGTACATTTGATGCAGCGCCACCCATTCTTCGTACCGCTTGTGCGCCAGCAAATGCTTCGAATATTGGGCGACCCCGTCTTTGCCAAAAGCGGAGTATAATAAAATCTCTTCCTCTTCTGACAGGGTGATATTTTCATATAGCGAAGAAATCGAATAAATCATGCTGGAGCGGTGAATCCGGTTCACGCTCTGGATAAACTTTTTCAAATAAGGAAGAATCCTCCGCAGGATGATTTCCGCCGCCTGCCCGTTGCGCTTCGAGAACGCGAACTTCACCAGCCCCAAATAAATGTCCACATGTTCCGGGTTGATTTGGCGCATATTTTCTTCCAGCGCGGCGTAATTTTTTAAAATAATATAAAACACGTTCAAGACTTCCGGAAACTTCATCCCCTGCCGCTCCTGCAAATGTACCAGCTCTTCCAGCGCCCGCCGTTTCTCCGTAAACACGCTGTCCCAGAACAGCAAATACACATTCATTTTCCGGCTGAAAAATCCGTCATGTTCAAACAGCATTTCCCGGAGCATCACCTGCATCCGGTCGAAAAACGGATCCGTTGCGAAAAGCCGGGATGAGGCGGGAATTTCATGGACGGTGTTTTGGAAGGAGTGGAACCGGTTTTGCAAAAAGGCCTGGAACAGATGGGCATCCACGGCCGTCGCCTGGGAGACCCGCAAAGAAATTTGATAAGTAATCGCCAGCTCCATAAACAACCGGTAAACCGGCTGCCATTCCCGCTCAAAAGGCAGATGTTTCCGAAGCTTTTCCAGCGCATTTTCCGCGATCGTTTCATAAAGGAACCCTGGAATTTTCTCATCCTCTTCCAAATAGTAGGCGAGCACTTCATCCACCATTTTCAGCCAATTCCCGGGAGTGCGCACAGCCGCCAGCGACTGAAGGTCCGCAGATTTTTTCGAACGCCATTGCCGCACCCAGTCCTGCACCGAATCAAGATGTTGATACAGCGACAACAGCGCGCTGACCTTATGCCGGCACCAGCCTTCCTGCGGGCATGAGCAATCGATTGTGTTATTGCGGAAATCAATTGTCACTTCCGCGTCCCGCACGTCCCTGACCGTCGCCATCATAACGGAAAACAAAGATAAGTACCGATGGAACACCACCGCCTGATTCCGTAGGGCAAACAGCGCCCGCCGGATGATCTCTTCGTCTTCCGCCACGGAAGGATGCAGCTCCTTCCCGACCCTTTTCAACTGTTCCCGAATCGCATCCTCTTTTTCATGGGCAACCATTGCAACTGATAACGTCATCACATTCCGCTCCTAAAAAAGTCTTTCCTTTCATTATACCGCGGCCAAGCGGGAATGATAAGCGAAAATACGCGACCTGGAAGTGGATGGAAATAGTGTTTTTTAAGATTTCTCCCCAGACGGGTGGGGATTGTGTTTTACCGATCAACCAGATGACAATTGCGTTTCCGTGAATTTTCGGCAACCGGATGGAAATCGTGTTCCCAGGATGTCCGGCAAATGGATGGCAATCGCAATTTCAAGGATGTCCCTTCATTCGGGCAGAATTCTCCTCCGCAACATACATCCCGCCGAGCGGATGCAAGCGAATCTTCGGCCTTCGACGGATGCCGGCACGAATTGTCCGAATCCCCAAAAGCGGAGGCCATGGCATATTCTTGTCAATTTGATATCAATAAATCTAACATTTTTTAAATTGAAGGATAAAATATTGTGAATTTTTCGAAAAAAAGTATAAAATAATGAAAAAAGGGAATTGAACGAGAAGAAATCGAAGGCCACCGCAACATCTATTCCATTTATTCACATTAATTGTAATTTTTAATCAAACATCGATGAGGACGACTGGAAAATACAGGAACGCCATTTTAAGGTGAAAACGGGGGAATATAAGGGAAGCAAATTTCGTATGATACATTACAACCACTTATCGGTGTCAATTTGATGAAACTTCATCTCTTTTATGCATAAGCGGAATGAAAAGCCGCATAGAATGGAAATTCCAGAATTTTTGATTGTAACCAGGACGTGAGAAGCGCAGGGCGGAAAGCAGCGGCGCGGCCAACGGTAGTCCGGCTGCCGAAGAATTCGTTCCTGAAACGATAAAATCCGCCTTGGCCAAGGCTTCGTGCCACAAAGCATTTCCAAAAAAATACAACCCGCGCTTTGTTTAAACCTCGCCTTTTTGGGAAAAACCTAAGGAAAGTTTTCGGATGACGGATGTTTTATCGGCTGCGGGCGTGGAAATTAGAGTGAAATAGGAGGGATATGTATGATCCAGGTCCAATACATGAAACCGTTTTATTCGAAAGTCTCGGGAAATACGCTGCGTCTCGTGTTTGCCTATCAATATTTCTCCATTGTGAAGGATAATGAAGTGTACCATTTCGTGCCGATTGAAGGAAAGGAAATTATCGTAAATTTAAAAACGATGCAGATCGAAAACTTATCGGAAATTTTCGTGTTCCAGCGCGGAAACCGATTCCTGCGATTGCCGCTTTATCAGCTGCTGTTGATTTCGAACGTTCATGAACACTTGGCGCCGATTTTGGAGGAAGCATTCAACAAGGCGGATAACCTCAACCTCGCACCCCATGAAGAAGATTCGGAAATCGCCCGGCTCATCCGCGAATTGGAAGTCCAAAACCTCGACCGCCTCATCGACGAAGCCCTTTCCAACCGGGACGAACAACGATTCCGCGAACTCGTTGAAAAAAAGAAAAAAATGGAATGAAGAGTGCCAGGTACTTTCCGGGTGCCGGCACTCTCCTTACGAAATGAACCAGAACAACACCCCCAACGCAATCACTGCACCCACCATTCCAAGCACCACATCTTCCACTGTGAAATATCTTTCCTTCATTGAAAACCTCCTTTTTTTCCCATTATTTCCGGAATGGAAAGCCAGTAAACCTAATCCCAATCAATCTATTCAATGGAAGCGGAAAATATTCGGGAGTTGACAAAAAGAAAGACCGTTCAGCAAAAATAGTGCTTTTGCGCCGAAGTTGGGGGAAAGTCGATTTTTTTTTTTGTGCTTATGGGTGAAGGGGGAAGAGGGGGCTATCTGCGCGGGATGGGGGATGCGCGGGATGGGGGATTTGTCCAAGGGAAACATTTATATGCCCAAGTTGACATTTTATCTGCCCGAGTTGGGATCCATCCGCCCAAGGAAAAGCCCCAAGAGCTCAAGCGGAAACTTTATCAGCCCAAGGAAAACCCAAAGTGTCCAAGCAGAAACTGTATCTGCCCAAGCTGAATCCCCATTCGCCCAAGGAAAACCCAAAGTGCCCAAGCAGAAACTGTATCTGCCCAAGATGAATCTCTATCTGCCCAAGATGATAATCTAAGTGCCCAAGCTGAATCCCCATCTGCCCAAGTGAAATCTCCAAGTGCCCAAGGAGGAACCTTGTCCGCCCAAGCTAGAACTATATCTGCCCAAGATGATAATCTAAGTGCCCAAGCTGAATACTTATATGCCCAAGCCAAGATCCCATCCGCCCAAGGGAAAACCTCAAGAGCCCAAGCAGACCCTTCATCTGCCCGAGATAAATCCCCATCTGCCCAAGTGAAATTTCTAAGTGTACAAGAAAAATCTCCATCCGCCCAAAAATCCTGCCAACCCTTGACCCAATTTGAATAATCCCGCCAAAAAACCCCGCAAATTTTAAATTTGCCCCCAAAAACCGCCCCAAAATTCAAATTTCCTTCCAAACCCTTCCAAAACACGGCAAAATCTGCTATCCTACAAAAAAACAAATAATTCTCCTTTAATCCGAAATATTCTAAAAAAAGGAGTGGTACCGGTTGCTGCTGAAAGAATTCCAAACAACCCACTACAAAATCGCCCTGGAATCCCTAAACAAACGGCTGAACCCGCGCCACGAAAAAGCGCTCAAAATCGAAGAGGAACTCTCGTTGCAGGAAGCCGGAGAAATCGGCGAAAAGCAGCTCCTCACCATCCTGACCGAAAGCCAACTGCCCAAAAACACCTTCATTCTGCACAACGTCAACCTTCAATCCATCTTCAACATCCAAATCGACGTAATGGTCATTTCACCCGGCTGGTGCCTGATTTTGGAAGTGAAAAACCTTACAGGAGAACTGATCTTCAACAACAATCCTCCGCAATTAATCTGTATAAAAGAAGAAAATAAAATCGCCTACCGCAGCCCCGAATCCCAACTCGACCAATACCTGTTCGGCCTCTCGAAATTTTTTGAACAACATCAACTGAAAGTCCCGATCCATGGGGCCATCTCGCTGCCGTTCACCAATGCCATCATTAAAACGCCTCCGTCCAAATACCCGCTTCTCCTGGGACGGGCCGTTATCAACCACATCTGGTCATTGCCGAAAAAAGACATCATCCCTTCCAAACAAGTGGCCGACCTTGTTCTCCAACACAATGCAGCCCCTTCCTGGAACCAGTTCCCGTTATCCCGGTATTACGGCATCGACCCGGCCGACATCCAAAGGGGCGTCGAATGCCCGCATTGCGGCGCCATCCCGATGAAACGGCTCAAACGCACATGGTTCTGCGAAAAATGTAAGAAGCGCCACATGCAGGCCCACGTCAAAGCCTTGAAAGACTACTATATGTTAATTGACAAATATATTTCCCCAAAAGAAGCCATGCACTACCTGCGCTTGCGGAACCGCTACGAAGCCAAGCGAATCCTGAAAGCCAACAGCAAATCCCGCATCGGCAACACCAGCCGCTGCAAATACGAATTATCATTGCAATGAAAGGAAGGAGACGGTGGAAGAATCGGCCATTCAACGACTGGAATCCGATTATCATCGAAATGAAGGAAAGGAGACGAGAGCGTGTCGATTATTGAACACGCTCTTTTTTTGTTGAGGGGAGGAGGAGGGGGTGCCTGATCAAATGGAGGAACTATGGGAGCGTGAGATACTAAATGCCCAAGTTGGTTCTGGAATTGCCCGGGAGGAGAAGATGAATGCACGAGTTGTAACCGTAAATGCCCAAGCTGAGGTTTTAACCGCCCAAAAGAATCCCCCAAATGTCCAAGTAGATACTCCATCCGCCCAAGAGCTTCCCTCAAGTACCCAAGCGGCCACCTCATCCGCCCAAGAGAAAACTCCAAGCGCCCAAGCGGATACTTCATCTGCCCAAGAAAAATCCTTATCCGCCCAAGTGAAGTCTCTAGGTGCCCAAGAAAAAACTCCATCCGCCCAAAAGAAAACCCCATCCGCCCAAACCACCACCCCATCCCCCAATCCCACCCCACCAAACAAAAACGGAAGATAATGTGAAAATAATTCACAGTTTATGTCGAAAGATGTATACTAAAACACGTATGATTAATTTAAACAGAATACATCCTAACCAATAAACCTAAACAAAACGAGTGGTGGAGGACGGGGCGCGCAAAGCCCGACCGGTCACGGTGCCCAAACCCCAAGGCGCCATCCATGCATCCATGGGCCGAAGAGGACTTTGCGCCCGACAAAAAGGAAAATCGGATCCACACCAAACACCCATCTTGCCATAATCACCACCTCACGCTCCGCCACCCGTTTCTGTAACGATTGAAAGGAAGTAACGATTAACATGACAAAAACAATGTGTGTAATCGGACTCGGTTACATCGGATTACCAACAGCGGTCACTTTCGCAAACCACGGAGTAAAAGTGCACGGCGTCGACATCAACCCGAATGCCGTCCGGAGCATTCAGGAGAAAAAGCTACATATTGAAGAACCGGGTCTTCAAGAACGGCTCAACAAAGCGGTGGACGAAGGATTCTTGACGGCTTCCACAACACCGCAGGAAGCGGACGTGTTCATCATCGCGGTGCCTTCGCCGATCAACCCGGACAAAACGGCGAACCTCGAATATGTTCGCGAAGCAACCAAATCCATCGTGCCATACTTGCGGAAAGGCAACCTGGTCATCCTGGAATCAACCGTGCCGCCGAAAACAGTGGAACGCGTCATGATTCCGGAGCTCGTGAAATCCGGCTTGGACATTGGCACAGAACTCTTCGTTGCCCACTCGCCGGAACGGGTCATCCCTGGCCGCATCTTTGAAGAATTAATCAACAACGGACGCATCATCGGCGGCATCAACAGACAATCCGCCGAAATGACGAAAGAACTTTATCAATTATTCGTAAAAGGGCCAATCCATCTCACGGATGCCACAACAGCGGAACTTGTCAAAGTCATGGAAAATACATACCGTGACGTCAACATCGCGTTCGCGAACGAATTGGCAAGACTGGCGGAAGACCTCGACGTGAACATTTGGGAAGCGATCCATTACGCCAACTTCCATCCGCGCGTAAACATCCACTTCCCGGGACCAGGCGTCGGCGGCCACTGCATCGCGGTGGACCCATGGTTCTTGGTGGAACTCGGCGGCGAAAAAGCCCAAATGATCCATCTGGCGCGGACGATCAACGACAGCATGCCGCTGTACACAGCGCAAAAAACGCAAAAAATCTTGAATGAAAATAAAATCGCGGGCGGCAAAGTGGCCGTGCTTGGCCTCGCCTTCAAAGGAAACGTCGACGACATGCGCGAAAGCCCATCCGTTGAAGTGATTCACGAACTTCAAAAATTGGGCCTCGAAGTCGTATCCTTTGACCCGCATATCAAAGAAAACAAACATCCGACACAAACCCAAAACTTTGAAGAAGCGGTCAACGATGCAGACATCCTGCTCGTCTTGACGGACCATAACGAATTCAAACAATACAACCCATTGTCTATCACGCCGAAAAATAAAATCGTCTTCGACACGAAAAACTGCCTGGACCGGGAAAAATGGAAAGAAGCCGGATTCCAATTCCACCTCCTCGGCGACTCCAAAAATAAATAATAAGGAAGCGACAGGGCATCGTGCGCCCTGTCGCTTTTTTATAGGAAGGGAATTCCGCGGCTGGATGCGGTTTGGCGGAAGCGCACAGAAAGTCAAGTTTGGTGGATGGGGATTCATCTTGGGCATATAGAAAGTCAACTTGGGCGGATGAGATTCAATCTTGGGCATATAGAAAGTCAACTTGGGCGGATGAGATTCAATCTTAGGCATATAGAAAGTCAACTTGGGCGGATGAGATTCAATCTTGGGCATATAAAAAATCAACTCGGGCAGAAAAGAAGCTATCATGGGCACATGGAACATCAACTCGGGCACATAAGCTCTCACTTTGGGCGCATAAGCAACCATCTCGGGCAGAAAAGAAGCTATCATGGGCACATAAACCCCCATCTCGGGCAGAAAAGAACCCACCTCGGGCACATAGAACATCAACTTGGGCAGAAAAGAACCCATCATGGGCACATGGAACATCAACTCGGGCACATAAGCTCTCACTTTGGGCGCATAAGCAACCATCTCGGGCAGAAAAGAACCCATCATGGGTACATAAACATTCATCTTGGGCATATAGAAGGTCAGCTTGGGCAGATATGATTTCAACTTGGGCAAATGTGGATTTATCTTGGGCGGATAAATATAAATCTTGGGCATATAGAAGGTCAGCTTGGGCAGATACGATTCCAACTTGGGCAAATGTGGATTTATCTTGGACGGATAAATATAAATCTTGGGCATATAGAAGGTCAGCTTGGGCAGATATGATTTCAACTTGGGCAAATGTGGATTTATCTTGGGCGGATAAATATAAATCTTGGGCATATAGAAGGTCAGCTTGGGCAGATACGATTCCAACTTGGGCAAATGTGGATTTATCTTGGACGGATAAATATAAATCTTGGGCATATAGAAGGTCAGCTTGGGCAGATACGATTTCAGCTTGGGCAAATGTGGATTTATCTTGGGCGGATAAATATAAATCTTGGGTAAATAGAAAATCATTCAGGCAGATAGGGTCATACCTTGGGCGATAGAATTTTACCTTGGGCGCATAAGTATTCATCATGAGCGCATAAAAAGTCAACTCGGGCAGATGAGTCCTCAACTAAGGCGGATGGAGATTTATCTTGGTTACTTGAGAATTTCGCTCGGGCGGATGGAGTGCCTGCTTGAGCACTTGGAGGTTTCTCTTGGGCAAATATGATCTTACCTTGGGCATATAAGTATTCACCTTGGGCACTTAGAGAGTCAACTCGGGCATAAGAGGATATGGCTTGGGCGCTTGGAGATTTTTCTCGGGCAGATACGATTCCAACTTGGGCGGATGGGGATTCATCTTGGGCACTTGAGAATTTAGCTCGGGCGGATGGAGTGCCTGCTTGGGCACTTGGTGGTTTCTCTTGGGCAGATAGGCTCTTACTTTGGGCACATACCCCCCATCCCGGGCAAATAAAAAATCCCCTCCCGCGTATAAAACCCCGCACCCCCGCCCATACTATTACCATCCACAACAAAATTCACACCATCCCCATTCCAAAGATGATAAAAACTGTCATGTTTTTATCATCTTTTTTTATCTGTACAATGCCGGATTTTTTGGTATGATGGAAAGCGGTGAAAACTACAAACGAATGGATGAAGGGAATATGAAAGAAACCGTATTGGGGATACAAGTCAATACCGAAACATACGACGAACTGATCCAACAAATCTTTGACCGCATCGAGAAAAAGGAAAAATCGCTCATTGTGGCGATCAATCCGGAAAAGATCATGAAAGCGAAAGACGATCCGGCTCTTAAAAAACTCCTTAACGAAGCGGAATTCCAAATCCCGGACGGCATCGGGGTCATCCTCGCTTCCAAATTGCAAAAAGGGAACATCATCGAAAGGGTCACAGGCATCGACCTGATGATGCGCATCTGCGAAGAAGCGGCCAAACGCCAAAAACGCGTCTTTTTATATGGAGCGAAACCGGGAGTCGCCGCGACGGCAGCGGAAAAATTGAAAGAACTGTACCCGGGCATTCAAATCGCGGGCGTGCAGCACGGTTATGAAAAAGATAACGAAAAGGTCGTCGCCGCGATCAATGAAGCGAAGCCGGACATCCTCTTTGTCGCGATGGGCAGTCCGAAACAGGAAAACTGGATCAACGCCAACCGGGACCGCCTATACCCGATCATCTACCAGGGGGTAGGGGGCTCTTTCGACGTGCTTGCCGGCAACGTCAAACGGGCGCCGGAATTTTTCCAAAAAATCGGCCTCGAATGGTTCTACCGGTTGATGCTGGAGCCGAAGCGGATCAAACGGCAAATGGCGCTGCCGAAGTTTTTGTTGGAAGTTCTTCGCAATAAATAAACCCGTTCCATGGCGGAGGAAGAAAGGCCTCCGAACGAAATTGGGCCATGTGCGCGCCGAAGTTCTTCGCAATAAATAAACCTAATCCATGGCGTGGGAGGAAGGCCTCCGAAAGAAACGGCCCTTGTGCGTTGCTAAAATTTTTGTTGGAAGTTCTTCGCAATAAATAAACCCGTTCCATGGCGGAGGAAGGAAGGCCTCCGAACGAAATTGGGCCATGTACGCGCCGAAGTTCTCGCAATAAATAACCCCGATCCATGGCAGAGGAAGGGAAGGCCTCCGAACGAAATTGGGCCATGTGCGCGCCGAAGTTCTTCGCAATAAATAAACCTAATCCATGGCGTGGGAGGAAGGCCTCCGAAAGAAACGGCCCATGTGCGTTGTTAAAATTATTGTTGGAGGTTCTTTGCAATAAATAACCCCGTTCCGTGGCGCGGGGAAATCCTCCGAAAGAAACCGATCATGGGCAATGCCGGAGTTTTTGGGATGAACACTCCGCCCAATGAAATGTTCAACGCCTGTAAACACAACTTTTGGAATGAACACTCCGTCCAATGGCGGCACAAGGAATGAATATAATTCCTTTGCAGCAAAAACACATGTCCCCGGGCAAAAGGGGAGCAGGTTTTCAAAATTGCCAATAAACCAGCCCTCACACCATCCGGCTGAGGGCTTTTTGCATTTTTAAGGCTTCCTGGCCGATGAACAAAGTGTCCGCCATGTGCCAGGAATCAAAAAAGGCTTCCCCCAAATCCTTGGAAAACGGAAATTCCAAGGGGAAAGCTCCTTTAGGGCAAAGGAAGGCACGGGCTTCCGCCAATTTTCCAATAAACTTCCGGGGGAAGCCCCGAAAACCATAAAAAATCCAATGGGCCTCCGGAATTATGGGAGAGCTCCCTAAAACCATAACCATCCATTGGAACGGAACAAAAAGTTTCCGATAACGTCCTGTAGACTAAAGCCCGAACCGCGCGTGGACCATGAAAGCGCTTGCGCCAAAGCGGCAGGAAAATCCAAGACCGGGAAGGATGCCTCCTCTTGCCGGTTGGACATTTCTCTAGTAAAATTAATCATAATTTTTGAAATTCATCGTCAATATCTTTCTTTTTTATTTATGTATAATGGTGATAACCGAAAGAAAAACTGGCCGCAGATTAAAAAATCCGCCAGCAAAGATATATTGATATAATTTAAGTAAAATTTAGATATTTTGCCAAAAAAAGAAGTGGCGTTTGGTGCGGAATAATATCGAGTAGAATAGCATCGAGCGGCTATTATTTTTTATCGGCATTTCATCCCGCTTTTTTAGCATTGCGATGATTCCAAGAAAAGTGTTAACCATCTTGGACATGATTCAAGAATCGCTTTTGCTTTCGATAAACTCGCCGATTCTGTCGGCCCAAAGCCGCCGACGATTTCAAGAAAGGCGCCAACTATCCAGAACATCATTCAAGGTTCGCTTTCGATCAAAGCGAAACCCTGTTTGGCCCAAAGGCAAGAGCAAACAACGATGCCGAAAACGGAATAAAATAAAAGCGAAACCCTGTCGGCCCAAAGCCGACCATTGAAAAACGCCGACTGTTTTGAAAAATAATTCAAGGCCCGCTTTCAAGAAAAACGCAACCATAAACCAACAACCGCAAAAAACGCATTCAACATATACCATACATCGGCATCCGCCCCAAAAACGCGGATTGCCCGTGCTGAAGGGATGACATCATCACCTATGATGAAACGAGAGCTAAGGAAGGAATTTATATGTTCTTAAAATCGACAGTGAAGAGGATTCTGAGATTTATATGCAGCTTGCTGATACCGGTTCGGCCCGGTACGGTTCTCATTCTGGAGAGCTCCTATCCTTCGGGTTCGAATACGCACATCCTGTACAAACGGCTGAAAGAAGCGGGGCGGTACCGAGTGGATCGCATCGAGCGCGGGGAATTGTTCCTGAAAAACAAATCCTTTTCCGAGGTGCTGCGGGTGCTGAAGCTGGTGGTCCGGATGTCCAGATATCAGCTGATCGTCTGCTCCCACGGCAATGAAAAATACAACAACAAGCAAATCCTGATCGATGTTTGGCACGGGATTCCGCTGAAGGCGATGCGCCATATGGAACCGACCGCCGCCGAACGGGGGCTGATGGAGCCGAACCTGGACTATCTGATCACCACTTCCAAAATGCATTCGGTGCTCATGGGGGCGACCCATCATATCCCGTTCACGAAACACCGGATTTTAGGATATCCGCGGAACGACCACCTGTTTGCGGAAATGAAAGAGGATGTCCTCAATCTCCAAAACTATGACAAGGTCCTGCTCTATATGCCGACGTTCCGTCAAGGCTACTATTTGAACCGGGTCGAAGGGAAAGTGTACGACAATCTGTTCAATTTCGAACACTTTTCCGAAGAAGATTTCATCCATTATCTGACCGAAAAGAACTATCTGCTGATTCTCAAATTGCATCCGATGGAAGAAAAAATCTTTAAAGAAAAATACAGCAAATATCAGGACCGGATTTTGTTCTTGACGACGGAAAAGCTGAAAGAGCTGGACATGGACTTGTATCAGATCCTGCCGCATACGGATCTGCTGATTACCGATTATTCCAGCATCTACTTCGATTATCTGCTGCTGGACAAGCCGATGGTTTTCATCAACGCGGACTTGGAAGAATACAAGGCGAACCGGGGCATCCTGCTGGAACCGTATGATGCATGGACGCCGGGCTATAAGGCGCAGAACCAGGAAAGCCTCGTGGATGCCATCGAGCGGAGCTTCCGGGAAGATGCATTCCGGCAAAAGCGCGGCGAACTGAAGGAAATTTTCCATCAGCACCAGGACGGCCATGCCACGGATCGGCTGATGGAATTGATCGGCCAATTGATGCAGAAACGATGAAACCGCCGGAACCGGTATGGCTCCGGCAAAATGCGGGCATTGCTCGGTGGGAGGAGCGGAAAGCGCGGCTCCGACCGAAACCATTCCACAACATTCAGCACAATAAGCATATGGAGGAACTAACTTGAAAAGGGTAATTACATACGGCACATTTGATTTATTGCACTATGGGCACATCAATTTGTTGAAACGGGCGAAGGAATTGGGGGATTACCTGATCGTCGGGTTGTCCACCAACGAATTCAACGAACAGAAGGGGAAAAAATGCTATTTCCCTTATGAAGAACGGAAAAAATTGCTGGAAGCGATCCGCTATGTGGATCTCGTCATCCCGGAAGAATGCTGGGAGCAAAAAATCGACGACATCAGGAAATATGACGTGGATATTTTTGTCATGGGGGATGACTGGAAAGGGAAATTCGACTATTTGAAAGACTATTGCGAAGTGGTGTATTTGAGCAGAACCCCCGAAATCTCGACGACCAAAATCAAACAGGATCTGGGACTGGATTCAACGAAATAACGCCTTGCGGACGATGGAACATTGCGCATCGTGCGCCGTTTGACGGACGTTGTCTGCCGCAAATCGCGCCTGCAAGATGATCGAACATCTCCCTGCCATCGGGGGGTGTTTTTGTTTGGTCCTGCGGGCGGAATCCTCGGAACGGTCGGGATTGGAGGATTTAGGTGCGCTGCAGGACTGCCTGAAATGGAATTCCGACGATTGCCGCTGCATAGGCTTTGTAGAGCGTCCGAATGCTGGAATTCCTGAGCCGTCCCCCGGGGGCCCCCTTCCCGAAAACCGGGGATTTTTATATATTTATGAAAAATTTGGTAGACTTATGTCAAGTCATGTATTATAATGTCAGTAGAGAGAAACATTGGTGGTGAATGGGACATTCACAGTGGCCATGGTTCTCTTTTTTTGTTGATTTGGCAAAAGATAAACCGAATTTCCTAAAATCCATGAAAAAATTTTGAAGAAACTAGTGATTTTGATGCTGATGCAATATATAATAAAACAACAAAAACGTTTTTTGTCTTGTCAAATTTTGCGCCTTTTGGAATAGAAGGAAGCGGTTTGCGGAATCGTTGTCCGGTACTTTCCAATATATTTACGGTAGATAACTGGCGGTGGCCGGCATTTTCATATGCCGTTGAAAACACGCCAAGCTGCCGGCGCCGGATGAGGAAGCCGCGAAAAATGAACACAGATGGCGCCATCAAATCTATCAATCTGCCATCATCGACAGCCATCATCTCCCGTGACTGCCGAATCTGTCATATTTTGCAGAAAAAATTCATATATAGTTCCTTAACTGCAAAATTTGGTATTTTATAGAATAAATGAGACTAAAACACTATGGAATCATACCATCGAATCATATTAGACTATGATTTGCAGAAAATCGAAAAAGAATATGCGTACTATTGGACTAACGGCGAAGGTCGCAAAGGAAACATTGAAATCTATCTCTCCTTTACACCAAGGGACAAGCATACGGGTTCACCGTGCTCCAGACCGGGGGCGACAGCGGCAGCCCGGCATTTTCTCCAACCAGCCGCCATATACCCCAAAACCTGCATACATACATAATGTCGAATGAAGAATACATATCCTGCAAGGGTCTTTCGCGATGCGGCATCGGCCGGCGGAGCGGAAAGAGGGCATGGACCCTTCCAACCAAACCCAAATGAAAGAAGGTTGTCACATCCATGAGTTATCAAAAGCGTTATATGCTGTTTTTTACCATCGATTCCTGCATTGTCCTATCGGCAATTTTCATCAGTTATTGGCTGCTCCATCCGACACTGAACGTCTATGACAACAAACTGATCATGCTCAGTGCCGTAACGCTTTTGATCAGCCACCACATCGCCGCTTATTTCTTCCATCTGTATGACCGGATGTGGAGCGTGGCTTCCGTCCGGGAACTGCTGATCATCTGCCTAGCGGTGACCATCTCTGTATCAACCGCCAGCTTATTGCAATTCATCATCAATCATGATGTCTATTTCCGCGTCATGGCGGTCACATGGATGCTGCACATCATCCTCATCGGCGGCTCGCGCTTCACTGTCCGATTGTTGAATGACAAAGAATCCTTCAAGCCGAAAGACAACTTGAAGCGGGTGCTGATCGTCGGGGCAGGTCAGGGTGGAACGATGCTCATCCGCAACTTGATCAACGCGTCGAATCCGGAATATCTGCCGGTGGCCATTGTCGACGACGATCCGAGAAAACAGCATCTGAAAATCATGAACGTCACGGTATGCGGCACTACGAAGGACATACCGGAAATCGTCAAAAAATATGATATCGAGGAAATCTTCATTGCCATCCCGTCCCTTGGAAGGGCCGGCATCAAAAGCATCTATGACCGGTGCGCCAAAACCCCGGCGAAAGTGAAAATCATGCCGAACATCGAGGATGTCATGACGGGGAAAGTGTCGGTCAGCGAAATGAAAGAGGTCAACATCGAGGACCTGCTTGGCCGGGATGAAGTGAAGCTGGATATGAACGCCATTTCGAAAAAACTGACGAACAAGACCATTCTGGTGACCGGCGCAGGCGGATCCATCGGTTCGGAAATCTGCAGACAGGTGATGAAATTCAACCCGAAACGATTGATCCTGCTCGGGCACGGCGAGAACTCAATCTATACCATTTACATGGAACTGACCGAAAAACTCGGAAATCAATTCACGGAAATCGTTCCGGTCATCGCGGACATCCGGGACCGGAAACGGATATTCGAAATCGTGGATCAATACCGCCCGGACGTAATCTACCATGCGGCCGCCCACAAACACGTGCCGCTCATGGAATACAACCCGACGGAAGCGGTCCAGAACAACATTTTCGGAACGAAAAACGTGGCCGAAGCCGCGGACAAATACGGCGTGAAGAACTTCGTCATGATTTCGACGGACAAGGCCGTGAACCCGACAAACGTCATGGGCGCGACGAAACGGATCGCCGAAATGGTCGTGCAGGACTTGGCGAAGCGCAGCAAAACGAATTTTGCGGCCGTGCGTTTCGGAAACGTGCTCGGTTCACGGGGCAGCGTTGTACCGCGTTTTAAAGAACAGATCCGCGCGGGCGGGCCGGTGACGGTAACCCATCCGGACATGACCCGGTACTTCATGACCATTCCGGAAGCATCCCGGCTCGTGCTCCAGGCGGGCGCGCTGGCCAAGGGCGGCGAGGTGTTTGTCCTCGACATGGGCGAACCGGTCAAAATCGTCGACCTCGCGCGCAACCTGATCCGTTTATCGGGCTTTTCGGAAGACGGAATCAAAATCGAATTCACCGGCATCCGCCCGGGCGAAAAATTGTACGAGGAACTTCTGAACCCTGAAGAAATCCAGGAAGAATCCGTCTATCCGAAAATCCACGTCGGACGGGCCCGCTGCATGGAGCATGATCAACTGATGCTATTATTAAAACGTCTGGAAAACTTGAAGGATCCTAAAGAGATCCGAAGAATTACCGTCGGCGTGGCGAACAAGAAGTGGGATGTGCTGCAGGAAAGCGCCGCGCCCCAGGAAGAGCAGGCAATCGCTGAGTCAAAACTATCAATCGCCAAATAACTTAAGAGAAAGAAAGGAAGCTATGCATCATGACAGAAAGAATATATCTCTCTTCACCACATATGAGTGAGGAAGGGTACGAAATGGAATACGTCAAACAGGCTTTTGAGTCCAACTGGATTGCTCCATTGGGAGAGAATGTCAATCAATTTGAAAAGGAACTTGCCGAAAAGGTCGGCTCAAAAGCTGCGCTCGCCCTGTCATCCGGTACAGCCGCCATCCACCTGGCGTTGAAGGCGTTGGGCGTCGGTGAAGGAGATATCGTATTCTGTCAATCCCTTACCTTTGCGGCAACCGCCAATCCGATCATCTACCAGCACGCCACGCCGGTATTCATCGACAGCGACCCGGAAACCTGGAATATGTCGCCGGATGCGCTGGAAAAGGCATTCGAAAAATATCCGAATGCCAAGGCGGTCATCATTGTCCACCTATATGGTTTATCGGCGGATATTGACAGAATTTTAGAGATTTGCCAAAAATATAACGTCCCTTTGATCGAAGATGCGGCCGAGTCTTTGGGCTCCTATTACAAAGGGAAGCATACGGGCACCTTCGGGGAATTCGGAACGTTCTCCTTCAACGGCAATAAAATCATCACCACTTCCGGCGGCGGAATGCTCGTATCCGATGATGCCGAAAAAATTGAAAAAGCGAGATTCTGGGCAACCCAATCCAGGGAGCCGGCAAGACACTATGAACACAAGGAATTGGGATACAACTACCGCATGAGCAACGTCCTTGCCGGCATCGGCCGCGGCCAGTTGAAAGTGCTGGATCAGCGGGTGGCGAAGAAAAAATATATCTTTGAATTTTATAAGAGGGAACTGGGCGGACTGGACGGCATCGAGTTCATGCCCATCCACGAATGGAACGAACCCAACTATTGGCTCAGCGCCATCCAATTGACGGGCGATATCCGGCCAATCGACCTCATTGAAGCGTTGGAAAAAGAAAATATTGAATCAAGACCTGTATGGAAACCAATGCATTTGCAACCGTACTATGAAAAATATGATTATATCCATCTTGGAACGGATGTCGCAGCGAAATTATTTGAAAACGGTGTTTGCCTGCCGTCTGATACGAAGATGACGGATGAGGATTTGAAAAGAGTGTGTGGAACGATTAAGGAGTTGTGGGCAAAAAGATGAATCCAAAAGGCGGAATTTATGCGAAATATATAAAACGGCCGATGGACTTTATATTATCATTGATCGCCATTATCGTACTGAGTCCGGTCTTCTTAATCGTTGCACTGCTGGTCAGAATTAATCTCGGAAGTCCGGTAATCTTTAAACAACAGCGTCCGGGGCTGAATGAAAAAATCTTTACGATGTACAAATTCCGCACGATGACGGATGAGAGAGATGAGAATGGGGAGTTGCTTCCTGACAGTGAGAGATTGACGAAGTTCGGAAAGTTTTTGCGATCTACATCTCTGGATGAACTGCCGGAACTCTTCAATATATTAAAAGGTGATATGTCCATTGTGGGACCGAGACCGTTATTAGTGCAATATCTTCCTTTATATAACGACCATCAAAGACGACGCCATGAAGTTCGTCCCGGTTTAACCGGGCTTGCGCAAGTGAACGGACGGAACGCAATCACTTGGGAAGAAAAATTCAATTTGGATGTTCAATATGTGGATCATGTCAGCTTTCTTGGAGATTGGAAAATTATTTTTCGGACTGTCAAGAAAGTGTTTGTGAGAGAAGGCATTAATTCGGAAACATCAGCAACGATGGAGCCTTTTACAGGAAATAAAAAGGAAGACATTGTATATGAAAAATAAACTTCTGATTATCGGGGCAAGTGGACACGGAAAAGTTGTAGCAGATATCGCATTAAAAATGAATAAATGGGAAAGCATTTCCTTTTTGGATGATAACCAAAATTTAAAATCATCCATGGGGATTGATGTGATTGGAACTACAAAAGATGTTCATAAATTTATAGATTCTCATGATGTAATTGTAGGTATCGGAAACAACAGTACGAGAGAAAAGATTCAAAACATGCTGGAAAAATTAGGAGCAAGTATTCCAGTTTTAATACATCCCAGTGCCATTATCGGCAATGATGTTGAAATTGGGATTGGAACAGTAGTCATGGCAGGAGTTGTCATTAACTGCTGTACCAAAATTGGTAAAGGCTGCATTATCAATACCAGTGCTACAATCGATCACGACAACATCATTGAGGATTTTGTTCATATTTCACCTGGTGCGCATTTAGCTGGAACAGTTAAAATTGGAAGGGGATCATGGTTAGGCATTGGTTCTATAGTAAGTAATAATATGGTTATATGTCATAATTCAATTATTGGTGCTGGTGCAGTAGTAGTAAATAATATATCTAGACCGGGTACTTATATAGGTATACCAGCAAGAAGTTTAGAAAACACGAATAAAAGTTAAGGGAAAGAAAATGAAGATTTTGTATGTCACAATATCCAATACTGTTAATGCTTTTCTAACTCCACATATTAAAATGTTAATTGAAGAAGGGCACGAAGTACATTGTGCCTTTAATATTGTTCAAGAAGTTAACGAAGAATTAATAAAATTGGGATGTAAAATTCATAATATAGAATTTCAACGTTCACCTTTACGAAAAGAAAATATAATAGCCTATAAAAAATTAAAAAAACTAATTCAACAAGAAAAATATGATCTTGTTCATACCCATACTCCTGTTGCATCAGCATGTGTAAGACTTGCTTGTAGAAACTTAACTAATACCAGGGTGTTTTATACTGCACATGGGTTTCATTTTTTTAAGGGAGCTCCAATAAAAAATTGGCTGATTTATTATCCAATTTAAAAATGGCTTTCGAAATATACAGATTGTTTAATTACCATTAATCATGAGGATTACAAAATTGCCAAAGAAAAATTTAAAGCAAAACATGTAACAATGTTAGAAGGTGTAGGAATTAATTCAACAAAATTTACTCCTCAAACATTGGATAAGAAAATACAATTAAGGAAAGAGTATGGTTATTCGGAGAAAGATTTTATTTTAATATTTGTTGGTGAACTTAATCACAATAAACATCAAGATTTGTTAATAAATATTGTTTCCAAACTGAAAAGTAAAATTCCTAATTTAAAATTATTCACTAGCGTCGCATTAAAATAATTTAACACCTTCAAATAAACCGAATTTTCTGAAATATAATCTAAACACAAAAAAAGCCTTTATAATGGTTGGGTGGTAGTAAACCATCCAAATCCAATACAAAGGACGAAACTATGGATAAGTTTACACGAAAAACATCATTTGAACAATGGTTTTCACCGATTAATCGTCCATTATTTGACGACCTAGTGAAAACACATCAATTAAATCACTATACCAAGAAGCTTTATGTGGCTTCATTTATGAAACTGCTTTTGTATGCCCAACTTCATGAAACCGAGAGTTTACGGGCGTTGAGTGACGCTGTCTTTTTAGAAGAATTACAACGAGCAACGGGATTGGAATCGATTCGTTTTTCACAGTTAGGGAGACGAATCAATACCATCCCAACTGAGTTCTTTCAAACGATTTTTCTCGATTTAGTGGCACAAATTCATGAGAAAACACATTTTCAAAAGCGAAGAAAGCTGACAACGCCACTAAAAATCATTGATTTGAGTACATTACCGCTTAATTTTACCCATCATAAGTGGGCAGAGTTTCGAAAAACAAAATCAGGAGTAAAGCTTCACTTACGACTTGTTTTTATGGAGAAAGGACTCTCCTATCCAGATAAAGCCGTACTCACGAATGCCAACGAACATGATCGTGGTCAACTAGAAGTATTCGTGGATGACAAAGAATGCATGTACGTGTTTGATCGTGGTTACTTGGATGATGGGCGCTTTGATCAAATGACGGAAGATGGCTATTTCTTTGTGACCCGTTTGCGTAAAAACGCTGTTGTCCGAGTGTTAGAATCCTTTTCGTTATCAGAAGATTCACCCGTATTCTCTGATGAAATGGTTGTCATTGGAACACCACAAAATCGTTCTGAAAACGTGTTTCGCTTACTCAAATTGCATGATACAAAAGGAAATGAGCTTCATTTACTGACAAATCGGTTTGACATGGACGCAGATGAAATTGCAGAAACCTACCAATCACGTTGTTCAATCGAACTTTTTTTCAAATGGATGAAACAACATCTGAACATTAAAAAGTTTTTTGGTCACAGTGAACAAGCTGTACACAATCAAGTGTACGTAGCCATGATAGTGTACTGTTTGAATGTTTTAGCTCAGTTGAACACGAATAGCGAACGCAGTTACTTACAAATTAGTCGCTATTTGAAGGCTTCTTTGTGGAAATCCGCTCACATTTGGTTACGAAAAATCGAAGGAAACGGTGTCCCATAAAGGTTTGCCAGTCGTTGTTGCACAAGTCATAGGTTATAGTAAAAAAATGGATGGTTACTACCCTCGCTTAGGTGTTTTCGTTTTTTCTCTAAAGTCCAGAAAAAAATAAAACTGAAAATTCAGACATCTTTTATGCGACGGTAGTGAATTGAAATATAAAAAGGAAAGATTGATTCTAATTTAAACATCGAGGAATTGAACGACCAGTTAATTAAGGTTTATAAAGTGATAACCATTTTTGGTGATATCTAGTTTCGATACGCAACGCCTAGTGGAAGATGAACTTTCTCCTTCGAAAGGCAGGCGTTTCTTGTCGGAAGAACATTTTCCTTACGGCGTTAGGAGATTGGCTTCGCTTTTCGAGATGTCTAGTTCCAGCTCCTAGCTCCTCGTGACGCTTCGGTCTTGCTGTGGAGGCGACAGCCTCCTCGCAAGCCCTCCAGCGCATCTCGGAGCTAAGCAAGGCGCTTCCACTTTTCGATGATGTCTAGCTTCGGCGGTCAGCCACTCGGGGTCAAATAACCTTCCGGAGCGAAGTCAAAAATCGACTTCTTGCTCCGGAAGAACATTTGCCCGTCTCGGCTGGGCGGACCACCTTCGCTTTTCGGTAATGTCTAGCTTCGGTGTCTAGCTCTCTTGTGCGAAGAACATTTCGCTTCGAGATCTAATCTCGACACCTTCGCTTTTCGAACGGAGATGTCTCCTTTCCGTTATCAATGGAGGCACTCGGCCATGCCGTGGGTGAGGACGATGACGGTCCGTTCACCTTAGACGCCCGTCGTCGAGGGTGTGGCGTGAGGGCGGGTTAGATGCCCGGTTTTATATAAATTTAGTTGTGGTCTATTTATTACCGTGAATAGTCTAGAACTAAATTCATATATTTATTTTTGTTATCAAATACATAGAAAAGAGGGATTTCGTTGAAAAAAGTACGCAAAGCGATTATTCCCGCAGCGGGGCTTGGCACGCGTTTTTTACCGTCAACGAAAGCGATGCCGAAAGAAATGCTTCCGATCGTCGATAAACCAACGATTCAATACATCGTCGAAGAAGCGATCGCATCCGGCATTGAAGATATTATCATCGTCACAGGATAAGGAAAACGCGCGATCGAGGACCATTTCGACAACGCATTTGAACTTGAACAGCTGTTAAAGCAAAAAGGCAAATTCGATTTGCTTGAAAAAGTGAAAGAACCATCAAAAGTCGACATTCACTACATCCGTCAAAAAGAACCGAAAGGACTAGGCCACGCCGTCTGGTGTGCGCGCAACTTTATCGGCGACGAACCGTTTGCCGTTTTGCTTGGCGATGACATCGTTCAAGCGGAAATACCGTGCTTAAAACAGCTCATCGATCAATATGAACAAACATTCAGCTCGGTCATCGGCGTTCAACGAGTTCCTGATGAGGAACCACACCGCTATGGCATCATCGACCCACTCGAACAGCACGGACGCCGCTACCAAGTACGCCAATTCGTCGAAAAACCAGCACCAGGCACCGCGCCATCGAACTTAGCGATTATGGGAAGATACATACTCACACCGGAAATCTTCCTATTCCTTGAAAAACAAGAAGCCGGCGCCGGCGGCGAAATCTTTGTCCTGGACATGGGCGAACCAGTCAAAATCGTCGATCTCGCGAAAAACTTGATTAAACTATCCGGATACACCGTCGAAGAAATCGGTATCGAATTTACTGGCATCCGTCCTGGCGAAAAGCTGTTTGAAGAACTGCTTAATGAAAACGAAGTCCATCCAGAGCAGGTGTTTCCGAAAATATTTATCGGAAAAGCAACGGTGGTGGACGAAAAAATTCTTCGTGACTTTATGGAACGATTTGAGTCGATGGACAAAGAAGAGGTTAGAGAAAGATTGTTGGGGATTCTGAGTAGTAATAAATGGAAAGAGAGCGAAAGAATTTATATGAATTTTATACGGAATATATCTTGGATTTTCATTGCGAATCTAATAGTTTCTTTAACTAAATGGTTAATAGTTGTTGTTATTGCAAGAGTTTTAACTCCGGAAGATGTTGGAGCATACTCACTAGCTTTTGCTATAGGTGCTCCTGTTACACTTTTTGCAAATATGAAATTGCGCTCACTTTTTATTACAGAAGAGAAATATGATATTAGTGACTATCTTTATTCTAGAAGTATTGTTAGTGTATTTGCATTTATTGTTTTATTATTAATTGCATTATTTATATATCCACAGTATTTTTATATAATTATTTTAGTTGGTTTAATGAAAATTTTTGATTTGCAATCGGATATGTATTACGCAATTCCTCATAAAGAGGAAGATATGAATTACATCGGTAAATTAATGATTATTAAACATTTACTTACATTTATTGCTTTCTTTGTCACTTTGTTAATTACTAAGGATCTTGTTATCTCTTTAATAATACAACTTATTTTTCAAATACTATTCCTGTATTTAATTGAGAAGAAAAACATTGAAGATAAATATAATGTGAATAGTAATACTTTTATATTTAAAAATATTAAAAAAATAATTATGATGGGTTTGCCATTGGGTTTTGTACAATTGTTATATTCTTTTAACACTTCTTATCCTAGGTATCTTTTAGAATTCTTTGAATCTGCTGAGATACTGGGATATTTTTCAGCAATAGCTTATATTTTAACGATAGGAAATCTGATGATGAACGCAGTTTCTCAAAATTTTTTACCTTATCTGGCTAGGAAATTAGAAAAGAAAGAATATAAATCATTTAAGAAAAATGTATTTATTAATTTAACAATATTTTCATTAGGGTTAGGAACCATTTTAATTTTATTCTCATATATATTTGGTGAAATGTTCTTAAGCTTTATATATGGTGTAGAGTATGCAGAGTATGCAGATATATTGATATTAATGAGTTTTGCTCTAACTATAAATTTTGTTAGTTGGAATTTCGATACAGCATTGTTAGCATTGAGGTATATAAGTGTACAGCCTAAAATTTCAGTAGTTATATTAGTAATTAATCTTATGGTTGGATATATTTTAATAAGTAATTATGGTATTTATGGTGCAACGTCTACAATAATAATAACTAATAGCATTCAACTTATATTAAGAGCATATTTTGTTTATGTAAAATTAAAAATAATTAATGATTTTTATAATAACTTTTAATTTATTAGAGGTAAATTATGAAAATATTATTTCAACCTTTTATTATCTTAATAATTTTATATAGTTATGCTGCAATTAATTTTCAAGAAATATTCGGTGCTTCGTATACTAATGATTTGTGAGCTTCTTCCAAATATAAAACAATCAAATAAAATTAGAGGATTTCTGGTTAAACCATTTTTTAAGAAATATGGTAGAAATTTTCAGTTAGCTAGAGGAGTTACAATAAATATGATAAGAAATATAGAAATAGGTGATAATGTGTATATAGCACATAACGTATGGATTAATGGTGCAGGTGGACTTAAAATAGAATCCGATGTAATTATCTCTCCAATGACAGTTATCACTACAACGAAACATTCTTATATAGATGGAAAGATTAGTAATACAGAGTATGAACTTGACAGTGTAATAATAGGTGAAGGAACATGGATTGCAAGTAATAGTGTTGTAACAAAAGGTGTTAGAATAGGAAAGGGTTGCATAATTGGCTCTTGTTCATCTGTCACGAAAGATATACCAGATTATACTTTTGCAGGAGGTGTTCCTGCAAAACCTATAAAAAAATTAAGGCAATAATCCGAAAATAAATGGGTTTCGAAGAAGTAACATAATAATTATGGAGGAGCAGTATGAAATTTATAAAATCTTTGGAAATACTGACAAGAATTTTAGTTTTTATAGTAGCAATCATATCTTCGTTTTATATTGCCTATAATGTAAATCACCCTGGTTATGATTTGTTATTTCTGCTTCCTCTAACATATGGATGTGTATTTACTTTTTTTATATCACCAATTTTATTTAAAAAATCAAATATGTTTATAGCAGTTTTTACTGCAGTTTCATTTACTAGATATGTAATATTGCCAGTTTTAATAGTTTTTTCTGGATGGTATGGTGGGAGATCCGTAGTACCCCCTTTACCATCATCATTTGATTTAGCACTAAAGTTGATGATTTATGAACTCATAGTGGTTTCAATTGTTATATATTTTTTGTTTAGAAAGCTAAAAATATATAAGAAGCCTCAAATTCAAAATAGTGAAGTGAAATTACCTGAAAATATGTTTTTTTATATAGTTTTTGTTATTTTTTCTTTAGTGTTATTAGGTATTACCCCAGAAGCTATACGTACTTTTGCATTTATTATACCATCAGAATCTATGATTGATTTTGGTGAAGGTTCAACTCTTGTAACAATTACTACTTATTGTTTAATAACATCTAAATATATCGTTTTTTTGCTTTTAATATCTTTTCTATACAAAAAATATTTATCATCTAAGGATAAAATTTATATTTGGTTGTCATTTTTGGTTGTTTTTTTGAATATTTCTATCATTTTTGGAGATAATCGTTCAGATTTTATAATAACTTCAATTGTAAGTATTATATTATTTTATAAACTTTATCCTAAACAAAGTAAGGTTCCGATTATATTTATTATTTTCGTTATGGTATTTATGACTGGATATATAACGTCTCATAGAAATACTGTAACTTATACAAGGGGCGAAGACCCGATTTTAGATCTTACAGATACTCTTCAAATATATCTAGGAGGTCCATATAATGTTGCAATTGCGACAGAAGTTGCTGAATTAAATGCAGATGCAAGAACACTTTCTAATTTAATATATGATTTATTGAGACCTGCTATTGGTTTTAATGTTATATTTAAAAAATTGGATGGTTTTGAATTTTCTAATTATCTATTTAATTATAGAATTTTCTACTCTGACCATGTTTCGCAAATAATGCCAATGATTGGACAGGGATATTTTTATTTTGGATTTATCTTTTCTCATTTATTTATAATAGGATTTATAATTTTTGTTTATTTTTTAATTAAAATTTTGCAAAAGCAAAATAGATTAGAGTTAATTTTCTTTTTATCAATTCCTATTACAAGAATGGGATTTGCAATGGGACAAAATGCAGGAATATTAATAAACGATACTTCTTTCTTTTTGTTACTAAACCTAATTGTTTATTATTTAAATAACAAAATAGTGTTAACTAGAAGATTGTAAATACAGAGTAAGTGAAGGAAATATTTTAAATATTAAAGAAGAATAAAATAAGCGAAAGCAATATCAGAAAGCATTATGTTACTACTACATTACTAAGTAAATAAAATTTAAAATCAGAATTTCATTAATACATTGATTTACCTAATATTTTAGGAAATTTAGTTGGAAAATCTTTTAACTAAATGAAAATTTATTTTGAAACAGGTTTAGTAAATTATTAAGGTGATAGTATGAAAAAAGTGTATTTTTATTGCGGTAAAGTAGATAGTCAAGGTGGATCTAAAATTAGTTTGTTAAATATAATCTTTTTACTTGAAAAAGAAAAAATAAACTTTGAAGTATTCGTAAATAAAAGAGGTTGGTTTACTGAAAAATTAGATAGTAAGGGGATTAATTATACTATTATAAAAGAACCTGCTATTATTGAAAAATTAAATAAAAAAACAAATTTATTTATTAAAATTGTTTTTTTAGCAATATCTTTACCTAAGTTAATAAAAAATTGGATTAAAGTAAATAAAAAAATTTCTAATGGTAGTAAAGTGGTTCTTAATGAGAATAGAGATTTAGTTCTTTTTCTACCATTTTTATTTAGACGAGATATAGAAGTGATTCAATGGATAAGATCAGAATATGTTGGGAAAGTTACAAAACTTATAATGAAAAAAGCTGACAAAATTATAGCTGTATCAGATGTTGTAAAAGAAAATATTATTGGTGAGACTAATAAACCAGTATATAGAATTCATAACTTTATGTTTGATAAACCTGTTAAAATAAATAAAAAATCAATTGATAGCAATGTAATTAACATTGCTGTGGTTGGAAGTATACAAAAAATAAAAGGACAATTAGATGCAGTAAAGGTTTTAAATCATCTAAAAAATGATAAGAAAATCGATAAAATAATTAAGCTTCATATTATAGGAAGAGAATTTGATAAAACATATACAAAAAGGGTAAAAGATTATGTGAAGCAGAATGGTTTGGAAAATGATGTTAAATTTCTCGGTCATATAGACAATGTTACTGATTATTTGAATAATTATATACATTTAACATTAATACCTTCACAGACTGAAAGTTTTTGTAGAGTAGCTATGGAATCAATTAGTGTTGGTATTCCAGTTATTGCGTATAAAGTTGGAGGATTAAAAGAGGTAATTATAGATGATGTAACAGGAATGTTGGTTGAAAAGAACGATATTAAAAGTATGAGTGCATCTGTTAAAGAAATATTATTAAATCAAGAATTATATAAAACTATGAGTTATAACGCCATTAAGGATTGGGAATTACGATTTTATTCTGAGAGTATAAAAAAACAAATATTTGATGTATTAGTTTAAAAGGGAGACTGGATAAATGAAAATAATAGTAACAGGTTCAGCTGGTTTCATAGGATTTCATCTTTCAAAGCGATTACTTAATGAAGGTCATCAAGTAATCGGAATTGATAATGTAAATGATTACTATGATACTCAATTAAAAGAAGATAGATTAAGGCAATTAACACACGATAATTTTATATTTGTTAGAACAGATTTAGAAGATTCAAAAACAATAAATCAAACATTTGAAAGATACATGCCGGAAATCGTTGTCAATTTGGCCGCACAAGCTGGGGTTCGTTACAGTCTTAAAAATCCACATGCATATATAAATTCGAATATAGTTGGATTTATGAATATACTTGAAACTTGTCGTCATTATAAGGTTGAACATTTAATTTATGCATCTTCTAGTTCTGTTTATGGCGCAAATACTAAAATGCCTTTCTCTGTTCACGACAACGTCGATCATCCTGTAAGCCTTTATGCAGCAACCAAAAAAGCGAATGAATTAATGGCACATACATATAGCCATTTATACGGTTTACCGACAACAGGTCTTCGTTTCTTTACGGTATATGGACCATGGGGTAGACCGGATATGGCTTTATTTTTATTTACAAAGGCGATTTTGAATGGAGAACCTATTAAAGTCTTTAATAATGGCAATATGATGCGTGATTTTACGTATATCGATGATATTGTTGAAAGTATTTATCGTTTGATTCAAAAGAAACCAGAGCCAAATCCGAACTGGGACGGTAAAAAACCTGATCCAGGTACAAGCTATGCGCCTTATCGTGTATACAACATCGGAAATAGTAATCCAGTAAACTTAATGGACTTTATTACAGCGATTGAAGAGAAGCTTGGAATCGAAGCGAAGAAAGAATTCTTGCCGCTTCAAGCGGGAGATGTTCCGGCTACATACGCGGATGTAGAGGACTTATATAATGAAATTAATTTCAGACCTCAAACATCGATTAAAGAAGGAGTAAGTAAATTTATTGATTGGTATCTTGATTACTATGGGGTGAAAGTAAAATGAATAGAAAAATTGCAGTAGTTGGATTAGGGTACGTAGGATTACCTGTCGCAGTAGCATTTGGTAAAAAAGGACGTATTATCGGTTTTGATATTAATGAACATCGAATCAATACGTTGAAACAAGGTATTGATTATACAAAAGAAGTCGAATCTCAAGATTTGTTAGAAGCAGATATTGATTTTACCAATGATCCGTCTCGACTCCGTGAAGCGGATTTTATCATTGTGGCGGTCCCAACGCCAATTACGGAAACAAAACAGCCAGATTTAACACCATTAATTAAAGCGTCTGAAACCGTTGGTTCGAATTTGCAAAAAGGTGCGATTGTTGTGTACGAGTCGACGGTATATCCGGGGGCTACGGAAGAAGTATGCGTGCCTGTGCTTGAGAAAGCATCAGGTTTAAAAGCAGGTGTTGACTTTTTTGTTGGATACTCTCCAGAACGAATTAATCCAGGGGATAAAGAGCATACATTCACCAAAATTACAAAAGTAGTATCTGGACAAAACGATGAAGTATTAGAAATAATCGCGGGAGTTTATGGTTCGGTAGTGGAAGCAGGTGTATATCGGGCAAGTTCTATAAAAGTGGCAGAAGCAGCCAAAGTTATTGAAAATACGCAACGGGATTTAAATATTGCGTTAATGAATGAGTTGGCGATTATCTTTGATAAACTTGGCATTGATACGGCAGAGGTGCTAGAGGCTGCGGGAACGAAATGGAACTTCCTGCCGTTTACGCCAGGGCTAGTCGGAGGACACTGCATTGGTGTTGATCCTTATTACCTAACGCATAAAGCGGAAAGTGTTGGGTATCATCCAGAAGTTATTCTAGCAGGGCGTCGTATTAACGATAACATGGGTAAATTTATCGCTACCTCATTAGTGAAACAAATGATTCATAAAAATATGCCGATTCAAGGTGCGAGAGTTACTGTACTAGGTTTAACGTTTAAAGAAAACGTACCAGATCTTCGAAACTCGAAAGTAATCGATGTGATTCGTGAATTGCAAGAGTTCGGCGTTGAGGTGCAAGTGACAGATGCTCTTGCCGATAAGGATGAGGCGGTTCGTGAGTATGGTATTGAATTAGTTGATTATGATAAACTGATTCCAGCTGATGCCGTGGTGTTGGCTGTTCCTCATGATGAGTATGTGGAAAAAGGATGGGAACAGTTTGATAGACTATTAAAACACGGTAAGGGCATTGTGGTAGATATTAAGAGTAAATTAGAGAAGGAAACTTGTCCGACAAATATTACTCTTTGGAGACTTTAAATTTAGGTAAGAAGGTAAGCGTAGATGGGGAGAATCAGAGTTTTACATGCTGTTACTGTGTCGAAAAGTTTAAAGTTGATGAAAGGACAGTTGTCCTATCTAAAAAACCTAGGTTACGAAGTATCTGTTATTTCTTCGCCTGGAAAAGAGATTGATACATTTGCTGAGATAGAAAAAGTGAATATAAAACAAATTAAAATGGTACGTGAAATATCACCTCTTTCAGATATAATTTCTTTAATAAAGATTATACGGTTTTTATTAAAGTACAGACCTCATATTGTGAATACAGGTACCCCAAAAGTTGGGCTGTTGCTTTCTGTAGCAGCTTGGCTGACCAGAGTACCGATACGGATTTATACTGTAAGAGGGCTAAAGTTAGAAACTGCTTCTGGTTATACAAGGAAAATACTTTTATTTACTGAACGAATTGCCTGTTTATGTTCCCATAGGATTATTGCAGTAAGTGAAAGTTTAAGAAAAAGAATGATTGAATTAAAACTAGCACCTAAAGAAAAAATTGTTGTATTAGGTTCCGGAAGTAGCAATGGCATACAGGTCAGTAGAGTTCAAGAACTTTCAAAAATGAATGTTGATATTAATGTAGAACCAGATTCTTTTAAAATAGGTTTTGTCGGTAGAATTACAAAAGATAAAGGGATTATTGAGTTATTACAAGCCTTTCGAAACTTAAGAAAAAAATATCACAATATAAAATTAATAATTCTAGGAGATTTTGAAACAGGAGATCCTATTCCAAATTCTGAAAGAAGATATATAGAAACTGATCCTAATATATTATTTTTGGGTTTTCAGCAAAATCCTTTTCCTTATTATAAATTTATGGATATTTTTGTTTTACCATCACATAGAGAAGGTTTTGCGAACGTTTGTTTAGAAGCTGCTCTAATGAAGCTACCTATCATTACTACCAATGCGACAGGAGCAATTGATACGGTCATTGATGGAAAAACTGGTTTAATCTATGAAGTAGGAAATGTTAAACAACTAGAAGAAAAAATAGAATTTCTTATTAGAAACCCTGAAATTAGAAAGAAAATGGGGATAGAAGGAAAGAATTGGGTTACTAAGGAGTTTTCATCTGAAAGAATATGGAATGGATTAGATAATTTATACAAGGCTTTATTGAAAGAAAAAGGATTAGAGTAATATTAAGGAACTTAATAAATTGTTTAGTACAACTCAACTTAATGTCGTACGTATATTACACAAGTAGCGGTAGGAAAATTAAAAGAACTTCGCGTGTTTGGCAATGACTATCCAACGGTAGATGGTACTGGGGTTCGCGATTATATTCATGTCGTTGATTTAGCAATCGGACATGTGAAACATTAGAAAAAGTAATGAACACAACAGGAGTAGAGGCGTATAATCTCGGCACAGGGCGGGGGTGTAGTGTCCTTGAGCTCGTATCGGCGTTTGAAAAAGTAACAGGCATCAAAATCCCGTACAAAATTGTTGGTCGTCGTCCAGGCGATGTAGCCATTTGTTATGCGGACCCTACCAAAGCTAAAGAAGAGCTAGGTTGGGTAGCCACTAGAGGCATTGAAGAAATGTGCTGCGATGCTTGGCGATGGCAATCAAATAATCCAAATGGGTATTAAAAAATATGCTAATTTACGTAGGGTTTGCTGAACGGGTCTGCAATTTTTTAAACTGACCCATGTTCCTTTGTAAAAATAGCTGCCCAAAAAAAAGAAAAAAAGAAGGCGTAGCTTGCGTTCCAGATTCATGACAAGAAACTGGATGAAAACAACCGTTTCGCTAGTTTTTTGAAGGCGTGCTCGAATACGGCCAAGCCCGTATGCACGCTTGCCTTCACCAAATTTTCCTTCAACTGCATTTCGTTTGGAAGCATCCTGTTTGGCTAAAATCTTTTGAGCTTTGTCTTCTTCTTTTGAAGGACGTCCGAGTTTTGGACCGCTAAGGCGGATGCCTCGTTCTTTGCAATATTGAAGGTTTTCTCGATTTCGATAGATTTTATCGGCCAAAACAGCTTCAGGATAAAAACCAAAGCGATCTCGATAGTCTTCAATAGACTCTTGAAGAGTTGTGCCTTCATTAAAGTTGTTCCAGTCCAGCTTTTCAACCATGACAAAACCATCGACAACACTTAACGGCAACTTTTGATCCAAATTCGACATTTGCTTTCGCTTTTCCACGGACGATGGGCCGTACATATGGCTGGGAAATACTAACGATTCGATGATCGATGCGGTGGGTTTTTGTACGATGCATTTCTTCTTGTTGACGATATAGTTCTTTAATCACAAGAAGCTCTCGGTATTCTTGGTGCGCCCGGCATGTACATGAACTATAGGGTGTAAGTCCCGAACCCCGAAGACAGAAGTAGAGGTTAGCCAAGAGCAAGGGTGTCCGTGGTGACGCGGAATCTGAAGGAAGCTGGAGGCAAAACACCGGTCCGAGGAACACGAACCTCATATAAGGCTAGGTATGATTGAGTGAGTTTGCCAAACAAAACAAAGCTCTTTCTGTCGAAGGTCATATCGAGTAGATGAGGCGGATAGATGGTGTGAAAGTGCATGTACTTACCCGGGGAGGTCTGGCGGATAGGTGAAGTACGCTTCATAACCTACTTAGTGATAAGTAGCTGAACCGTCAGAAGTCAGCAGAGGTCATAGTATTAGTTGGTCTAGAACAACTGAGAAGGACCGAACAATTAAGAGAGAATAGCCCTTGGCATTCAGTGAGTTATGATGAACACAGAAAACGTAGTACCTCACTTGAGGAAGGAAGCGGTGAATCCCGTGGAAGACCTCTTGGAGGGTGGAGTGACCACTGGCATAAAGAGAACAGCTATTCACGGAAGTTATGAAAACTTGCGTCAATGATCTTAATTGAACCGCCGTATACGGAACCGTACGTACGGTGGTGTGAGAGGACGGGAGTTAATCACTCCCTCCTACTCAATTTTACTCAAAAGAGTCAATGAACTTTGCTCAGCTAGTTTTTGGATGATGTTAAGGTCTCTTTTGATATAATTCAGCTGTTTGCCTATTGCTTTACGCAACTTTTTGCCACTGACTTTTCTTTGCTTTGAGACAGCCAAATAATCTTTTCTCGCTCTTTGGCGATAAGTCCGTGGCTTCCGTTTGTCTCCTTTCAATGGTTCATGCAAAACATCAATGATGTGTTCTAATTTTTCTCGAGCTTCGTTTAAAAGATCAAGGTCAGTTGGATAGGCAATATCAGCTGGAGCACGTGTTGCGTCTAACAATAACTTCCCTTTGTTTGCACTTGTGTCGTAAGCGTCTGTATCACTTTGATTGACATTTTCTTCGGATTTTGGGTATGGGGAAGCAGGCGGAGTCGGGTGATCATCGCCGTCATCGTCTTTTTCATTTTTTTGTTCTTCCATGACAATCCATTCATTCACTTCATTGATGATATCTGAACCGAGTCTCTTCCGAAAATGGGTCATCATAGAATGATGAAATGGAGCTTCTTCTTGAAAGCTTGGAAGACCAATAAAGTACTGTAGATAAGGGTTTTCTGTAATCTGATGAACCGTTTCGCGATCACTTAAACCTAGGCGTTCTTTGATAATCAAAGAGCCAAGAGCTACTCTTATAGAAAATGCCTGCTCACCTTTGTTGGAATCTTTAAATGCTTGACTGTATTTTTCTTCAGCTTTCCACCATGGAATCATATCAGCTAGAATAACCCAGCGATTTTTTTTATTTAACTTCCCGCCAAACGGCAGAAAAAAATCATCCGAAAATGTCAGTTGTTTTTCCGTTTCTCGATACATGTTACAACCTCCAAGTGCAAGGTTTTTTTACGGTTTTAGCGAAAATCCTTACACTTATAATTCGACAAACACGCCAAAAACCCTTGTTGTATCAACGTTTTTTGTTTATTCAGCAAACCCTAATTAGAATTTGGTTTATTCTGTTTACTATGCTATTATTTTACTGGCTTGATGGTCAATTTTGATAAATAGATGGGGTTGAAAAATGATGAAAATTTTAGTAACAGGTGGAGCCGGATATATCGGATCGCATACATGTGTGTCTTTAATGGAACAAGGCTATTCATTGATTATAGTAGATAATTTTTCAAACAGTAAGCCTACAGTGTTAGAAAATCTTCGAAAATTAAATGACAATTTTATTTTTTACAATGTTGATGTGTGACTGATGAAGAAGCCTTGGAACAAATTTTTTTAAAACATGATATAGAAGGGGTTATTCATTTTGCAGGATATAAGGCGGTCGGTGAATCTGTTGCAGAGCCTTTGAAATATTATATGAACAATATAGGAAGCACAATGGTTTTAACGAAGGTTTGCCAAAAGTACAATGTAAATAAATTTGTTTTTAGTTCTTCTGCCACTGTTTATGGCGAGAATCAAGTGCCATTTAAAGAGGATATGAAGTTATTGCCGACTACCAATCCATATGGCGAAACAAAGGCCATGAGTGAACGGATTTTGATGGATGTGGCAAAGGCGAATCCGAAGTTTGCCGTTTCCATTTTAAGATATTTTAATCCCGTTGGTGCCCATGAGAGCGGGTTGATTGGTGAAGATCCGAATGGGATTCCTAATAATTTGATGCCGTATATTACAAAAGTGGCAAAAGGCGAATTGGAAAAATTGCGGGTGTTTGGCAATGATTATCCAACTCCAGACTGTACGGGCATTCGGGATTATATTCATGTGATGGATTTGGCAGAGGGACATGTGGCGGCGTACAAGCATTTGAGAAAAGGTGTGCATATATATAATCTCGGAACTGGAAAAGGGACAAGCGTGTTGGAGTTGGTGCATGCTTTTGAAAAAGCGAACGGCATCAAAGTGCCATATGAAATTGTAGAACGCAGACCGGGCGATATTGCGATTTGCTATGCGGATGCTTCCAAAGCTGAAAGAGAATTGGGTTGGAAAGCAAAACGCGATATTATCGATATGTGCAGGGATGCGTGGAGGTTTGAAAATTTAACATAAGTTATTATTTCTCTTGAGAGACATAGAGAATAGTACAATTAAAAAGTTCTTTTCTTGTTTTGTATTAATATTTATTTTTATAACCATTGAATCAATTTCATAAATCATAGTTTTTCTGAAGTATAGAGTACCCCTATACTAAAAACTTCGTTTTTTTTTTTAATTATGCAACTTGGTTTTGTTGCTGTAATAAAGCATTGATTCGATCAACTGCTAGTTTGCAGGTATTATAAATTAACGTCACCAGATTGAAATGCATTTTTGCTTTCTTTCCTGTACGATGACGGACATTGTTTAATTGAAAGTATTCCTTTAAATAAGCGTTAACGCGTTCGACTGCTGTACGTTCTTGATAAAGCAGTTTCCATCGTTCTGTCCCACGTGCTGGATAGGTAAATTTACGGATATCTATATCACATTTGATTTTGAAAACTTTTTGGCAAAGGGTGTCTTCTCGTAATGGGCAAGTTGCACATTCCTTTGGACGTGTGAATTTTAATGTATTGTACTTAGCGTCAAAGCTGTCATATTGGTAACTATGTTCACGCACACAGGTTGGACGAAAATGTTCATCGAATCCTATATATTCTCCTTCTCGGCGAACGTTGTAAGGAATCACGACTCGCATGGACTGTGATACGGCTTGACGGTAAATAGGTTCAACATCATAACCAGCATCAAATATAGCTATTGTAAATTGACCGTTTCCTAAGTGATGAAGTTTTTTCAATAACGGAATCGCAGCTTTACAATCACTTAAATTACCTGAGGACATCAAGCGCGTGATGATATATTGACTTTTCGTCGAAACAGCTAAATGGGCTTTATAACCAAACCAAAATGTATTTTTTCCTTTACTATTCTTTTTCACACCCCATTTTGGCTCAATCGGTACATCCTTCCAAAGGGTTTCTAATGGGATATCCAGCTGTTCTTTCAGTTCTTTTTCATAGGTTGATTGATTTCCTTTTTTCTCTACTTGTTCGGCTAACCAAACAGCTCGTTCAGCTTTAGTTTTACGACCATGTTTTTTAGGAGTTTTAGGTGCTTTCTTTTCTGATGGTGTGAATCACGAGCTTCAAAGTGACTCGCATCGATGGCGACATGTTCATCATTTAGAAAGCCTTCCAACATCGCTGTTTTGATGAGTGTATCGTTCATTTTATCTAGCACATCTGATTCACTAATGACTTGAATCATGCGTGAATCAGAGCTTTCAGATGGTACGACATCAGACACAAGGAATCCACAGTCGAAACGAAATAAAGGATCATGAACCAAACGTTTGACTAAATCCTTGATAGTTGGAATACGTTCGACAATACGTATAATCAGCGATTGAATCATTGCACCATAATTCAATTCACGTGGTGCACCTTTCAATGTCTTTTTAGAAAACAATTGAAAAATAGGTTGAATGTCAATCACACTAAAAATGGCATCATAACGATGGGAACTTTCCATTTCTAATAATTGATGGATGTCAAAAAGAGAAATTTGTTTTACAATAGTCATAGGGTACTCACCTCTTTCGTATGGTTTGTTTGGTTACCTACCATTATAACGAAATTTGGGGAGGTACCCATTTTTTATTGTCTTGAATCCCTTGAAAATCGAGGGGTGAGAATTATGAAATTAACTCAACTGAATTAATACATTAGGTATTGCGCCTTCATCTGAGTTGTTTTTGGCAAGTAGAAACATTTATTAGGGAGGTAACGTAATAAAATGTTAGAGTATGATAAAGACATAAAAGGTGAAGATTATCGTTTATTGATTGAAATAGCTTATGAGAAATGTGATAAATTTGCTTTTGTTATAAGGAAAGACATGATGTATGATGAAAAATTGGCGATGAAATATTACAACGAATTATTAAAAGATATTAAAAGTTCATTAATTGAAGTGAAAGAGGAATCTCAATGGGCAGTAAATATACTTTTAGAAGCAACAGCGTATATATATTATTATGAGCTAAATGAACAGACAAAGCATTTTTTACAAACGAAAAGTAATTCTTTATTTGGGTGGATTAATGGGTTACCAGAAGATTTAATGTTTTATAATGGAGATAAAATTTGGCTTGCATGCAATTCACATGAAAGTTATTTTTATATTGACGAGGAAGACTCACAATCAAAAGTATTTGAAATCCTAAAAAAGTCGTAATGCCCTTTTTTTAAAGGATGCTAATTTTTCACATGATACTTTTTATTTGCGTATGGCCTGCAACAATTACTGATGTGTATGGCAAAATAAAAGTGGTTCTTACGTTCTTTTGGTGATAGCTCAAAAAATGTGCGTAATAGAGTAAATAACTAATGGCGTTTTCGACGATTTAGTTTCGGATAATAAGTAAGAGACGAATGATAATTCAATAATTTTAAATGTAATTCGATGTTTCACCAAAGATGCGTAAGAACCATAAAAGTGCAGAGCTTTGCAAAGGAAAAATGCAGAGTCCTGCACTAAATTTTTGTGCATAAACAAAAAAGACTTGCCAGTCACCCCAAGTCCCACTACAGTAATTGTGTCAAGCAATTGGTAGTGGAGGTAAGAAAGGATGCTAGCAATGTCTGATATTAATTGTATCAAACATTTAAGAAATAACAAAGGTTTATCTATTTCAGAAATACAAAGAACAATGGGAATTAATTGGCGAACAGCTAAGAAGTATGCGGATGAAGATCAACTCCCTAAACAGAAATCATTTAAAAAGAAAGAGATGATGTATGAGGAAAAGTGGGGAGAAATTGTTTCAGATTGGCTTTTTGAGGATTTAAAGTTAAGGAAAAAATTAAGAAGAACAAAGAAACAAATATTTGAAGAACTAAAGGAAATGGGTTTCCAAGGTTCTTATCGTACTGTTTGTTACTTTATCTCTGAATGGATGAATACTCACCAAGAAGAAAAGGATAAAGGGTATGAAAGATTAGAACATCCTCCGGGTGAAGCTCAAGTAGACTTTGGAGTAATGGAAGCTGTACAAGATGGAGAAATTGTGGATATTCATGCTTTAGTTATGACGTTTCCTCATAGTAATGCTGGATTTGCAGTACCGTTACCAGCTGAAAATCAAGAATGCTTCTTACATGGTCTCAATATTCTTTTTAAACAGGTTGGGGGAGTACCTAAAAGGATAAGAATCGATAATTTGACCCCCGCTGTGAAGAAAAAAAGGACAAAAAATGAAGAAGCACAATTAACTGATGAATTTGTTCAATTTCAGCATTATTATGGCTTTGATGTGCAGGTATGCAATCCAAGAAGTGGCCATGAAAAAGGAAATGTTGAGAATAAAGTTGGATATATACGCTATAACTTTTTTACTTCAGCTCCAATAATGGACAGCTATGAGGGTTTAACTAATCAATTATTTCATAAATTAGAGGCGGACAGAAATAGAATTCATTATGCCAAAAACGTACGTATTGAGGACTTATGGCAGGAAGAACGGGATTATCTTCTAGCATTACCGGAAAAGCCCTATCCTGTATTTAAAGAGCATCTTGTTAAAGTAAACAAATATAATGAAGTGAAAGTGGATCAGACGTTGGTTCATGTCCCTAAGGGTGGCAACTATAGTCAATTACAAATGATATTAACATGGGATCAATTAAAGATTGTTTCACCTAATGGGGAGATATTATTGGATGACTATCGGCCATATATGAAAAAGCGAAAAGCATTACCATGGCTTTCAATAATTAAAACATGGATTCATAAACCAAGGGTTGTAGAATATTCGCGCTATAATAAGTATTTACCGGGAAGAATTAAAGAATTTTTGTTGGTAGATAATTTAATTATTCGACGAAAACGATTAGAAGCTCTAGCTAGTTTATTAGTTTCTCATGACATGAAGAAGATTAATGAAGAGTTCTATGAATTAATTGCACAGGATAAGCTACCTAGTGATAATAATCCTTATGAAGTGGACTGGAGTAAATACGATTCATTAGCTCCTAGAGAGGAGGC
This sequence comes from Ureibacillus sp. FSL K6-8385, assembly GCF_038593155.1. Taxonomy (GTDB): domain Bacteria; phylum Bacillota; class Bacilli; order Bacillales_A; family Planococcaceae; genus Ureibacillus; species Ureibacillus terrenus. Next base: position 409,435 of record NZ_CP151968.1, read on the forward strand.
TGTCAATTGAAACAGGACATTAAAGAATTGTGTAAGTCATTGAGGTTAGCTTATGTTGCGGATGTATACGAGCAAATACCGTTTGAAACTCCGAAACAATTCTTATATGGGCTACTTAAGGAGGAAATAAGATGGATACTTACCATTTAGTAAAGAAGGAGCTGAATTATTATTCCAAATTATATCGGAGTTTTATGAACAGAAAAGCGTAATTATTACATCTAACTTAGAATTTAGTCAATGGAACCGGATCTTTACAGATTCTCGTTTAACAGCAGCGTTAGTGGACAGGCTAATTCATCACGCCCATATCATCTCTTTTCATGGCGAGAGCTATAGACTGTCCCACACATTGTCGAAAAGGAATTAAATGGGTGGCAAACCTCTGCATTTTTCATTGCATTTCTCTGCACTTTTCTATTGCAAAATACACAGATAAGGTGTTAACTTGGGCATATAGACATTGATTTTGGGCGGATAGGGTTCTGTCTTGGGCGTATAAAGATGCAGCTCGGGCAGAAAATGTTCCAACTTGGGTGTATAGAGATGCATCTTGGGCAAATAGAGTTTCAATTTGGGCATATAGACACCCATCTTGGGCGGATGGAATTTCCTCTAGGGCATGTAGACACTCCTCTTGGGAGGATGGGGTTTGATCTCGGGCATATAAGGGTTTATCTTGGGCATATATAGATGAATCTCGGCGGATGGAAATTGAATTTAGGCGTATAGAGATGCATCTTGGGCGTGTAGATACATAGCTTGGGCAGATGGAGATTCATCTTGGGCATATAGAGATGTGGCTTGGGCGGATAGGGTTCTGACTCGGGTATATAGATACTCAGCTTGGGCGGATGGGGTTTGATCTCGGGCATATAAGGGTTTATCTTGGGCATATATAGATGAATCTCGGCGGATGGAAATTGAATTTAGGCGTATAGAGATGCATCTTGGGCGTATAGATACATAGCTTGGGCAGATGGAGATGCATCTTGGGCATATAGATATTTAGCTTGGGCGGATAAGGTGTACACTTGGGCAGATAAAATCCTAACTTGGGCATATAGATTCGTAACTTGGGCGGAAGGGGTTTCCTCTTGGGCATATAGTTCCTGGATGAATATAAGATGCAGATTGCCGACTATTTGGCGTCGCTGAAGCGGGAGGATCTGTGGTTTGTCGTGGAGTTGATCGCGCTTGCGGATGAGGATCCTTTTGCGGGGGATGAGTTTGAGTTTGATTTATTTCCGAGTTACGTGATTGCCGAAACGTTCTCCATCCTGGGCGACCTGCATGTGCATTTGGAAAAAGGGCTGGAAAAACTGATGACCAATTAGCCGATTCTGGTTTCGGTTGGCGGTTCTGTGCAAAGAGGATGGGAAAAGTGGCATCACGCCGGGTGCTTGAAAGATTCGCGCGGAGGCCAAATACTTGGGGTTAATTGGACAGTGCACGATACATAATAGGGAGACGAATAGCCAAACATAAAAATGCCGCCTTCCAACAGGGAGGTGGTTTTTTCATGGCGGGGTGCCTTTAGTAAAAAAAGGGTGACGCTCGATGGACGTCCCCTCTACGTAGCAATTGTAGGTACTACCTTAGTGATATTATAGCAAAGCCGATAAATATATGCAATCAAAATTTTAAATTTTCTGATATTTTTTAAGGAGATCGCTGCGATATTTCTATAAGCCGTTCGTCGCTGCGGTAAAACGGATGCTGACAGGATGGTGAAAATCGTATATTCATCAAAAAAACTTAAATAAAAAAATTCAGATAATGGCATGAGATAAATGCTATTAAAATGAAAAAATTAACTAAGAGTTCCATGTTTACCTCCATGAAATGACTATTTGTGGATTAGTTTGGGCGTTTAGTTGAGACTTTTTTCGAGCGATTCTATAATTCTCCTAATGTATTTTGGAAAAGGAGGGGGAACCTTGGGCAGATAAAGATTCGGCTTGGGCAGATAGTGAGGCATCTTGGGCAGATAAGGATATGGCTTGGGCGAATGGGGGTTAATCTTGGGCAGATAAAGATTCGGCTTGGGCTGATGGTGTTGCATCTTGGGCAGATAAGGATATGGCTTGGGCGAATGGGGTTTAATCTTGGGCAGATAAAGATTTAGCTTGTGCAGATGGTGCTGCATCTTGGGCATAAAGAGAAAAAACTTGGGCAAATGGGGTTCCACCTTGGGCATATAAAGAATAAACTTGGGCAAATGGGGTTCCACCTTGGGCAGATAAAGATTCGGCTTGGGCGAACGGGGTTTAATCTTGGGCAGATAAAGATTTAGCTTGTGCAGATGGTGCTGCATCTTGGGCATAAAGAGAAAAAACTTGGGCAAATGGGGTTCCACCTTGGGCAGATAAAGAATAAACTTGGGCAGATGGGATTCCATCTTGGGCAGATAGAGGCCAAACTCGGGCAGAAAGCACCCCCTCTTGGGCAGATAGAGGCCAAACTCGGGCAGAAAGCACCCCCTCTTGGGCAGATAGAGGCTAAACTCGGGCAGAAAGCACCCCCTCTTGGGCAGATAGAGGCCAAACATGGGCAGAAAGAAAACCCTCTTGGGCATATAGAAAATCACCTTGGGCATATAGAAAATCAACTTAGGCATATAGAAATGCACCTTGATTACATAAAGATTCATCTTGGAGGGATGCAAATAATTTTGGGCAAAAAAAAAAAGAAGGGCGACGTTCGGGACGTCCCCTATGTATAAATTGATAGATGTTTCATAGAGTCATCAATCTGATTAATATAATAACAAAAATTAATAAAATTGCAAGAATATTTTTGATTTTTCGCTTAAAAATTTTTGTTTTCCTAGAATAATATTGCATGAATGACAACCGGGGAAGTAGGGGATAATCGTATTTATTTCCACCAATTTCAATATATTAACAATCGGTATTATATAAAATTCAATGGTGTAATTGGCCGCTTTTATCTGTTTTTGTAATTGTTTAGCGGGTGAAATGTATTTGAAGCTCTTTGATTTTGAATTTTCTGATTATAGACGACAGAAAAGAGCCCGATTCCATGATCGGGCTCTTTTTTTCATGCATTGTTTGGGGGCGGATCGGCCGGATGCGCCCCATCAGCCTTCATTCAATTTTTCATTCAGCTCCCGGGCGGCTTTCAGAACATGAGCGGCCAATTTTTCCGAAGGTTTTTCCCCCAGCCGGGAAATGGGGCCGCTCACGCTGATGGCAGCGATGAGCTTCCCGCTTTTGGAAAAGATCGGCGCGCTGACGCTGGCCACCCCCGGCTCCCGCTCCGCCACGCTTTCCACCCATCCTTGGCGGCGGATGGCGTCATACTCTTTATTGGAGATTTCATCTTCCCATATTTTGAATACCTTTCCGGCCGAACCCGCCCCAATCGGGAAGATGGACCCGACCGGCACCATGTTGGCCAGACCCGCAACATTCACCGACGTGATGCAGATTCGTTGTTCTCCTTCCCTGATATAGACTTGGCTGCTTTCATTTGTGGATTCGGTCAGCTTTTTCAGGATCGGCTTCGCGGCTTCCGCGATGATTTTCGCATAAGCGGAATCGCTCCAAATGGCGATTTTTGGGCCGATCGTGTATCCTTCCCGGGTTTTGGCGACCAAGTGGGCTTCCTCCAGGTCGCTCAGCAGGCGATGGACGGTGGAACGGGGGATGCCCGTCCCTTTGCTGATTGTATTTAAATCCCCGCTTCCATTTTCGGCAAGGAAATCCATAATACTTACGATTTTGGTTAATACTCCCATTTTACTATTGCACCCTCTTTCTGAATCCGTTTTAATGTGCTTAACCACTATATGAGAATTATATCTCATATAGTGGGATTTTGGGAGCGTTTTGAACAGGGGGATGAAGAAATGTCGCAACCAAAGACGTTGTTTGACAAAGTCTGGGAGAAACATGTAGTCACAAGTTCGGACAATTTGGATCTGCTTTACGTGGATTTCCATTTGATGCATGAAGTGACTTCCCCGCATGCCTTCCGTGCTCTAAGGGAAATGGGGATCAAAGTGAGACGGCCGGATTTGACGATTGCCACCATGGACCATCAAGTGCCGACTTCCTATTTGAATGAACCTGTCAGAGACCCGGTGGCCGCCGAACAAATGGAAACCTTGATGGCCAATTCCAAAGACTTTGGGGTGAAAGTCTATCCATGGGCTTCGGAGGATCAGGGAATCATCCACGTCATTGCGCCGGAGAAAGGGATCATCCAGCCCGGCATGGTGGTGGTATGCGGCGATTCCCACACGTCCACCCACGGGGCGTTTGGCGCTTTGGCATTCGGAATCGGCATCAGCGAAGTGGCCCATGTGCTGGCGACCCAAACCATCCGCCAAAGAAAGCCGAAAAAAATGGCGGTGACCTTGACCGGAAAAAGACCAAAAGGCGTCACGGGCAAAGATTTGATTTTATACATTTTGCAGATCATCGGCACGGACGGCGGCGTCGGCCATGTGATCGAGTACAGGGGCGATGTGATCAAGGAACTTTCCATGGAGGAACGGATGACCATCTGCAACATGACCATCGAAGGCGGGGCTCGTGCCGGCATGATTGCGCCGGATGAAACCACTTTTGAATATTTGAAAGACAAGCCGTTTGCCCCGAAAGGCGAAGAGTGGGAAAAGGCGGTGGAAGAATGGAAGCAGCTGCACACCGATGAGGGGGCCGTTTTTGACAAGGAAGTCGTGGTCGATGTGACGGATATCAAACCGTTCGTGACATGGGGAACGACGCCCGCCCAGGCGGTTTCCATTGACAGCATGGTGCCGGTGCCGAAAGATCCGAATGAAGAAAGGGCATTGGAATATATGGGTCTTGCACCGGGCATGCCAATGAAAGAGGTAAAGATTGATGCCGTGTTCATCGGATCCTGTACGAATTCAAGGTTAGAGGATTTGCGGGCGGCGGCGGACGTCGTGAAAGGGCGCAAAGTGAAAGAAGGCGTCAAAGCCATCGTGGTTCCCGGTTCGATGAAAGTGAAGCGGGAAGCGGAGGAGGAAGGATTGGCGGACATCTTCGTCAATGCCGGATTTGAATGGAGGGCTTCCGGATGTTCCTTGTGCGTGGGGATGAACGAGGACGTGCTGGAGGCTGGACAACGCTGCGCGTCCACAAGCAACCGAAACTTCGAAGGACGGCAAGGAAAAGGGGCCCGGACGCATTTGGTCAGCCCGGCCGTTGCGGCGGCATCGGCCATCATGGGCAAATTGGCCGATCCTGCGGAAATGGCGAAGGAGGTAGCGCGATGAAAAAGATCAGAAACATTGCCGGAAAGGCATTGCCGTTGGGATTTTCGGATGTCGACACGGACCAGATCGCGCCAAGCGATGCGATGAAATTTTCCAAGCGCACCAATATGGCCGGCTATCTTTTCAAAGATTGGCGGGAAGATCCGGACTTTGTCATGAATCGTCCGGAATACAAAGACGCAATCATTCTGCTTGCCGGGGAAAACTTTGGATGCGGCTCCAGCAGGGAACATGCGCCATGGGCATTGCTGGACTACGGTTTTCGGGCGGTCATTGCGCCTTCCTTCGGCGACATTTTCAAAAACAACTGCTCCAAAGTGGGATTGGTCACGATTGAACTGGAAGATCCGATCGTCAAGCAGATGATCGCCATCGCGGAGGCGAATCCCCAAACGGAATTTGCCATCGATATTGCGGAAAAAACGATTACTTGCGAAGGATTCCAATGGCATTTTCACATGGATCAATTTACGCAATACAAACTGCTTCACGGATTGAACGAGATTGAAATCACGTTATTGGAGCAGGAGGCCATCCAACGTTACGAAGCAAAGAGACCAAGCTTTCTTCCGCGGATCATCTAATGGGGGAAAGGGACTGAGATGGCAGATGGAAGTTGCAATCGTTCATTCATCCAAACCGGCCGCCACCAAGAGGGGCCAGACGCTGTTTATTCCGTTGGTTGAAATCCTGTTCATCGAAAGGATCAACCAATGTTCCTGCATTATTTCTCAGCACGATTCGATTCCGGTCCGCACGACGCTGAAGTTTTTCGGAAGCAGTTTGCCGGACAATTTTGTCAGGGCGCACCGGTCGTTTATTATCAATAAAAATCTTGTCAAAGGGTTGAACCGGCGGGATTACAACAATTTTATTGTAAAATTTAAGGAAACCAAAGCCGAAGCTCTGGTTTCCAAAGGGCAATTGGAAAATTTGTTTACTTTGAATAGTATAGAATAAAAATGTTGAAAATGGAAGTTTGGCCGGCACTGTTGGCGGATGCGGCACGGGCCGACCGCAACGGTTCCGGCTTTTGTTTTGAGGGTGTGGGAATTTTTGGAGAAAAGTGAAGGGGCGGGGGATTGTATGTGGGGATTCACCTTGGGCGGATAGGAATTCAACTAGGGCATATGAGTTTTCACCTTGGGCGGATGGGAATTCAACTTGGGGCATATAAGATGTGAACTTGGGCGGAGGGGTGATAACTCGGGCACTTGGAGTTTTCGCTTGGGCATATGGAGTAGGAACTTGGGCGCATGGGTTTTCAGCTTGGGCATATGGAGTGGGAACTCGGGCGCATAGGGTTTTAACTCGGGCAGATAGGAATTCAACTTGGGCATATAGTGGATGAACTTGGGCGGATGGGCATTCAACTAGGGCATATGAGTTTCACCTTGGGCGGATAGGAATTCACCTTGGGCATATGGAGTGGAAACTCGGGCGCATGGGTTTCTAACTTGGGCAGATAGGAACCGGACTTGGGCATATGGAGCGGAAGCTTGGGCCCATGGGTGTTTATCTTGGGCATATAGTGGATGAGCTTGGGCGGATGGGCATTCAACTAGGGCATATGAGTTTCACCTTGGGCGGATGGGCATTCAACTAGGGCATACGGAGTGGGAACTCGGGCGCATAGGGTTTTAACTCGGGCAGATAGGAATTCAACTTGGGCATATAGTGGATGAACTTGGGCGTATGGAGCGGGAACTCGGGCGTATGGTTTTCACCTTAGGCGGATAGGATCTCAGCTTCACCGATTTAACCAGTTTGGAAATCGTTTATTTTTTATTTGAGCGGCGGGAGGGAAAAGCCGAATATTTCCAGAATAATGTAATGGTGGTCAATGACTTTAATCAAATATTTTTTACTTTATCAATTGTCATAGCACTGATGATTCTCATTTTTGGATTCAAGCGGAAATCCCGCATGATGATATTTAGGGGAATGATTTTTTTCATCACGCCATTCTTTGTATGGATCAATCATTGTCCTAGTGTCTGTTCTTTCATTCAACATTTCTGATCTTTTGCAGAAAAAATGGAGAAGAGGATGGCCACAGGTATGAAGGAGAAGTCTGAGTGAACGGGAAGCTGGTGTGACAGGTGGGATTATTTGGAAGGTGGCATTTCCTTCCTTTATGATTCGGAAGTGATTTTAAACAAAGAGATGGAGACCACGGATTTGTTGTTCACGTGGCAGTTGTTGGCGGAGCCGCTCTTGTTCCCGGATGAGCGGGAGTATCGTGTGGAATTGTTGGATTCGCTGTATGAGATTCGGATCGAGGCGGCCGATGCGGGATTGGTGTTTCATCGGAAGGAATTGGGCAGCGACCGGGAAGGTATCCAAGCCGATTCCCGCGGAGGAGTATAAGCGGTTGGTGAAGGCCGGGTTTTTGGAATTCGCGGAGTTTTTGAAAAACCATGATTTCGCTTTTTCGGAGGAGAGCTCGTTCGGGGCGTTTATGGAGTGTTACGGGAAGTTGGCGGCTGGATTGGAGAGGGAATAGGCCGTCGGAGTGGGGAACCGGGATTTACCGGTTCTCTTTTTTTGGCATGGGGAGCGGGACTTATTGAAGATTTGCTGGCATGGTTGCCGTAATCGATTGGTGCTAATGTCAAGTGAACATAAAATTCCCGGGGGATTCGCACCTCTTGGTATTCCTGAATTTTCGGGGATTTTGTATAATAAAATTAAGGTTTTTGGAGGGCATTTTTTTCGATTCGTACTTTTGGCCTTCGGAGCCCTTGAGCCACAAGGGCCGAAAAAGTTGGCGTCGCACCCCGCGTGTGTGAGGGGATTGAAACTCCAGAATTCTTTGCTTTGATTCTCCGCCATATTAGTCGCACCCCGCGTGTGTGAGGGGATTGAAACTTGTCCTTTAATCCGGTGTATTGACCAACTGATTTGTCGCACCCCGCGTGTGTGAGGGGATTGAAACAAATACAAGAGGCGGAAGATCGAGGCACTGTTCTTTGTCGCACCCCGCGTGTATAAGGGGATTGAAACTTGCGGTATTTTTTCGTACAAACTATCACCTCCGGGTCGCACCCCGCGTGTAGGAGGGGATTAAAACAAATAATATGTTTGCCTTATACAATCCTCGATCTTGACAACGCCCCACAAAAGCGAATTCCCCCCCACGCAATCATCCATAAAATAAAAACAAAAAGATGCCTCGCAATCTGACGAGGCATCTTTTACGGTTTGTATTCCTTCCCTGATTCTATATATTCCGCGACAAAAGCAAAAGCTTCATCCAAGGTCCAGACATCCCAATTGGCTTGTCTTTGCTTGCGGTCTCCGGGGACATGATGGTGATGGTGCGGTTCTGATTCAACCTGAAGCGCTTTTTCTGTCCATTCGGCGTCATGGGGTTCGTTTTCCCAGGCGGATATATGTTTGAACATCTTCCCCATCTTCGGATAAATGACTTTCCATTGATATGAATACTTTTCCACATATCCGTCCGCATCATACTTTTCGATTGCAAGCAGTCCTGTTATGCCGTGGACGGGATGCTTTTTTAATGGGAATAAAACGTACAACAACCTTTTGGTGCGTTTATATTCGGGATAAATGGGACCGTTTTCGGCAATGGCAGGATAATCGGCAAGAAGATGGCCGTATTTCTTTAGGATTTCATCAATGTCTGCAGGAAGCAATTTTTCCTTGACATCCCTATGGCTTTTGTCGACAGGATTCCTGTTCATTCAATTCCCCTTCAGCTTCTTTTTCAATTCTTCAAATTCTTCTATCAACGCTTCCCATTGATAATATTCGGATATGTCCATCTCCTCGCTCTCCGCCAGTTTTCGCGCTTTTTCCAACGTGTCGACGCCGTATGTTAAGCCGTATTTTAATTGGTAATCCAACAATTCTTTCCAAATGTCGTTCAGCCGTTCTTCCGGGGATTGGTTCCGCATCTTGTTTTCGTGATAAATTTTTTGCATGAGAATACAGTAGACGGGGTCTTTCCATAAAAGGACCGCATGTTTTGGGATTTTTCGGTGTGAACGGGTATCCACGCACTCCAAACCATTTTTTAAATATTTATGGACGGTGACATTTGACACGTTCAACATGTCTGCCGCTTCTTTTGGTGTCAACAAATAGTGATCTCTGTATTCAAATTTGATGTTTTTGCCCCCGATTTTGTAAAACCAGTTTTCAAAATCGATTTTTAATTTGCCGAATTCCGCGTCGTCCATCGGCGTTTTTAAATGTGCCAACCGGTTCATCCATTGCAGCAAATCTTCATGATGTTTGCTGGACATGAGGTATTGTTCGTTAAAATCAAAATGTTCCTCATCCAAGATGATGCTGCTTATGCGATCCTGGAATTTATTGAGGAAAACGACCACCGCATAATTCAATACCTGCAACGTTTCAATTTTTACTTTAAGCCAATCTTCGTCCTGATAGGCTTTGTCGATATCCATCTGCTTCGCATCCAACATTGCCAAACTCATCATGTTCACCTCTTTCACCTCCTATTATACATTTATTGTTTAATATATTTCAATTTCGTTAAGTTAATGATTTTTGTTTTTTATTAATCATTTCCGTTTCACTCAGTTTTAAAACAAGTGGAGTTGAAAAGAAATGCAGGGGATTTTGAAGTTTCGGGGAATTGGATTTACATAAAAGGCTTGCGCGGATGGCTTTGAACCGGTTGGGAAAATATGTAATGTTTGGACTTGTGCAGAAATCATATGCGATAATGTCTTGGCCTGTGAGGAAAGAAACGCCATCTTGTGCAGATCCATATCATTGGTGCTAATGCCAAGTGAACATAAAATTCCCGGGGGATTCGCACCTGTTGGTATTCCTGAATTTCCGGGGATTTTGTATAATAAAATTAAGGTTTTTGGAGGGCATTTTTTTCGATTCGTACTTTTGGCCTTCGGAGCCCTTGAGCCGCAAGGGATGAAAAAGTTGGCTGTCCGTCGCACCCCGCGTGTGTGAGGGGATTGAAACATATCTTGAACCCATTCATACACTTTTTTCCCTACGGTCGCACCCCGCGTGTGTGAGGGGATTGAAACTCCAACCGAATGGTGAAGTTACGTATAAATCCCTGTCGCACCCCGCGTGTGTGAGGGGATTGAAACATATTTCTTCAAGTTCTTTTTTGAGTTCTTCAACCGCGTCGCACCCCGCGTGTAGGAGGGGATTGGAACTTCCGTTTTAGTTTCAAAATGTAAATGTGTACCCGGTTGCACCCCGTATGTATAAGGGGATTGAATCAGTGGTTCGAATTTCTCATATCCTGGTTTGATTACACTCCGATATAAGAGGGGATTGAAACACTTCAATGCACCCACTGGTTTTTGTTTGTTCGATAGTCCCACCCCGCATTAATAAAGGGATCCAAGCTAACCCTCCCTCCTAAATCCCTCTTGTTGCTTTAACAAGATCGTTTTTTAAGTTTTTTAATTTTCCGCTTGCCAAACAAAAAAACGCAGCCTTTGCATGGCAGGGAAAATCCGCAAAGGCTGCATTTTTATTTGGAATTCTCTGCTTTTCCCACATTCGTGCGGGGACTGTAAGATTTTCAAAAGCGGTCCGATTATTTTGCTAATATGATGGCAGTTGGTGGAGGGGGTGTTGGGCAGTTTGGGGAAATGGATTTGGTTGGTATCGAGAAAGGTATAAAACTGAAAAAAGTGCTGAACTTTGCGTTATCTCTATATTGATTATTTCTGGATGAAAAGGAATTGTGGACGGAGCAGGGGCAGGCATCTCGCTCGATTATATATAATGAAAAGCAGGCAAACACGGATGCCAGGACGATGAAAATCAGTTCTTTGTATTTTTGGGAGGATGGCAAGTACATTCAGCTCCTTTTCAATTGGTTGAATTTGTAAAATATAGAACGTTTTAGCTGGAAAACGGTTTCTGGGAATTCTTCGTACCTCTACTCTAAGGAAAGGATGTTTTATTAACGGGATTGATTAATTGGATACAATAGGAAATAATAAGTTTGCAGAGTATTGTAAAATATGTTTTCGATTGTATCGACTTTCAGTTCAATTTTGTTCTAAAAGGTGGTTGAAAATGGGAAAGCGTTCGGATTATGAAGATTATTCTGATGAAGAATTAAAGGATAGGGCCGAGTATGATTATGATGCTAGGGAAGAATTGAAGTTAAGGGGATATGATGAGGAGGAATATGAATATAAATATTATTCTACCAAAGAATTAATGGAGAGGGCCAAGTATGATTATAAAGCCGTGGAAGAATTAAGTTCAAGGGGATACCATAAGATTGACGGAGAATGGGTTAGTGATGAAGCTTTTGCTTTTGAAATGCTGGGATTATTATTCAAAATCGGAATGGTTTTGGCAATCCTTTTAGGAACCCATTTTTTAGTGGCTTATTCGATGGATTACCAGGTGTATGTGTTTGCCGCGTTTGCGATTACGTTTTTGTTGATGGTGTTGGGGCGCGGGACATCAAAGGTGCTGAATTTTCTTTTTTGGATCGGCTGTGTGGCATTGGCGACCCGATGCTATCCGGTTGTGTTTGAGTTTTTTGTGGGAACGGATTATTTTGATTATTTTTTGGCCGGACCCAACTTATGGGAATGGATTAAGTACGCATTGATTTATATTGCTTATGTTGCTGTCGTTCCTTTTTTGGTGATGCTATTTATTACGTTTTTTGTGAGGACTTTGGCGGAAAAGAAGGAAGCGGATGTGCAATGAAAAACCCTTTGAGTACGAAGGGGTTTTTGTTTTGGGGTTTTTTGGAAGGAATTCGCTCGAATGGAAATCATCGAAGGGAGGGTGGGGGTGGACTTGGGTGTATAAAGAATGATTTTGGGCGGATAGGGGTTCAACTCGGGCAGATAGAGAATGAACTTGAGTATTTGGAGTTTTCACTTGGGCGGATGGAAATTCATCTTGGTCATATAAGGAATGAACTTGGGCATTTGGAGTTTTCACTTGGGCGGATGGAGAATCAACTTGGGCATATAGAGAATAATCTTGGGCGAATAGGGTGATAACTTGGGCACTTGGAGCTTCACTTAGGCGTATAGGGGGTATCTTGGGCGTATGGATATCGGTCTTGGGCAGATAAGGATTCATCTTGGGCGGTTAGAGTGCATTCTAGGGCGGATGAAATGATTGCTTGGGCATTTGGAGATTCATCTTGGGCGAATGAGGTTTGTTCTTGGGCAGATAGGATTTATCTTGGGTGGATGGAGAATCAACTCGGGCATATAGAGACTGAACTTGGGCGGATGGTGATTAACTCAGGAACTTGGAGTAATCGCTTGGGCGGATAGGAATTCATCTTGGGCAGTTAGAGTGCATTCTAGGGCGGATGGAGGTTCATTTTGGGCGTATAAAGAGTGGTCTTCGGTAGATGGGGTATTAACTTGGGCATATAGTGAATCTACTTGGGCGAATGGAGAATGAACTTGGGTACATAGAAAATGGTCTTGGGCAGATGAAGAATCAACTCGGGCAGATAACTGAATTTGGGCGGATGATGATTAATCTCGGGCGGAAAGAGAATGAACTTGGGTGTAAACTAGCACATTATTTCAGAATCCCTTTTTCAAATTATTTCAGGCGGATTCGGAAATAATGTGCAAAATTTTTGCGGATTGTTCCGGATTTTGCACATTCTTTCGGAACGTTTGCACGCTCTTTCAGATGAAGATTTCCAGCGCGCCTGATGGATCGATGGAAAAGAGAAAGCACAAAAGAGGCCGATTCGGCCCCTTTCGTGCTAATACCCCATTTCCTCTGCGGCCATGCGCACCATTTCTTCGTCAATGGCGTCCTTTTTCAGCTGGTACCCGTATAACAGGCACGTCGTGGCCAACGTGTTGATCACCCGAGGCCATCCCCGCGACTGCAGGGCAATCGACTCTAACGCCGATGGGGTGAAGATCGGATGCTTCGCCCCGGCCTGTTTCATCCGATGTTCGATGTAGCCCGCCACCTCTTCCTTCTCCAGCGGCCCCATCCGGTATCGCATGATGATCCGCTGGTCGAGAGGGCGGTGCTGATTGAGCCGCAGCTTCCCCTGTAAATGGGGCAGCCCGGCCAAAATCAAGACAAATGGGTTGGTCGAATCCATCTCAAAGTTGAACAAGATCGCGATGTCCTGTAAAAATGCATCCTTCGCTAAATGCATCTCGTCCAAAATGAACACCGGCGTGATCCGCCGTTCATGATACAATCGCTCGATCGCCTGCTGGATTTGGCGGAAGAGGTCTACCTTGCGGTACTTCGGTTCCTCTCCTAATCCCAAGGCCAAACCACGGTAAAAATCCATCACGCCTCCGGTGGATAACGGAAAGTAGACGACATGATACAATGATGGATTCAATGACTCTTTCAGCGCCCGAAGGGCGAACGTCTTGCCCGCCCCTGGCTCTCCGATTAACAGCCCGATCCCCCGGGTTCGTTTCACGTACTCCAGCGCCCGCAACGCTTCCTGAAACGGCGCCCCTTGATACGCCTCGGACGGGTCTGTTTCTTTCGCAAACGGCTCCCGCGAAAGGGAGTAAAACGATTTATACACCGTGTTCTCCCTCCTTCGCCGGAATCGCCGCAAACGGGGACCGATGGCGTTTTACATAGGCGTTGTCCTCCAAACGAACCCGAACGGCCTCCGCCACCTTCCTTCCATCTTCGTACACATAGACGCCCCGTTCGTCATAGCGGAGTTCAATCGATTGCCCAATGAACCGGGGCGGCACTTCATACAGCTGCTTGTTCAAGGTGATCGTTCCATCGGCTTTGACCTTGCGGTGCTCCCGCTTCAGAAAAATCGCATCCAGCCAATCGCCATCTTCGATGAACGACACGAGATGCACTTGCGATTGAAACACCTCATGCGGCGTTTTTCCGTCCAGCGAGGCGTGCGGTTTTCGATGATACTCCTCTTCAAGCCACCTCCAAAAGCGCTCGTTCAGCTCTTCGAGCGACTTCGGGGGATCCAACTCCAGCAGCGGATAAAACCGCGTCTGTACGGTGCGGAAGAACCGTTCGATTTTCCCTTTGCTTTGCGGGTCATACGGCTGGGTGTGGATGAGCGTAATTCCCATCTCGGCGCACGCATACTGCAGCACCTCGGATCGATAAATTTTCCCGTTGTCCGAGTAAATGCGCTTCGGCTTCCCGCAACGAAGCACCGCTTCCTTCGTGACGATCCGCAGCCCGTCAAACTTCTCCGAAGGGAAAAACTGCGCGTACGGCACAAACCGCGAGCAGTCATCGATATAGGCGATCAAAAACGTTTTCTGGGCTTTCCCATTGACTCGAATCGTTGGTCCATGGGATAAGTCCCCTTGCCAAAGCTCATTGATCTGGTCATACGCAAAGCGCTTTCGCTCCGGCATGGGCAAGATTTCTTTCCCGACAAGGTTGTGTTTTTTCAACAATCGGTATATAGTAAAGTAAGAGGTATGATTTTCTGGGATTTCCCCCTGCTCGATCAGGTGTTCGTAGAACACCGTCACGGGCATGGTGGGATGTTCTTTTCTTAGGGCTAAAATATGATCCTCATCATCGGGCGACAGACGCCTTGAGTGGCCGCGGTCCGAACGGCGCTTCGGCTTTAAGGCGTCAAAGCCCCCTTTTTTGTATCGGGTGCACCAATCGAGGATCGTCTTGGCTGCGATTCGTTTGTCGCCCTGGTGGGGAACATGGTGCACTCGCTCGCTCACCTCTTTCAGATACGTCTTCGGTTCCACCTGCCCATTCACCAACGGAGCGATTAGCCCGTACCGAAACAGGGCAATGTCGTGTCTCATCGACTCATCCATTCGAATCTCCTCCTTGTCTCACTTGGAATCAGGACCGTTCCGGTCCGTCTGCCCTTATCGTACCGGATCGCTTTTTCTCCGTCGATAGGAAAGGTTTGTGGGAACCTCAACTATTTCCAATTTAGGATATGTATGTAAAATCAGGATCCCATTTGATTCGCAAAAGGGTGTCGGAATCCGTCCTCCCACATGTCTCTGATGACCGAATAGAGACCGTGTTTCTCCAACGTCCGGATCCACCAGGAAGCCCGTTCCTTTTCTTTTTTCACGATAGGGCCTATGATCCTCCACCGCCTCGCAAAAAAGCTGTGAAGGTTTGATAGGTTTCGGCAGAACCGCCGGACATAAAAGATGATGCCGTCCTTTGTCGGGAGAAACGGAGCCCGGTTCGTCCCCTCGGTCAATCCCAACTGCTCTTTCACGACTTGCCATATGGCGGACAACGTATACTGAAAATACGGGAGGAGAAAGGAAGGCAGCACACTCACCGTCTTCAAGCATTCCCGACAGCGATACCGGACAATCCAAATGCGATAATCACCATGTGGGGTCAATGCGTTTCGCTCATAGTAACCGTGGCGGTGCAACGGGCGCTTGGCCCGGCAATGCGGACACTTTTTCAGAAGAGGGAAGTCGTTTTCTTTTCCACGCTCTGCATACGTTTGGACGTCAATGCCAAAGTCATGAAATTGAATCACGTCCTCCTCCCCCTCCTATGAACCGATGGATTTTCTCTTCCGAAATAATTCACAAAAAATTTAGCACATTCTTTCAGAAAAGGGGAGAGGGCTTTCTGAAGGAATGTGCAAAAAAATGGCTCTTTTGTTCCGAAATAAAGTGATAATTTACACTTGGGCAGATGAAGAATCAACTCGGGCAGATAACTGAATTTGGGCGGATGATGATTAATCTCGGGCGGAAAGAGAATCAACTCGGGCAGATAGAGAATGATCTTGGGCAAATAGCTTAACAACTCGGGCAGATAGCACCCCGAACCCAATAAAAACCCCAGGCACCCTGCAAGCACCTGGAGCTCCAAAAGCCGCATTACTCCTCGTCTTCCACATATTCCAATAAATCGCCGGGCTGGCAGTTCAGGGCCTTGCAGATGGCGTTTAATGTGGAGAACCGGATGGCCTTGGCTTGGCCGGTTTTTAAAATAAAGTACGGCAGCGCCAAAATGCAAGGCGGAAATAAAAAAGAGGCGTCCCTAAGACACCTCTTTCCATGCTTGGCCCCAGCGTTCAGTGCAAAGCCCCGCGCCAAGCCCTTGCTCTCCGAAAACTCCATGCATCTTGCAAGTTCCAGGACTGACGCCAACGTATTCAAGTTATAAAAGGATAAGCCAATTGAAGAGCTAATCTTGCAAGTTCCAGGATCGACGCCAACGTATTCAAGCTATAATTGCAGAGCCGTTCTTGAAATCCCGGGTACCAGGGCAATCCAATCCCCGCCCGCTAATCCCGCCTTTCCTTCTTAATCGTATTCGCTTCCACATCGGCGATTTTGAGGGCGTCGCCCGTGTTTTGCAAAGTGTATCTCTTTTGTCGTTCGTAGTACCAATGGCCGTCTTCCTTGGAACGGTATTCGAAGGCTTCCCGCGTTTCGATCAGGATGCCGTTGTCCGGGAGAAGCGCCGCATCCACGATATCGTTTGACAAAAAGCGGTATTCATAGCCGCTGATTCCCCGGTGGCCTTCCACGAAATCCCTGTATTCCTTTTCGATTGGAGTGCCCCTCACGAAATAATCGGCCACGTAATCAAAGTCCGCATGGTTGACGGCCTTTTCGTAGTCCTTCCGGAAATTCAAGATCCATGCTTCGGCGTCCGAAGCCGGAGCGTTATAAAATGCCTGGGTGAATTTCACTTGTTTTGCATCCGGAAACGTGATATGGGCATCGCCGTTTGTCAGATGCAGGGTTTTGGATTTGATTTTTTCCCCGTTTTCATTCGTTGCCACCGCATAGATTTCCACCGAACCATCCAATGGCGCGGCTGCCAGTTGGATTTCCTCCGCCGTCTTCTTCGTGTTCTTTCCATTTATATACACAATCGCATCCGGGATGTCCGACGTCAATTCAATGGGCTTCAGTTTCAGATTGATCGGAAATTCATATTGCTCCCCCGATAAATACACTTCGACCTTGTCTTCCTTCGTGAAATAATCGTCCTTATACGTAATGGTGAATTCATAAGGACCCGGGGCGAAATAGCCGATGTTGACACGGTCTTTATTGATGGGAACGGGCTCTTTGTTTCCCACCGAAATGGCCGCTTCCAGGCCGGGATCGGGCGTGGACACCAGCGCTTTGACCGGCCGCACCCTGAATTCGTATTTCTTGTAAAAGAGCAAAAACGGTTTGTTGGCGATGGAGATGATGCGGTTGCCCGATCCGTCCTTCACTTCCGCGCTGCCGTGCCGTTTCGCTTCCTTCGCGGCGTTTTTCAACTTCTCTAAAATCCATTGGTTGTCTTCCATATACGTATAAAAACTTTTCGGATTGACGTAGGTTTTTTCGGTGTACGTGAAGGCATCGGCCAGTTTCGCCGGTTTATGGTTTTCCACGTATTTGGCGATTTTGTCGGCCTGATTGACAGGATCCAGTGTGTGCCGGATGAACAGATGGGCTCCGGTAAACAGCAGGATGGCCGCCAGGATGGAGATGAATGCGATGTTTTTGTCTTTGCTCAGGATTTTGCTTTGGCCCAAAGCCTGGACGGCGGGAAGAAATTTGTTTTGGATGAAGGCGCTGATTACAGGACGGATCTTGTTTTGGATGAATGATGCGGTTTGGGAAGGGAGCGGAGTTTTTTCTTTGGCGCGTACTTGGCTGCGTTTTTCAGCACGGATTTGGCTGCGTTTTCGGACCGGTGTTTCCTGCTGAAGCCGGGCTCCGCAATGGCTGCAGAAGTTTTGGGAAGGCGCGATTGGCTGCCTGCAGCGGGAGCAGGTTTGGCTGATGGTTGTTTCGGATGGAATCGGCGCCGTACCGGAATCCGGTAGTTCCGCGCCGCAATGGATGCAGAACGTTTCATTGCCGCCGGTTGCCCGTTTGCAATGTGGACATGTTTTCATGGTGAACCTCCATTCTGGTGGGAGTGCCAAGTATTTTGGAATGTCAGGTGCCGAAAGCGCCGGCCGCCGATCGGGGACACCCGAAAGGCGCTCGGCAAGGGCGTCTGCAATGCAACCCATTCTTACCGCTATTACATTATGAAATTGATTTTTAAATTATTAGTAAGGGGGAGCAAGTTGGGGAAGTGGGGCGGGATGAAAGCGGCTTCCGCGGCGGATGAAAAAATGCCGGGCAGGGTACACCCCGGGCAACCCGGCATGACATCTTCTATTCAAGTAAAGTAGCGCACCCCAAAAAAAGGAAGGGAGAATGGCGGAACCTAATCGTCATAGTGGAATTCGAGCTCCTGGCCGAACAGATTGTGCAGGCGCTTAAGGGAAAACGGAAAAAATGCCGGGCGCCATGAGATACCCGGCATTCACGATTGTTTAACATACATGCAATTGTCATTATTATCTATGGTTCCGTCTATAATGAGCGGAGTGTTCAGAGCTTTCGGTATTTTATTTAAAGTATTGTGCGGGATGCATGAGTGCCGCATTTGGGGCTCAGGCCATATATCTCCATGGCATCGGCCCGGATATCCGCAAATTCCCCATTTTCTCCCGCAACCGTTTCATGAAGCGGTCCCGCCCTTTTGAAGGCGTGGGAGGTTCGCGGTTTCAGCGCAACTTATCCGCAACCGCTTCATGGAACGCCCAAGCCTTCTTGTTGATTTGGGACGGGATGCCATGTTCTCAACGCAATTTCCTTCTCAAACGCTTCAGAAGCCGGTCCTTCCGCTTTTTGATGGCCTCGGCGGTGACGCCATATTTCTTCTCCAACTCTTTATATTTATACCGATAATAATAGATGTCCAGGAGCAGTTCCATTTCTTCCCGCGTCACCAGGGACTCCAGATCCATGAACAGTTCCGGACAGGCGGACGCGCCGGTTTTCATTTGCCGCTGGTGGGCCAAAAAGGTGAGCGTCTCCTTTTCGCAGCTCGTTTGGAGTTCATCATACCGGTTTTCCAGGCTCATTTCCCTGAAAACCGCGGTGAGCATCATGCGGTACGCGTACGGCGCAAAAGGCCCGCGCGCCGGGTCGTAATTCTTCCACGCCTCCCACAAGGCAATCGTCGCGCAATGTTTGTAATAATCATGGTTTTTGTAAACCCTCGCCCGTTTCAGCACCCTGTACATCATCGGGGCATATTGTTCTAGAATCTGATCAAACGCCTCCATTCCGCTTCTCCTTGCGATCAGCGCTGATCCATATTCCCGGGTGCTTTTATCATAAGAAAGCCCCGCCGTTTCATCGAATCGGTTATTTCGCGGATTTTGATGAAAATCTTATGGATTTTTTAGGAAAATTTAGTTGAAATATTTGAGAATTGATGAAAAATTAGGTAAATTATCAAATTAAGGAAAATTTTAAAAATTCTACATTTTGTATTGTATTTTTTTGTTTATACTGTATAATTCTAGTTGGATGCTGGGCCATATGTTGTAAGTCTATGAACCTTCCATGCGCGCTTGAGATAGGCCATAGTATATACAAGCGGATGATGCAGCCAACTATAGGGGGGATGTAAATGATAAACAGAGAAATGAATGAAATGGACATCATGAAAAATTTCAATGTTTATGCGATTACGCCTTTCTATAATGAATTGCATTCATCAAAGATTTTGACTTACGACAAAGGGATTTTTGTATCGACGAAAACGGTGCAGCAGCTGCTGGATGAAGTGTGCATCTGCTTCGGCGCCGATTTGAATGGACGGATGAAGTCGGCGAGGAGAATATTGAAAAAACGGAAAAATCCGCCGATTGTGATTTCGGAAGAGCGGGAAATGGCCGCCTGCCAGCTGCCGATGGAAGGCTACCACGAGCCGCTGTGGGCGATTGATCTGGAATTCAAGGTCGAGCGGGTGGACAAAAACTCCTGCCACGTGGTTTTCCGGAATCATGATCGGTTTCTTGTGGGCTTGTCCGAGGAAAAGGTGTGGGAGCGGAGAAGGCTCGCCATGGCGTTGTTGTATGAGACGAAGTATTTGTCGGGCCGGAAAGGGTTTTGGAAAGTGGATGCGATACCCGCTTGCGGTTCCATTTTGCGCGACGGCATGGTTTAATGGTGCAGAATCTTGACGCACGAAAATTGGCCTAAATGTTCCATATGCGTGGTGCATGGTTTGGTATCGTAAAATTTTGCCGGCGAAAATTGCCTTGAAGGTTTCATTTTTTTCGTTATAGCGTGGTTTGATAGCAAAAAAATTTTGACGGACGAAAGCTGCCCTGAACGTTTCATTTTGCTCCGTGGCATGGTTTAATAGTATAAAGAGCATTTTCATCGGGACTGATGGAAAACCGGTTTTTTCAGATGAGGGTTCCGGTGATGAGCGGAATGAAATTGACATGGCAAGGGTGATATGATGACGGCTACGGAAACGGTACAAAAAGGCAGCAAAGTTTGGTTGTTGTTGTTGGCGCTTGTGCTGTTGAGCAATCTTGTTCTGTATCATACGGATTTTGGTTTGTCGCTGTTGCCGGAAGAGGCCAAGGCGGTCGTTCTGGGAAGCTTGTTCGATTTTGTCATCACCATCCCGGTTTTATTCATGTTATATCAGAAAAAATTCAGCGCGAAATCCGCAATCCTTTTGTTCGCGACGGGATGCGTTGCCGCCAGATTCCTGATTCCCAAGTCCTTTTTGGAGCCATTCCTCTTTGTTACTTGGGCGGGGGTTGCGATCGAATCGGCATTGTTTCTTTTGGAGCTGGCCGTCATCTTTGTGTTGGTCAAATATTTGCCGAAGATCGTCCGGAGGGTGAAGGAAAGTCCGCTGCCCCTCATCTTTTCGTTTCCAAGGCGGTGGACGAATACATACCGAACCATCAGCTGATCCAGCTGCTTTGCACGGACTTCCTCATGTTTTATTATGCTTTCTTCAGCTGGAAGAAGAAGCCGAAAGAGGGGATTACGCTTTATAAAAATTCCAGTTATGTCGTCTTTCAGCTGATGCTGATCCATGCCATTGTTATTGAAACCATCGGCCTTCATTGGTGGCTGCATGAGAAATCCATGGTGCTTTCCCTGATTCTTCTGTTTTTGAATGTGTATTCGGTTATTTTTCTGTTGGGCGATCTGCAGGCGGTGCGGTTGAACCCGGTGTATGTTGATGATGAGGCGATGTATTTGTCGTTCGGGCTGTTGAAGCGGGCGGAAATCCGGTTTGAAGATATTGAGGGGGTCAAGGAAAATCCGGAAATCGGCAAGAAGAGGGACAAGGACACCATTGATTTTATCGCCGGCGATTTTGAAACGCCGGAACCCCATTTGATGCTCGTCATGAAAAAGCCGGTTGCCGTCGTTTCGTTGTTGGGCGTGAAAAAGGAATATCGGAAGGTCCTTATCCGGTCGGACGCCCCCTCCGAGTTGAAACAGGCGGTTTTGGATGGAATGGAGAGATGTGGACGGGATAACAGGGAAGATTGAGTTATGTGAAGTGGCGTGTTTGATCTTGGGAGGAATGCTGTGTCCGCCCGGGCGGATAGAAATTAATCTTGGGCATATAGGTTGTGAACTTGGGCGGAAGAGAGTTGAACTTGGGCATATCGGATGTGTGCTTGGGTGGAAGAGAGTTGACTTGGGCATATCGGATGTGTGCTTGGGTGGAAGAGAGTTGACTTGGGCATATAGAATATGTGCTTGGGTGGATGGTGTGTATACACGGTCGGATAAGGTTGAGCAGCAGGTTTGAATGCGGAGAGAATTTGATATGCCTTCATTAAAGGCGAACGAAGAATGGATGAAAATGAAATGTTTGATTTTTGGATGAACAGGACACCACTGGCTTATTTGTCGGCCAGTGGTGATTTTTTTGGTTTGGGGAAATTAGGGTGGGGGACTTGGGCGTATGAGGATTAAACTTGGCATAATGTATGTGAACTTGGGTAGATGGGGATTCATCTTGGGCATATAGGGTAAGAACTGGGTCAGATGAGGAATAAACTTGGGCATATAGTGGATGAACTTGGGCAGATGAGGAATAAACTTGGGCATATAGTGGATGAACTTGGGCAGATGGGGATTCATCTTGGGCATAAAGGGTGAGAACTTGGGCGGATGGGATTCATCTCGGGCATAAAGGGTGAGAACTTGGGCGGATGGAGATTCATCTCGGGCATAAAGGGTGAGAACTTGGGCGGATGGAGATTCATCTCGGGCATAAAGGGTGAGAACTTGGGCGGATGGAGATTCATCTCGGGCATAAAGGGTGAGAACTTGGGCGGATGGAGATTCTTCTTGGGCATAAAGGGTGAGAACTTGGGCGGATGGGAATTCATCTTGGGCATAGAGGGTGAGAACTTGGGCGGATGGGGATTCATCTTGGGCATAGAGAGAATGAACTTGGGCGGATGGGGATTCATCTTGGGCATAAAGGGTGAGAACTTGGGCGGATGGGGATTCATCTTGGTCATAAAGGGTGAGAACTTGGGCGGATGGAGATTCATCTCGGGCATATAAGATGTGAACTTGGGCAGAAGGGAATTCATCTTGGTCATAAAGGGTGAGAACTTGGGCGGATGGAGATTCATCTCGGGCATAAAGGGTGTGAACTTGGGCAGATGGGAATTCATCTTGGGCATATGTAGAATGATTTCGGGCAGATAAGCCGCTCCACTTGTTCATGTGCAAATTCCGTTGAACGAATTGGCAATTTTTATTTTGTGTGCCATAATAAAATCCATGAATAGTTACCAATTTATTGAAGAGGTGGCGCCATGAACGTGATGGAGCTTTATGCACAATGGAGAAACGCGGATTTGCCGGAAGATTTGCAGGAAGAATTGAACCGGATCGAGGGTGATTCTGCTGCGATCGAGGACCGGTTTTATCAATATTTATCCTTTGGAACGGCGGGGATGCGGGGTGTCCTTGGCGCGGGGACGAATCGCATGAACCTGTATACCATCCGGCGGGCGGCGGAAGGGCTGGCCTGCTACATCGATTCCCATGGGGAAGAAGCGAAAAAGCGCGGGGTCGTGATCGCCTATGACACGCGGCATTTTTCCCGTGAATTCGCGGTGGAGACGGCCCGGGTGCTGGGGGCGCATGGAGTTTCATCCTATTTATATAGGGAACCCCGGCCGACGCCGCAATTATCCTTTTCGGTGCGGGCATTGCGGGCAATTGCCGGGGTGGTGATCACGGCGAGCCACAATCCGAAGCAGTACAACGGTTTCAAAGTGTACGGGGAAGATGGGGCGCAGCTCGTTCCATCGGCGGCGAAAGCGATCGTGGAGCATATGGAGAAGATTGAGGATCTTTTTGCGATTCAAGCGGCCGATGCGGAGGAGTTGGAGCGGCAAGGGCTGCTTCGTTGGATTCTGGAAGAGCAGGATGAACAGTATTTGACGAATTTATTGACGCTGAAAGAACGGAACGATGTGGATTTCGGATTGGACATAGTCTATACGCCTTTGCATGGGACAGGTTTTGTGCCGGTCACGAAAGCGCTGGAGGCGTTCGGGTTTACGAATGTGCATGTGGTGGAAGCCCAGGCGAGTCCGGACGGTTCATTCCCGACGGTGGCGTATCCGAATCCGGAAGAACCGGCCGCCTTTGGGATGGCGATGGAGCTGGGCAAGCGGACCGGCGCGGATTTGCTGCTCGCGACGGATCCGGATGCCGACCGCCTTGGCGTGGCGGTGCGGAAAGGCGGAAAGTATGAATTGTTGACGGGCAATCAGCTCGGGGCGCTGCTCTTGCATTATTTGCTGGAGACGAAGAAGACGCAGGGGACGCTGCCCGCAAATGGCGCGATGGTGAAGACGATTGTGACCTCCGAGATGGGGGCCGCGATTGCGCGGAAGTATGGCGTGAAGACGTTCAATACGTTGACCGGGTTCAAGTATATTGCGGAGAAGATTGCGGAGTTCGAGAAAACGGGCGAGTATACCTTTTTGTTTGGCTATGAGGAGAGCTACGGCTATTTGATCCGGCCGTTTGCGTGGGATAAGGACGCGGTGCAGGTAGCGGTAAAGGTGGCGGAGATGGCCGCCCATTATGCGACGAAAGGAAAGACGCTGCTCGATGTGATGGAGGAGTTGTATGCGGCGTTCGGGTATTACCGCGAGGCGCTGGTGTCGAAGGTGTTTGAAGGAAAACATGGCCAGGAAGAGATGCGCGCGATTTTGGATGGATTGCGGGAGCGGCTTCCGCGGGAAGTGGCAGGCGTGCCGGTTGTGCGGGTGGAAGATTATTGGAAAGGCGAGGCGGTTGTGGCGGACGAGGGAACGGATGGCGCATTTGGAAGGACGGAGCCTTTGACGCTGCCGAAGGAGAATGTGCTGAAGTTTGTGTTGGCGGATGATTCCTGGGTGACGATCCGCCCTTCCGGCACCGAGCCGAAGTGCAAATTTTATTTTGGCGTGGTGAAGGAGAGCGGGGAGGAAGCCGAACGGGCGTTGGAAGAGCTGAAGAGGGCGTTTCTTTGAGTATTTGGAATGGAATGTTTTTACAGGTGCCTGAGCTTTGAGCAGGCGCCTATTTTTTTGTGGAAATTTTATGTTCCCGTAGCGTGGGGAGGAGATGGTGCTTTGTGGGGAAGGGGAATGGGGGAGAACCGGATAGAGCGGCAATTCGTGCGGATGGGAATTGATCTGGGGTGGATGGGGATACATCTTGGGCGGATGGGGATTCACCTTGGGCATTTGAGACCTTAACTTGGGCAGATGAAAAATCATCTTGGGCGGATGGGGATTCACCTTGGGCATTTGAGAGTTCAACTTGGGCGGATGGGGATGCATCTTGGGCGGATGGGAATTCACCTTGGGCAATTGAGAGTTCAACTTGGGCAGATGAGAAATCAACTTGGGAGGATGGGGATACATCTTGGGCGGATGAGGATACGTCTTGGGCGGATGGGAATTCACCTTGGGCAATTGAGAGTTCAACTTGGGCAGATGAGAAATCAACTTGGGCGGATGGGGATGCATCTTGGGCGGATGGGAGTTCACCTTGGGCATTTGAGAGTTCAACTTGGGCAGATGAGAAATCAACTTGTGCATTTGAGCCTTAACTTGGGCAGATGAGAAATCACCTTGGTCACATGAGAAATCATCTTGGGCGGATGGAGCCCCACTAAGTGGAAACTCGCGCAGAAAAAATTTCACCTTTCTCGTAAGGAGCACCAACGCTCGCGAAAAAATATTTCATCTTGCGCGGATAAAAAGATAGTTGTTGCAGATAGAGCTGCAACTTGCGCACAACAAAATATCCCATTGCACACAAGGAGAATCCCATTCTGCGTCTCCGATTTCCTGAATAAAAAGCACTGTCCTTTCCTGTTCGTCAATCATGCCAAAATGCCTCCAAATTCACACCGAATTAATTAGGATGGCAGGACTATTGAATTCATTCCCGGTTAATTTAAAATTGAATTGTATGATTCTGGAAAAATATAAAACCTTTGCATCATTTAAATTTTTTTTACCCTGTTTCTTATTTTTCAGTAATTTCTGCTCCAACGGGGAATCGGGCGGGAGCGGCGGCCTCTTTGCCCACTTCAACGAATCGATTCCCATGCCACCATCAGGGCCATTCCCTGAAATAGAAGTGCAAAATGTTTTCTAAAAAAAGGCGCCATTACACCATCTCCTGAATAACAGTGCCAAACAAACCCATCGGAAAGGAAGAAACTTCATGCCAAAACATTCGTACCACAAATTCTTCTCGGCAGCCATTGCGGCAACCGTCGCCACAGCTGCGGCAGTGGCGGCGCCGGAAACCCATGCGGAAGCAAAATCATTTCCGGATGTGAAATCCACCGATTATTTCTATGAAGCTGTGAAAAGTTTGACAGAACGGGGCATTATCAGCGGTTTTCCGGACGGCACTTTCAAGCCGGGCAAATCGGTGACTCGCGCGCAGGCGGCAAAAATTTTGGCCGGGGTTCTTGGGCTTGATACGAAAAATGTCAAAAACCCCGGATTTAAAGATGTCGGCACATCCAACGAATATTACGGCGCGATTGCGGCGCTCGCCAATGCCGGCGTCATCAGCGGCTATCCGGACAAAACCTTCAAGCCGAACGAGCCGATTCAGCGCAATCACATGGCGAAAATCATCGCGCGCGCCTTTCAGCTGGAAGCTTCCTCCAAAACGAAACTTCCATTCAAAGACGTCAGCAAAGATTATGAAAAATACATCAAAGCGCTCTATGAATACAACATCACGACCGGAACAACCCCGGACACTTTCGGCGGAAATGCCAATGTAAACCGCGGTCAATTGGCGGCGTTCGTTGTCCGCGCGGAAAATGTGGAATTTGAAACGACCTTCACCATCACGGACATTTCCGGAAACACGGTCTACGCCGGCGACAAACGTTACATAGTGCCGAGCGGGCTCCAAGGATTTTTCAGTACCGCCAACAAACCGGTATTGAAAGGGGCCCAAGTGAAAGCCAAAATCAAAAAAGGGCAAATCGTTTCCATCAGCTCCTTTGCATTAAGCAATTCCGGAATCCAGCAACTTTACCGGGTGATTCCGCTTGCAAAAGTCAATGGAAAATACCAGGATTTCACCCTTGGCTATATGAACGGCCACTTTGTCGGCCTTTATTCCGAATTGAAAGTTTCCAAGGGGGATAAAATTGAACTGGTGGCCGCCAATGATTTGACGATCTATTATGAATTGGCCACAGCCGAAGAACTTGCGCAAGGAAAATACCGGATCGCCACGAAAGACAGCGCCCGATATAAGGAACCGATTCCAATCAATGCTTCCACTTATTTGCATGCCATTGCGGTGAAAGATGGAAAAACGGTCGGCGAAATCAAAGCGCCAATCACCGTATTGACATCCGGCAGCGCGCAAAATGTGAATACTGCAACGGAGCAGGGCGCTAAGGGAGGAGAAAACGCAATAGGAAATACAGTCAAAGTATCCGGAGCGGAAGCCGGGGCAAATGCCGGGAATGCGGCTGCGGGCCAAAATAATCAAGCAACGTCCGGCACCATCACATCAAGCGGATTCAATCTGAAGTTGTCCGGCGATGGGGACAAGGTCAAAGTGCGGATTTCATCTTCCGAAAATATTCCGCTTTCCGATCAGATCGTCATCAAAGTCAACGATCAGGTATACACTGCGGAACAATTGGCATCCAATAATCCGAACGAAATCGTCCTGGAGATTCCAAAAGACGGTCAGCTCCAATCCCTCTCCATCAGCTTTAAATATTTGGATGCGGAAAAAATCATGAAAACCATTGTATTCCCGAAAATCGAACTCCC
Source organism: Ureibacillus sp. FSL K6-8385 (assembly GCF_038593155.1). GTDB lineage: Bacteria > Bacillota > Bacilli > Bacillales_A > Planococcaceae > Ureibacillus > Ureibacillus terrenus. The sequence goes on from NZ_CP151968.1 coordinate 436,854, forward strand.
TTTCTTTAGTTTTGGAGGAAAATAAGGGATTCCTGCTTCAAGAAGCGCGGCGCTTTGGGGGGCGCCGCGCATTTTAATTCTTTCGGTAAAAGTTTGGCGAAGCGCATGGGGATATAAGGAAGCATTTTTATTTTCGCTTTCTTATCTAATAGAGATGATGCCGATGGGATTGGTGTTTGAATCGGCGGAGGAAAAGGGCAACGGATAGTGTTCCGATTGCCGGAATGGAATGCCTTCCGGATCAATGGAATGGTGCATGTGATGGATGGCATTTGTAAACGAAGCGGAGATGCGGTTTGGCCGATTTTGATGTTGGTGCATTTCATCGAGGGATATCATGAATCAGGAGTTGCAAAGTTGCGAAAGGTTGGTTATAATAAAGTTAGTGAAAATGATTATCAATATCACAAAATGTTGCATCGAAACGTGAACCGGCATCGACCCAGGCAAACAATTGCATTTTATTGGCCATGGCAAGAAGAACAAATACCATGCCTTGTGTGATACCTCGAGTTCATTCGTTTCCCTCCTTAAATGATAGTGCATGCAAAACCCGCATATCCAACACGGATATGCGGGTTTTGTTTTGTCCCGGGCTTTGCCATATGGCCGCGGCTTTTCATGGAAATCTTAAGAAAAAAGATTTATATGGGAAAATGCCATTGCGTCCACGGCGGAATCGGGAATCTGTAGGGCGTTTGGGGGAATTGGGGGGGATGAAGGGGGAATCGCGCCGAATGATTCGTCCGTTAATCGATCGGATTTGCGGCGGCAAGGATTTTTGATGCCATAGAATCGCCCGACATAAGGGAATCCAGCCATTCAAACAAATTAATTTCCATATATGCAAACTTTTTCAAAAATAAAACAGAACAATCCGACATCACACCGACAAGCGTTGCGGATAGTTCTGTTTTTATTTTCAAGATATTCTTTTCCATCGAGGAGGCAAACCTCTTTATATTTTCATGCCAATAATGTCATTCTTTTGATTGAATTAGAAAATGTGAAAAATAAACTATAAAAGAGAATATTGTTAAAATTTGTATTAAAATGTATATTTAATATACAGATTGGGATTGAATTGGTTATTCATCGCTTCTGCAGATGCCCACAAATTGCACAACAATCTGGCCATCATTTGATTTGATGGGACTGCCCGATATTTTTTAAAGTAAATAAATAATTTCAAATACAGAAATGCCGTGCTGTTTGGCCAAATTTCTTCGCAGTAATAGCGGTTCTCCGTGACCGTGGCGAAGGAGAAGGTTTCCACGCCGGCAATGAAACGTGTCCGTTCGCCATTATATATGTTTTCAATGTAATGCATGGAAGGCGAAACAATCGGGTCATGCGCTCCATCGTAGTTGGCGATTTGTTGTTGGAAGATGAATGAAATCTCATCCAAATTTTCGACAAAACATAATCCGTGGGCAAAAGCCTTATCATATCCTCTTACATTCGTGGACAATCCGCTTTCCTCAATTAAATCGATCAAAGGCAATTTTTGATCCTTTAAATAATCGTGACGGATGATTTGGCGGGATCCGCTTAAATGTTCGGAATTTTCGCAATCGAATATGTGCAATAAATACCAATCCCCCTGATCATCCGCCGTTAACAAAAATTTTTCCTTATATAAATAATCGACAAATCGAAAAGGCGAATCAAAGTAGGCGTCATCCGCTTTTTGAATCCGCTTGATCGAAGTGCTTGGTTTGACAATCGGAACAGCTACTGCAGACCGAATAATCAAATTGGTCCCTCCCTATTATCCAGTTCTCCACACTTTGGTTAAATTTATAAACTGAAAGGTAAGATTTTATGAAAGAACATCGTAAGACCGGACATAATGTTCTTCATTTACTATATCCAATTCGTAAAAAAAATGAAAGTAATTGTAAAAATAAAGGAAGTTTAGAAGGGTTGCTAACAAGGCTTCAGTTCGAAAGGTTCGGTTGCTCTGCAGACAATCCATCAAAAGAGAACAAGAATAATATTTTTAGTGTATATCCTAGTACTTTCAAGAAAAATGAAGTGTTTGTCCAAGATAGCCACAGCTATTGGATATCGGAAAAACAAGTGGCGGAATATTTTCATCCGACAGTGCAAGGGAGTCTATTTCGAAGCGGCAATTTAAAAAAGTATCGAAAAATCGAGGGCGAAATTTTCATTGCCGATTTAAAGAATCCTGATCATCAGGAAGACAATACAAAAAATCAGCATACTATTGCCTTTCAATGGCTTGCTACAGAAATTTATGTATTTAATGAGGATTATGCCTTTTTAGTGGTCCGATTAAGTTTATTGGAAAATGTGTCCGTCGATAAGAATGATATTGAATCCTCTCTAAGACAACCATACCCACAACCTGTCCAATCGTTGAATATTTGGATGAAATTTGCGAATCGCGTACGGCAAAACTATAAAAAATACGCAACCCAGCCAAAATTACAGATCACACATGCTTTTAATGAAGAAAAGCAAGAAGTCATGAAAGTGGAAGAATCCTCTTTTTTTAATTATTTGGAAAAACATTATAAAGATTTATTTGCAAAGTACGCAATTTCGAATGTGGATTTAAATGGGCAAGGGGAATTGGAACTTCCACAACGAATAGAACCCAATGCCTTTCTCTACGCTTTTGTCCAAACCGATTCAACTGAACCGTTAACAAATAATGAGCTTAATCAATTGATTCATATTGATGACTATGATGGAGAGAGTGGCAGTACGCCTGAATTTATTGATGAGTTTGTAAACCGGCATTTGTATAAAAGATGGATTTCTTATGGAACGTATACAACTGCCATTGATTATGGATCTATTACCATTTCGCAAAATAGAAGCTTTGTTTACTCCTTCCGGAAAAGCGATTTATACAAACAATCGTTTCCCAATTTATTAATTCAACACTATAGCCGCATTTATTTGTTGTTTATTGTCCTGCTGTTATATTACCGCGAGCAATTGCAAGATTTGTTGGGGCGTTATGCGTTGCTTGGGGAAGAATTTTTGGAAGAATCGGCAAAAGAGATTCTTAAAGATTATTATAAATTAAACCAAATCTACTTTTTCAGATGGATTTCCCAGGAGATTCAAGGAATTGAAATGTGGAAATTTCTTTATGAAATATTCGGGATTGAAGAACTTTATCAATCGGTTGTCCATGATATGCAAGAATTGAATCAACGGTTGATTGAGAAGCATACGAAGAAACAGGAACAAGAACAACAAGTTCAGTCAAAAGAAATTCGGACTTTAACCATTTTGGCAGCTTTTACGGGACTTTTAGGAATAAATTTAATAGTTCCAAATTTTGAGAATGATTTGAGCGGAATTGTGAATCGCTTGTTATCTAATAAGTTTTGGGATTTTTCGGATTACAAAAATGATATCCGTACAGTAACCTCCTATACATTTTATTCTATATCCATCATTATTATTTTTTATATTACATTTTTCTTTGCACGAAAACTAGTTAAGTGGATTGTTAATAAATATAAATCAATTTTTAATAAGAACAGGGGGGCCAATAAATGAAATACCGATACCTGGTCGTCAGCGATACCAATAATATTATTGATTACATTTATGCCAGCCCGAAATTTAAGATGATCCGCGGTGCGAGCATATTACTGGATGAGTTGAACATCGTCGAGACGGTCCGGATTGCGGAAGAATTCGGTGGCCTCGTGCTCAGCACCGGTGGCGGTGAAGCCCGTGTGTTATTTGAACGGAAAGAAGATGCGGAAGGTTATATGACTGCCATTCAACGGAAGTATTTGGAAGCGACAGATGAAGTCAGCTTATCCATCGTCAATGTGGAAAGACGGGAACACGAATTGATGCACGACTGGCTGCAGCGGGCGGAAGAGCGGCTTCGTCTTTCGGAAATCGCGAAATATAAAAAGAAAATCCATAATATTTCCATCGCTCCCATTATGAAACGTTGCGACAGCTGCCACCAACGGGCAGCCGAAAAAGGTCTGGAAGTGGAAGAGATGCATTGCTGCCGCAGTTGCTATAACAAGAAGAAGGCGTTTGATGGGCTGAAGGAAAAAATCGATTCCCCGAAATTTTCGGATCAGGATGGAGACCTATCCGGACTGGAAGAAGTGTATCAACAATTAATAAAAGAAGTTCCATTTCAGAGGGTCGAAAAAATGTCCGATTTGGTCGGGGACGAGCCATCCGACAGTTTTATCGGGTTTATTTATGCGGACGGAAAAGGAATCGGCCAATTGTTTAAAGGGGATCTGGAAAGGGAAACCGATGACGAAACATTTATCCGAAGATATAAGGAAATCAGTAAAGGGTTGAAGGATTCATTAATTTCCGCCGCGGTTGAAGCGTATAAGAAATGTTTGGAAATTGGATTTGAAGAAGAAGAGTTTCGGGTGGACTTTTCTTCCATCGGCGGGGATGACTTTGCGGCGATAATCAATGGAAAACACGCAACTGTCTACACTTATTATTTATTAAAATATTTTAATCTTTTTACAAAAAACAAAATCAATTTAAAAGAAGGTAAGCATTTGGCTGCGGGGATTATCATCGCCAAATCCACTTATCCGATCCACCAACTTTACAATTTGGCCTATGAATTGATGGCGAAAACGAAAGCGGAGAGCAATGAAAGCACTTTGGATTTCCAAATTCTCTATGATTCAAATATAACATCCATTGACGAAAAGAGAATGAATATTGATGGAAGGGATTTATATGTCCGCACTTATCGGATTGGGGATTCGGACGATCAACACTTGTCCTTTAAAGATTTATATGAAAAAGCCCGCAAGTTAAAAGAAAGAAAATTTCCATCCAGCAAAATCAAGGCGATTTACCGCATTACGGCCGAACCGAGCAAATTGATGATGGAATTCGAGTGGAGAGAATGGCTATCCCGGCTGGAAAAGGAACATAAAGAAATTTTCTTCGAATGGAATAAAAAGTTCCGAAAAACGCCGTTTGCCTTTGAAAGAAACGGAATCCCTTATACACCGCTAAGAGATCTGTTTGATTTGTACGAATTTGTGGATGAAAAGGTGGTTATGGAATGACGGCTTATATCCCTGTCGAAATCAAATACATCTTTAAGTTGGAAAGAACGATTAACATGGGGGAAGAGAATAATTCATCAAATGTTTTAAAAGGGTCGGAAGAACAAAAGAAAGTAGTGCCAAGTCCATTAAAAATCGGATCGGGCACGGGAAAAAACAGTTCAGTGGACAACACGTTCAAAACAAGGAAGTTGGCAAACTCTCAAAAGGTTTACGAGATTCCGGGGACCAGTGTAAAGGGGCATTTCCGTTCCACGTTTAAAAAATTGGAGCATTTATTTGATGTTCCGGCAGAACCGATTTTCGGAGAAGAGCGTTATGCGGGCTGGGCTCATTTTTCCCCGTTGAGGGCAAAAACGGAATCCGTCCATTTGGAATGGTCGGCAAGCACGAGCGTGGATCGTTTCCGGAAAGCCGCGAAGAATCATTCTTTGCGAGTGGAGGAGTTTATCACTTTGAAAGAAGGCTCTTTTTTGGCCGGAGAGGTGGATGGGTATATTCCGGACGAAACGAATAAAAAGGAAGTGTTTGCGCTGATGCTGGCCATGTTGGCCACGAAACGTTTCGGGGGCGATAAATCCACAGGATACGGAATGGGCCGGATCATCATCGAATCATGCAAAATTGGAGATTGGGTTCTGAAACAATCAGAAATCGAAGAAGAAATTCTGAAACATTTGGGGGAAGGGGTGTCAAAATGATTTGGGACGTGACCATCAAGGCGTTGCAGCCGATCGCCATCGCAGAAAAATATAATGCCGAATCCTTATGGAGTACAAACCGCTACATTCCGGGTTCCACATGGCGCGGCGCCTTTGCGCAAATTTGGGAATATAAAGCGGGCTTCGACCATCCTTTGGCAGACCGCTTTGTCAAGGAAAGCATTTTCCGGGACGCCCACTTGGAAAATAGTGTGCTCTATCCCGTCTATTATAAAGTGAGAAAATCGGGAGGATCCGCCAAAAGCTATTTGGATGAGCTGGTAAAAGGAGAAAGATATCGCGTCAAAGATGAGCAAGAAGTGTTATATCCGAAGTGCGGCTATGATGAACATCCGGTAATCGATGCTTCGTTGGGCATTGAAATCAGCCCGACGAGGGAAGCGGTGGTAAAAGGAAAACTCTATACAATGACTTCCATTGCGGAAGGAACCGTCTTTAAAACAACAGCCGCCATCCCCGAAGAAGTGCTCGAAACAGTGTGTGAAAAATTGGATGACCATTATCAATGTACCCTGTATATCGGGAAAAAACGGTCTGCGGGCTATGGAAAAGCCGAAGTCATCTTCAAAGCCAAGGAAAAGAGCGATCTTCAACGTGATTTTCAAAAAAGGGCCAGCCAATTGCCGGCATGTCCGGATGACACCTTTGTGGTGGTACTGGTGGCCAAAAGTCCATTAATTTTATTGGATGAATATTTGCTCCCGACGGATGAAATCGATTGGAAGATTCACATTGCCCCCATCGTGAAAAATTCAAAAGAAATGGTTGATTTCATAGAAAAGCTTGGGGATAGAGCGGAATTTAAAACCTATGGCTATGGGGCAATCCGGGACGGCTGGCAGCAAACATGGAATGCGATGAGGACATCCGCCCATGTTTTATTGCCGGGGACGGCGCATGTCACGAAATTCAAAGGAGTTTCAGAGGATGAAATCAATCTGATCTTACAAGCGATTCAGGAAATCGAAGAAAAGGGAATTGGCGAACGGGTGCAGGAAGGATTTGGACAGGTTGAACTGATGCCGGAAGCGAAGGAAGTCAAAGTTGCAGAATCGTGTAAGAATCAAGCTGGACCAATTGACGAAATAAAAGAAATAAAAATTAAAGAGGAACTTTTGAAGCGGGCAATAGATTTTGCAAAGAAAACAAAAGGTTTGATTCCAATTTCTCAATGGCAGGCCTTGATGGCATTATCCGATCCGCGGAAAGAACTGATGAGCACAGAATATGAAAAATATCAAGATGGCAATGTAATGAAAACAAGATATAAGTACTACTTGCAGCGGCGGTTGGAATCAAATGCAACTAGTGCCTGGAAAAATGAAATTCCCAATTCGGAATTGATAATTGGGGAAGCCCTCCGGAGGGAAATCAGTAAAATTGAGGATGCGTTTTCTTATTCAAAAGAAATGAAAGATTGGGCAGTAAAAACATTTATCGGGTTTTTAGTCCGGGAACAAGTTCGGCTGAAGCAAGAATCCAAAAAGGGGAGACGTTGAAGATGTGCGAAACAAATTACAATGAAAATATGAATTTTTCAAAATTGAAAAACATGTACATTTTCCGCATCAAATTGAAAAATATCACGCCCATCCATGTTGGCGGAAATTCTGAAGATTCTGTAACATCAAAAAATCCGATTATGAGAGTTTCGGAAAATGGAAATCCGTTCATTCCCGGTTCCACACTTAAAGGTTTGATGCGTTCTGCCAGTGAACGCCTGGCCCATCTATTTTTTGATAGAGAGCCGTGTTATTTGGATGGAGATAAGGCATGCGCTCCACATAAAAATGTAAAAATAGAAGAAAAAATAAAAGAAATAGAACAAAAAGAAGATAGAAAAATTTCTGAAGAGAAAATTTACAATCTTTATTATGATGAACTATGTCCGATTTGCCGCACATACGGCGGAGGTTCCATTGCTTCGAAGGTAAAGTTTGAGCATATTGTTTTTCCTGCAAATACGTTAACAAATATACGGGAAGGAATTCAAATCGACAGAGACACCGGCACGGTTAAAGGAAATCGTTTTTATACTTATGAATATATTTTGCCAAATTACGAGTTTGAGATGGTGATTACTGCCGAAAATATGACAGAGGAAAATTTAAAAGTGCTCGCATTGGCGCTGGCACAGCTGCAGGGAAATCAAATTCGCATTGGCGGCATGCTGGCTAGGGGTCTCGGACAAATTGAATTTATAAGCGGAACCGTAAAAATATACGATTTTTCAAAGAAGGAAAATAAGAATGCCATTATTCAAACATTGTTGGGCAAAGATACACCTACCGAAAATAAAACGCTAACTGAATTTTTGGAAAAGGTCTTATAAGAAAAGAGGTGTTCAACGTGGCTTCTTTTAAAAAACTTTGCAGGAACGCTTCCTTTGATTTGGAACTGGAAGCGCTGTCTCCCATCCATATCGGGACAGAAAGCAGCAACGAAAACAAAAATTTAATGATGAAAAATGATTACAATGAGGATGTAAAATATGTAATTACAGGCAGTTCGGTTAAAGGAGTCGTGCGATCCTATTTAAGCGATTTGGCCGTTTACTTTGATACTCAACAATTTAATGAGTTGCTTGAGGATTTATTTGGAACACAGTCATTGAAAGGGAGAATCTTCATATCCGATTCGGAGTTCGATAAAGAAGTGCAGGGGTCAAAGACAATCAATGCCATTCCGCGTTTATCCGCACGTGATCCCAAAATCATTGAATATGAAGTGATTCGTCCGACCACCAAATGGGTTTTGCATTTGGACGTGATGAACCCGACGGCGGAGGATTTCGGGTTAATGGCTTTGGTTTTAAAAGCCCTTTATTCCGGAAGTGTTCAAATCGGACATGGAAAATCGAGAGGCTTCGGACGGGTGGCATTGCATCGGGCAGATGTTGTTTTAGAATTTTTTGGCGGGAAGGCAGGACAAGAAATTGCCAAAAAATCAATTCACGTCGATCTAAGTGATTGGAAAAAGGAAAAGTCGCTGATTTCTGAAAGATATCTTAAATCCTTTGAAAAAGAACAGACTTTCCGATGGATGCAGTTTGGCGTGGATGCCCTCGCCGAGAAAGTGGCAGGTGGTGTATGATATGTCCATATTCCAAACAGAAATAACCGAGTCCATCAATCTTTCGGAACTGGTGGAAGAATTTAAGAAGAAACATTCCGATGCTATGTATTATATGGAAAGTATACTTGAATATAAAATCGGGAAACTGGAATCTTCAACCGAGATTCCAGACAATTTTGATTTTCTTCGGTTTTTTTCGGAGGACGAGGAGTGGAAAATCAAAAAATATCCATCCTATTATCGCATTGTGAAATTGGACAAAACTTCCATTTCCCAAGAGAAAAGACAAAGCAGAACGTTGATGATTGATGATTCAGCCAAAAAAAATCGGAATCTCCCGTTCAAATATTTGATAATTGAAATGATCGAAGATGGAGAATTGTATTTTGAAAGCTGGAAGGGGGTAAGCGGATGAATTTGATGGGGGAAAAGCTGAATAAGTTATTTCCGGAATTGAAAAATCCCGCGGAGAATGAAAATGCAGCAATGGAAGCCGAAATGGATGTTCTTCCTTATGACTTTATTTCCATTGATGATCCGATTGAATCCACTCACTGCGCCAAAAAACAACAAGATTTGAAAACGAATTATACCGGTGTCATGACGGTGGATTTGCAATTGAAGTCGCCGATGGTCGCAATTGATGAAATGGGCGATGTAGTAGAAATAGCCAGGAAATCAGGCGGTCAAAAAAATTCTGTACCAATTTATGATTATCGTAATGCCCTTGGAAAAGGATTTCACAAAAAAATTCCGGCTTCATCGATTCGCGGCATGCTCCACAATGCGGCGGAAATCATCTGGAATGACGTTTTGACGGTGGAGGAAAGTAATGGGTCTAATCGAAAACTGAGGGAATATATTCCGGCAGATTGGTTATCTGAAAAAAACACTCTTGAGAACCATGGATTGGCATCCCATTTTTTTGGATTTGTGCAAAATCAAAGCAATGAAAATTCCAAAAAGAAAAATAAAGGAATCGCTTTAAGTTCATTGTTGCAATTTTCAGATGCTGTCACTGAACATGCCGAATATCAGGAAGCGTATTTAAAGCCCTTTACATTGGCTTCACCAAATGGGTTATTGATAAAGGGGACTAATCGTTTCAACATGAATTATATGGAAAAAACAAAAAAGAGATTGCGACCTGCGGGAAGAAAGGTTTATCTGGCGGGACGCACAAAAGATTTGGAAAAGAGATGCATAGCGGAAACAGTCAAAGAGGCATTCCGGGGTTTTGTAGGAGAGCATTGGAAGATCAATCGTGAAAAGCATATCTGCATTGAAAACGGCAAGGCGGTACAATTGGAAAAAATCATTTTAATTGCCCCGAATACGGTTTATACCTTCAACATTTATTTTAAAAATTTGAAGGAGGAAGAGTTGGCGGCGCTTGTCCGGTTAATCGAATTGAATGCTGGCGCCGAAGCTTCGGAATTGGCGAAGAAAGCGACATATGCAATCGGCCGCGGAAAGCCTTTAGGGTTTGGAAGGGTCCGGTTAACGGTCCGGGACATTTATGTAAGGGATGCAACGAAAATATTGGATTTAAACGCTCCCGAGTTTAGCAGGCAAATTGACAAAGCGGAACTTTACAAAGGCAGCAATCCATATCAAAAAAAATATGAAGAGTATTTCGCTTTGACCGATGATCAAACATTTGACGGCCATAAAATATATCAAAATAAAGGAAAAAAAGTGAAACGATATACAAAATTGAAACGGGGTACGAAGTTGTGATTTTCAATACATCCGAGATGCTTTTTTCTCTCCCCTTCCGCATGACGGTTTTAAAATTTGCGATTGAGCCGATGGAAGAGATGGTGATACCGGCCTATCCAGCCATTACCATCCGTGGCGGTTTAGGATATGCATTAAAGCAGAAATTGTGCCTGTTTGATGTCCGGACATGCCGAGAAAAATGTCAATGTCCCGAAAAGTGTTCCTACACCCTGTCTTTTGAAGATCGGGAAGGCGCCACGACGCAAGCGCATCCCTATATTCCGTATACAAGGCCATATATCATCCGTGTGGAGAAAAATTATCCATCCGTTATAAAAAACGGAGAGCTTTTTGAATTTCAAATTTATTTATTTGGTAATGCGGTGGATGATTATATGTCTTATATCGGGGCCATCAGAAGGTTCGGTGAAATCGGATTTGGCAAAAAACATGTCCCTTTCATCATCCGGACGGTGAAGTCCGTGGAACCGGGAATCGAAAGGATCATTTTTGAAGGGGACCGGCTGTTAAGTGAGCCGGCTGTTTTAAGTTTTAAAAATCTTTTAGCTATTCCGGAATACCGGCCTTTCCAATTGAAGCTGGAATTGGTCACGCCCGCCCGTGTGAAACATGAAGGACGTTATGTGAAAGATTTGCCCTTTGACTTGTTTGTCATGAATTTAATTAGACGATTGAACAGCATACTTTATTTTCATCACCAGTATGAGCTGGATCCGGAATGGGAAGCGTTTTGGATTGATGCATCCATTGATGTGGACACGGTCTTTTCCGGGTGGGAGTATGAGAGCTTTGAAAGGTTTTCCACAAGGCAGCAACAAAAAATGAAACTGGATGGCATCATTGGCGAAATGGTGGTGGAAGGGGATACTTTGAAGGAGCTTTTTCCATTGCTGTATGCAGGACAATTTTTGCATATCGGAAAACAGGCAGCCTTTGGATTTGGGGAGTATAAGCTTTCGGTATATTAAAATGAGGCAGCTTGGCTTCCCGGTATTTCATCGATTAACTGAATAAATTGGCGACGCCGTTTGAGCAGATGCCTTAGAAAATGATGTTAACTTTTTCAACAAAAGAAGCGCCTGGCACTTAATTGGATGCCAGGCGCTTTGCTTAATTTCTTCCGGATTGGGAGAAGCTTTTTTCCGTTTGATGTTCCAAATATTCTTCTTCTTCCTCGCGGGAAAGAAGGCCGGTTGCTTTGCCGATTGTTCCGCCTTGCCATTTCCAAATTTTATTATGCACTTTGACGGCGTTGGAGAAGTCGCCGTTTTTCCAGGCGGTCAAGGCTTCCCGGTAAAATTCTTCATGCTCATAATCGTTATATTCCAAAATCGTCAACATTTTATCTATCTGTTCTTCGGTCATTGGGGTAAAGCCCCATTTTGTATCGGCTTTTACTTTTTGGTGGGTCATTTCATGCATGGTCTGCATGAACACCTCTTCGGGCATCGTGTAATCGTCGGATGTGGAGGCTTTTATCGGCTGCCGGGTTTCGGTGTTGATCGATTCCGGATTGATGTTTTCGGAATCTTGAGGTTTCGCTTTACCCTGATTGAGCAAAATGACCGCAGCCGCAATCCCCGCCACCGCTATGATCAATGAAGCCACGACCATCCAATATTTATTCCTCATAAGAAAATTTCCATTTGCTCCCTTCAGAATTTCCAATCTTGTAAATAACATACCAAATTTTCTCATTAAGTCAAGGGAGGGATATGGGGGTGGATGTTTCTTGGGCTTGGATGAAGATGTATTTTGGGCGGATGGAGTTTGCTCTTGGGGATAAGAGAGATCATCTTGGGCGGATAGAGATTTCCCTTGGGCATATGAGAGGTCATCTCGGGCAGATAAGGAATCTTCTTTGGCACTTAGGAGTTCAACTTGGGCGTATGGAGATTCTCTTCGGGCACATGGGAGTTCAACTTGGGCAGATGGGGATTTCTCTTGGGCACAAAGGAATTCCTCTTGGGCACAAAGGAGTTCCTCTTGGTCACATGAGAGATCATCTTGCGCTAATTGCAAATCCCCTTATCCAAACAGAGGCCAATCTCACGCGGACAGAGGCGAACCCCCAGCCCCTGCACAAAAGATTACAAAAAAAGCCGGCCGCATACGGGTGATCCGGCATTATAAATTAGTTATCCGGTACTATTGCGTTCAAAGAAGTACGATATTAAATTAGAAATAAAAAGAATAGTTTACAATTTTAAACAAAATAAGGAAATTAATGGACCTAAGAATTATCTTAGAAAGGGGGATTGATCGGACAAGGGGATTTCGCGGTTGTGTCGACTGACACCTGTGTTACTTCCAGGAACAGATTGATTGGACATTCATCAAAGCTTTATTCGGCACATGGATGTTTTGAACGCAGACTATAAGGGGCTTTTTGTTGTTTTTATATTACTTTTGAGTAATAAAATGAGCCGTATAAGGGTGAATTCCGTTTCCATCTGTTTCAACATAATCGGCAACACCCAAGATTTTTCAATTGTCCGTCATTACATAACAGGAGAATAGGCGGATACCTGATATCAATGGCGTACAAATCCAGAGGGGAGGATTTCAATGAAAAGAAAAATTAGGAATGTTTTCCTTGCCTTGTTCGTTGCGGGGGGAATAGCGGGGATTTATCCGTCGGTGTCGCATGCAATATCGATTTTTTTCTTCAATGATGTTCGTCCGTCCGATTATTTCTATGATGCTGTCAACGACTTGGTTGAACGGGAGATTATCCATGGATATGAAGACAACACATTCAGGCCGTATCAGCCGGTTACCCGGGGACAAGCGGCGAAAATCCTGGCAAACGTCTTGAACTTGGACAAGCAAGATGTGGAAGATCCCGGTTTCAAAGATGTTTCCAAATCCAATGAATATTACGGCGCCATTGCCGCATTGGTTAAAGAAGGAATCATCCATGGCTATCCGGACGGCACATTCCGGCCGAATGAACCGATACAGCGGAATCACATGGCGAAAATCATCGCCCGCGCCTTCAATATCAAAGCTTCCCCCGGCACGAAAACACCGTTTACCGATTTAACAAACAAAGAATATGTGGATTACATTCGAGCTTTATATGAATACAAAATCACGACAGGTACTACACCGACGACCTTCAGCGGAACGGATAGCGTGAAACGCGGACAAATGGTTGTGTTTGTTTACCGGGCCGAAAATGCCGCAACCGATGCCACAATCAACATTTCCGAAATCAATGGGGATACCATCATAGCCGGCAATAAAGAATATCAAATTCCACGCAGGCTTCAGACTCTCTTCGGTTTATCCGGCAAAGAATCATTCAAAGGGGCAACTGTGAAAGCAAAAGTGATCGGCGGAAGCATTTATTCCATCACGTCGATAGAATTCGGCGATTTAGAGGAAGCGGATAAACACGCAATTGACAAGCAGCTTCCAGTCCTTGAGATAAATGGAAAGCGGCCGAATGGAAAATATTCGGTAAAAAATAACCATTTTGCTGTCCAATATGGAAAGATATCCGTTTCCTCCCAGGATCCCATTATATATTGTCATATCATGATCCATTGAGGAGCGAACCTTCCTATTACGCGAATTTGAACAGCCCTGTCTATAATGGGCCAATTAAACTTTATCATGATTCCTATTTGCATGCGGTTGCGTTGAAAAACGGCATTATCATCGGCGAAATGCTGGTTGAATTGGACGTGGTAGACGATGAAGCGGCGAATTTGGATCCGTTCCCGGTTCTGAAGGTAAATGGGGAGGAAGCAAAACCGCACTATTCATATGTCAACGCGAACGGAATTTCAATAATCGAACAGTTTGTTTCAGCCTATGAAAAGGCGACGCTTGAGCTGATTCCGGGAGAAGGGACAACCATTTATTTGTTTGAACCATACCAGGACATCCGCTTTGACAAAATTGATTTTGATTCTGCTACACAATACACCGGACCAATTGAAAATTCCGATATCAATGCAGTCATCGTGAGAGACGGCAAGGTTGTCGGGCATTACATTGTTTGGGTGGGAATTTATCTGGATTAAAAGAGGATTTGAGAGATTTGTATAAAACGGCGCAGGAGTTGTCTTGCGCCGTTTTTATTGTGTGGTTTTGGGGTTATGCGCATATGATGGATTTTTATTTGCATAAGGTAATTTCTTAAATGCAAGGCAGGGCCTTAAGTGAACAAGATTCTCTTTTATTTTCGCAAGATGAAATTGCAAATGCCGAAGAGGAATTGCTATCCGCCCAAGGGAGAACTTTATCAGCCCAAGAGGGATTCCTATCTGCCCAAGAGAGAACTCCATCTGCCCAAGGGGAAGTTTTATCTGCCCGAGAGGAATGATTATCTGCTCAAGGGAATTCTCCATCTGCCCAAGATGATCTATCATCCAATTTCCAATTATTTTTGCTTTTCATCATTTTTATTAATCCTGTTCAAAATTGGAAATGCCATTTCCCTTCAAATTAATTTGTTATAATAGTTCTGTAAAATTTATGAAAATGAGGGGATTGCATGAACGTACATGAGATTGCGGTGATTCCGGGGGACGGAATCGGAAGGGAAGTCGTGCCCGCTTCGTTGAGGGTGCTGGAACGGCTGGCGGAGCTTCATGGCGGGATCAAATTTCAATTTACGGAGTTTCCGTGGAGCTGCGAGTATTATTTGGAACATGGCGAGATGATGCCGGAAGACGGGATCGGGACGCTGAAGAATTTCGAGCAGATTTTTTTGGGGGCGGTGGGCGATCCGCGGCTTGTGCCGGACCATATTTCCTTGTGGGGGTTGTTGATCCGGATTCGCCGGGAATGCGAGCAGGTCATCAACTTGCGGCCGGTGAAAAGCCTCAGGGGCGTGCCGTCCAAATTGGCGGATGCGGAGCCTTTCGATTTTATTGTGGTGCGGGAAAACAGCGAAGGCGAATACAGCGAGGCGGGCGGAAGCGTCCACCACGGGGAGGATGAAATCGTCATCCAAAATGCGGTATTCACCCGGAAAGCGACGGAACGGGCGATGCGGTTCGCCTTTGATTTGGCGATGAAGCGCAATAAAAAGGTGACGAGCGCCACGAAATCCAATGGCATCGTCTACAGCATGCCTTTCTGGGACAAGGTGTTCCGCGAAGTGAGCAAGGATTATCCGGAAGTGGTGACGGAATCCAACCATATCGATGCGCTGGCGGCCTTTTTTGTGCTGAAGCCGGAGCAGTTTGATGTGATTGTGGCGAGCAATCTGTTCGGCGACATTTTGACGGACATCGGCGCGGCCATCATGGGAAGCATCGGCGTGGCGCCGGCCGCCAACATCAATTTGAACGGGAAATACCCTTCCATGTTCGAGCCGGTCCATGGTTCCGCTCCGGACATTGTCGGAAAGGGCATCGCGAACCCGATCGGACAATTGTGGACCGCGAAGATGATGCTGGACCATATGGGCTACGATGAACTGGGCGCGCATTTGTTGAAGGCCATCGAAGAAACGACGGTATCCGGCGTGAAAACCCCGGACATCGGCGGAACATCGACGACCGAAGAAGTGATTGGGGAAGTGTTGAAACGGATTTCGTAGGATTTTCGGCAGCCGGGTGCTTAGCGGTGCGTCCATTCGCGCATAAATCTTCGAAAGCGCGCATAATTGGGAAAATTCCCAAAAAATTGCTGGAAACCGCACGCAATCCGGTGAACATCGTACAAAACCGGGCTCCTGCGGGGGGCTTGTCATTTTCGGCTCCCCCATGCCTTTGGCGGAAACCGCTCACAACCATGCGCCAATCCAATGGCAACAATTGAATATTATATAGGAAGTTTTCAATCGCTGTTTAATTCATAGTGTGGTTACGTATATATAACCCATGATTGGATCACCGATGAGCAAGGGAAAAAAGTGGCTGGATTGGCCGAAGATTATAAAGAACTTCTCTATGCATCGGCAAAGGAATTGGAGAAACGGAAAAGAGATGAAGTCGAAGAATGCATCCGGCAAATCGAGCGGAAAATCGATGAATGGGTCGAGCAGGCGGAAAAGCTGAGAAAAGAGAATAGTTGATGAAAAGTGCATGATGATAGATTTTGAATGGAATCAACAAGCAATCAATTGGAAGCTGCTTTTCTTTTAAGAAATCATCAATCGTGCGGAAGCCATGTCCAGTCGAACCGGACATGGCTATTTTTTGTGGATTCACAATTTTTCCGCCGCAAACGCGATTGTCGCCGCCAAGGCTTTTTTGAGCATTATACAAATTTTTTTCGCCGCAAATATAATTCGGTGCCGGCATGGTTTTCTTTTGTTGATTCGCCACCACAAAAAAATCCTCATAAGTGATTTACATCACAATGCCGCAAGAAACAACGGATTATAATACCAGTGAGAATTGTTTTCAGCGAAATGCAGCTTAGCCTCACACATTCCTATTTATTTAAAAAATATAATTTTCTTTTCATAATAAAATTTCATTCGGGGTGATCGCATTTGAAAACCATTGATTTATCCAAGACGGTTTACGAACTGTGCACCGAAGACCCTCGCATCATCGGCATCATGAAAGAATTGGGCTTTGAACAAATCACCAAGCAGGGGATGCTTCAGAGCGCGGGCAGGATCATGACCATTCCGAAAGGGGCGCGGATGCGGAAAATCGATCTGGATGAAATTGTCGAAACCTTTGAAAGGCATGGCTATAACGTAAAAAAGTAAGGAGGATTCCCATGAGCGAACTCATCAACAACCGCGAAAAAGGGATTTTGCATAAAAATGAACGGCAGAAAATGCTGAAGGACATCATTAAAGAGCTCCACGAAGGAAAATCTGTCGAGGAAGTGAAAGCCAAGTTCCAGGAGGCGGTGGGGGATGTGACGGTTGACGAAATCTCCCAAATGGAACAAGCATTGATGGAAGAGGAAGGAATTCCGGTGGACGAAGTGCGCCGGCTCTGTTCGGTGCACACCGAAGTGTTTAAGGGATCCATACAAGACATCCATAGATCCGATAAACCGGAAGAACAGCCCGGCCATCCGGTGCATACGTGGAAACTGGAAAATAAAGAATTGGATTACCTGGTAAATTTCAAAATGAAGCTGCATACCGGGCGCTTTATGAAAGACGATTCCGACGAAAACCGGTTCAAATTGATTGAAGACTTGAATCTTTTATGGGATGTGGATAAGCATTATTCCAGAAAAGAAAATTTGTTATTCCCGTATCTTGAGAAATACGGGATTTACGGCCCGACCAAAGTGATGTGGGGCGTCGATGATTATATTCGCGCAGGCATCAAGGACGCGAAGCGCAAATTGTTGGACTACGATGGCCAAAAGGAGGATGTATTGGAAGTTTTGGAATTTGTGATGCGCGAAGTGTCGGAAATGATTTTTAAAGAGGAAAACATCCTGTTCCCGATGGCTTTGCAAAAGCTGACGGAAGATGAATGGCTAAAAATTGCCCAGGAAAGTGATAAAATCGGATACTGCCTGATCGATTCCGTGGAAGAATGGAAACCTGTCCGCCATCCGCTGCCGATTGAGAAAAAGGAAAACATTCATCCGGAAGAAGGGTATGTCCGCTTCGAAACGGGTGTTTTATCCGTCAAGCAAATCGAAGCCATCTTCAACCATCTGCCGGTGGATATTACGTTTATTGATGAAAACGATATTGTGCGATACTTCTCCCACGGAAAAGAACGGATTTTTACAAGAACGAAGGCGGTCATTGGACGCACGGTGCAAAACTGCCATCCTCCGCAAAGCGTGCATGTGGTGGAGCAGCTGCTCGAGGATTTCAAATCAGGGAAGAAAGATGTGGAAGATTTCTGGATTCCGTTCAAGGACAAGTTTGTGTATATCCGCTATTTTGCGGTGCGGGATGAAGAAGGCAAATATATGGGAACCCTTGAATTCACCCAAAACATTTCCGGCATCCGGGCATTGGAAGGCGAAAAACGGATTTTGTCGTAAGGCGGCAGGTGCCAGGCACTTTTGATGTGCCTGGCGTTTTTGTTGCAGACGGATTGACGTTCTTTCGCAGGGCTGGGGCGGAATTGGGCGCGCTGACCAGGAGAAACGGCGCAGATGAAGATTTAACTGGCTTATAAGCGGATAACATGTGCAAATGGAAATTTCTTTTGTGACCTCGAGGGGTTAGCATGTGCGGATGAGCGGTGAACATGGGCGGATGGAGATGCATCTTGGGCATAAATGAGATGAACTTGGGCGGATGAGGATTCATCTTGGGCATATACGAAGTGAACATGGGCAGATGGAGTTTCATCTTGGGCATAAATGAGATGAACATGGGCGGATGGAGATGCATCTTGGGCATAAATGAGATGAACATGGGCGGATGAGGATTCATCTTGGGCATATACGAAGTGAACTTGGGCGGATGAGGTTTTATCTTGGGCATAAATGAGATGAACTTGGGCGGATGGAGATGTATCTTGGGCATAAATGAGATGAACTTGGGCGGATGAGGATTCATCTTGGGCATATACGAAGTGAACATGGGCAGATGGAGAAGCATCTTGGGCGTATAGATACATAGCTTGGGCAGATGGAGATTCATCTTGGGCATATACGAAGTGAACATGGGCAGATGGAGTTTCATCTTGGGCATAAATGAGATGGACTTGGGCGGATGGAGCTGCATCTTGGGCATAAATGAGATGAACTTGGGCGGATGAGGTTTCATCTTGGGCATATACGAAGTGAACATGGGCGGATGGAGATGCATCTTGGGCATAAATGAGATGAACTTGGGCGGATGAGGATTCATCTTGGGCATATACGAAGTGAACATGGGCAGATGGAGATTCATCTTGGGCGTATAGATACATAGCTTGGGCAGATGGAGATTCATCTTGGGCATATACGAAGTGAACATGGGCGGATGGAGAAGCATCTTGGGCATAAATGAGATGAACTCTCCAGAAGGAATCCCGTTGACCCGGATAGAATCTTTCTTTCTAAAGAATGTTTTCAAATTCGCGCGAATGATTCGCATCTCACAAAATGCAGGCGCTATAGCCACAATCCATCCATTTACCATAAGGAGGAATTTCTGTGACATTACAAATCGTGCAGAAAGATATTACAACCATGGCGGTGGACGCGATTGTCAACGCGGCCAATTCACGCTTGCAGATGGGCGGAGGGGTGTGCGGGGCGATTTTCCGTGCGGCCGGTGCGAAGGAGCTGCAAGAGGCGTGCGACAAGATCGGCCATTGCCCTGTCGGGGAAGCGGTCATCACGGATGGTTTCCGCTTGCCGGCCAAGTTTATCATCCATACGGTCGGTCCGGTTTGGCAAGGCGGGCATCAACAGGAAGCGGAATTGCTGGCCTCCTGTTACCAGGAATCGCTGAAACTGGCCAAAGAACACGGCTGCCGCTCGATTGCGTTTCCGGTCATTTCCTCGGGCATTTTCGGATACCCCAGAAGGGAAGCGCTGGAAGTCGCCATCACGGCCATCCAGGAATTTTTGAAAGAGAATGAAATGGACGTATACATCGCCGTCATTGACCAGGACATGCTCCAAATGGGGAAAGCGCTGCTGAAAAGCTAGCCACGGGAGTGTTTGCGTTGTCATAACGCCAAACATTTTCACCTTGCCCCTCGCCGCTGAAAGGCTGGCCGGATAAAGGGCGATTCTGTTGCAGGGGATCAGGCGCCAAAAGATTTGGACTCTGTCACCGCAATGAAAAAGCATTTTGCCGACGTGCCCCCTTTCCGCAGCCCAATCCCCATACCTGTTTTCCCACAAAAAAAGCGGGAATCCCGCGAACGGAATTCCCAATGAGCTGAAAGAATCATTATAAGGTTAGGGGACGAGAAAATATGGATTCATTCAAATGCGACAATTGGCATAAGGGGACAATTGCATGCACGAATCCAATTTTCACCGGCCATTGTTCCTGGATGAACAATTAGCCTTTCACCTGCGATTGTTCAAGAGAAAAACAGATTGCTTATTGCACTTGCTTAAAATACTGCTCAGTCCGTTACGGTACCCGCAAGTCTTGCGGGGCATGGCAGCCGCCGCATCCCAACCGACTTGCTTTGATTCCAATGTCAGAGAGGAGAATCGAATGATTCATCTTACAATCGCATGTGAATGATTTAACTATATTATAACAGATTTGAAACCGCTTTCAAAGCGTTTTGTACGAAAATTTATTCAATTGACATTTTGCCCGATTTTTTGAGGGCGGGAGACCATTCGAATTCGATTTCAAATTCGTGTTTGTCGCCTTTCACCTTATATTTCACATCCACTTTCACTTGATCGCTTGGCGCCACTTCCACTTGTTCCGCGCCCTGGACGAAGGTGAATTTTCCTTCCTGCTTCAGTTTTTGGGCGATTTTTTCAAGGGTTTCCGCAAATTCCTGAACGGTTTGCGCTTCCTTATGTTTGATGAGCACTTGTTCCCGATTCCGTTTTTCGCCGGAAGCCTTTGCCGTTTGCTCATCAACCTCCTGTCCGTCAAATAGGGCACCGTCATTTCCTGCTGCCTCATCCCCGGGTTCATCTCCCACCGGTCCGGCCCCGGCAGCCTCGGTCATTTGCACGTCTGAAAGCTCTTCTGCAATGTCATCCACTGCTTGTCCAGATGTTGTTTCTTTCATTTTTTCTTCCATTTGGACACCCTCCCTTGCTTTTCTTACTTTTATTGTACCATTTCGATGAGAGGGGAAAATTGACGGAATTGTCAATGTATCTTTATTCTTCACCACCGCAAAAAGAGGCTGGGAAGCATCGCGCGGATCTTTCCCAGCCCATTTGCGCACCGTTATTCAATTTTGATGAATGCAGCTGCAAACTTTTTCCATTCCGTGATGGATGATGATGTTGCCGCGTCACCTTTTCCGTTTTGAGGGGGGCAACTCGCCGTTATGGCCCAAGGGTTATGCAGCCGCGAATTCTTTTTTCATTTTGATGAGGCCGTAAATATAGAAGAAGATGCTTGCCGTGATGATGGTGAGAATGACAAATAATACGGATTTTCCTGTTTCCCCTGTCCAGCGGTAGAATAGCCGGTACGAATAGTAAATGGAAATGATCAGAACGGCGATGTAGGCCAGCCATCCGATGATCGGAATGAGCGAAACAACGACCAGGATGGCGTAGATGACAGCCCAGATCAGCGCATCCTTTTTTACTTCCGCCGGTTCCGTTTTCTTGGATCCGAAGGCAAAGAGCAGATAATAATTGATGATTGGAATCCAAGCCAAAAATGCCAGATCGGTTGGACCATTTGTTTTGGCTGTATAATAGTAAATGATGGCAGTCAGAATATAGTGAATGAGTATAAGAGCGATTAATACAAAAAATCCTCCTATCAGGCCGACAACCGCATAGTCTTCAAAGTATTGATACATCCGGCTCCTCCTTTCCATTGATAAGGCGATTTTTTCCCGGGAAAAATCATTGTCATTATATGAACGTTTTTTAAAGAAATGACTGAAGGGGCCAAAGAAAATCGTTCTTATAGAATATTTTTTTATGAAAACAAGCCATCCGGCCGCTATTGTGGAGGCACCGGAAGTCAACGGATAGGGAAATTCGACTAAAATGGTTTAATGCCCAGTTTTTGGGGGTATAAATTTCGTGTCAGCGGTTGTCGGAAAAAAGGGGATTATTACAAAAATGTGGAGAAAATTTGATGAAAAGATAATAAAAGATTGTCCAAAATATGATAAAAACATGATAATTTTACATCAATTTACAAACCTTCAAAATAAAATACAAAAAATGGTGTATAATAAAGATGTAAAAAGTACAAGCTATCAAAATAGAAAAGGAGGAATTTGAAATGTTTGAACTAAGACCATTCAGAAGAAAAAATGACGACATTTTTGAAAAATTCAGAAAAGCATTCGAAGATGTATTCGATGATGATTTCTTGCCAGCATTGGGTAGCGATTTCAAATCACTCCGCACAGATATTACAGAAACAAAAGATGCATACATTGTACAAGCCGACTTGCCAGGATTCAACAAAGATGACATCGAAATTGACATAGATAACAATTACTTGACAATCCGCGCAAAACGCGATGACAGAACGGAAGAACGCGATGAAAATGACCGCATCATCCGCAAAGAACGCCATTTCGGCGAATTCTACCGCTCTTTCTATATCGACAATGTCGATCAAGACAAAATCGAAGCGGAATTGGATAACGGCGTATTGAAAATCACTCTTCCAAAACTCAAACCGGATGATGACAGCTCATCCAGACGCATCCAAATCAAGTAAACAAGCCCAGGCTATGACGGAATGTCATAGCCTTTTCCGTTTTGAATTTTTTGCTTGCCAGGATTTTGATTGTCAAACCACTTTAACGATTTTACAATATTTTTTTCAATTGGCAATCAATCGAATGCTCTATTTTATTTTTGCTTCTTGCAAAAATTTGACGGGTTTGAGCCTGCAAAGAGCGAATGGAAAACATTCGCTCTTTTTTTTGTTGATGAATTGCTGCGTGTGCCGGCGCGGATGGGGGATTCAACTTGGACGGATTACTTGAGAAAATAGGGAACCTTGGGCGGATGGCGGTATAACCTGGGCAGATAAAGGATGCATTTGAACGGATGGGGTTCATCATGGGCAGAGGTGGAGTGCCCTTGGGCGGATGTGAGGCATGATTGGGCAGATAAGAAAACAACACGGGCACATGTGAAGTGCCCTTGGGCGGATGGAGATTCCTCTTGGGCACAAGCAAAGTAAACTCGGGCGGATGAAGATGCAACTTGGGCATATGAGGGGCATGCTTGGGCAGATAAGAAAACAACTCGGGCACACGTGAAGTGCCCTTGGGCGGATGGAGATTCCTCTTGGGCACATGCGAAGTGGACTCGGGCGGATGAAGATGCAACTTGGGCATATGAGGGGCATGCTTGGGCAGATAAGAAAACAACTCGGGCACACGTGAAGTGCCCTTGGGCGGATGGAGATTCCTCTTGGGCACATGCGAAGTAGACTAGGGCGGATGGAGATTCCTCTTGGGCACATGCGAAGTGGACTCGGGCGGATGGAGATTCCTCTTGGGCACAAGCGAGGCAACTTCGGGCGGATGAGGAAACATCTTGGGCACGCTCCCTCGACGCTACCGGCGGGCCGGGCTTCCATATCGTGAAAGTGGAATAATCAATCCGGAACGGGGCTGGAATATCCAGCATTATCCGGGGATTGCCGCCAATCCCGGATAATGCTTTTTTTTTACGCCAACGGTTCCGCAGCCTCCCCTGATCCATTTCAATGGAATCTGCCCTCCGATGCACGGATTTTCCTAAGAGTCCATCGTGAAATATTACAAAATTATCACAGATTGCAATTTGACAATAATTTTATCTCATAAAAATAAAGGTTATTGCAATAAAAATAAAGAATGAATAATATATTAGCATTGGATATTTTTTAAGTGAATTGGAGAGAGAGCCTATGAAACGAAAAATCATCATTATTGCCGCATACATTTTTTTGCTATCCGGCATTTTTCTGAACGGGGAGGCAGCCGCGGCAGGCGGTTCCAAACTGCCGTATAAGGATATCGACAGCAACTTTTGGGCAGCGGAATTTATCGTGTCATTAACGAATAAAGGATATCTCAGCGGTTTTCCCGACGGCACATTTCGGCCGAATCAGCCGATTACCCGGGGTGAAACCGCCGGAGTCATAGCGAAGTCATTGGGAATCTCTCTGGAATCCAATTTCAAATTAAAGGCGAAAGATGTTCCGACAAGCCATAAATACTATAAAGAAATCCGGAAGCTGGCCGAATTGGGCGTTGTTCAAAACAATGAATATTTCCGTCCGGAAGAGCCGCTCTCAAGGGCGCAGGTCGCCAAAATGATCGCCCTTGCTTACGGAGTCAAAGTCGATTCGGTCAATAAAACCGTTTTTAAGGACTATCCAAAAGATTTTTGGGCAAAAGATTATGTGGAGTCCCTTGCGGATGTCGGCATCATCAAGGGAACAAGCCCGACCAAATTTTCCCCGAACCAGTCTGTCACGAGAGCCCAATTGGCCGCTCTCGTCTGGAGGGGCATCGAATTTAAGGGGAAAGTCAAATCTCACCAATTAATTTATGACTATTTATCGAAACATTATATTTCCACCGTCAATACGGCCGTGAATTGGACGAATGAAACGATCCGGCTGGTGAATGAGCAGCGGAAAAAAGCGGGGATTCCTCAGGTAAAAGAGGATCCGGCCCTCACCCAGCTGGCGATCATTAAAGCGCAGGACATGATCCAGCGGAAATATTTCGATCACTATTCCCCGTACTACGGTTATCCATGGGATATGGCAAACGTTTTTGATTACGGATTCACGAGACTCGGCGAAAACCTGGGCCGCTATTTTACGCGCCCGAAAGATGCCGTGGATGCATGGATGGCCTCTCCATCCCACAAGGACAATATGCTGAAGCCGGTCTACACGCATATCGGGGTCGGCATCAAAGCCGATGCCAAAGGAAACTATTACTGGGTCCTGTTGTTATCCAGTAAATAGCCTGTAATATTTCAACCGATAATATTACAATATTACAGTAATATTACAAGATTCTACAAAAATATTGCATCCGTTTTTTGTGAAAAGTGCCGAATTTCCTTGAAAATTAAGGGATTCGGCACTTTTTGTATTTTCATGAAAACGTTACACAAATGAAAAGTTTCGGGAGTTTAATCTATGGTAGTCTATTAGCAGTGAGTGTTTAATAGAGGAACGGATTCATTAAAGACAGAAATTCGAAAGGGGCCTGTGTTCGTGAAAAAGAGATGGTTAGCGCCGATTTTTATTTCATTCATGCTTGTATCCGGAGTAAGTGTCAGCCAGCCTGCCACTGCAGAAGCCGCAACAGTGAACGACTTGGTTGCGACGGCGAAAAAATATATCGGAGTTCCGTATAAATACGGCGGAACGACGACAAGCGGTTTCGATTGTTCCGGATTTACGCAATTTGTTTTTTCCAAATTGGGCATTTCGTTGAAACGCACTTCCGCCGAACAATATACACAAGGGACGGCGGTTTCCAAAAGCAATTTAAAAGTTGGGGATCTCGTGTTCTTCAATACATCCGGCAAAGGTGTTTCCCATGTCGGCATCTATCTGGGGAACAACCAGTTCATTTCTTCTACGACATCTTCAGGCGTTCGGATCGACAACATCAATGATCCATACTACTGGGGTTCCCGCTACGTAGGGGCAAGACGCGTAGCAAACTTTACAAACGAACAGGCGAAGCAGGTGCAAGAAACGGCCAAAAAAGCGCAGGAAGAAGTTAAGTCTTCAACGGTTGACCTCAGCATCTACGCTTCCCGCGGCGAAGTGGCCCTTCGATTGGCAAGCGAATTGAACTTGGATACATCCGATAAAAATTCTCCATTTACGGATGTGAAATCTGATTCAAAATATGCCGGCGCCGTAACAGCATTAAATAAATTGCAAATCTTTACAGGCGACGGCAGCGGAAAATTCAATCCAAATTCGCCAATCACGCGTGCCCAAATGGCGAAAGTGTTAGTGCTATCCTTTGATTTGAAAATGAAAGGATCGGCTAAGACTTTCAAAGATGTTCCAAAATCACACTGGGCATATGAATATATTCAAATTTTGGCATCGAACGGAATCACCATTGGCCGACCAGACGGAACATTCGGCGTAAATGATTATACAACTTTTACTCATTTGGATACTTTCATCGAACGGATTCGTACAAATGTCAAATAAGTTGAACGGGAAAAGGGAGAGGCGACAAAAGCCTCTCCCTTTTTTATCCGAGATTATTACTATAAGTCGCAACCGTTTCTAAGGAAAAAGTAGGAGAAACAGGTAGAAAAGACGGATGTTTGCAAATATTTCTTTTGATAGAATGAAATTGTGCTTTTTATTTCCAAGAAAGGAGGGGAACCCACTGTTTAAGAAGAAGCCGTTTTTCATTTTATTTGCGGTTGTTTTTTGTTTTTCTTATGTACTGAATGTACATAGTGCCAGCGCGAAAGCGACCTTTGTGGACGTCCCGGCAACCCACGAAGCTTATGAAGAAATCCAGTACTTGGTAGGGTTGGGAGCCATAAAAGGTTATGAAGAGAAGGGCGGAAGATATTATAAGCCGAATAATCCCGTCACAAGGGGGCAAGCGGCCAAAATTGTCGTGGTCTCAAAGGGATTGAGCCCTCTGAAAGTGTCCAAGTCTTCCTTCAAGGATGTAAAAGTGGGCACTGAACTTTCCGGATATGTGGAAAGAGCGGTGAGCGCAGGGTATTTTGAGGCTTATAATAGTAAAGGAGAATTTGCTCCGAATGTCAATTTAACCCGCCAAGAGATGGCAAAAATCTTGTCGAATGCCTTCCAATTGGATGTCAACAAGTACGCGAACCTATCCGTGCCTTTCACGGACATCACCAAAAGCCATCCTTACTATAAGTACATTGCCGCCATTTACTACAATGGCATCACGCAAGGCAGTCCTTCGGGCAACAGCCGGGTGTTTAAGCCGGGAACATCTGTAACCCGCGGACAATTTGCACTGTTTATCGCCCGCGCCAAAGAGAGCCGTTTCCGCTTGCCTTTGCCGGTGCAAGGGGTGCAAGCGCCAAATGAAAAAGATGCCATTGGGTGGGTCAAATCCACTGTCGATGGCCTGAATGTGCGCACTTCCAAAGATACCTCTTCCAATGCCAACCGCATCGGCCAAATCAATAAGGGAACCATCCTGCCTTTATTCGAAATTCATACCGGCTGGTATAAAGTGATGTATAAAGGACAATTCGCCTATATTTCCAGCAGCTATTCGCAAATTGTCGACGATACCGGACAACCGCTCGGAAGCGTACAAAAGAAAGTGATTGCGACCAAAGCGGTCAATGTCTACAAAACGGCCAATACAAGCTCAAAAGTAATCGGCACCTATAATGCCAACGATCAGATACCGGTATATAAAACCGTCGGCAATTGGTATTTGACGGAAAAAGGCGGGGTTCCGGGATATGTCCAAATTTCGGCGACAAAAGAGCAGACGACGTCCACACCGCCTGCAACCGCCAAAACGATCGGCCGCGTGACAACGAACGGGTTAAATCTCCGGGAACAGGCAAGCGCTTCTTCCAAATCCCTCGGAACCCTCAATAAAGGGGATATTGTAACCGTTCATTCGATCAGCGGTTTCTGGGCGAATGTGACGACATCAAACGGCAAGAAAGGCTATGTGCATAAATCTTATTTGAAATTATTAAACCAGGCCGGAAGCCCTGTAAAAGACCGCATCATCGTCATTGACGCGGGCCACGGCGGAAAAGACCCCGGCGCTTCCAGCAACGGGGCGGTGGAAAAAGAAATCACGCTGAAAGTCGCGAACGTGGTGAAAAATAAATTGCAGGCGGACGGCGCGAAAGTCATCATGACGAGAACGGGCGATACGTATCCGACATTGGAAGACCGGGTGCAAATCGCGCTGAACAATTATGCGGAAATCTTTGTCAGCATTCACGTCAACTCGGCAACGACTACGAGCGCCTCTGGTACGGAAACGTACTATAGTATCGAAGGCAATGTGAATGTTGAGGAAGATCAGCTGTTGGCCAAATGCATCAACAGTCAAATAGTGAAAAATGCGAACATGAAAGACCGCGGAATCAAACAGGCGGATTTTTATGTGATTCGAAGCATGATCCTGCCTTCCGTGTTGGTGGAATTAGGCTTTATTACAAATCCTGAAGACCGCTCGAAATTGACAAGCAGCCAATACATCAACATTTTCGGCGATTCCATTTATAAAGGGATTGTCGAGTACTATCAAAAATAAAAAGGATTGGCGCTTCGCCATACGAAAAAGGATAGATCGGAAGGGACATGCCTTGCCGGTCTATCCTTTTCAAGTTACAGAAAATCAATCTTTCATTGGCGCGAATGGATTTAAATGGAGGTTGCGGCCAATTCATTTTTGGAAGGTCCGTGATTGGACGACTCATCAGAAATTAAGCAATAATTGAATGGTTCGCATTACTTTTGCTTCTTCTTTTGGTGATAACGGATCTGGAAACTCTTCAACAGGAACTTCCCCGTTTTCTTTCCGGTAGAATTCAATTTCCCGCTTCAGACTTAAAATATAACATATATGTGATATTTATGAGCAACAATTAAATCAGCGTAATTTGCCTTTTTTCGGGAGGCACGAGCACCTTTCTGTTTTTCACATCATACAATCCGTGCGGCGTGAGGCGGATAAACGGCAGATGGGTCGCGGAGAAGAACGACAGCGTGAAGGCCGGGTCTTCATGGCGGAAGCCGCGCTCTTTCAGCAGCCGGATCATCTTTTTCTCAAGGGGAATCAATGCCTCCATTTCCAAATCGGACATTCTTCCGATTAACGGCAGAGGGATTTCGTGGATAATTTGCCCGTCTTCCGCCAGAACGATGCCGCCGCCGATTTCTTTCATCCGCTCAAAGGCAAGCCGCATGTCTTGTTTGTTTTTCCCGATGAGCAGAAGATCTTCCGGACCGGAATAGGAGCTTGCCAATCCGCCGAGATTCTCCGCGAATCCTTTGACGACCGTATTGATTCGCCATGATCCGTCCTTTGCCACCATCATCAGGAAGCATTCGTCGTGATCGGGCGGCAACCCGTCGCAATCGAGATCCAGATCCGTTTCATAAGGTTTTGTTATGACGTTGTTGATCAAATGGATGCCCAACGGATTGGCAAAATGGAAATCCTCTCCGGTCAAAGACCATTTCAAAGAGAGAGGGGAAAAGCGGTACGCCGCCCAATCAATGCGGGATGCATCATGCAGCGCTCCGCCATTCCGCTTCACCCATTTTCCTTTTGCCAGGACGCTTTCCGGAGCTGGGTTTTTCGGGTCGCCCAGAATATTGATATTGGCGATCCGGCCCGTCGCGATGGAGCCGTGCAGGTGCTCCAAATTGTAATAGTTCGCGATATTATAGCTGGCCATTTGATAGGCGTCGATGACAGGGACGCCGTGGTTGATCAGCTTTTTGATCAGGGCATCGGTCATGCCGTTTTCATAGAAGTAAGGATGGGAGCCGTCCGTTGTGACAAAAAAGCGGTCAAACTTTTGGACGCCGAGCTCCAGCAACTCTTTGATCAAAATGTCCAGGTCGGGACGGATGGATGAATCTCTCAATGAAACATTATAGCCCTGCTTCAGCCGGGCAAGGGCTTCCCGGCCGGTCATCGCTTCATGGTCGCAATCGGCGCCGAGCAATTTTAATTTAGCGAGCGTTCGCTCGGACGCCCCGGGGAAATGCCCTTCGATTCTTTTATTGAGCCGTTTCGCCTCCTAGATCCAGGACAGGAGGTGGTCGTCCCCTTCGAGCAGTTTCGGCCAGGCCGTAAGCTCGCCGCCCTGCACCACCGATTCGTGCCGGAGCCATTGGAGGATATCTGTTGTATGGAAGATTTCCCCGTGGTTGGACAGTTCCGTCTGCGGGTCGAAACGGCACCACCAGTACATGTTGTAAGGCGTTTTGTCCAATTCCTCCAACAAGTCAAACGCTTTTTCGGGATTCAAAAGCACAAATAGAACCAGGTTGTCGTTGATGAGGGTTGTCGTTGATGAGGGTTGTCGTTCCGAACTGCGCGGCGTATTTGGCAAAGGCCAGAGGATTGTATTCTTGGTATGGATGGGCGTGGGGCTCAATATAGCCCGGTACGAGGTATTTCCCTTCGCAGTCGATGATTTCCGTTTCCCGAACATTTGCCGGCAAATCGTCCCCGACATAAACGATGCGATCCCCGTCTATCCAGATATTCGCCGTGTCCCATCGGCTCAAATGTGAAGCCGACAGACAAAGTGGCGGGGGCCGTCACGGCTTTGAACAAATTAAAAGTCTTCGAAGGAAATGAATCTGGAAAATTCAATCCGAATTCGCCGATTACCCGCGCCCAGATGGCGAAAGTGCTTGTGGCGGCCTTCGATCTGAAACCGACGGGCAGCCAGCCGGTCCGATTCAGCGATGTCGATCCGGACCATTGGGCGGCCGGCTACATCTCCATATTGGCGCAGAACGGCATCACCGTCGGAAAGGGAAACGGACAATACGGGCCGAACGATTATGTCACGATCAAGCAGCTGGAAACGTTCTTAAGCCGCGCGATGAGCAAGTAGCGCAGGGATAACACTGCCACCTTCCTTCCAAACGAAACATTGGCGGAATTTCTCATCCGGTCGGCATCATATAAGGAGCTGCTGCCATTACTTTTCCATCCTTTGCTTTATGAATGGCATGAGCAAAAACCACAAAAACCAATCTAAATCACTTCACTCAACCAATCTCGGAATCTGCGCGGAAACCATGCGCCTCATCATTCGATTCCACTTTTGCATTGCCTGGGGGAATCTTCGGTTGGATGCCCCTCAGGCAATGTTTTATTTTTGAAGAAAATTTTTCCGCATCACAATCGTAAACATCATCCGATAAAAAAATGAATCGGGAATGAGTTTTCCTAACATTTGGCATTTGCTTTACAACAAGATTAAGTTTCGATGATGGGAGGGTTACAAATCGGAAAAAGCCTTCAATTGCCGCAAAAAAAATGTTATTTATGGAAATGGCCGAATATGAAATCGATTGGAAGGGAGATATAAAAAGAAAATGTTTTTGAAAAAATGGATCATTATACTGGGGCTTTTGCTTTTGGCGTCCTTTTGCGGGTTTCCGTCGAAAGCGCTTGCAGGCCAAGTATTCGATGATGTGCCGCCCACCCATGAAGCTTATGAATACATCAATTATTTAGAAAGCATGGGAGTGATCAAAGGGTATACGGAAAATGGACGGCGCATTTTCAGATTGGCTGATCCCGTGACGCGCGGACAGGCTGCCAAAATGGTCGTCATCGGAGCGGGGTATGAGCCCCTGAAAGTGTCCCGTTCTTCGTTTGTGGATGTCGATCCCGCAAAGGATCCGGAGTTGTCCGGTTATGTGGAAAGGGCGGCAAGCCTCGGCCTTTTTGACAATATAACGGATAACCGCTTTAAACCGTACACCAATCTTACCCGCGGGGAAATGAGCAAAGTCATTGCCAAAGCGTTCAAATTGGATATTGAGCAATATGCGTCCCACCCTTCGCCGTTTTGCGATATACCGGCGGATCATCCATATTTTAAATACATTAATGCCCTCTATTACAACGGGATTGCCCAAGGCAGCAACGGAAAGTTCAATCCGGACAGCCATTTGACAAGAACCCAATTCGCCCTGTTAGTGGCGCGGACCATGAACAGCCAGTTCCGTTTGGATGTAAAACCGGTCAATCAGAATGCATGCGTTCCCGAAAAGACGGATACAATCGGACGGGCCACAGTGAACAATCTGCATGTCCGGAGCGCCGCGAGCGGCTCGGCGCCTACAATCGGCAAATTGAACCGGGGAGATCAGGTATATGTCATTTCCATAAATGGCTGGTGGGCGAAAATCAACTACAAAGGATCCGTCGGCTATACCCATAAATCATATTTGAAACTGCTGAACCAAAGCGGATCTAAAGTAAAGAACCGGATTATCGTTCTTGATCCCGGCCATGGAGGAACCGATCCGGGCGCAACGAAAGGAAGCTACCAGGAAAAACAAATTGCTCTTGCGGTCGCGAATGTGGTCAAACAAAAACTGGAGAAAGATGGGGCGACTGTGTATATGACCCGCACGGGAGATACATATCCCTCATTGCAGGACAGGGTGGATTTCGCCCACGAGCATTATGCGGAGGTTTTCGTGAGCATTCATGCGAATTCTTCGACAAGTTCCAGCGCCAAAGGAACGGAAACCTATTACAGTATTACCGCGAATGACAATGAATTGGAAGATTATGCGCTGGCAACGAGCATCAACAACGAGATTGTGAAACAGGCCAAAATGGTGAATCGCGGTGTGAAACGGGCGGACTTTTATGTCATCCGCCATTCCGTGTTCCCGTCCGTATTGGTGGAGTTGGGGTTCATCTCCAATGGCGAGGACCTTTCCAAATTGATCGACAGCAATTATCAGCAGATTTTTGGGAACGCGATTTACCAAGGAATCGTGAATTACTACAGCAAATAATGAAAACCCTGCATCGGACAATCCGATGCAGGGTTTTTTACCGCAGTTCATATTGCTTATAGAATTTGTTTTCCAAGGCGAACAGTGCCAAGATGATGAAGAAGATCAATGTATAGATTTTCAATTCCCAAATGTTATAGTAGGCTCCCGATGCGCAAGTAGACAGCCAAAGGGCCGCCATGAATGCGCCGAATTTCGTATCTCTCCGCTTCCAGAATAAGGCGAGCATTCCGAGAAGATAGAGGGAGAATGCGATGACCCCCAATATTCCGGTTTCTGCGATGATCTGGATGTATTGGTTATCCGAATAGATTTTGTTTTTATAATAAATGGATAAATCGATGCCGTATTTTTCATAAATCGGAGAACCGTAAGATATAGTGGCGGCTCCGCCGAATGTTCCAAAACCTGAACCGGTGATCGGATAATCGGAGAAAATTTCAAAACCTTTTTTGATATAGAAAATCCGTCCTGTGGATTGCATTCGGTTGACGTTTTTTTCCTGGAACAATTGGCCGAAACGTTCGGATAAGTCTACGACACTGGCATCCGGAGCTTCCACGCCCAAGTTTTTCACCAACATAACCCCGCTGTTGACCGGATAGAATACCAATATTAGTCCGGCAATTGCGCCAAGCACCAATTGCTTGATAAGCCGATAGTTTTTCGTCATGATGATGTACACGATCGCGAGAATTGTGGCAGAAATCAATGTTCCGCGGGAATATGTCAGGAAGAATATTCCGAAGAATAACACGTAACTGATATTGAGGAAAATTTTATATTGTTTCGTATTGGCTGTATCATAAACATGCTTTAAATAGAATATACCTATAATGCAGAACATTAATATTAATGCCAAAGAGTTGGGATTGCCGGGCAGACTGTAGATCCGCGCGAAATTTTCCTCGGAAAGCGGCATGTATTTCCATGTGGTTGGAAGCAATAATTGACGGATTGATAATTTTTCCACTAATCCGTGCAAGGACAGCAGCCAGCCAAGCCCGACCCCCGTCCATGCAAGTTTGACGGGCCAGTTTTCCGGAAGTTTTGTACGGGATAAGAAATAATAGATCAAATACATAATGATGAAAGTGCGGATTTGGAAAATGATTGCCCCAAGACTTACACCATTTATGTATCCCACGATGGATCCGAGCAGCAAAAAGACGAAAAAGGCCCATTCGAAAAACTTGAATTTCAATAATCCTTTGAGATCAAACTTGCTGGCGATGATCAGTTTGACGAGGAGCACAACCGTGATGATATCGCCGATCAACTTGAGGCCGGGATTGATTTCTGTCAGGAAAGGCCTGATTGCCACGTATACGGCCAAATATACAATGCTATCAAAAGGTTTGAGAAAGGCATAGACCGCGAATACGGCAGCCGTTAGGACCAACGCGATTTTGGAAGGCAAAGCAAGGGACAGAAAAGTGAATAATACGAGTATTAACAATGGAAGATATTCTTTTGAAAATACCGTATCCTTTGTTCGCTGCATAAATAAATTCCTTTCGACATAGTATTTCATTCTATCAATTTTCTATCAGACACCTATTATAACATGTGCTTTTTAATTTTCCATTACGATAATGTTAAGTTGCTGTATAAGAAGATTCATTATTCTTTTCGGACATTATCTTTATTTTTTCAGCTCTTCTTCATTCCATACAATCCAATTGTTTGCAAATCCGGTTCAAGATTCCGTCAGCACAATCCGTTGTAATGCCTGAACTTTCCGTCCAACCACCCACCGTGCATTATACCAATAATTCGACAAAAAAACAGCTGCCAGAAGAAATTCTTTTCTGGCAACTGTTTTTTCTTTTATTTGGTTGTATTCAAAATTTTCACGTAATCTTTTGACACGTAAGCTTTTTTGTAATCTTTGCTGTCGGGAACGATTTCGTACCAGCCATTCACATTTTCATTTGTAATCAATACCGGTATATTGGAGCGGTTATATTTGTAAATGGCCGTATAGCTTGTGCCGGGCCCTGTGCGGACATTCAAGCCGGATGTCGTCGTGAGGCCGACTTTATATGCTTTGTTTGCATCTTTGAATCCCATGGATTTGTCCGCGCGGTAATAATGGCCGGCAGCCTTTGAGCCCCAATAAGGGTCGGATGCGTATTTCACATTGAAGCCGATGGTTTTTGTCCCATACACGGTACCGTAACCGAATGATGCGTTGGCCGGGATATATTTTTTCCACCAGAATTGATCCATCAATTCACGGATGCTGGCTTCAGGTGACGCAAATTTCATTTTCAACGGATTGGTGTCATAGACATATAAGCCGAAGAGGTTGTTATAGTTTTGCGCATAATCGCTCATGCCGAAATCGCTTTCATGCATCGCGAGCGCCAGAATCATCATCGCATTGACACCGTATTCCGCTTCGATGGCCTTCAGTTTGCTTCCGAGGCCAATCAGTTTGCTTTTCTTTGTCGCGTCTTTGTAGCGGCCGCCCTGTTTTTCCCGTTCTTTTAGGATATACTGGATGTAATTTTCAAGCTGCTGGGCCGTATATTGCGTTTTTGTATGAACAGGGAGGAATTGATAGTAGTTATAGTAAGTAAACTTTTCGGAACCGGAGAAGAAGTTGATGCCGTCCCAGCTGTAATATTTCTTGCCGGCTTTCATTTGGCTCGGCGCTTTTCCGAAAATATAGCTTCCTTTCGCATTTCCCGTCAGCTGGTCCACCAAGACGTGCTTGATTTCTCCTTCGCCTGTTCTTTCATAATAATTTCGGCCCTTTGCCAAATCAAAAGGAACCAACCGCACGCTGTTTTGGTCCACATATCCTTCATGGCCGCCGAAGTTTACTTTGATGCGTTTTCCTTCCGCTTTAATAAATTGCATTTCCGAACCCGCGGCTACGCTGATGTTGTCGTTAACCATCGTGGATTCCAGCACCGCGTAGGCTTTGGTTACCGCAAAACCGGTGCCGGGCGCCATATAGATGATGTCGCCGTCTTTGACAATCACGTCTTTGTTTGACGAAACACTTTTCAATACATCTTCATATGTATAAGAGGTTTTTTTGGTTGCACCAAGTGTTCCGTTTTGGAGGATCTGCTTGAGCTCATAAATTCCGAAATTGATGGCTTCCTGGTCTCCGATGGATTCCATCAGCCTGATGACGAATGTTGCCGCCTGGGCCACAGTCGTGTGGTTCAGCGGATAGAAATAGACGCCATCCGGCATTGTCGAACCTTTGATGATTCCTTTTTGCACACCGACTGCCACCGCTGTTTGGTAGTCTTTGTAAATTTGGTTCTTATCCTTGAAATTCAATGGGGCAGTTGTGTTTGTCGGAACTTTTAAATGGTTCAATGTGCGGTAAATCATGACGGCCATATGTTGGCGCAAAATCGGGTCGTTCGGTTTGAATGTGCCGTCCGGATACCCTGTAATGATTCCCGCGGCGGCGGCGTTTTGAATGTCCTGATAATATTTGTTATTTGTCGGCACATCTTTGAAATTGGTTTTTTTGGATGCATTCGGCAAACCGATCGCTTTTGATAGAAAAGCCGCAAATTGGCCGCGCGTAACTTTCGCGCTTGGGTTGTAGTTTCCCTTGGAGTCGGGAGTCAGGGCCCCTTTCATGATCAGATAGCGCAGCCCCCGCTCATGATAGTTGCCGGTCACATCGTCTGCCGCTTCCGCCTTGTGGGTAAAGCAGAACGAGAACACCAGGAAAAAACAGGCAGCCAATCCTAAAAATCTTTTCATGGATTCCCTCCTTTCATAACTTCAATACTATCAAAATTTTACTAATTTATTAAGGGGTTATTGAATTTAAATGAAATAGATTCTTAAGAGGCGATTTGATTTGAATGAAATAGAAATATTGTGAAAAAAGCGGCGAAAATTGTAGCATTTTCGATTCCTCGCAAGGGTTTTCTTTGGGAGGATCCGGGGGAGGAAGAGCTGAAAAAAGGCCCATTTATTGTTAAAAACTTGGTCCTTGCCTTTTATATGGAGGAGAGTTTTTATATGATATAATTGATTGGTCATAATTAAAGATTAAAGGATGTAGATACATGAAGATCGGAATCGTGGGGAATTACGGGAATGATAATAACGGGGACGAGGCAATCCTCTTCAGCATCATCCTGCAGCTGGAGCGGACGTTCAATATTTCCCGTGAGGACATCTCAGTATTCAGCAACAATCCCGGACAAACGAGCGCGAGATATGGGGTTCATAGCTATCCGTTATACTATAAATCCAACAATATCTATAGAACCTTCTATCATACATTTCAAAAGAATAAAAAACGTGTTGCCCGGCTGGATTTGCTCATCATCGGCGGCGGCGGCATCCTCATGGACTTCTACCGGCGCGAAGCCCATCTGTACGGCAGCTATGCCATGATGGCCAAGCTTTCAAAGGTGCCGTTTATTATTTATGGTTGCGGTGCCGGCCCCATCAATACGGTCATCGGACGGTTTTTGATCCGGCGCATGTGCAGGCATGCTTCCAATGTATCGGTAAGGGATCCGGAATCCAAGAAGCTGTTGAACGACATAGGGGTCAAGAAGGAAATCCATGTGATTGGCGATCCGGCTTTGGCTTTATGTCAACCGAGGGAAGAATATAATGAGTCGCCAAAGGAAGTCGCCGTATCCTGTGTTCCGATGTACAACAAGAACTATTGGCCCTACGGGGACGTCGATAAATACGAAGAATACGTATCGGGGATGGCAAGGAATTTGGATCGGCTGATTGAAAAGGAAGATGTCAACATCACCTTTTTTGCCACGAAATATCCCCAAGATGTCTGCGTGACAAAAGATATCCAAGAGAAAATGAGGCACCGGAAGCGGACGAAGATTATCGATGAAAACTTGCAACCTCAGAAATTACTGGAATTTGAAAGCCGGTTTGACACGATCATCGGAACCCGGCTGCATTCGCTGATTGTCGCCACATGCTCGGCGACGCCAATCGTCGGCATCGCGTATCACCCGAAAGTGGCCAATTTTATGAAACTGATCGGCGTTGAAGACCGGTGCCTTACGATTGGGGATATCCAGGAGGATGAAATGGCATTGGCCCGCACTTTCAGCCACCTTCGGAAAAATTGGAAAGACATTGTTCATGATACAAAAAGCATCGCTCAAAAGGTTTGTGAAGAAGCAACAAACAAAGGAAGAGAA
Source organism: Ureibacillus sp. FSL K6-8385 (assembly GCF_038593155.1). Lineage (GTDB taxonomy): Bacteria > Bacillota > Bacilli > Bacillales_A > Planococcaceae > Ureibacillus > Ureibacillus terrenus. The sequence continues at coordinate 474,676 of NZ_CP151968.1, forward strand.
TTGTTGATGAAGGCAGTGGAGGAAAATGGAAAAAGTATTCGTGATTAGCAACATGTATCCTTCAAAGGAACATCCATCATTCGGAATTTTTGTCAAAAATCAAGTGGAAGCACTGCGCAGCAAAAATATCGACGTAATTGTGGCAGCGAATGCCGATCCAAGGACGGGCAAGAAAAATACCATTTTGAAATACGGCAAATGGGCCAACGAAGTCTTGAAAAAAGCATGGAAATACCGGAAATCCATTTCCGTTTCCCATGCGCACTACGTATTCCCATCGGGCGTTTTTTCATTGCTCATGAAGAAAATGTTCCATATTCCATATGTAGTGACGGCCCATGGGGGCGATATCGAGCGGATGGCGAAGAAAAACAACATCATCCGCAATTGGACGGAGAAAATTTTGCAGGAGAGCAGCCATGTCATTGCGGTCGGTCCGGTGCTTGCCGAACAAATTGAAAAGGAATACCGCATTCCGCGGGAGCGGATTCTGGTTTGCAGCATGGGGGTCGATTGCAAGCGATTCAGACCCGGGGACAAGATGCGGGCAAGACGGGAACTGCAGCTTGATGAACATGCCTTTATTTATTTGTTTGTCGGAAATGTCATCCGGCAAAAAGGGGTGGAAGAGCTGCTCCTTGCGTTCCAGCAAGTGAAAAAGCAGTCCGATCAGGACGTGAAGCTTGTCATTATCGGTTCCCAGCGGGATGTGAATTTCGTCGACAGTCTGAAACCGTTGGTGGACGAAGATGTGATCATGCGCGGACCTATGGAGCAAAGCGAATTGGTGAAATGGTATCAGGCATGCGATGTGTTCGTATTGCCTTCCCATTTGGAAGGATTCGGGCTGGTTGCGCTGGAAGCCATCGCGGCCGGCAAGCCCGTCATCGCATCCGATGTGGGCGGGTTGACGTATTTGTTGCGGGACGGAGCCGGCCATTTGGTGGAACCGAAAAATCCGAACGCTCTGGCGGGAGAAATGATGAAAGCGCTGACGACCCCAAAAGAACAATATATGAATCAGGAAGCCCGCGAAAAGGTGCTGCACCTTCACGATGCGGAGGAAATTACAAAACGCGTGATCAGGCTGTATGAATCCGCGGCGGACGGGGGGCGGTCTGATGAATAAATTTTTAAAAGTCGTCGGAGCGGTGGCGATCATCAATATCGCCGCCCGGATTTTCGGATTTTTGCGGGAAATGGTCGTCGGCTACCAGTACGGATTTTCGTATGCGGCAGACAGCATCTTCATGGCCTATATGGTGCCGAACTTTTTATATTTGGTCGTCGGCGGCGCGTTTGCGACGGCGGTCATTTCGATTTATAGCAGAAGAACGACCGATAAAGCGGAGTTTGTAAAACAGTCGTTTACCATTGTTTTGTCAACCGCCATGCTGATGACGGCAATCATGCTTTTATTCACCGATCCGATTGTGAACAAGTTATTTGAGAACGATGAAAATGTTAACCCGTCAGCGATTCAATTGACGAAACATTTGTTTTATTGGATGATGCCTTCATCGATTTTCTTGATTCTCGCATCCTACTACAGCAGCTTATTAAACATCCATAATAAGTTTCATTTATCCAGCGTTTCGATTTTAATCTACAATATCGCGTTTTTGGCGATTGCGGTCGCCCTTTCGTTTGTCTTCGGACCGATTGCTTACGGAATCAGCGCGATGGCCAGCGCCGCCATCATGATCTATTTCCTTGTCGACGGCTACCGCAAGCTGGGTTCGCATCCCGTCGGCCTTTCTTTTAAGCGGAATGCGGCCACGAAGGATTTATGGATCATGGTGCTGCCAATCATGATTGGCGGCGGAACGGTTCAAATCTATGCGGTGTTGCAGCGGATTTTCGCGCAGTATTTGGGATTCGGGGAAAGCGCGATTTCCGTCGTAAACTATGCATCGAGATTGACCCAATTTCCGCAGACCATTTTAATTACGGCGGTGTCGACGGTCATTTATCCGATTTTGAGCAGGAAAGAAGCGGAAAATGATGTCGAATCCATAACAAGCTTATACAGCAGGGGATTGCGCTACTTGCTGATGCTGATGGTGCCCGTTTCCCTCTTTTCGTTTTTTTATGCGGAAAACATTATCCAGGTGATCTTTGAGTATGGAAACTTTACGGCAGAAGGCACAAAATTGACCGCGCCGGTATTGAAAATCTTCGTTTTGTCGATGTTTTTCCTTGCGGCCAATTCCTACATCACCCGCTTTTATTATGCGAAAGGGGATTCTTACGCGCCGGTCATTTTCAGCATTATCAATGTTTTTATTATCAATATTGCCGTTATGTACTTGCTTGCCGATTCCGCCGGAGTTTCCTCCATTGCCTGGGGAACTTTGATCAGCTCCGGCTGCAACACGTTGTTATTGATGGTTTACGCCCATTTCAAATACGGGTTGAAAGTCGGCAAAGGCCAAAAATTGCTGGATTCGGCCAAGCTTTTCATTTCCATCATCCTGATCGGGGTCATTACTTATTTGGCGAATCAATATCTGGTTTTCGGATACAAGTGGATCACATTTGGCGCTGGCGCCGCCGTCTTCGGCGCAAGTACGATCGGCCTGTACTTATTGTTCGGAATAAAAGAGGCGGAAGAATATTTTAAACGGATAAAAACAAAAGTAGTTGGAAATAAGTAATATAGTACGATAATCGTCTCCCTCTCCAAAAAGAAATAAGCGGAAAGAAAAAATCACCCAATTGGACCTAATTGGGTGATTTTTTTTATCGGAAATGGGCTCTGTCAATTTGATTCAATAATACCCCTATTAAATTAATAGATATTGTAATATTTTTCTGTAAAAATAAAAATATATCAAAAAAATACTATTGGAATAATGGAGGATTGGCCGGCAATGCCGATATAAAAAAAGAGCCCAGAGTAGTAAATGAAAAAAATCAAATTGACGGGCGACTAATATATAAATCAAAAATATTAAATTTATGCAATGAGCAACAAGAAATTATTCCGTATGTGTAAAACTTTTCACCTAATAACTTCTTTTTCCTTTTTTCCGAATTATTTACTGTAAAAAAATCTATTTTATACAGTTCAGCCTACTTTTTTGAGAGAAATTTGTATTATTATGATAATCTCCTTTAGTTCAAACAATTTTTACTATATAATGAAAATACTTTGACAGGATGACTAAGGAATGGAGGGAAGCATATTGCCTAGAGGTAGAAGAGTCAATTCCAGCGGCGAAAAAAGCAAGAAGCTGCTGTTGGATATCGCCACTGAATTATTTTCAAAATATGGATACCATAAGACGAAAATCAGCGACATCGTGAAGGCTGCGAATTTAACACAACCTACATTTTATCTGTATTTTGAGAATAAAGAATCGCTTTATCGGGATTTAATCTTGCAATTTAAAAACAGCTTTTTGGAAAATCTCGACCGTTTGAAAGAGGAAGCGAAAGGCGGCAATTTGATTGATCTTTTACATAGACATTTAACCGTCCTTTTTCAATACTTTGCAAGCAACCCCTATTTGACGAAAATCGGTTTTTATCAGGCGGAAGAATCGGAAGAATTGAAAGCCAAGTTTTCAAAAGTGCTCGAAGAATTGTTGGCGGAGCGGATCGAATTTTCGGAGCATGATCCCCGCATTTTTGCCCACAGCCTTGTCGGCGCCATTGAACGTGTCACATTGATGTTATTGTTTACAAAAGAAAAAGAGCCTGAGCAGCTGGCTTCCGAAATCATCAACGTGTATTTCCCCAAAACCGCCGTCTGCAAATCATGATTTTAGCAAGTTAATACTATTCATATGGTGAAAAGATTAATATATCGGTCCGGTGAAAAAAGTACGGGAAGAACTTGCATGGATTTTTCTAAATAAAAAGAGTCATTATTTATTTTCTTCTAAAATGTTCAGAAGAAATAAATATGACTCTATTTTTTATTATTGATTTTTCACCGTGACGCGCATATAGGCCCCCTTTTCCAATGGACGGTTTTGTCGGTCCTTCAATGTCGGATGGATGATCAGCATGTACTCGCTTCCCGGATTTAATGGACGCTTTGGCGTGACGAACAATTGGTTGCCGTTCTTCGACAAGGCGACGTCCACTTTTTTGCCTCCCAACGCCACCAATTCGACGTCATTTTCATTGAGTGTTCCGGGCGGGCGGTTCAACGTGATTTTAAAGGTATTGTTCGTCGGAACGCCCGTTAAAGCCCGCATTTCCCTGTAGGCGACGAGCTGTTCGGCGATGGCATCGTAATGGGCCTGATAGATTGGATTGGAACCGGTTTGGATATCCGGCGTGACCCCCGAAGCGCGGATCATTGTCCCTTTTGGTCCGAAGAATTCGCCGATCGTCAATTTTAAATAGCTGCCATCGGATAATGGGTAGAACCCCTGCATTGTGCTTTTTCCGAAGGTGTTTTCTCCATAGATTACTGCCGCGTCATAGTCTTTTGCGGCGGCGGCTGTCATTTCGGAGGCGCTCGCGCTATACCGGTTGACAAGGATTTTGGTGGATCGGTCGAATATCGGCTGCACCGTGTCGGGCAAGTTTACAAGAAGCGTACCGTCGGGATGGAGCTGGTATTTGGATTTTTCGGGGCCGTAGTGCAAATAGTATTCCGTATTGGCTTCGCTGTATTTTACCCGATAGGCGTGTTTTGCATCCCGGAATAAAGCGATCACTTCTTCCGCGGATTGGACGTAGCCGCCCCCGTTATTTTGCAGATCCAGAATGAAGGAGGAAGCCCCCAGCCTTTTCAATTTTTCATATTGTTTTCTGATCAGATCAGCCGCATCCGCTGAAAAGGACTGAAGCTGTATGTAACCGATATTGCCGTAAAGGAGGCGGCCTGTCGCGTTCGGCAAATAAAACGGTTTGCGGGTCAACGTTTTGACAAGGGTTGTACCATTGGCTTTCAAAATTTCGAGAGTGACCATGGTATTTTCATCGCCCAACAATAATGCATGTCCCTCTTCAAGGGATTTTCCTCTGAGCGGGACCGAATCCACTTTGGTGATGATGTCCCCCGCTTCCAGCCCCTGTTCAAAGGCGCTTCCGTGTTCAAATACGTTGGTAACCAATAAGCCTTGATCATGCTGCTCGATGACGACCCCAATCCCGATTTGCTTCATGTCCAGAAGGTTAAAGTAGTAATTAAACGTTTCGGCGCTGTAATAGTTGGAATACGGATCCAGCATGTTCATGACTTCCTCGATGCTCGCTGCCTGATCGGGATTTCCTCTGATTTCTCCGATATATTCGGTTTTGATGATGTCTTTAATTTCCTGCAAAATGGCGGCAGCCTCTGCTCGATGCGGAATGAATAATAAAAATAATAGCAGGGAAACGAAAGGAAGCGCTTTTTTCATCAGATACACCTCTTCTTTCTGAAATGGATAATTATTGGCAAGATGGGAAGATAGTAGCATTGATTGTTTTTATGAAATTGCCGGTTTTATGTTCCGAAAGGTGAAGGGGAATGTCTGTGGGGAAACAGGATTTGCCCTTCACAACAGCGAGCGGATCTGCAAAGTGCTTTCAACGTCGTCAACGGAGAAAAGGAAGGGAATGGAAGAATATGTACAGAAATGCCTAAGAAGATTTTCATCTTTGTACAACATATGTACAAGTCAGCCGGATTAAAACGAAAAAAACCGTCCCCCGATAAAATAATCAATCCTTTATTTTCCCGGAAAATTCGGTTCATTGCGGAGAAGTCCGCCATCTGCCGGAAATAGCGCGGGAAGACGATATGGGGGACATTATTTGCCCAAGGGGTTGGTTCGAAAACAGAAAGCGGGAAAGCCAAAGAGGAATCTTCAGTGCCCAAGAAGCCGGCTCAAATGCCCAAGAGCGGAGCCTATCTGGCCAAGGGAAAATCCTAATTGCCTAAGTTGGGATCGTATCCGCCCAAGAGCTTGGCGTAGGAGCCCAAGATTGGCCTCTAACCGCCCAAGGGAAAACTACAAGCGCCCGAGTTGGAACCGTATCTGCCCAAGAGCTTGGCATAGGAGCCCAAGATTGGCTCCTAACCGCCCAAGGGAAAACAGCAAGCGCCCAAGTTGGAACCGTATCTGCCCAAGAGAAAGGCATAGGAGCCCAAGATTGGCCCCTAACCGCCCAAGGGAAAACAGCAAGCGCCCAAGTTGGAACCGTATCTGCCCAAGAGAGAGGCATATTTGCCCAAGTTGGAACCCCAACTGCCCAAAAGGAGAATGGAAGTACCCAAGGAGGAATCCTATACGCCCAAGAGGAAAGTGTAAGTGCCCAAGAGGGAATCTATCTGTCCTTGTTCCTGTTTGCACAAAAAGGGCTCAACGGAAAAGAAAACTTTTCCGTTGAGCCCATTCATTTTAATCGGCAGTTTTTTTCGCCGGTTTTATCAGCAATTGAATGATCCATCCGATCGCCAGTGCGGCAAGGGCGGGGATGACCCAACCCAGGCTCTGTTCCGCAAGCGGAAGGGAGCTTACTATCTTTTGATACCAGCCGATTTCCAATCCCGCCTGTTTCAATCCATCGTACAGGCTGACGAAAGCGGTGGCGATTAATGGGAAGACATAAACAATCGGTTCCCGGTTCCACGCTTTATCGAACATGATCATAAACATCAGGACGATGGCAATGGGATAAATGATTAATAAAACCGGCAATGTGATGCTGATTAATTTCGCCAATCCGAAATTGGAAATGATGAAAGAGAATACCGTAAAAACCGCGACCAACATTTTATAAGAAAGTTTCGGGAATAATTTCGCGAAATACGTAGCGTTTGCCGTAATCAAACCTACGGAAGTCGTGATGCAGGCAAGAATGATAATGAGCGACAGGATGATGCTGCCCGCGCTGCCGTACAATGCATTAGCCGCGGCCGAGATGACGCTTCCGCCCTCTTCAAAATACCCGATTGCCGCCGGGCTGGAGGCGCCGATCCAGGATAGAGAAATGTAGACGAAAGCAAGTCCGAGCGCCGCGACAATTCCCGCGAAAATCGTGATGGTCACTTGTTTTGCGCGATTCATGATGCCTTTTGCCTGGATGGACTGCAACACGACGATGCCGAACACCAGGGAAGCGAGCATGTCCATTGTCAAGTAGCCTTCCACGAATCCTCTAGAAAAGGCATTTGAAATGTAATCCCCTTGTGCTTCCTGAACGGAACCCATCGGTGTAATGATGCTTTTTACCGCGAGCAGTACGATGACAATCAGCAATGCAGGTGTCAATATTTTCCCGATGCGGTCCACCAGTTTTGTTGGATTTAATGCCAAATATAAGCTGATGGCAAAAAAGACAAAAGAACTGATAAATAAAGGAACCCAGCTTTCCACCGCTTCTTTCGACAAGAATGGGGCAATCCCGATTTCATATGTAACCGCTCCTGTACGGGGAATCGCAAATAGCGGTCCGATGGATAAATACACGATGGATGTAAAAATTACTCCGAACAACGGGTGAATGCGGCTTGCGATTTGCTGGAAGTCCCCGCCGTTTTTCGCCACTGCAACAATGCCGGTAAGCGGCAGGCCCACACCCGTAATCAGGAATCCGAGCATGGCGGGAACAATGTGTTCACCCGCCTGTTGTCCTAACAGGGGAGGAAAAATTATATTACCGGCTCCTAAAAACAGAGCGAACAACATAAACCCGACCGCTATATTGTCCTTCACAAAACTTCCCAAATTTTTCATGATGACTGTTCTCCTTCAGTGTTTTTAAAATAGAGAAAAATTTCAAAAAAAATTAATAATTCGAACGCCAACATTGTCGAATTCTATCATATATTGTCGCAAAAAACAAATAATTTTTTTAGATTTATAAATAGGAACGTCATCACCAATTGGAAGGTTTTATAGTTCCCGGAAATTTTGCGCTCCGGCAGTGGTATTTTCTCCGGATGAAAACAATTTATACCGGACGCTTGTCCATTCGCCAAAATAAAACTCCGCACAGATCAAGAATGGTTTCTGTGCGGAGTTTCCGTTTATTGGACAGGATTTGCCTTTTGTCCTTCATTTCGGAGGGTTTTCATCAACGATACCGATTCTTCCAAAATTTGACGCCGAAGCCTTTGTAAATTTTTTGCGAATAATTTAATTCCTTCTTGCTGATAGACTTGCATCGGATCTTCTCCCTGGTAGCTGCGCAGCCCGATTCCTTCCTTCAGATATGTCATTTGGGTCAGGTGATTGGTCCACATGTCATCGATCAATCTCAGGATGACGGGCTGGGAGATGTTCAGGAATTCTTCATCCCGTTCAAAGGATTGGATCCAGTTTTGCAATTGTAAACGTCCGGATTCCACCTGGTCAAAAATTTGTTTTGTTTTTGACGCTGAGCGATCAAGCGCGATGTTTTCCAGGAAGAAAGCGTTTAAGGTGTGTTCGATTTCGTCAAATCTCCATTCAGCGCGGTCCATTTCATCGGCGCAATGTTCGCGCACCGCGAATTCGATTGTATCAGAAAGCATTTTGAGCAATGCGCCGACAAGGGATTCTTTTTGCAGCACCCGATCCCTTAGAGCATAGATGAGGTTTCGATGCTCATTGATGACGTTGTCCAGCTGCAGGTTATATTGGCGGATGGTGAATTGCAGGCCTTCGACGATTTGTTGGGTGCGGCCGACCAGTTCCCGCACCTCTTTGTTCAGAATTTGCCGTTTCTCGTCGGTCACCATTTTTTTCATAAATTTTTCCACGTCTTCTGCCGCAAAGCGCTGCAGCATCTCGTCCTCGAGCGAGAGAATGAACCGGGATTCCCCGGGGTCGCCTTGGCGTCCGGAACGGCCCCGAAGTTGAAGATCGATCCGGCGGCTTTCATGTTTTTCGGTGCCGATGACGTACAGTCCGCCCAATTCCGCCACACCTTCGCCCAGCTTGATGTCCGTCCCCCGGCCGGCCATATTGGTGGCAACCGTAACTTGCCCTTTTTGGCCGGCCCGGGCAATCAGTTCCGCTTCCTGCTCGGCGTTTTTGGCGTTCAGCAATTGATAGCCGATGTGGTGTTTATCAAGATATTTTGCCAATTCTTCGGATTGCAGAATGGAAGTTGTGCCGATCAGGACGGGCTGCCCCTTTGTTTGGCATCTTTTCGCTTCCTGGGCGACATATTCGTATTTTGCCTCCCGCGTTTCGAAAACGATGTCCGGATGGTCGATCCGGATGACCGGTCGGTTGGTCGGGATTTGGACAACGCGCATGTTGTACACTTCCAGGAATTCCTTTTCCTGTGTTTTCGCGGTGCCGGTCATTCCGGAAAGGATGGGGTACATGCGGAAATAGTTTTGGATGGTGATATGGGCCTGTACTTTGTTTTCGTCGGTGAGCGGCATCCCTTCTTTCGCTTCGATGGCCTGGTGCAATCCGTCAGACAAGGCCCGTCCTTCCAGGATGCGGCCCGTAAACATATCGATGAGCTTGATTTGCCCATCTTTCACAATGTAGTCGACGTCCCGTTGAAACATGACTTTGGCGCGGACCGCCTGGATGACATAGTGGAACAAGACTTGATTTTCCACGTCGTATAAATTATCGATGCCGAATGCCGCTTCCGTTTTGTCGATTCCTTGCTCGGTCAAAGAGGCCGCCTTTGTTTCCGGATCATATTCGTAATCTTTGTCCTTTTGAAAGGTTTTGACAAGCGCCGCAGCCGTCCGGATCAGTTCTTCCCGGGGAGGTGTTTTGCCGGCTATGATGAGCGGCGTTTTCGCTTCGTCGATCAGTACGGAATCCACTTCGTCAATGATGGCGAAGTGATAAGGGCGTTGCACTTTATCTTCCAATTGGTAAACCATGTTGTCGCGCAGGTAGTCAAAACCGAATTCGGTGCCGATGCCGTATGTAATATCCGCCTGATAAGCTTTTTTCTTCTGCCCGGTATCCATGGAAGGCAAATTCAATCCGACGGTTAATCCTAAAAATTGGTGAATTTGCCCGATTAATTCGAAGTCCCGTTTTGCCAGGTAGTCGTTAACCGTAATGACGTGCACGCCTTTTCCTTCCAAGGCCCTGACATAGGACGGAAGGGAAGCGACCAGGGTTTTCCCTTCGCCGGTCGCCATTTCGGCAATGTTTCCTTCCGCCAGCACGAGGCCGCCGATTAATTGCACATCGTAATGGCGCATGCCGATTACCCGCCGTGAAGCTTCCCTTACGACCGCGAAGGCGTCAGGGATGATGCTTGACAGCGGCGCGCCATTTGCCAGAAGTTCTTTAAAGCGGCCCGTCATCTTTCGAAGTTCATCATCCGGCATGGATGAGTATTTATTTTCAAGTTGATTGATTTTTTCCACGATTTGATAATATTGCCTTAATTCGCGTTTGCCCGTTTTTTCTTTGTGTTTGAAGATGGAGAACATAGATTTGACGCTCCTCTGGACAGTCTCATGAAAGTTATGGATATCTATGTAATTCTATCAAACTTTAAAAGGTATGACTACTTCGATAACGGGGAAAATAAATTTGAAGACAATTGCCCGAAAAACGGTAATTTTCCGCGAAAAGCGAAGTTTTATTTTCGATGCGGAATTAATGTATTTTTCATTACATTTGATAGCAAAGACTATGTTTTCCAATTGATTCGTGCTATAATAACATGGGTTTAGATGTATGCAGAATTTTTTGGGTTTGGATGGTACAGACGTATGCAAAATTTTTAAGGAGGATAGACATGGTTTACGTGTCTTTGGCAGCGGCGCTGATTGCGTCCATCGTACTGACTCCGCTTGTCCGGCGCCTGGCTTTCAAAATAGGTGCAGTGGACGCGCCAAATTACCGGAAAGTGCATCAGAAAATAATGCCACGTTTAGGTGGTTTAGCAATATTTATTTCATTTTTGATAGGACTAGCAATCCTCAGACCTGAAAGACCTTCATATGAAAGTGCCCTGATGCCTTTGTCCATCGTGTTGGGCGCCTTGGTGATCGTGATCACCGGCATTTTGGACGACAAATATCAAATCAGTGCCAAGAAAAAGATGCTTGGCCAAATTATTGCCGCTTTGATCGTGATTTTTGTGGGCGGCGTGCAAATTGATTTCATCAACTTGCCTTTTGACAATGGCATAATGACGTTCGGATTTTTGAGTGTGCCATTTACATTGCTTTGGATTGTCGGAATTACGAATGCGGTAAACTTGATTGACGGTCTTGACGGATTGGCGGCGGGCGTGTCGACGATTGCGTTGATCACCCTTGCAACGATGGCCTTCATCATGGGGAATACGTTCGTTTTGGCCGTTGCCGCAATATTAGCATGCAGTACGATTGGATTTTTATTCTTTAACTTTCATCCCGCAAAAATTTTCATGGGCGATACAGGCGCCTTGTTTTTAGGGTTTATGATTGCGGTGCTTTCGTTGTTAGGTTTCAAAAACTTGACGTTGGTATCGTTCATCATTCCGGTTATTTTATTGGGAGTGCCTATTTCCGATACATTCTTTGCGATTGTGCGCCGCGTGCGCAATAAGCAAAAATGGTCCGACCCGGACAAATCCCATTTGCATCACTGTTTAATGAAAATGGGATTCTCCCATCGCCAAACGGTATTGATCATTTATGGAATTGCCGCGATGTTCGGCGTTGCAGCCATCATCTTCTCCATGGCGAAACTCTGGGGAGCCATTTTATTGATTACGGTGATTTTGATCGCCCTCGAGCTGTTTGTCGAAGTGATCGGACTGGCGGGCAAAAACTACCGTCCGTTGCTTAATCTGGTGAAGATGCTGGTAAGCCGATAGGGCGGATCGATTAAAGCCGTTTGTTTGTATAAAGCGCTATGACGGGACAGAGCTTTGTTTGCGGGAATTTCCTTCGCGGTTGCAAGGGCGGAGGAGATAATTGCGCTACATATGTTTGTTATATGCAGAATGTGGATGGTTTGTGCGTATGGCATTTTGAATTTTATATGAATGAATTGTGAATTACCGCTGCTTCTTTTGAAGCGGCGGTTTTTGTTTTGCGGGAAGGGGTTATGAGTTCACGATTCGGAAGGATTTTAAGCGCGAGAGATTAGGGGAGAAGTGGAATGCAAGTGCGCGGGATCGGGTCTTAAGCGCCCAAGGTTGGAGATTAATGCTCAGATTGGAAGGTAAGTGCCCGAGCTGTTGTATTAAATGCCCAAGATTGGCAGCTAAGCGCCCGAGTTGTTGGATTAAATGCCCAAGATTGGCAGCTAAGCGCCCGAGATGGGATAGTAAGTGCCCAAGGTTGTGTGTGAAGCGCCCGAGTTGGGATAGTAAGTGACTAAGGTTGTGTGTGAAGCGCCCGAGTTGAGATAGTAAGGGCCCAAGGTTGTGTGTTAAGAACCCGAGTTGAAGCAGTAAGCGCCCAAGGTTGTGAGCTAAGCGCCCGAGTTGAGGCAGTAAGCGCCCAAGAGGGGAGTGCAAGCGCCCTAGTTTAAGTCTTAAGTGCCCAAGCAGAACCTTTATCCGCCCAAGAAGGTACAATATATGCCCAAGCAGAACCTTTATCCGCCCAAGAAGGTACAATATATGCCCAAGAGCAGAACCTTTATCCGCCCAAGAAGGTACAATATATGCCCAAGCAGAACCTTTGTCCGCCCAAGAAGGTACAATATATGCCCAAGCAGAACCTTTATCCACCCAAGAAGGTACGATATTTGCCCAAGAGGAGCCTTTATCCGCCCAAGAAAGAACATTTTTTGCACAAGTTGTCCTCCTAAGTGCCCAAGCTGGATTCCATCGGTTCAAGTTCATTTTCTAATCAGCCCAGGTAAACACTACTAATCCGCAGGTTGAAATTCCTAAGTGTCCGAGAAACCTGCCCGGGTGCGCAAACTGAGCTCCCAACCCCAAGAAGCCGGCTCATTTGTCCAAGTTCTGCACAAGTAATTATCCTCCAAAAATCATCCATAATTTTCCGAGGTTAATTTTCCAAAAACACGTTCAAACTTGAAATTGTAATAACTGCTACCCTTTCCATAAAAAAATACACTCTCAAATTTCTTGAGAGTGTATTGTTCCCGAAAAATGTTGACGATCCATCATCAATGTTCCTGACCGATTTATTGATTCCAGTTGGATGCGGGAGAATACGAATAAGAATCATTATATTCTTCGTCTTCACTGCCGATTTCGGAGATGTTTGAACTTGATTTACCCGGGATGATGCCCAAATGGGTTTGTAAAATTTGTTTTGTTTCTTCCAAAGATTCTTCATCCAGCTTGTAGTAGTAAATGCCTGTAGACATGTCGCCTTCCCCTTGCAACGTGAGGGTGTCGATTTGCGGCATGCCGCCGGAGAAATAAGCAAGCAATGCTTTCATGTCATCAAAGGTCAAGTTTGTTTTCATGTTGTCGCCGATTGCCACAATCACGTCATCATATTTGGAAATGGAGGAAACCGATAAAGCTTTTTTGGCGATGGCTTTCAAAATGTCCTGCTGGCGTACTCCGCGGGCAATATCTGTATCATGTTTCCGCGTTCTTGCCAATGCCAATGCTTCGCGTCCATTCAAATGACGATATCCGGGTTCCAAATAGATGGAATATTGATCGTTTTCGTCCTTTTCATAGAAAGCGTATGGGATATTGACATCCAAATCAATTCCGCCGAGGGCATCGACCACTTCAATAAATGCATTGAAGTTCATCCGTACATAGTAATCCACCGGAACGTCCAGCAGCTCTTCCACTGTTTCGATTGTGGCCTGTGTACCTCCAAAGGCATGGGCGTGTGTAATTTTATCTTCATAACCTACATCTGGAATATATACGTAAGAATCTCGGGGAATGCTCAACAATTTCACGGATTTTTCTTTGCGGTTTAAGGTCATCAGCATCAATGCGTCTGAGCGGGAATGGTCTGAACCTTGGGCGCGCACTTCGCTGTCGTCCACTCCGATGAATAAAATGGAGATATTGTCGCTCAACGCTTCAGCTTTAGTATCCCGTTTGGAAGAGGATTGTCGGTCTAATTCTTCATAAGACTGATTTGCTGCGTGCTCGGCTTTTTTCGTTAAATAGATTCCGTAGGCGGTTGCACAAATCAGGAATGATGCAGCAAAAATTGCAAATACTTTAAGCATCAATGATAATTTGGTCCTTTTATTTCTTTTTTCAGTTCGTTTCATTTGGAAAACTCTCCTCTAACGTGCGTAGGAATAATGTTTTGTTAGGTTTATTATTGGCTTTCATGATAAGATTCATCACAGGTAAATCTTATGCGAAAAACAAATTGTTAAATCTGCTTAATTATACTACGATGTCGAAAAACAGTAAATTAAAAAAATATGACAAAGCATTTTTGACAAAAATCTTCAATATTTTTGCTAGGAAAATCCAAACAAAACTCAACTTACCACTTTCTCAACAAAAATTTTGTCGACGCAATCGATTTTTGCCTGACCGTTCGTCAATTCCGTCATCCATTCCGTAAAGGCCTGTTCTTCGTCTTTCAATACATGGACGAAGATTTCCACGTGATCGGAATATTGTATGTCAGCCAGCGTATATTGCGAATTGCGGATTTCATTTTCCACTTTTCCAAGCCATGTATAATCAATGGTCACTTTCATGACATGGTGAAGCCTTCTTTCCACGATCTGCGCCGCTGCAAGCCCTTCCGATGTCGCCTTGCTGTAAGCGCGGACAAGCCCTCCCGCTCCAAGCTTGATGCCTCCGAAGTATCGCGTCACAACCACCACCGTATCCTGGAGGCCCTGCTTTTTCAGCACTTCTAACATGGGAACGCCTGCCGTCCCGCCGGGTTCCCCATCATCATTGGCTTTCTGGATTTGATTATGTTCCCCAATCAAATAGCATGAACAATTATGGGTCGCATTATAATGAAGTTTTTTTATTTTATTGATAAAATTTATCGCTTCCTCTTCCGTTTCCGCTCTGTTGACGTAAGCAATGAAGCGGGATTTGGAAATGACAATTTCTTTTTCTCCGTAGCCCTTTACCGTTTTGTAGTCTTTTCGCATTATTGATACTCCTTTATCTTCCAAAAGACCAATGTATTTTGTAATAATTGTAATAAAATTTTTTCTTAAATCTTCCTTTGAAAATGGTATAATAATGTTAAAATCATAACCTTATTTACTACTATGAACTTTTTTATATTATATTACACCTTATGGGTTGGGGACAAATCATGCATTTAGATGAAAAAAGCAAAATTGATATACAGTCCATCGATTTTATTTTTAATCGGATGATTGAAAACATAACCAATTCGAAAAACGATATTTTCGCCATCAGCGAACAAAGCCGCAGAAGCTTTGAAGAAATGAAAATCGAATTGGAAATGATCAAGCAAAAATTGAAGGTTGTTATCCAAAACAGCGATACGTTGGCACGACAAACACGATTGGCGAAACAAAGGCTCGTTGAGGTCAGCAGAAATTTTGATAGATATTCCGAACAGCAAATCAAGGAGGTATACGAAATTGCCCAGGATTTGCAAATCCGCCTGTCCCTTTCCGAAGCGGAAGAACGGAGCTTGAGGGAGAAGCGGGATGACCTTGAACGCCGGCTGAAAGTACTATATGATACAATACAACGGGCCGATCATATAGTAAACCAAGTGAATGTCGTGCTAAATTATTTGACATCCGATTTAAAAAGTGTGGGTGCTGCTCTGGAAGAAGCCAAATTGAAGCATGAATTCGGCATCAATATCATTGCGGCTCAGGAAGAAGAAAGGAAAAAATTGTCCCGGGAAATCCATGACGGCCCTGCGCAAATGATGGCCAACGTTTTGATGCGCACGGATTTGATCGAAAGAATTTACCGCGAAAAAGGCGTGGAAGAAGCCATGCGGGAAATTTCCGCCCTCAAAGCGGCCGTAAGGGAAGCGTTGTCCGAAGTCAGAAGAATCATTTACGATTTGCGCCCAATGGCCTTGGACGATTTAGGCATTGTTCCGACTTTAAAAAAATATTTATGTACTATCATGGACTATAACAAAGGAATTGACATACATTTTCAATCCTATAACAGTGAAATCCGGTTGCCTTCAAACTACGAAGTCGCCATTTTCCGGCTTGTCCAGGAATGCGTGAATAACTCCGTCAAACATGGAAAACCGAAAGATATTTGGGTCAAGCTCGAATGGAATCCCAACAGTTTGAACGTCATTGTGAAAGATAACGGAAATGGTTTCGACCCTGGCAAGAAAAGGGACCAATCCTTTGGTATCATCGGAATGAAAGAAAGAGTGGAAATCTTAAAAGGTTCAATGGAAATCAAGTCAAAAGTGGGCTGCGGAACGATAGTGATGTTTAAAATACCATATCCAGACCAACAACTGAAATCTGACAAATGAGATTTGTTTAGAGGGGGAATGTTTTGTGACAAAAATCATTATCATCGATGATCATCAACTATTCCGTGAAGGGGTAAAACGCATTTTGGAGTTTGAAGAGACTTTTGAAGTGGTGGCGGAAGGCGATGACGGCACCGATATCGTCAGCATGTACCGTGAGCATTTCCCGGATGTCGTGCTGATGGATATCAACATGCCGGGAAAAAATGGCGTGGAAGCGACAGCGGAACTCATCAAAGAATTCCCGGATGCCAAAGTGATTATGCTTTCCATCCATGATGATGAATCTTATGTGACGCATGCATTGAAATCCGGCGCATTGGGCTACATGCTGAAAGAAATGGATGCGGATGAAATTGTGGAAGCCATCAAAGTGGTGGCAAACGGCGGTTCTTACCTGCATCCGAAAGTGACGAAAAACTTGGTGGCAGAATTCCGCCGATTAAGCGAAAACGAAAATAAAGGAAGCTTCCATCAAACAGAAGTACGACGCCCATTCCACTTGTTGACAAAACGTGAATGCGAAGTGTTGCAGTTATTGACGGATGGACAGTCCAACCGTGCAATCGGCGAAACATTGTTCATCTCCGAAAAAACGGTGAAAAACCATGTATCCAGCATTTTGCAAAAAATGAATGTCAACGACCGCACTCAAGCAGTGGTGACTGCCATTAAGAACGGCTGGGTGGAAGTAAGGTAATTCACACATAGACATTTAGAAATAGAGATTACATATTTCTATCTGCAAAATCCAATTAACGGTAAACCGTTAATTGGATTTTTATTTTTTGGCTGAAAGCGGCACAATGGGGGATTTTGGTGAGCAATGGAAGCGTCGGAAAGGAACCGCGTCTCCGATGATATGTTTTTGCTTTCCACATGCAACAATGTTCATAGTGATTTCGTCATAAGAATGTCTTTCGCATGGAAGGCAAACTGCCTTTCCACCGGATTTGCCGAAAAGGGTGTGGTGCTAATTCCATAAGCATATGAAAATGAGGTTTGAGCCAAAGGGTATGGGAAGGAATTGAAAGGCCGAAGAAAAATTTGTGCCGATAGAAATGGAAATGGTACTTATGCTACAATAGTGCGCAGGGGAGGTAAAGGTACATGAAGAAATGGCTGATGTTTGCAGTGGCGGCAGTTTTCCTGTTATCTGCATGCGGCAATACAAAATCAGAATCCAACGGAACATCCGAAGAAGCTTATAATGCAACGGCCAACCATGAGAAATCCAACGGGCAGCCGGAGGATTCCGTCGGCTTTGAAATGATCGGCGAAGCATTCGTGGAAGCCGAAAATGTTCCGGCGGCGGAAAAAGCAAAAATTATGACTGCCTTTAACGAATATATTGATGCCTTCAACGACAAAGATATCGGGCGATATGGAAAAGTTCTTTCCAAAAACGCCAGCGGATTCAATTATGACGAAGAAATCGAAGTGGTCAAGGAAACGTTTAAAAATCATGATGTGAAGCTTGTCGATTCGGATGCGACTATTGTGAAATACAGCGACGATGAAGCGCAAGTGGTTGCCAACATCGATTATCATGTAAAAGAACACGGCACCGATGCCACGCTCAACCGGACGGTGAGACAAGTCACCATCTTTGTCAAAGAAGATGGCGATTGGAAAATTACCCGGATTGTCGGCATGGAAAAATTGGATGAATGACGGATGAAGAAAGAGGGCGAAAAGCAAGCCCTCCTTTTTTATTGTCATCGGAAGTGGAGATGGCAAGAAGAATTTTATCAACTTGGCGATGGAATTGGCGATTATCAAGGTTCGGGAAGAGGATTTCATTCGGCTTGGCGATGATTTTCCGGAAAATGGAGATAAAATGACCTAGAATGGCGATTATGTTTTCGGAATTGGCGATTATCCGATGGCCGGAAGAGGATTTTTGTCTCATGGCGATTATTTAGTGGATTTCGACGATAAAATGGCCTGAAGCGGCGATAATAAATTTAAAGTTGGCGATGTTCTCAATTTCATCTGCCGGCAATTGTCATATCAAGTTTTGCGAATATATTGTTCCAATGGGGATGATGCTTTCCAATATAATTCCATCAAGGAAGGTCCTCCATTTCCACGAAAGCCGGAGGGAGAAAAAATTTTCTGTTTCCTCTAGCCTATGGCGCAATTTGAAGGTATTCTATGATTGTTCGGCTTTTCAGGAAAGTACTGAAGGATATTTTCAAGAACGCAATATTACTGTATGATAGGTTTCATAGGAGTGTGGAAAATGAGCATTGCAGTCGTAACCGATAGTACTGCCTATTTATCGCCCGAAGAGCGGAAGAAATACAATATTTTCATGATCCCTTTGAGCGTCACGCTGGAAGACGGCGTTTATGAAGAGGAAATTGAAATCCAGGCACAGGAGTTTTACGATAAAGTCCGTAATTCCAAAGTGTTTCCGAAGACTTCCCAGCCGCCGATCGGAAAATTTGTGGAGTTGTTCGAAACATTGGCAAAAGACTATGATGAAGTGATTTGCATTCATTTGTCCAGCGGCATCAGCGGCACGTTCCAGAGCGCGCTGCAGGCGGGAAGCATGGTGGAAGGCATTGTAGTGCATGGTTTCGACAGCGAGATTTCCTGCGCGCCGCAAGGGTATTATGCGATCCAGGCTGCGAAAATGGCGCAAGAAGGGAAATCTTCCTCCGAGATTTTGGAGAAACTGGAAGAAATAAAACGCCAAATGCGTGCTACTTTATTGTCGATGATTTGTCCCACTTGCAACGGGGAGGAAGGCTTTCCTCGGCCGCGGCCCTTGTCGGAGGATTGTTGCAAATCAAGCCGGTGCTTCATTTTGAAAATAAAGTCATTGTGCCTTTTGAAAAGATCCGCACGAAGAAAAAAGCGCTGAACCGGGTGGAAGAGCTTCTGGCGCAAGATGCGGCAAAATATGACCGGCTTTACTCCATGGTGATTCATGCCAATCGCGAGCGGGAAGCCCGCGAATGGATGGCGAAACTGCAGGAAAAGTTTCCAAATGTGGCATTTTCATTGAGCTATTTCGGACCGGTCATCGGCACGCATCTGGGCGAAGGTTCTTTGGGGCTCGGCTGGGTGCCGGTAAGCGAAGAAGAACAGGGAGTGTAGCCTCTACGGAATGTAGGGGCTATTTTTATTGGGGTTGGAAGGTGGAATCCATGAAAAAGGGAGTAAATTGTTCTGTCATTCAGAAAAGGACGGATGTATGAAGTCCAGAAAGGAGGAAACCATGAAGTACATTTTGCGGAGAAACCGGGAGTCGAAGCGGTACAAGGGAATCATTGCGGAGCCGGAAATCCGGGATTTCTTTCTGGGGAAAATCTGGTCCAGGGAACACGCCCCTTTTTCAAAAGAAAAGCTGGATTGCTATATTTCAAGAAGTTTTTTCAAAATCAAACCGGCAATATCAATCAAACCATCCTCCCCGTCTCTTTTCGGAAAAAGATATTTTTGCAACCGCTGCCATAACGACAATCAGCGCGAATTTGTGGAATTCGACTGCGCCCGATGCGGGAAAGCGTGTGTTTACTGCAGGCATTGCATCAATATGGGGAGGATGAGCTGCTGCACGGAACTGTTGGTTTGGAACGGCCCTTCCGGCATATTCCCGAAACGGCATGTTTTTGATTGGAACGGCTCTTTTACCGTCCTGCAGCAACAAGCGGCCGAAGAACTAAGGGAGAGCATTGGGCGGAAAAGGAACCATTTATTGCATGCGGTCTGCGGTGCGGGGAAGACGGAGATATTGTTCCCGGCCGTGTTCCATTGTTTGCGGAAAGGATGGAGAATCTGCATCGCCACCCCGAGGACGGATGTCGTATTGGAATTATTTCCCCGTTTCCAAAAGGCTTTTCCAAATACGATTATGCATGCCTATTATGGCGATGCCCCGGAGCAAAAGGGCCTTGCGCAGCTTGTGATTGCCACGACCCATCAGCTTTACCGTTTTGAAAAGGCCTTCGATGTTGTCATTGTGGATGAAGCGGATGCTTTTCCATACACCTATGACCGGTCTTTGCAAAAGGCGGTTTGGAAAGCAAGGAAAGAGGGTGCGCCCGTTGCATTTGTCACGGCAACGCCAACCTCGGAGCTGTTGACGAAAGTGAAAAAAGAAAGATGGGGCTGTTCTTTTATTCCGCGAAGGTACCATGGCCACCCGCTTCCGGTGCCGAGGTTTGAGCCCCTTTGGTTTTATGACAGGCAAATCGATAAAGGGAAACTGCCGAAGAAGCTGATGCATTGGACAAAGAGGAGACTTGGGCGAGAGGAACCGTTTTTTATTTTCTTTCCGGCGATTCCGTTGATGGAAAAGGCGATCCCTTTGTTTCAGGAGATCCATCCGGACATTTGCGGCGTTCACGCAAAAGATCCGGAACGGAAGGAGAAGGTGATGAAACTCCGGAATGGGGAGATCCCCGGATTATTGACCACAACGATTCTGGAGAGGGGGGTGACGATCAAAAATGTGCAAGTGGCGGTGGTCGGGGCGGAATCCAAGATTTTCACGTCCGGCGCGCTGATTCAAATCAGCGGCAGGGCGGGGCGGCATGCGGATTTTCCAAATGGGGACATCGTCTTTTTTCACCACGGCATCTCCGTCGAAATGGACGCGGCAAGAAATGAAATTCTTCGGTTAAATAAGGAAGGATTTCGAACATGAAAGACGGTTGTTCCATTAGCTGAGTACGAGCGGCAAATGAAAATGGCGAATTCCGGAAAAAAGGGGGATTGGATGAACCGGCGCGAAATCGACCATTGCCTTCTTTGCAATGCACCGCTCACGATTCGGATGGATTGGAAAAGGCTGTTTGTCAACCGGTTCCCCCAGGCGATATGCCAAGAATGCGAAGGGAAATTTGAGCGGTATCGTCATGAGGGGAACGAAGAAGTTGATTCCCTTTATTACTATAACGAAGCGATGCAAGATTATTTGCACCGCTACAAGTTCATGCGTGATGTGCTCCTTGCCAAAGTGTTCGCCGGGGAAATTCATCGGCATTTGAAAAACCGGAAAGAACTGATCGTTCCGATTCCAATGCATCCGGAGAAATGGAAGGAACGCACGTTCAGCCACGTGGATGAATTGCTCAGGCAGGCGCGCATCCCCTTTGTTCATGTGCTGGAAAAAACGACAACGGAAGCGCAGGCCGGGAAATCGAGGAAGGAACGGATGAAAACGCCCCAACTTTTTGTGTTAAGGGAAGATGCGCAAGTGGAGGGAAAGGATCTTCTCCTTGTGGATGATATCTATACCACAGGCACGACCATCCGCCATGCCACACAGGTGCTGATGGAGGGGGGAGCCAAATCGGTCAAAGCTTTTACTTTGATCAGGGCGAAAGGAGGCCAGGAAGCCATAAAAGCATCCCCATTGATGTTTTAAGTTGTCATAAAATTGAAACAAATTCTACAAAAATTGTGCGGGGCGATTTATGCAATAATTTGAGCGGCGAGTATTATATTTGCTCCTTTGAATGAAGGGCAAAGGCTGTTTTGCAGTCCTTTTCTTCTTCGGTTTTTTGCTTGCTGGAGTGTAATCCAGCGATTGTATCTTCTCATTTCTGTCTCCCTTTCCTCGTCTGATTCTGGCGGATGGCCGGGATTTGGCGAAGGGCTGTCCAAAAAGCCCAAAAGAGCGGATTTGGAAAAAGGATGTCTTTTCCAACCCGCTCGTTTTTTTTATTTCTTTGGGGAGCGGTCAGGGAAGTCGGTTTTTTGTACGGATGGAGAGCAAACTTGTGCGGGTGGGGTTTATGCGAGATGTGCTGGGGCGGATGTAAAATCAGCTTGGTCATATAGGGAATGGGCTTTGGCATATGAGAATTCATTTTGCACTATGGAAATCTCCCTTGGGCATAAAAGAATCCATCTTGGGCACATGGAAAAACACCTTGGGCATATGGGATTTCATCTTGGGCACATAGGGAATCCCCTCGGATAGATGGAGAGCTATCTTGGGCAGATAGAGAATGACCTTGGGCAGAAGGGCATTCATCTTGGTAGCATGAAAACACCCCTTGGGCACATAGGAATCCCCTTGGCCATAAGGATACTCCCCTTGATCACATAAGAACTTGCACGAATGGAAAATCTCCTTATGCAACCGCATTCATTGATGTATAATAAATGGCAAATACAGATTTTTTGGATAGGAGGGATTGTCGTGGCAGAAATCCGGAATTGTCCCAGATGCGGGGAGTTTTTCAACTATACCGGCTTCAATGATGTCTGTTATAAGTGTGCCAAAGAAGAAGAAGAACTGTATCAAATCGTCTATCGTTTCTTGAGAAAACGGGAGAACCGCGCGGCGACGGTGGATCGGATCGTTGAAGCGACCGGCGTCGACAGGGAATTGTTATTTAAATGGGTGCGGAAAGGACGCCTGCATCCGGCTGTATTCCCGAACCTGGGCTACCCCTGCGACAATTGCGGACGGTTGACAAAAAAAGGGAGATTATGCGAACGCTGCACGGAAGAATTGAAATCGGATTTGCGCGCTTTTGAAGCGGCAAAGGAATTCCGGGAAAACATAAAAAAACATGAAAGAAATACAT
This sequence comes from Ureibacillus sp. FSL K6-8385, assembly GCF_038593155.1. GTDB lineage: Bacteria > Bacillota > Bacilli > Bacillales_A > Planococcaceae > Ureibacillus > Ureibacillus terrenus. The sequence goes on from NZ_CP151968.1 coordinate 497,512, forward strand.
ACTTGGCAGACCGCGAAAAAATTAACAAGGATTAAATCATACATAACCTTGCTCACATCCCCATTGTTGATATACTTAATCATTATAACGGGAATGTGAGTTTTTTTATTTTTTATTTAACATTTTCGTGAACAAACCGAAATAAGAATTAGACAGGTTAAAGGAAGGGGGCTAACTTGTGGAAATTCATCCAGTTCAAACAAATTCAGTGAATCCGTATAGCAAACAGATCCGCAATGTGGCTGCGCCGAAAGAAAAATCTGCCCATTATGTAGATAAAATCGAAATTTCGGATGCGGCGAAAGAATTGCACATTGCGTCCGATTATAAGAAAGAGCGCGCGGAGAAAATCCAGCGCATTAAACAGCAAATCCAATCCGGCCAATATCAGGTGGATGCGCACAAATTGGCGGAGGATCTGCTGAGATTTTACCGGAAATGACGCAACTTTGAAAAAGCTTCTGTCCATTGCGGAAAAATTTTTTCAAGGAGCTTGCCAATGGCGAAAGCCCGATGAAAAGGTTTCTTAAAAGGATATAAAGGAGTACCGAACCATGTCCATTCAACCGATTCTTTCAATTTTGGAAAAACTTGAGAAAATGCATAAGAGCCTGCTTGATTACGCCCATCAAAAAACAGAACTTGTGAAACACAACGACGTGGATGAATTGAACAACATACTGAAAATCGAGCAATCCCACGTGGCGGCCATCGAGCAGCTGGAGGCGCAGCGGCAGGAGAAGGTGAAGGAATATTTCCGGGCGAAAGGATTGAAAGTGTCCGGCCCGCCGACCGTTGCGGAGCTGATGGAAGCGGTGGAAGATGAGGAGGAACGGAGACGGCTGGCTGACGTGCGAAGCCGGTTGATGAATGTGATTGAAGCGTTGAAACGGCAAAATGAGTTGAACCAACAGTTGATTTTGAACTCATTGCAGTTTGTGAATGTCACATTGAACATGTTGCGTCCGCAGGCTGAGCCGATCAATTATTCCGGCAGGACGTCGCAAGGAGGCGGCGCTTCCCGGCAGTCGCTGTTCGATTCGCAGGTGTAGGTTTAGGGACTGATTTGGGGTAATCCGCGATTCCAGATTTACGGCAGACGGCAGAATTTCGCGGATGGGCAATTCGCAAACATTGGCATTCAGGTTGGAGCGGCTCTTTGAATCCCAATGTACAGATGGCAGAATGGTTGGCGCCCCTTTAAGGATGGGGTTTTGGAAGATTCCTTGGGACCATCAGGAGGAGCATTCCTCATTCCGCGGGAATCGGGAAATCTTCGCGAAAGGGGAATCTTAAATTCCGATCCTTTCGCAAGCAACCATACATATTTTTCACGCCGGAAGGGACTTTCATGGACCCTTTCGATACATATTGCAGGATTCGGAAATACATTTGAAGCAAAAGCGGAATCTCTGGCCGATTCGGAACCTGAACCCCTCTCTGGCTTTGCCTATAGAATTCGGCTTGATTTGAAGCCCCCTTCTTCTTTCTAACTTCGGAAGGATTTGCGATTTCCTTCCATATTAATATAGGCAGCGGAAGACGACCTTTCCGCGAAAGAAATTTTTTGCAAGGAGGAGACCTTATGCGCTCCACATTCATGGGACTGGAAACAAGCAAGCGCGGCCTGTTCACGCAGCAAAGCGCTTTATATACAACGGGACACAACATCGCCAACGCCAATACGGAAGGCTACTCCCGGCAGCGGGTCAACATGCAGCCGACCCTCGGCTATCCCGGCTCCGGCTTGAACGCTCCCAAAACGGCGGGACATATCGGGACGGGTGTAGAAGCAGGATCGGTACAGCGGATATGGGATGCCTTTGTTGACCAGCAATATCGTCAAGAAACGAACAAATTGGGGTATTGGGAGGCAAGATCCAAGGCCATCAGCCAATTGGAAGACGTTTTGAATGAACCATCCGATTACGGTTTGGCAAAAGCATTGGATGAGTTTTGGAATGCCTTGCAGGACTTGCACGTACAGCCGGAAGACGGAGGCGCCCGGGCGGTAGTCGTACAGCGGGCGATTGCGGTTGCTGATTCTTTTCATTACATACATAATTCAATTCAGCAGTTGAAAGAAAATGCCGGCAATGAAATCGGCATTCTGTTGAGAGATGCCAACTCCGTGTTGCAGCAAATTGCACAGCTCAACCATCAGATTCAAACGGTGGAACCGAACGGCTACATGCCAAATGATTTGTATGATGAAAGGGATAAGTTGCTTGACCAATTGTCCACCTATTTTCCGATTGAATTGGAGTATGGCAAATCCGGCGGTAATGCCCTTCCAATTGCGGAAGGCCCTGTCAAAGTGTATTTGAAGCTGAAAGATGGAACAAAAGTGAAATTGATTGATGGCAAAGACTTCGTTCAGTTCCGAATAGATGGAGACACAAGCGATGGCCTGACGCCAGAAAACAGTGTACAAGGGTTCAAATTGGTAGACAGCCAAGGAAACGATATCCCATCAGGAAATGACTGGGATGGAGGGCCATTCAGTATCGACAGCTTCAGCAATTTAGGTAAATTAAAATCCCTGGTGGATTCATTTGGCTATGTGGCGGCAGATGGTACCGAAAAAGGCCTTTTCCCTGAAATGCTTGAGAAGATCAATACATTGGCAAAGGAATTCGCGGAGGCATTCAACAACATTCACACATCCGGAACCGATTTGGATGGGGCTAAAGGCGTCAACTTTTTTGTTAATAAAGAGACCGCTGATGTTGTAAACATCACTGCAGGAAATATTTATGTTTCGAATGAAATCGTCAATGATCCAAATAAGATTGCGGCATCAAACTCACCGGAACATCAGGCCGAGCCGGGAAACGGAAAAAATGCATTGGCCCTTGCCAATTTGAAGTTCAATCCCATTGCGGGCCTTGGAAACATAAGCGTTCAAAGCTGCTTTGAAGGAATTGTCGGCCAATTGGGCGTCGATGGTCAACAAGCCCAGCGTTTGACTTATAACGCCTTGACATTGCAGCAATCCGTTTCCGAAAGAAGGGCATCCATCAGTTCCGTTTCCCTCGACGAAGAAATGACGAATATGATTGCATTCCAACAAGCTTACAATGCAAACGCCCGAATGATTACGGTAATTGATGAAACATTGGACAAAATCATTAACGGAATGGGCCGTGTTGGACTATAGGTAGGAGGTGACCGCCATGCGCGTGACACAGTCAATGCTTTCTAATAATTTGTTGAAAAATCTTTCTGCAAGTTACTCGAAATTGGGGAAATATCAGGACCAGATCACAACGGGAAAAAAAGTGAACCGTCCTTCCGATGACCCGGTCATTGTCATGAAAGGGATCGGGTATCGCGCCGAATTAAACAAAGTCCAACAATATTCCCGCAACATCGGTGAAGCTTACAACTGGCTGAATACAACCGATGATGCGCTGGACAAGATCGGTTCGGCTCTGCAGCGCGCGAGGGAATTGATGGTCCAGGCATCTACTGACACGGTGACACCGGAAGAACGTCTGCAAATCAACAGCGAGCTGCAACAATTGCGGGAACATATTCAGAATTTGGCCAATACGAAAATCGGAAATCGATACATATTCAGCGGAACCAAAACAACGACTCCGCCTTTTGAGAACGGCCAATTTTCCATTGATACAGCGGCTGATGACGAAAAAGCGGCATTCACTAAACCGATTGAAATCGAAGTTTTCAACGGTATCAGCATCCAAATCAATACAACTCCGATTGAGTTGTTCAAAAAAATCGATTCCATGTTTGCGGATATTGATGCGACAATCGATTTTAAGAGCGCGGATGAATTATCTTCATATTTGAATGATATCGACAGCGTAATGGATGAACTATTGTCAACCCGGGCGGATGTCGGCGCACGCCAAAACCGCATTGAACTGATGGATGATCGATTGCAATCCCAGGAAATCATTGCTACAAAACAAATGTCCGAAAATGAAGATATTGATTATGAAAAATCCATTACGGATTTAATTACCCAGGAATCCATTCACCGCGCCGCACTTTCGGTGGGCTCCCGCATCATCCAGCCGACTTTGGTGGATTTCATGAGATAATTTATCAATGAACATTACGAAGCGTTTGGAGACCATCCAAACGCTTTCTTTCAAGGGGGAATTTGATGAATATCCCAAAAATCCGAATCGAGACAACCGATGCGCTGATTGGCATTACCACGACGAAACCGGTCCAAACAATCGTGCAGCCAAAAGCCGAACTCGATCTCCAACAACCGAAAGCAAAGATGACCATTGAAACAACGCCGTCCGAATTATTCATCGATGCTTATGAAGCAAGGGAAAGTATGGGTTATCAAAACGCACGGTCACGAATTGCGGAAATGGCCTGGCAGGGAAGGCAAGATGTTTTGGAAGGCATTGCAAGAAGGGCGCAGGAAGGACAGCAATTAATGCGTATCGAAGACGGCGGGAATCCTATTGCGGAACAGGCAAAATTAAGAGATTGGCAGCCATATACAAGTTTAAATATCAAATTTATTCCGCAGCCCGGCAGTTTGAAAATCCATTATGAGCCTGCCAAAGTGGATATCCGTATCGAACCGCAAAAAGTGATCAACAATACCAAAATCAATAAACCGGTTCATGAGTATATACCGGGAAAAGTCAACATCGGCATGGTATACTATCCATCAGTAAGAATTGATTGGCTTGTATAAACCAGTAAGGAGTCGTTAAATGATGAACATTCAAACAGCGTATATGGGTGAAATGACCATCGATCCGACGATGATTTTGAATTTTGAACACGGCATTCCGGGATTTGAAGGGGAAAAGCAATTCATTCAGCTTCCCCTCGGGGAAAACGGCGCCTTTCAAATCCTTCAATCAGTGAAAACAAAAGACTTGGCCTTTATCATCACGAGCCCGTATATCATTAAGGAAAACTATGACTTTGAAATCGACGAGGCAACGGTTCATGCGCTGGACATCCGGAGCGAAGAGGAAGTGGCCGTATTTGTGATTGTGACATTGAAAGACACATTGGCCGAATCAACGGCCAATTTGAGGGCGCCGCTTGTCGTGAATACGCGGAACAAAAAAGCGAAGCAAGTCATCTTGAATGATGAGGCATATGCCATCCGCCACAAACTGGATCTGCAAAGTGAGAAGGGGTGAGCATATGCTGGTACTGACAAGAAAACCGGGCGAAACGATTTGGATTGGAGACGATATCGAAATTGTCATTACGGAAGTGAAAGGTGATCAAGTAAAGATCGGCATCCGGGCCCCGAAACATGTGGACATCGTTCGCGGGGAATTGAGGCAGGCAGTCCTGGAATCCAATACGGAAGCCGTCGTGAAAAGTTTGGATGTGTTAAAAAAGAATTTGAAATGAACCACCCCGCTCGGCGACAAAAGTTGCTGAGCGGTTTTAATTTTTAAATGAGAAATGAGAAATTTTTTAAAAAAGGGCTTAAACATTTTGAATGTTCACCGATATTAATGGTGTAAGCAAGGGAAACAAATTCCGGCCGGCTTGTTTCTCTTCTGCATAGGAATTTAGGAATACATAATCAAAAACGTTCACAAGGAAGTGGACAAAAACAATATTCAAGGAGGAATTTCAAATGAGAATCAACCACAATATCGCAGCTCTTAACACACATCGTCAATTAAGCGCGGCAGTGAATGCCCAATCCAAATCAATGGAAAAATTATCTTCCGGCCTTCGCATCAACCGTGCCGGAGACGATGCTGCAGGTCTTTCCATTTCCGAAAAAATGCGCGGCCAAATTCGCGGTTTACAAATGGCTTCTAAAAACGCACAAGATGGCATTTCTATGATTCAAACTGCTGAAGGTGCTTTAAACGAAGTACATTCCATCCTTCAACGTATGCGCGAGTTGGCAGTGCAAGCTGCAAACGATACAAACGTTGATGTAGACCGTGAAGCAATCGGTCAAGAATTAACAGAATTAGGAAAAGAAATTACAAGAATTAAAGAAACAACTCAGTTCAACGAACAAAACCTTTTAGATGGAACAGCTGGAAATTCTGGTACAGTTACATTCCAAGTTGGAGCAAATAATGGCCAAACTATGACTGTTGATTTTACAACTGCCGGAATCAATCTTACTGATATTGAATCAGCAGTTGGTGGATTAGGTGCTACTGATGTAGCAGATAGCGCAACTGCAACTGCTTTAATTGAAACAATCAACGACCAAATTAAAGAAGTTTCTGCAGGACGTTCTCTATTAGGTGCTACTCAAAACCGTTTAGAGCATACAATTGCTAACTTGGACAACGCCGCTGAAAACTTAACAGCTGCAGAATCTCGTATCCGTGATGTAGACATGGCGAAAGAAATGATGGAACAAACAAAAGCTTCCATCTTGGCTCAGGCGGCTCAGGCAATGTTGGCCCAATCCAACCAAATGCCTCAGGGCGTTCTTCAATTGTTGCGCTAATATTTCTAAAACAAGAGACTCTGGCCTTGCCGGAGTCTCTTTTCCTTTCTCATTTCGGCGAGCTTATATGCCACCGACCAGTATGACCTTCCCAACTCTTCCGCAATTTCCCGATACGTTTTTCCTTCTTTATATAATGCCATAAGGATTTCGGTTTCCTGAGGCGAATAGTTTTTGTGTCTATCTGAACTGGACGTCAGCAATTCATAATCGGGAAACTGCTGCCGATATATTTCTTTTTCTCTTTCGAAGCGCCAATTCCAATCCCCTTTATATTTCATGCTGCCGCAATCCTGTACACAAGGAGAAATCAGATCGAGAAACTGAAACGTCCTCTCCACTCTGGTGAACCTCAGAATCGCGCCGTGCCCGTCTTTTCTCTTCCCAATGCTAAATTCGATGTTGAATGTTTCCTCAAAAAACAGAACATATATTCCTGTTATACCGTCTTTTATTGAAATCCGAATCCGTTTTTTCGGAAAAATAATTCATCCAGCGCTTCATTCCTCTAAACTATTTCCGTCTCCGTCCGATAAAACTATTAGGAATCATATTTTGGAGGAATACATATGCGCGTTGATTTTAAAGGTGCAATCGACAAAATGTTTTCATTCAATTCAACTGATTCACAAGCGTCTAAAAACAACGTGGAAAACGAGGCGTTCGATGCGAATGCACCAATCAAAATTTCAGAGGAGCAAATCCGGAACGCCATTGATTCCATCAATGAGTTTATAAAAATCGATTATAGACAATTAAAATTTGTATACCACGAAGAACTTGGGGAGTATTATGTCCAGTTGATCGATGTGGACACGCAGGAGGTCGTGAGGGAAATCCCTCCGAAAAAATTTCTGGATGCTTACTATGAAATGCAAAAATTGATGGGTATCCTTGTCGATGAAAAAATTTAATTGCATTGGAGTGGTTGGATCATGTCTACAATGAGAATCGGCGGACTGGCTTCCGGCATGGATATTGACAGCATCGTCGAAAAATTGATGGTAGCTGAACGGGCGCCGTTGGATAAATTGGAGCAGAAAAAGCAAATTTATGAATGGCAGCGGGACGCCTACCGGGAAATCAATACAAAACTGACGACTTTTGATACATATTTGGCAGATAATTTTTTTCTGAAAAGTTTAAATACCAAAACGGCAACTTCCTCCAATGAGCAATATGTGTCTGCTGTTGCCACGAATGCCGCCAGCGGGACATTGACGATTGAAAATGTATCCCAATTGGCAAAAGCTGCCCGCGCCATCAGCAACAAAGTCGATGGCGTTACGGGAACGAGCACAATCGCAGAGCTTTTCGCCGCTTCCGGCGTGGCGCTGCCTCCAGGCGGCCAGCAATATATTGAAATTCGGGCGATTCAAAAAGACGGCACTTTGGCGGCGGAAGCTGTCAAAATTGAATATTCGAGCGACATGACCATCAATGATTTCGTGAAAAAGCTCAACAGCAGCAACGCGGGTGTTACTGCCATCTTTGAAAACGGGAAGCTGTCCATTACAGCTAACCATACCGGCAGGGTGACAGATGGAGATAGCGAAATCGTCATTGATTCCGGATCGGATTTGTTCGCAGCTTTCAATTTTGATAATCCAAATGATATTGTGACCCAAAGAGGAACGAATGCCATATTTACGGTCAACGGCATTGAAACGGAACGTTCAACGAATACATTCAGTATTGCCGGTTATACCCTCACTTTAAAAGAAACATTCAATACGGAAGTCTCCATTTCTTCTTCAACGAATGTCGATGAAATCATCAACCGGATTAAAGACTTTGTTAAAACCTACAATGAATTGATCAAAGATTTGAACTCCAAAATCACCGAGCAAAAATATCGCGGTTATCCGCCTTTGACTTCCTTGCAAAGAGAAGAGATGGAAGACAAAGAAATTGAATTATGGGAACAAAAGGCGAAAAGCGGTTTATTGCGTAACGATGACATTATCCGGGAAGGATTGGCTTCCCTCCGTTCATTGATTTACGAATCGAATCCTGCCGTGTCCAATCCGAAATACAATACTTTATTCAGCATTGGCATTATGACATCGAAAAATTATCTCTCCGGCGGTACATTGGAAATCGACGAAGACAAATTGCGCAAGGCATTGGAAGAAGATCCGGAGGCGGTAGCGCAATTATTAACAATGACCGGAGATAAGAACGCCACTGTCACGGTCAATGGTGAAACGAAAGCGGCCGATACCCGGGGCTATTTGCGGAAAATCCGCGATGAGATTAACAAAATTGAGCTGAAGATCGAAAAACGTGCCGGCAGAGCTTCGATGAACGAAACCCAATACACGTTGGGAAGTTATTTGCGCGATATCAATAAGCGTATTGAAGAATGGAAAAATAAATTGATCACCATTGAAACACGATATTGGAATCAATTCACCCGAATGGAAAAGATGATCAACGAAGCCAACAGCCAATCCAGCATGTTGTTGGGGCAATATTTTAATTATTGATTGGGGTTCATAACAAATGGACACACAGCAACAATTGCTTCAAGTTTCCGCGAAGCTCTATCAAGTGCTTGAATCGGTTCCGCATGGGGAACAGCGGGACGCATTCCTACAAGATGTTGACCGATTGTTGAATGAACGTGGACGGCTTATCGAATCGCTTGTCCAAAACAACATCCAATTGGATTCCCATAATAAGGACCACGTCTTGCTCAAAAAGTTGGATGAAGGCATCAAACAGCGGTTGGAACAGGTTATGGAAGCGATCAAGCTGGACATGAAAAATCTTCAAAAAACAAAAAAACATGAAAAGCGGTACATCAACCCTTACGCAAGCGTTCAAGTGATGGACGGCAAGTATTACGACAGAAAAAGCTGATGTTCAATGGACGAATTGATTGCTTGCCTCTACTATGAAAAAAGGAGTGTCCCTTATGACTTTAGCCAACACAGCGTACAACGCCTACAAACAGAACAGCATCAACACCGCTTCGCCCGGCGAGCTCACCCTGATGCTGTACAACGGCTGCATCAAATTTTTAAACGTGGCGAAGAAAGCCATCGACGAAAAAGATTACGAAGAAAAAAATAAAAACCTCCAAAAAGCGCAAAATATCATTACCGAGCTCATGGTCACCCTCAATATGGATTATGAGATTTCCAAGCAGATGTATTCATTATATGAATACATGAACCGCCGTCTGATTGAGGCGAACATGAAAAATGATGCTGGCATTGTGGATGAAGTGATCGGGCTTGTGACGGAGTTCCGCGATACTTGGAAAGAAGTCATCCGGATCAACCGCAGCCAGCAATACCAAAACGTGCAACAAGTGTAATAATTGATATTTATTTGTGTATTTCCCTTGTTTTCTCTCCTGCTATACATGTCTACCCTCTTCATTCACCTTGCATCCTTGATTTTGGATGCAAGGTGTTTTTAATTATGAAGAAGTTGTGAAAAAATGTTTTTTTTGTGGACATTTGCCTTGTATAATCGATATAAAGAATAAGACGAGCTAGTGTATGGGCGTTTTGGAGGAATTGGATCTATGAAAAAGAAATATAAACGCAAAGAGGGGTTTCGGTTTGTTTTCAATCCGCCGCTGGATGCCCAATTTTCCGTGCTGATGAATGGCCGGCGGATTGATCATGGGCTGCATTCCTGCAAAATTGTCGATATCAGCCCCCGCGGCATGAAAGTGTTCACCGATTTGGATGTATACGATGTGTTTAAACATTCCATCGGCATGCTGCAGCTGGAAATGCATTTTGTGCTCGATATTACGAAAATCCGGGCCATCGGGCAAGTCCGCTGGATCAAAAATTTGGAACCCGGCATCCATTTTGGGCTGCATTTTGCAAATCAGCCGGGGATAGAAGAATTGATTATCCGTGAAATGAAAAGCCGGCGGAGAAAAGAAGTTTTTGCAGAAAAATATATATAATTTTGACAATTTTGAAAATTTGTCGAATTCATTAAATCATTACATAGATTGTAGAAGGATTTTACAAACTTATGTAGAATATAGTTACCATAGGGTAAGTAAAGGAGGAGTTCACTATGCTAAACTTTAACATTCGCGGTGAAAACATTGAGGTAACTCCGGCTCTTCGGGACTATGTGGAAAACAAAGTTCAAAAAATTGAAAAATATTTCAACCAAGGAGTTAACGCAACAGCAAACGTAAACTTGAAAGTGTACAATGACAAAAAGACAAAAGTGGAAGTAACGATTCCATTGAAAAACTTGACTCTCCGTGCTGAAGAACGTCATGATGATATGTATGCAGCGATTGACTTGATTGTCGATAAATTGGAACGCCAAATCCGTAAACATAAAACAAAAGTCAACCGCAAACTTCGTGAACGTGAAGGTGTCGGTGTGTACTTTGCAAATACAGTGCCAAACAACAATGAAAACGGCAAGGAAGAAGAATTCGAAATTGTCCGTACAAAACAATTCGATTTGAAACCTATGGACGAAGACGAGGCCATCCTCCAAATGAACTTGCTCGGACATGACTTCTATATTTACACAGATGCCGAAACAAACAGCACAAATATTGTCTATAGACGGAAAGACGGCAAATACGGCTTAATTGAAACAAGCTGAGTAAGGGGTTGCAAATCGAAACCTTTGGCTCTCTGCTGATGCAGCAGGGAGCTTTTTTATTTATATGCGGTTTTTGGACGGTTGACCAATCGGCCATGATAGGACGGTTGTCATGAGGTGGAAAAAACGTCTTTTTTCCGGATGGAATCGGGTAAACGGCTTCGTTGGAACGGAAGATTGTGTCCGTATTAGCTTGTTGGCGCACGTTTTCATGGTTGATGTAAATAGAAGTGCAGACGTTCCCAGCCGCATTGTCGAGAACGCCGATTTCCGGATTCGGATATCATGATTGATCCGGATGAATTCGATTGTTCATTGGTTTGGAGACGTTCCGGGGTTGCCGGGTTTATTCCTTTTTTGGCAGCCGGTGGCCTGAGGGTCCAACGATTTCCTTGTCAGAGCTTTCTTTATGGCGGTTCACCAAATAAATGCTCGTGCCGACCAACATCATGCCGATAAACAAATTCCTTGTGACCGCTTCATCCAGAAAGATCGCGCTGACCGCCACCGAGATAATCGGCACCAAAAAGGTACAGGCGCCGACTTTGCTTGCCTCCCCTTCATTCATCAATTTAAAATAAATCACTTGCCCCGCGGCCATGCCAGCCGTTCCGCCCCAAGCGATGGTGCCGATCAGGTCCGCATTCCAGACGATGGTTTGCACGCCTTCAACGAAATACCCGGAGACGAGCAGCGTTCCTCCGCCAAGCAACAGCTGCATTACGACCATCCAATAAAAATCGACCTGATTTTTTAATTTTTTGACGAACACGACCCCGCCGGCCCAGGCGATCGCCGTGGCGAGGGCCAGGAACACCCCGATGGCGGAGAGGTGGATCATCAGCCCGTCGATGCTGACGAACACGATGCCGATAAACCCGAGCACCAGCCCGAATATTTTCGCAATGGTCATTTCTTCATTCAAAAACCACCAGGACAAGATGCCCAGAATCACGGGCTGGATGTAGACAAGAACCGAAAACAGCCCTCCCGGCAAATATATCATCCCGACCGTCTGCAGCCCAAGATAGAGGACGTTGTTCAAAATGGCCGAAATGACATATAGCTTCCAATGCTTTTTGAACCGGATGTGATGCCGCAATTTCCACGCGAAGAGAAATAATAGGGTGCCCGCGATAAAGGAACGGATTCCGGCGAAAAGGAGCGGCGGCATAAATTGGACCCCATGCTTATAAATCGGCCAACTCACACCCCAAATGATAATCAACAACGCCAGCAGAATATAGGAAACGAGGGGATATTTATTTTCTGTCAATGGATAACCTTCTTCCGTGAAAAGTAATGGGACGGTTTGTTTTGAGATGTGAAATATGGAAATGGCGCAGATTAAGGAAGTTGTTAAGACTTGTGATTTCATTTCGGCGGATGGTGAGAGTAGACCGGTTCCCGGTAAATGGTTTGCAAGCGCAAATTGCTGAGAATGGTCCGAACAACGTTTTTCAGGTTTGTTCATTAGTATATGGAGGAAGTTTGCGGAAGGTTCCCGGGTGGGCAGGAGTGGTATGGGGATATGATGGGGAAATGCATGGGATAGGATTGGAAGCGCGCAAGAGATTATTAAATATCTTAGTTGGTTATGTATCTGTCCCAGGGAGAATACTGAATGCCCGAATTGGGAATATAAGTGCCCAAGAGAGTCTTTAATGCCCGAGTGGGATATGCATCTGCCCAAGTGGATTTCGTATGCGCCCAAGCGGGATACTTATCTGCCCAAGGTAATTTCGTATGCGCCCAAGCGGGATACTTATCTGCCCAAGGTAATTTCGTATGCGCCCAAGCGGGATTCTTATCTGCCCAAGTGGATTTCGTATGCGCCCAAGTGGGATTTTTATCTGCCCAAGTGAATTTCATATGTGCCCAAACCGTAACTTTATCTGCCCAAGTTGTTGCTTCATCTGCCCAAGGGGAAATTCTATCTGCCCAAGCTGGCAACATAAATGCCCAAGTGGATCTTGTATGCGCCCAAGCTGACCGCTATCTGCCCAAGCCGAATCCCATCCGCCCAAGATAAAAACTTAAGTACCCAAGCTTGGTTTCTAAGTGCCCAAGCTTGATTTCAAAATGCCCCAGCTGGAACCTTATCTCCACAAATTTTCCATTTCCAAGCCTCATTCTGAAATCTGACCTGTTGAAATTCGCCTGTTCTGAATATTTCCATTAAGCCAGAATGAAAGGTAAAATTAAATATAAAGCTTTAATTTGCAAGATAAAGGGAGTAGAGTCATGACACTAGCGAAAGCATGTTCAGTAGCAGGGGCCGCGGCCCGCAGTGGCGCCGGGATCCAGGCGGATTTGAAAACGTTCCAGGAGCTTGGGGTATACGGGTTTACGGCCATCACTGCCATCAACGCCAAACATCCAAGCAAAGAACAGGGATTATTCATCCAACCTTTGGACGCCATTGAAGCGCAGCTGCTTATCATCAATGAACAAGATGATATAGATGCATTGAAAACAGGCATGCTGTTTTCAAAGGAAATCATCGAGCTTGTGGCGAATTGGCTGCAGACCACTTCCATCCAAAACATCGTCGTCGATCCGGTGATGTTCGGGAAATTCGGTTCGCCACTCCTCGATTTTGATGCGATGGAAACGCTCAAAACGAAATTGATTCCACAAGCGACCATCATTACGCCAAACATGCCGGAAGCCTCTTATTTGCTTGGCGGCCGGGAAATCCAGTCGCTTGAGGATTTGCAGGACGCGGCAAGAGACTTATTGCAGCTTGGTCCAAAATATGTTTTGGTCAAAGGCGGCCGGCTCCAAGGCCCGGCAGTTGACATTTTGTACGATGGGAATAAAATGTTGAAATTGGAAGCACCTCGTATCGATACAATTCATACGAATGGTGCCGGCTGCTCCTATTCTGCAGCAATCACGGCGGAATTGGCAAAAGGAAAGCCGATCGAAGAAGCCGTATTGAGCGCTAAGCAATTCGTGACAGCGGGCATTAAACGTTTCATTCCTTTCGAATTTGCCCCTGGCATGATCGATCATCGCGCCTATAAATTATATGGCGAAGATGAAGTAACGGTTGAAGAACTCGAAGCGTGATTTGAAAAAGGCGGCGGTTGCCGGATGTCCGGCATTCGGCTGCCTTCCCCTCATCTTTTTCATCCATGCCTGATTCCCCTTTATGCACAGCATTTCATCATCGCCCTCCGCATCCATCGCATTATGATGCCCGGGAAGATCAAAACCGCTTTTACATTCCACCTCCAAGCCGTTTTACGGTTCAACTTTGCCCATGAAACCATAAAAAGATTCCCGGCACCGGCAATCCTTTCCCCTTGAAATTCCATAGATTTTCAACGTTCCTATTTATTGTCTATTTCATCATTTTGCGCAATAATAAACATGGTAAATTCCGAATTCTTTCATATATTAATTATTCTCTTTCGGCCTTTTTGCTCTATAATGAAATATGGCCGGCATAATGGCGTGCCCAATTTCGGAATCATCCAGCGCCCGTCGGGAATGATTCGCGAAACAAATGGTGCGCTTATTTGCGCCGGAATTCCTGCAATGATAAAATAAAAGTTAAGACTGAATGGGAAGTGAAGAATGTCAATGGCTAACATTTTAAATAAAATATTCGATCCGAACAAAAAAGAACTAAAACGGTTAAACAAAATCGCGGATGAAGTGGATGCATTGGCTCCGCAAATGGAAAAATTGACGGATGAAGAACTCCGGAACAAAACGGATGAATTCAAAGAACGTTATCATAACGGCGAAAGTTTGGACGACTTGTTGCCTGAAGCTTTCGCTGTCTGCCGCGAAGCTTCCCGGAGAGTGCTCGGCATGTATCCATACCGTGTGCAAGTGATGGGGGCCGCCGTTCTTCATGACGGCAACATCGCCGAAATGAAAACCGGCGAAGGGAAAACATTGACTTCCACCATGGCCGTCTATTTGAATGCCCTTCCAGGCGAAGGCGTCCATGTCGTGACAGTCAATGAATATTTGGCCAAACGGGACGCCACTGAAATGGGCAAACTCTATGAATTTTTAGGTTTGACGGTCGGATTGAACTTAAACAGCTTGTCCAAAGAAGAAAAACGTCAGGCTTATGCAGCGGACATTACATACAGCACAAACAACGAGCTTGGATTCGACTATTTGCGCGACAACATGGTGCTTTATAAAGAAGATAAAGTGCAACGTCCGTTGAACTTTGCCATCATCGACGAAGTGGACTCCATTTTGATCGATGAAGCCAGAACGCCGTTGATCATTTCCGGCCAATCCGGACGTTCTCCAAAACTTTATGTTCAGGCGGATGCGTTCGTCCGTACATTGAAAGCGGATGAAGATTACACTTACGATGAAACGACGAAAGCCGTGACCCTTACGGAAAGCGGTATGACAAAAGCGGAAAAAGCGTTCGGCATCGACAACTTGTACGATTTGTCCCATGTGCGCCTGCTTCATGCCATCAACCAATCCTTGAAAGCCCACGTGGCGATGCACCGCGATGTGGACTATGTGGTGCAGGACGGGGAAGTTATCATCGTTGACAGCTTCACCGGCCGTTTGATGAAAGGACGCCGTTATTCCGACGGTCTCCATCAGGCCATCGAAGCGAAAGAACGCGTGGAAATCCAAAACGAATCCATGACGATGGCAACGATCACATTCCAAAACTACTTCCGCATGTATAAAAAATTGGCCGGCATGACCGGTACGGCAAAAACGGAAGAAGAGGAATTCCGAAATATTTACAATATGAATGTGGTGGTCATCCCGACAAACAAACCGGTCATCCGCATCGATAGACCGGACCTCATTTATGCGACGATGAAAGGAAAATTTGAAGCGGTTGTCGATGATATCGAACGCCGCCATAAAAAAGGACAGCCGGTGCTGGTCGGTACAGTGGCCATCGAAACATCCGAAATCATTTCGGAAATGTTGAAGAAACGGAAAATTCCGCATAACGTATTGAATGCGAAAAACCATGAACGGGAAGCGGAAATCATCGCACAGGCCGGACAAAAAGGCGCCGTAACGATTGCGACGAACATGGCCGGCCGCGGTACGGACATCAAGCTCGGCGAAGGGGTCAAAGAGCTTGGCGGCCTTGCGGTCATCGGTACGGAACGCCACGAATCCCGCCGCATCGACAACCAGTTGCGGGGACGTTCCGGACGCCAGGGGGATCCGGGCGAATCCCAATTCTACTTGTCCCTTGAAGATGAATTGATGCGCCGTTTCGGATCCGACAGCATGAAAGCCATGATGACGAAATTGGGCATGGACGATTCCCAGCCGATCCAATCCAAAATGGTATCGAAAGCGGTGGAATCTGCCCAAAAACGCGTGGAAGGCAACAACTTCGATGCCCGGAAACGCTTGTTGCAGTACGATGAAGTGTTGCGCCAACAACGCGAAGTGATTTACCGCGAACGGAACGCGGTGTTGGAAACGGAAAACATGCGCGAAGTCGTGGAAAACATGATCCGCGAATCCATCGAAAACATGGTGAATGCGCATACTGCAGGAAATAAAGAAGACTGGAACTTCAAGGCGATGGAAGATTACATCAAAGCCAACCTTCTCGATGAAGGCGAGATTACGGCCCAAGATCTTCAAGATAAATCGCCGGAAGAAATGATCGAGTTCATCTTCAATAAAACGATGGAACGCTATGATGAAAGGGAGCAGGAAATGACGCCGGAGCGCATGCGCGAGTTCGAAAAAGTCATCTTGCTCCGCTCCATCGATACGAAATGGATCGATCATATCGACGCAATGGACCAATTGCGCCAAGGAATCCATCTACGCGCATATGGACAAACAGACCCATTGCGCGAATATGAACAAGAAGGTTTCGCGATGTTCGAGGAAATGATTGCCGCCATCCGCGAAGATGTTACTCGATATGCCATGAAAGCCCAAATCCGCAGCAATCTGGAGCGGGAAGAAGTGGCGAAAGGACAGGCGGTGAATCCGAAAGAGGAAGGCGAAAAGCCGAAACGCCAGCCATTCCGCAAAAAACAAAACATCGGAAGAAACGACCCATGCCCTTGCGGCAGCGGCAAAAAATACAAAAACTGCCATGGTGCGGTATCGTAATATTTCTTGATTTCGCACCCTTTGCCCAAATACATTTCGATTATCCTAAACCGTCGTCATCTTTTGATGGCGCGGTTTTGTTCTGTCAAATCTAATTTAAGATGGAGGAAACTTTATGGAATTATCGGAAGTAAGAAACGCGTTGGAAACTACAGCCAAGAAATTGGCGGATTTCAGGGGGTCTCTTTGACTTAGAAAACAAAGAGGCGCGCATCCGGGAGCTGGAAGAGATCATGATGGCTCCCGATTTCTGGGACGATCAAAACAAAGCCCAGTCTGTCATCAATGAAGTCAATGGATTAAAAGCGATTGTCAATGAAATCAACGAATTGACTTCGACTCAGGAAAACTTGGAAATGACCCTTGAATTGTTGAAAGAAGAGCCGGACGAAGAACTTCAGGCCGAGCTTGCCAAGGAATTGAAAGAGTTTGAAGAAAGATTGGAAAATTTTGAGCTGCAGCTTCTATTAAGCGAACCTTACGATAAAAACAATGCCATTTTGGAGCTTCATCCCGGCGCGGGAGGCACCGAATCCCAGGACTGGGCTTCCATGCTTCTCCGCATGTATACGCGCTGGGCGGAAAAACACGGCTTCAAAGTGGAAACCCTTGATTATCTCCCGGGGGATGAAGCGGGCATCAAATCGGTGACTTTGCTCATCAAAGGGCATAACGCTTACGGCTACCTGAAGGCGGAAAAAGGGGTGCATCGCCTCGTGCGCATTTCGCCTTTCGATGCAAACGGCCGCCGTCATACATCTTTCGTGTCCTGCGAAGTGATGCCTGAATTCAATAATGAAATCGAAATCGAAATCCGTCCGGAAGATTTGAAAATCGACACATACCGTTCCACTGGCGCGGGCGGACAGCACGTCAACACGACGGATTCCGCGGTCCGCATCACCCACATCCCGACAGGCATTGTGGTTTCCTGCCAGGCGGAGCGTTCGCAAATCAAAAACCGCGAAAAAGCGATGAACATGCTGAAAGCGAAATTGTATCAATTGGAGATCGAAAAGCAGGAAGCGGAACTTGCGGCGCTTCGCGGAGAGCAAAAGGAAATCGGATGGGGCTCCCAAATCCGTTCTTACGTGTTCCATCCATACTCCATGGTAAAAGACCACCGGACAAATGTGGAAACCGGCAATGTGCAGGCGGTCATGGACGGAGACATCGACCAATTCATCAATGCGTATTTGCGCTCTCAAATCGCATCAAAAAATCAATAATGGTCGGGAAATTGAAAAGGGTGTCCGGAAAGTTTCAGGCTTTCCGGACGCTTTTTTTTTTAATAATAAATGGGCAAGTTTCGATTTTGCATCGTTGTTCCTGCGGCATCCGGAGAAGGTTCGGCTATCTCCGCCGCACTTCATCTGCGGGCATGCGACAGCCGAAAAGAAGCCGTCTCAGCACGATTTTTGGCCGTGCCCGCGCGCTTTGATGAAGCAGGCTGATGGAGGGGCCCGAAAAAACGCTAGCGGGCGGACCGGGGAAATGTTCAAATTTCCCGGTCCGCCCATTTATTCATTTTGGGGAAGGTTTTGAAGAGCATTGCATTTTTGTACAAAAATGTTCTATAATAAGAACAGAACATTTGTTCGTATCCTGATGCAATCTTTTAAGGAGGAATTGATATGGCGCATATTCCGATTGAAGCTGTCCCTCATTTGGAATCAGCCATTTATTTGCCGATGTTGATTACCATTTTGGAAAGAGATTGCAGGTTCATCGAACAGGGCCCTTTCAAGCTGAAAAGACCTTACCTTCATTTGATCGAAGAAGCCAAAAGGCTGGCCATGAGCGATTTGCAAGAAGCAAAATCCTATTTAAAAAGACGCTTCTTAAAAGTGGAAAGAGGGGGAAGCGATGATTTATTTACAGAGTATCGCTTTTATTATAAGCATGTCATGGAAGTCAGAAGATATTCCAACATCCGGTTGAGGAACCGGGTGGAAGAGTTGCTGAACCTCTACTTAACGAAAGCTTCCAATCCGTCACTCGAGGTCGTCGAGAAAACTTAACGTTCTTTGAATCTCTGCCCGTTCTTCAATGGCATGATTTAGCAGCAGCGTGGCGTTTCCAAATTGACTCATAAAGGAAAGGTAGTGGATTGGCAGATGAATGACATCATCATTTTTTAGAATGACAATCGTCTTCCCTTTGCTTTGTTGGATTTTGTGTATGGCGTGCTGCGAAATCCAAATGTTTTTCAGGGAATGAGGCGAGAAAACGGGAATCAAGCTGTAAAGCTGCTGGTAGGGAACAACGATTGGGACTTTCTTTCTGTTCCCCAAAAACCTTTTTGAAAAATCGATGGCCGCCTGGTAGGTCGAACCAAGCTTCCTGTATGTATCATCAACGATTTTGTACGGCTTTTTTTCAACGATGTAGACAGAAGATTTTTCGGAAACGCGCGAGCAAGTTTTGCCTTCATATTCAATAGGTTCAATTGTATAAGTTTTAGGCGAAATATAATATGACTTTACTTTTTTTACAGTTGTCATAAAATTCCACCTCTCCTATTCATTTGTTATAGTGTTTGTTGGTTTGTAAATTCCATATTATTCTATTATTTTAATTTTTTGTAAGTTTAATAGTTACATTTTCATAATACTTACAAACCATCATCGTGTCAACAGGGAAATAGAAAAAAATTAAATAAAAGAGAAATATTGTTAAATTAAAGACAAAATAAAGGATTTTATCTGAACGGAACAGGCAGGGGAACTTTTTAAACCTCTAGGATAAATAGAATAAGAAGGGATACCCAATATATACATTAATTATTAAAAAATGGGAATTATATAGTTTTATTTTCATAATACTGAGTAGGGATGGGAAAATCAACGCAAAATTCTGAAAATATTGAATTAAAAAAAAGGGTGCCGGATCTTTTCGGGAATGCACAGCAAATTCAATGATCCCGATCGTGGAATAGGATTTCGGAAGAAAGTTTAATTCTGCACATATATGAAAATTTACACATAAGGAAAAAGAAAAAAAGGAAGCAGAAATGCCCAAAATTATACTGCAAGAATTTTATTTTTCTAAAAATATTGAAAATTCACTCACGATTTTTTATAATAGAAAAAAGGAATCGGGGTGATGTCGATGGATAAAAACAATTATTACGCAAACTTTTCAAGTGCCGCAGGGTCAAACCCGGAAATCAACGACTCGGAGAAATTGCTCAATGAAATCTACGTGGATCTGTTCTTGAATCGTTTGCAAAGATTGCACCGGATTGAGCAGCTGAAAGAATTCATCGATCAAGCATTGGACGAAAGAGATGAGGAAGCATTCCACAAATACGCCAAGGAATTAAAAGAGTTGCAGGAATCGTTAAATTGAGCCACGTCCCATTCAAAAAGGCCGCCTTTCGCACACGCTTTATAATACAAGCTGTGCAAGGGTGGCCTTTTGTTGCTTTTCCGGAACCTGTTTTCAGAATGTACGTTCGCAAAATAAATGATATTTGGCAGGGGTTATGCTAAAATATTCATACGATATATTGGGAAAGGACGAGTGAATGATGGCTGATGCATTTGAATTGCATGCTCCCTATGAACCGAGCGGCGATCAGCCGCAAGCGATTGCCAAGCTTGTACAGGGCATCAAGGAAGGAAAGAAACACCAGACGCTGCTCGGGGCGACGGGTACCGGAAAAACGTTCACCATTTCGAACGTCATTAAAGAAGTCAATAAACCGACGCTGGTCATTGCCCACAATAAAACCCTCGCCGGCCAATTATACAGCGAATTCAAACAATTTTTTCCAAACAATGCGGTAGAATATTTTGTCAGCTACTACGACTATTACCAGCCGGAAGCGTATGTGCCGCAATCGGATACATACATTGAAAAGGATGCCAGCATCAACGACGAAATTGATAAATTGCGCCACTCCGCCACCAGCGCGCTGTTTGAAAGAAGGGATGTCATCATTGTGGCATCCGTTTCCTGCATCTACGGCCTGGGGGATCCGGATGAATACCGCGAGATGGTCGTATCGGTCCGAAAAGGCATGGAAATCGAACGGAACCAATTGCTCCGCCGCTTAGTGGACATCCAATATGAACGGAATGATGTGAACTTCCAGCGGGGAACGTTCCGAGTGCGCGGCGATGTGGTAGAAATTTTCCCTGCTTCCCGGGATGAACATTGCATACGCGTTGAATTTTTCGGGGATGAAGTGGACCGCATTCGGGAAGTAGATGCATTGACTGGAGAAATCATTGGTGATCGAAATCATGTGGCCATTTATCCAGCTTCCCACTTCGTTACAAGAGAAGACAAAATGAAAAAAGCCATTGAAAATATCGAGAAAGAACTGGAAGAGCAGCTTGAAAAATTTCGGGCAGAAGGAAAGCTTTTGGAAGCGCAGCGGTTGGAACAGCGCACAAAGTACGACTTGGAAATGATGAGGGAAATGGGCTATTGCTCTGGCATCGAAAACTATTCCCGCCACTTGACATTGCGCGAACCGGGAGCGACTCCATATACGTTGCTCGACTATTTCCCTGATGATTTTCTGATCGTTGTGGATGAAAGCCACGTCACGCTGCCTCAGATCCGGGGCATGTACAACGGCGACCGTTCCCGGAAACAGGTGCTGGTCGATTACGGATTCCGCCTGCCTTCCGCATTAGATAACCGCCCGTTGACTTTTGAAGAGTTTGAAAAGCACATCAACCAGATCATTTATGTATCCGCCACTCCGGGTCCCTATGAGAAAGAACATTGCGACGAGATGGTTGAACAAATCATCCGTCCGACGGGGCTTCTCGATCCGACCATCGATGTCCGCCCAAGCGAGGGGCAAATTGATGATTTGGTGGATGAAATCCAAAAACGGGCGAAAAAAGATGAACGGGTGCTCGTCACGACGCTGACGAAAAAGATGGCGGAAGACTTGACCGATTATTTGAAAGAAATCGGCATCAAAGTCGCCTATCTCCACTCGGAAATCAAAACCCTTGAGCGGATTGAAATCATCCGCGAGTTAAGAAAAGGAACGTTCGACGTGCTCGTCGGCATCAATTTGCTGCGGGAAGGATTGGATATTCCGGAAGTATCATTGATTGCCATCCTCGATGCGGATAAAGAAGGATTCCTGCGTTCGGAAACTTCCTTGATCCAAACGATTGGACGGGCGGCGCGGAATGCCAACGGCCACGTCATCATGTATGCGGACACGGTTACCGAATCGATGAGAAGGGCGATAGAGGAAACGAAGCGCCGCCGCTCCATCCAGGAAGCCTATAATAAGGAACATGGCATCGTGCCGAAAACGATCCGGAAAGAAATTCCTGAACTGATTCGCGCCACTCATGTAGCGGAAGAGGAAGAGAAATATATTACAAAAATCACGAAAGGCAAGAAATTGACAAAATCCGAATTGGAAAAATTAATAGAGTCCCTCGAAAAGGAAATGAAGGAAGCAGCGAAGGCGCTCGATTTCGAACGGGCCGCCGAATTGCGTGACACCATCTTTGAATTGAAAGCCGAAATGTAATGGAGGAATTTATCCTCAGAAATTTCGCCATGTTTGAATGGCAAATAGAAAGGTGACGAATGTGGAAAATAAACAAATTGTCGTGCGGGGCGCACGTTCCCATAACTTAAAAAACATTGATGTGACGATTCCACGGGACAAGCTCGTCGTGTTGACGGGCCTTTCCGGTTCCGGGAAATCTTCCTTGGCGTTCGATACGATTTATGCCGAGGGTCAGCGGAGATATGTGGAATCTTTATCCAGTTATGCCCGCCAATTTTTGGGGCAAATGGACAAGCCGGATGTGGATTCCATCGAAGGGCTGTCCCCGGCGATTTCCATCGACCAAAAAACGACGAGCCGAAACCCCCGTTCAACGGTCGGCACCGTGACGGAGATCTACGATTATTTGCGCCTGTTGTTTGCCCGCATCGGAAAGCCGGTCTGCCCGACCCACGGGATCGAAATCACTTCCCAGACGATCGAGCAGATGGTCGACCGCATCCTGGAGTATCCGGAACGGACGAGGGTGCAGCTATTGGCGCCGGTGATTTCCGGGAAAAAGGGGACGCATGCGAAGCTTCTGGAAGATTTGAAAAAACAGGGCTATGTCCGCGTCCGCGTCGATGGGGAACTGCGTGATTTGGATGACAACATTGAACTGGATAAAAATAAAAAGCACAATATCGAAGTGGTGGTGGACCGGATTGTCATCAAAGAGGGGATTGAAGCGCGGTTGAGCGACTCCCTTGAAACGGCGCTGAAACTGGCAGATGGCCGGGCGATCGTCGATGTGATGGGGCATGAGGAACTGCTGTTCAGCGAGCATCATGCCTGCCCGATCTGCGGTTTTTCCATCGGGGAGCTGGAGCCGCGCATGTTCTCCTTCAACAGTCCTTTCGGGGCATGTCCGGAATGCGACGGGCTCGGTTCCAAATTGAAAGTGGACATCGATCTGGTCATACCGGATTGGAGCAAAACCCTTGAAGAACATGCCATCGCTCCCTGGGAACCGACAAGCTCCCAATACTACCCGCAGCTCTTGAAAGCGGTGTGCAGCCATTACAACATTCCGATGGATGTGCCGGTTTCCGAATTGACGAAGGAACAGCTCGACATCATTTTATATGGTTCCAATGGAGAAAAAATTCACTTTTATTATGAAAGCGAGTTTGGCAGCGTCCACGACAAAGAAATCGTTTTTGAAGGAGTCGTCCACAACATTGAACGGCGCTACCGGGAAACGACTTCCGATTGGGTCCGTGAAACGATGGAGAAATTCATGACGGAGCAGAAATGTCCGACCTGCAAAGGCAAACGGTTGAAGCCGGAGAGCCTTGCCGTGAAAATTGACGGCAAGAATATCGCGGAAATCACGGATTTATCCGTGGAGGAGTTGTACGAGTACGTCTTCCAACTGCGGCTATCCGAAAAGGACATGCAGATTGCGCGCCTGATTTTGAAGGAAATCCGGGACCGTCTGGAATTTTTATTGAATGTGGGACTGGAATATTTGACGTTGAGCCGGACAGCCGGCACGCTATCCGGCGGGGAGGCGCAGCGGATCCGGCTGGCGACGCAAATCGGCTCCCGTTTAACGGGGGTATTGTATGTGCTGGATGAACCGTCCATCGGATTGCATCAGCGGGACAATGATAAACTGATTCATACGCTGCAACAAATGCGGGATCTCGGCAATACATTGCTTGTGGTCGAACACGATGAAGATACGATGCTTGCGGCGGATTATTTGATTGATGTGGGTCCTGGCGCCGGTTCCCGAGGAGGGGAGATTGTCGCCGCCGGAACGCCGGAAGAAGTGATGAAAAATGAAAAATCCATCACCGGGCAATATTTGAGCGGCAAGAAATTCATTCCGCTGCCCCGCGAGCGGAGAAAACCGGACGGCCGCAAGATTACGATCAAAGGGGCCGCCGAGAACAACTTGAAAAAAATCAATGTGGATATTCCGCTGGGGATGTTCGTGGCGGTGACCGGCGTTTCCGGTTCGGGAAAATCTACATTGGTGAACGAAATTCTGTATAAGAGACTGGCCCAGGAATTGAACCGGGCTAGAACGAAACCGGGAAAACATAAAGAAATTCTAGGCCTCGAACATTTGGATAAGGTGATCGATATCGACCAGTCGCCGATCGGCCGCACGCCTCGTTCCAATCCGGCCACTTATACGGGCGTGTTTGACGATATCCGGGAAGTGTTTGCTTCCACCAACGAGGCGAAAGTGCGCGGCTATAAAAAAGGACGCTTCAGCTTCAACATCAAAGGCGGCCGCTGCGAAGCCTGCTCCGGCGACGGCATCATCAAAATCGAGATGCACTTTTTGCCGGATGTGTACGTGCCTTGCGAAGTCTGCCATGGCAAGCGCTACAACCGCGAAACGCTGGAAGTGAAATATAAAGGCAAAAATATTGCGGATGTATTGGACATGACCATCGAAGAAGCGGCAGAGTTTTTCGAAAACATTCCGAAAATCCACCGGAAGCTGCAAACGCTGGTGGATGTCGGCCTCGGTTACATGAAATTGGGCCAGCCCGCGACAACCTTGTCCGGCGGGGAAGCGCAGCGGGTGAAATTGGCTTCGGAACTGCACCGCCGTTCAACCGGTAAATCATTCTATATTTTGGATGAACCGACGACGGGTCTCCACACGGATGACATCGCAAGGCTGCTCAAAGTATTGCAGCGTCTTGTGGATAACGGCGATACGGTGCTTGTGATCGAGCATAATTTGGATGTCATTAAGACCGTCGATTACATCATCGATTTGGGTCCGGAAGGCGGGGACAAAGGAGGAACCATCGTTGCGACAGGCACGCCGGAAGAGGTGGCCGAAAACCCGAACTCCTATACCGGCCGATATCTGAAGCCGATTTTGGAACGCGACCGCAAGCGCATGGAACAATTGTTGGCGCAGGCATCGGAAAAATGATGATATCGGAATGATGTTGGGCTGCATGGTTTTAGTCCGGAAAAAAGCGAATGGAGAAAATATGCTCCATTCGCTTTTTTATTTGGAATGACTTTGCGAAAGTGAAGGTAGGATCCCGGGCTCGGCCGGATACAAGGTCACTTGGGCACAAACGAAATCATCATGGGCAGATAAGCTTCCAACTTGGACGTATACGAAGTCATCATGGGCGGATAAGAGTTCATCTTGGGCATAAACGGGTCCGCCTTGGGCAGATGAGATTTCAGCTTGGGCACAAAGGAAGTCAACTTGGGCAGATAAGGTTATGGCTTGGGCGGATAAGGTATCGCTTTGGGCAGATGGTAATCTGCCTTGGTCGGATACGAAATCCTCTTGGGCAGATAAGCTTCCATCTTGGGCACATACGAAGACAACTCGGGCAGATAAGGTAATGGCTTGGGCACAAACGAAATCATCATGGGCGGATAAGAGTTCATCTTGGACATAAACGGGCTCGCCTTGGGCACAAGAGATTCCCGCTTGGGGGGAGAAGTGAAACTCGGCAAATACGTGTCCCCTGAAGCAAATCGAGTCCCCAGAAAATCTGGCATGGTCCAATTATATAAAATTGGCACTTTTATAGATACCACGTTTCTGATATTGTAGTGATTAAATTTGATGACTTAAAGGGGATGAGATGATGCAAAATACAAATCCATTGACAAAGCAGCGTTCCAGGACGGTTGATTTAACCATCCAGTCCATTTTGATTGCTCTTGTGTTCCTTTCGACACTATTTATCAATATTAAATTGCCGATTGCATCCAATGGCGGTTTGGTGCATTTGGGAACAGCCATGCTTTTTATCGCTTCCATTTTGTTCGGGCCGAAAAAAGGGGCCATTGCCGGAGCAGCGGGAATGGGATTGTTCGATCTTGTCGGGGGTTGGCTTGTTTGGGCTCCCATCACGATTATATCCAGAGCTTTACAAGGATATATTGTCGGGAAAATTGCCTGGTCCAATGGAAGCCGTGGCGAGAGCTTTGTGAAAAACTTGATGGCAACCATCGTCTCCATTCCTGTGATGGTCGGAGTGTATTACATCGGCGAAGCCATCATGTTTTCAAGCTGGATTATGCCGCTTGCATCCATCCCGGGAGACCTTGTGCAAAATGCCGTTGGAATCATAATTGCCATCCCGGTATGCGTTGTATTGAAAAAAATTCCTTATGTCGCTTCATTCGCAAAATAACATCATATAGATAAAAGTGTTCCGGAATCGGCGGCTACATTCATTAACAATCGCAACCTGTCCGCCTTTCCGGATTTTTTGTATACAAAAAGTGAAAATCTTCGCAATTTCAATGAATTTGGAAACTTTTTTGGGAATTCTAACGTATATGATGGTATAGAATTCTCAGGGAGGCGTTGAATATGGATCAAGAACGTAAACGAATCATGAAGCTGGTGGAAGACGGTGTCATTACCGCGGAAGAAGCGCTTACGTTGCTGGAAGCGTTAAACAAAAAGCAACAATCCACTTCCACTGAAACCCAGTCCAATGCGGTTCCGTTGCCGCCAACAAACAAAGAGTCCCACCATCAGGAGCAGCAGGCTGGTTCGAAAAAAACATCGGGCTTTGACGATCTTTTTGGGAAAAACTTTAACAGCAAAGAATTCAACAAAAAAATGGACGAGTTTGTGAATGAAGTGAAAGAAGATTTGACGGAACTATCAAGCCGCATGATGGGCGTCCTCGGCACGGCCTTTAAAAAGCTGAAAGAACTTGATCTTGATTTCCCTCTCGGCAATGCCAAAGTCGAATTTGAAAAGCAATATTCCTTCAAAGGCGATGAAGTGAGAGCCATTCAAATCGAAATTCCTAACGGGAAAGTGGAAGCGGTGCGCGCTGACGCGGATGAGTTGAAAGTGTCGGCGAAGGTCAAAACATTCAGCATCGACAATGATGAAGAAAAAACGATTTCGGAATTTGAGCGCGAGTTTGTAAAATTTTCTGACGGCAAGTTGGAATTAAAATCCCCTTCCAAATTGACGCAGGTGAACGTGCAGCTTGCCATTCCTGAAAAGCAATATGATATTGTGCTGGTCAAAATGTTGAACGGCGGCGTTTCCATCGACGGATTGAATTCCAAACTCGTCAAACTCCGCACTTACAACGGCCCAATCAAATACACGTCGGGGCAATTTGAAAATGCCGATGTGGAATCCGGCAACGGTCCGGTTGAAGTAGTGCGCGTAAAAGGCGAAGATTTGGAAGTTCAGACAGTGAATGGCCGGATTTATGTGGAAGGGGAGCTCAGGGAAGTGGAAGCGGAATCCGCGAATGGCGCCGTCATTGTCACAACCCATGATCACAATGCACGCAAAGTGAAGGCCCAAACGGTTGCCGGAACGGTGGAGCTCTATGTGCCAAAAACGGTTTCCATCAACGGTACGGCTTCAACCAATGTCGGAAGAGTCGACCTTGGATTGCAGGATGTTTCCACACGGACTCTTGAAGATCAATTCTTTGCAAAAACCGTCCAATTTGACAAAATCGTTGAAAACGCCCCTGTATTAAAACTGATCGGCGAATCCCGTACAGGAAGCATCATTATCCGATATACGACGTTGGGCGGGGAATCCTGATATTTTCAGGGTTCCTTCCTTATTTATTATTTAGTGCGCCAGTTCAATCAGCCGCCATATAGATTCATTGTGGTTTTTAATCTTGCAGATGACATGGAAATTTGAGAGGGCACGAGCAATTTCATACAAAACCATTGCAATCGGATTAAAAAAGCCTGGCTCTTCGCCAGGTTTTTTTATATGTATAAACAGGGTGTATTGAATATGTATCGATATGTAACCGTAATGGTCACGATGTAGTCGTATTCTTTTGTGCGCGGAATATCAGAAGAAGCATTGTCCGATGCTTTGCGGGAAAATCGCAGAAATTTATTAAAACCTTAAAGCGGAAGCCGATAAAAAAGATAAAAGCTGACCGCCCAATTGATGAAAAGGAATCAATGATGATGGAATTATTTTCATAAAAAAAGGTATAAATTACACAGAAATAAACCATTCAATTGGAAATATGGATAAATTTTGCATACCGATGAAAAGAAACTGTAAAATTACAAGACTCTTAAAGTGCTATAATAGTAATTGTGAGTTTACTACAACAAGATCAAGGTGAGTTTATTAATGATACATATGAAAGAGGTTTACAAAAAATACCCAAATGGTGTGGTAGCGGTAAACGGTATTTCTGTGGATATCAATCAAGGCGAGTTTGTTTATGTCGTTGGTCCTTCCGGGGCCGGGAAGTCAACATTCATCAAATTGATGTATCGGGAAGAAGTACCGACTTCCGGGGAAGTCATTATTAATGGAATTAATACTGCCCAATTGAAACGGAAGGAAGTTCCGCTTTTCAGAAGACATTTAGGCGTTGTATTCCAGGACTTCAAGCTGCTTCCAAAATTGACTGTTTATGAAAATGTCGCTTTTGCGATGGAGGTTATTGAAGAGCAGCCGAAGAAAATCAGAAAACGGGTTTTGGAAGTGCTGGAGTTGGTCGGATTAAAGCATAAACTTCGCATGTTTCCGAACGAGTTGTCCGGGGGTGAGCAGCAGCGGGTTTCGATTGCGCGCTCCATCGTCAACATGCCGAAAGTGGTGATTGCGGACGAGCCTACCGGAAACCTGGACCCGGAAACATCTTGGGAGATTATGAGAATTTTTGAGCAAATCAATGCGCTGGGAACAACCGTTGTAATGGCAACCCATAACCGGGAAATCGTCAATAAAATCCGGAAGAGGGTTATCGCCATTGAAGGCGGCATGATCGTCAGAGACGTTGATGGAGGTGATTACGGCTATGAAATATAGGACCCTCCAGCGGCATTTTCGCGAGAGTTTGAAGAGCCTGAGCCGGAACGGATGGATGTCGGTGGCTTCCATCAGTGCGGTGACGGTGACGCTTTTATTGGTTGGCATCTTTGCGTTGGTCATGATGAATCTGAACCATTTCGCCGATAACATCGAAAATGATGTGGAAATCCGTGTGTTGATTGATATTATCAATGAACCGGAAAAAATGAAGGCAGCGGAAGATAAGCTGATAAAGCAGGTAAAAAGTTTGCCGGAAGTGGCGGAAGTAAAATATTCTTCGAAGGAAGAAGAATTAAAGATTTTGATAGAGAACTACGGCGAAGATTTCAGTTTATATGAACAAAGCAATCCTTTGAGGAATGTGCTATATGTAAAGGCCAAAGACCCTCAACAAACGGCGGAATTGGCGAAGAAAATCGACAAATTGGACAATACATATGATGTCATTTACGGTGAAGAAAAGGTTAAAAATCTGTTCAGCTTTTTAAACACCGGCCGGAATATTGGATTGGTGCTGATATTGGGCCTTTTGTTCACGGCGATTTTCTTGATTTACAATACAATCCGCATCACGATTACCGCACGCAGGGATGAGATTGAAATCATGAAACTGGTAGGGGCGACAAGTTCCTTCGTACGCACCCCATTTTTGTTCGAAGGATTGTGGCTCGGGTTATTCGGATCGATCATTCCCATCTTCGTTGTTTCGATTGTTTACCATTATGTATACAACCACTTGACCCCGCGGATTAAAGGGGAAATGTTGCAACTGCTTGATGTCACTCCTCTTGTTTTCCAAGTGAATTTCATCTTGCTGGCACTCGGCATTTTCATAGGAGTGTGGGGAAGCTTCATGTCCGTAAGGAAATTCCTAAGAGTCTATTAATCTCAAGGAGGCGCAAATGGAAAGTGAATTTTTTGAAACGACATTTTAAACTATTGGCAGCAATCATCGCTGTACTGCTTTTCGTCCAAATACCTGCTGCATCCGCTGCAAGCATTTCCGAATTAAAAGGCAAACAGCAGCAAGTCGAACAGCAGAAAAAACAATTGAACAGCCAAATCAGCCAAAAATCAAGCGAAATCAAATCCAATCAATCCAAACAGCAGCAACTGCTTGCCCAAGTTGACCAGATTGTGACCCAAATTTCGAAAACAAATGGGGAAATCCGGCAAGTAGAAAAAGAGATTGGACAAGCAAATGACAAAATTACAAAGGTGAAAGCCCAAATTGATGAACTTCAAAAGAAAATCGATGAGCGCAATGCATTGTTGGAAGAACGCGCACGTGCGCTGCAGGCAAGCGGGACTGTCACATTTTTGGATGTGCTGCTTGGCGCCAATAGTTTCGTAGATTTTATCGACCGTTTCTCTGCGGTCAATACATTGATCGAAGCGGACCGCCAAATCATCCGCGACCAAAAGAATGACCAACAAAAATTGGAAGAACAAAAAACCGTTTTGGAAAATACAAAACGCAAATTGGAAGAAAAACAAGCGCAACTTGAAAACTTGAAAGCTTCCTTAAACTCTCAGAAACAAGAAAAAAATCGATTGATGGCCGAGCTTGAAAAAGAACAGCAAAAACTGTTAAGTGAGAAAAAATTATTGGAAAAACAATATTCCGAGTATCTGGCCATCAGCAAAGACTTGGAAAACCAAATCGCCGAACTTCAAAGACAACATTTAAGCAAAGCCCAGTCATCCGGCAAATTGCCGGTTTCAACAAGCGGATTTATGAAACCGACAAACGGAAGATTGACGAGCGGCTATGGATGGCGAAATTTGGGCAATGGCCCTGAATTCCACTATGGCATTGACTTGGCGAACAGACCGGGAACGGCAATTGTCGCATCTGCCGATGGTGTCGTGACTTACGCAGCGCCGCTCAGCACTTACGGAAATGTCGTAATGATTACGCACAATATCAACGGCCAAATTTATACTACATTATATGCACATTTGAGATCCTTTAATGTCAGTGTCGGACAAACGGTAAAACAAGGACAAAAAATTGCCGAAATGGGACAAACCGGCCGTGCCACAGGTCCTCACTTGCACTTTGAAGTGCACATTGGAACATGGAGAGGACAAAAAGCCGGCGTGCAGAACCCATTGAACTACATTTCGCTATAATGGGGAATCAAGCTGCTTGGAAAGCAGAATTTCCGGGCAGCTTTTATTTTTGTTTCAAAGCAAAATACTTTATGAAGAAATTGAAAAATTTATTTTTCATTTTCTTCAAAATCTCGCCATAGTTTATCAACCTTGATTGTTCCGGTTTTGTGGTATTCTATAATTGAACGGTTTTTATTGTTTGAATGAAGAAATCTGGAGGTTTTCAATGAACAGCCGAAAGAAGAAAGCGTTTGGAGCAATCATTGTCATAGTATTGGTGGCCGTTGCGGCAGGCACGTTTATTTATCAGCAACTGCAAAAAAATCAGAATACCCTTGACGATGATGTGCCGGGGTATGAAGTGAAGGCGGACAGCCCCCAAAGTGTGGGGTTAGGAAAGCCGGCGCCGGATTTTACGTTGGAGACATTGGATGGGAAAACCGTGACCCTTTCGGATTTAAAAGGGAAGAAAGTGGTGTTGAACTTCTGGGCGACGTGGTGCCCGCCTTGCAAAGACGAAATGCCGCATTTCCAGGATTATTATGAAAAATACGCAAAAGAGGACAATGCGGAAATTGTGGCGGTAAATCTTACATTCAGGGACCGGTTAAGCAACGTGGAAAACTTTGTGGAGAGTTTTGGTGTCACGTTCCCGGTTCTGTTAATGGAAGATGAAGAATTGATGGAAACGTACAAAGTCTATACCATCCCTTCGACGTTTATGATCAATACAAAGGGAGAAGTTGAAAAGCAGATATTAGGGCCGCTGGATTTGGATACATTGCGCGGTTATGTGACAAATTTAGAGTAAAAAAATCGCTCTTTCGCATGTGTTATCCCCGCTTGTTCAAACATACATTGAACGAGAGGGGGATAGTTAATTAGTGCGAAAGAGACGATTTTTTTTCATTTTGGGCTTGATTTGTATTTTGGCTGCAATGGCCGTGTATTGGACGTATATGAAGAAGCCGGAAAGGGTTGGAAAAGGAAGCGACATTCCTGTCATTGACCAGGCATTCACCCTCATCAAAGAAAAATCCGTATTTGATACAAAAGATGAAGAGCTGATTGAAGGCGCATTGAGAGGCATGACGGAGGCGATCAAAGATCCGTACAGCACGTACTATACGGAAAAAGAAGCGGCCATTCACCGGCAATCGTTGGCGGGGGAGAGAGTCGGCATCGGCGTTGAAATCACGGAGAAGGACGGCCGGTTTATCGTGGTCTCTCCAGTGAAAAATTCGCCCGCCGAAAAAGCGGGAATCCGCCCGTTTGACGAAATCGTGGAAGTGGATGGCGTCCGTTTGGAGGGCAAAACGATGGGCGAGCTGCTCCAATTGATTCAAGGAAAAGCCGGTGAAAAAGTGACGATCGTTTTATATCGGCCAAGCACAGACAGGCATATCAAGGTCACGGTGGAACGGGCAAAAATTGATAACCAGACCGTGACTTGGAAAATGATCCCGGCAGATGACAAGAAAATTGGCTATGTATCCATCTCCATGTTTGGGGAAGATACGGTGGAAGAATGGGTGGAAGCGACAGAGCGGCTATTATCGGAAAAGGCAGACGGCATCATCATCGATTTGCGCGATAATCCCGGAGGTTATTTACATAGCGTCGCAGGCGTTGTTAGCAGCATCGGCAAGGAAGGAAAAGTTTTTGCCTATATGCAGAATGCGGAAGGAACAATGGAGGCCGTCAAAACCGCAAAACTGGATGCAGATGAAAACTATTTGAAGAAAATGAAGCAGGTGCCGCTGGTCGTACTTCAAAATGAAGGAAGCGCATCGGCAAGCGAAGTGATGGTGGGGGCGCTGAAAAGCTGGAAGAGGGCCATCATCGTGGGGTTGACAAGTTTCGGAAAAGGAACGGTGCAGGAAACATACGATTTGAATAATGGAGGAGAACTGAAGCTATCGACGAATAAATGGCTGACTCCTGACCGGGAATGGATTCATGGCAAAGGGATCAAATCGGATATTGAGGTGGAGCAGCATCCATTGTTTGCGATGGAAATCGTGCCGCTCCGGGGGGAATTTGCGGAAGGCGATTTTGGCGAAGAAATTGCCTATGTCCAAAAGGTGTTGAGCGGTTTGGGATACGATGTTTCCAGAACGGATGGATTCTACGATGAAGAAACGGCGGAAGCGGTGGCTTCCTATCGGGAAAAGCATGATTTGGGGAACGGAAGACATATGGATGACGAGTTTTTCGCCAGCATCCGCGACCAAGTGGTTCAATTTAAGGAAGATATGGAACATGATGTGCAGCTGAAAATGGGATTGAACGTGATGCTGCATAAAATCAATGGGGATATTTAGCGGGATTGCAGAAAGCGGAGACGGTCCGGAAAGAGGTGTCCAGAAAACCGAAAATATTCTGGACACCTTCGTTTTAATCATTTCACTATTCCGATTCTTTGCTCCTGCCATGGCCGAAACATGTCCCTCGCCGAAATTGCATCTGCGGCTAAAGCGGGTGAGGGAGCCATAAAGGGGGAACCTCGAAATGATGTCCCAGGCGTCACCTTTTTTCGGATCGGCCCCTTCTTTAATAATTTTCCAGATTCCCCCTACGCAAATATTTATTACTTTGATAAAATAAACAATAGCAGTGTAGTAGGAAACGGCGGTGGAAGAATGGTAGAGATTTTATTGGAACTGTTAAAGGCGATCGGCAGAATGTTTTTAAATCCGCTACTGTATTTTGCAATCATCATGGCGATTTTTCTGGGATATGTCCGCGTCAAGAGAGAAAGAAAGCATTTTAACATACGCATTTTATGGGGCTGGTCGGAATTGGCGGGCCTCGTAAAGGAAGGGATTTGGTTATCGCTTGCCATCTCTCTTGTCACTTTGGTTTTTGGATTGACCCAATCCGTTGAATTGCTATTCTTTGTGGCAGTTTTCGGCATCCTGGGAATGATTCTCTATAATTTTCATTTGCTGTCACCTATTGTTCTCATAGGACTGGGTCTTGCTTCCTTGATGGTGATGGATTTCCAACAATGGTCATTCGAACTGCCGGGATTGTCCATTCATGGCGTGGACGTCCTTGAAGGGGCTGCCGTTACAAGCGCATTGGTGGCGGGATTGTTGTTGATTGCGGAAAGCCGTCTTATCAAGAAATACGGGCTGCATTACGCTTCGCCGATTATCGAGAAGTCCAAGCGCGGCATGCATGGCGTCGCTTTCTTTACGAAAAAGCTGTGGCTGTTGCCCATCTTTTTCGTTGTGCCGGGCGAAGCAATCGATGCTTATTTCCCATGGTGGCCGCTGTTTTCATTGAACAGCCAGCAATTCGCCCTTGTACTATTCCCGTTTGTCATCGGGTTTCAGCAAAAAACGAGACGTTCTTTGCCGTTATACATATATCCTAAACTTTCAAGGGCGGTGCTCATTTTAGGCGAAGTGGTCCTTGTGGGGGGGCTTGCCGGATATTTTTACCCCCTTGCGGCGGTGGTGGCCGTTTTTGCCGGCGCATTGGCCCGTTTAATGATTTCGTATATTTTCAAAGTTCGTGAGCGCAAAGACGTTTATGCTGTTTCTGCCAGACCGAATGGCGTGATGATTGCAGCGGTTTTGCCGAATTCGCCTGCGGAAAAAATGGGGCTGCAAGCGGGGGAAATTATCCGCAAAGTAAATGGCATGGAAGTGCATAATGAATTGGAGTTGTATCAAGCGCTTCAAATCAATGCGGCCCACTGCAAATTGGAAGTGTTGAACCATCACAATGAATTGCGTTTGACCCAGCATGTGGTGCACAGCAAAGACCACTACCGCATCGGCTTGCTGGTCATCGATTCATAACAAAAGAAAGAGGCTTCATTCCCCTTTCAAAGAATGAAGCCTTTTTTTATGACATGAAGATTCCATGAAATGTCATACAATTCCCAATAAATCGGCGCAGATTATCCAAAATCCGATATCTTTAAAAGAAATTCCGCAAAAGGGCGACCGTCAACACCCCGACGATTACAGTTTTCGATAAGCTTTTTGTCCAGATTGCCACGAGCAATGTCGGCACAAAGGCAACGGTATTTTCCAGGTTCAATGAGACGAACTTCCCTTCCGCATCCAGCAATGATTGAAAGACGAGGGAGCTCAAAATGCAGACAGGGATAAATTGCAGCCATCTCAGCACCACTTTCGGCAACTCGATATTCCGGACCAAAATGAACGGGATGACGCGGGGCAGCCATGTCACAAGGGCGCATCCCAATATCAATAAAAACATCGATAACGTTGTCGTCATTTTTCCGAAATCACCCCGATCGTCGCCGCGATGATCGTTGATAAAAGCACCGCCAAATGGCCGGGCATGAAATAGGAAAGAATGTATAATATGGCGAACACATAGCCGATCAGTTTTAAGGAAAGCTTGAGCCTATCCTTTGTTGTATTCGCCAAGTTCAGCACCAGCAGGGCAATAAACATCGCCACCAGGGCGTAATCAAGGCCCCACCGGTCCGGATTTGGAATCCAGTTTCCGACGAGCCCGCCCACAACACAGGCTGCAATCCATGTCAGGTAGGCGGTGAGATTCAATCCGTCCATCCAGCGGCCGCCAAGCTGTTTGTCCCTGCCCGCTTTCGTTACCGCCACCCCGAAGGTTTCATCCGTCAAAAGGGAGCCGAAGCCGACGTTGCGCAAAGCGGAATAGCGGGTGAAGTACGGGGCAACCGTCAAGGACATCAGGAAATGTCTCAGATTGACGATGAAAGTGGTAATGATGATGACGGACATCGGTGCCCCGGCCACGTACAATCCGGCAAAAATGAACTGGGCGCTCCCGGCATAGACCAAGGCGGAAAGCAGAAAGATTTCCAGAATGGACAGCTTCGAAGCGATTCCCACGACGCCAAAGGCAAAACCGATGCTGATGTAACCCAGCAAAGTCGGAATGCAGTCTTTCACCCCCTGGAAAAAGGAGTCGCCGGCAGACGTTTCCCTCATCTTCTTAAATTCTTTTGCTTCCGTTGTCACCCCACAACCACCCCTTTACAGCCAAAAATTATTTTTCATAACACAAACCGGCAAGATTGTGATTTGATGACATGCAACTTTATGAACACTTTCACGTCACTGTAAAAAAATTTGTATGTGTACTATAAGAAATAAAATTTTTATTAATCCGGGACCTGAGATTACCAATTAATGTTAAGAGCGTATATAATAAAATTGTCAGTATGCCTCACTGTGTTTTATATAGTATACATTTGTCTTTTAAAATAGACAATAGGGTGGAACAAAAAATGGAACAAATGAATCGGAATATTGGACTGCAATTGAAAAAAATTCGGAAAGAGCGGAGTTTAAGTTTGGATGATGTAGCAAAAGCTACTAATGTAAGCAAGGCTCAGCTTGCCCAAATTGAGAAGGGGGAAGCGAATCCGACCGTTTCCACCTTATGGAAGATTGCCGCGGGGCTGAAAATCTCCTTTTCATCCCTTTTGCAGCCGCCGAAGACCCTTTTTCAAAAATATCGTGTCGATCCTTCGACATATGTTTCCGAAGAAGATGGAAAATATCGCGTCTATTCCATCATCCCTTATGACCCGGAACGGGGCTGGGAATTTTACAAAATTGAAATGGACCCAGGGGTGGTACATAAAAGCGAATCCCATACCGATGGAGTGGAGGAAACGGTTACGGTCATCGAAGGACAAGCTGTTGTCCAATGCGGGGAATTGAGGGAACGTCTAAAGGAAGGGGAAACCCTTGTTTTCTCTGCCAATCAACCTCACCAATATGAAAATCCGACAGATGGGGTAACGACTTTACATTTAATTATTCAGTATCGATAGAGGTGTAACATGTGAGCGATTGGTTTACCGCCGAAAATATAGAAGCGTTGGAAGCACAATATAGGACCCTTGGACCGATCATCGGCATGCTTTTTCCTTTCCTGGAATCTTTTTTGCCGTTTTTGCCGCTTGTCGTTTTTGTTGTGGCCAATGCAAGTTCCCACGGCCTTTGGCTCGGTTTTCTCCTTTCCTGGGCGGGGACGGTATTGGGGTCGTATTCGGTGTTTTTGCTTGTCCGCAAATTCGGAAGCAACCCGAAAGTGAAAAAATTCATTAAATATAAGAAAATGCAAAAACTGATTCGCTGGGTGGATATGAAAGGCATTGCCCCGTTGTTTATATTGCTGTGCTTTCCTTTTACCCCGTCCGTTTTGGTCAATATCGTTGCCGGTCTTTCCAACATTAAGAAAAAGGTTTATTTAATCGTATTGGCGACCGGGAAATTTGTGATGATTTTTACGATCAGCGTGCTTGGATACGATGTCGGCGCCCTGGTAAGAAGCCCGATCAAACTGATCTTTGCCATAGCGGCCATTTTCCTGTTGTGGATCATCGGAAAAGGAATCGAAAAGTATTTAAACAAACGGGTGGAAAGGGAGTTAAAGGAGCTGTCCAGGCTGCGGAAACATAAAAAATTGAAAATGACTTACAAAGATTGAACAGAAGGGCAATCTTTGGCCAGGTCCCGAAAATAAAGCATTTTCGGGGCTTTTTTCATGGCAGGATTTTTTCGAATCTATGAAAAAATGTACTATAATATTTAAAATGCCAATATCAAGATCGAAAATTGAAGGGGGAGCCGCATGTCTTTACGAATTATCAGCGGACGGGCCGGTACAGGAAAAACGGCCTTTATTCACCGTGAAATTGTGGAAGAGGTCAAAGCGAATCCTTTTGGCCCGCCCATATATTTAATCGTTCCGGACCAAATGTCGTATTCGACGGAATACCAGTTGACCCACGATTATGATATTCAAGGGCTGATCCGCGCCCAGGTCATGACGTTCAAGCGTTTGTCCTGGTACGTGCTGCAGGAGACCGGCGGCATTGCCAAAGACAAGGTCGACAAAATCGGTTACCGCATGCTTTTAAGACGTTTGCTGGAAGAAAACAGGGACCGGTTCGTCCTTTTCCGCCAAGCGGCCGATAAGTTGGGTTTTACGGAAGAAATCGAAAAGATCATCAGGGAGTTTACACAATTCAATATTGACAGCAGCGCACTGGAAGACGCCGTTGCCGCATTCGAACTGAACGACGCCCCCCAAACGTTGATTGCCAAAACGAAAGACTTGCAAATCATCATGCGGGAATTGGAAGAAATTTTGGGGGATCGTTATGTGGAAGGGGACGGCCTGTATCCTTTCCTGATCCAGCAATTGCAGCATTCCGAAAAATTGAAGGATACCCATGTCTACATTGACGGATTTACGTTCTTCACCGTCCGGGAATTTGAAATCGTCAAGCGGCTGTTGTCCTTGACAAAACGGGTGACCGTTGTTACTCCGTTTGAAGATGAACATGATAAAGATGACGAGCAGGCGGTGTTTCATCGCGCGGCCGTGATGTACGACAAATTGCGGCAAGAGGCGACAAATTTGGGGATAGAAATTGAACCGAGAATACATATGGAGACAACGCGCCGTTTCCGAAACGGAGATTTGCAGCATATCGAGCGGGAGTTTCATAAGCCGGTGCCAAAAAGAATGAAAGCGGAAGGATATGTGCAAATCATTGAAGGAGCCAACCGGCGCGCGGAGGTGCACGGTATTGCCCGGGAAATAAAACGGCTGGTGCAAGAAGAGGGGATCCGTTACCGGGATATCGGGATTATGTACCGGCAGCCCGATTTGTACGACCCCCTCATTTCGACAATATTTGCGCAATACGACATCCCTGTTTTTACCAATGAGAAGAAACCGATGCTTCACCACCCATTGATCGAATTCAGCCGTTCGGTTTTGGAAGTCATCACGTCCCATTGGAAATATGAACCGATTTTCCGCAGCGTGAAAACCGATTTATTTTTCCCGTTGAAATCCGATTGGAAAGAGATGCGGGAGAAAGCGGATCTGTTCGAAAACTTCGTCATTGCCCAGGGCATCTACGGAAACCGCTGGATGCAGGATGAGCGCTGGATATATAAAAAATACCGCGGCCTGGAATTTGTCACAACAAGGCAGACAGATGAAGAATTAAAGGTTCAGGAAATCATCGATGAAATGAAAGGCTATATCCGGGAACCTTTATTGGAATTGGAAAAAGAATTGAAGAAAGCCAGCAATGGACGGGAAATCGCCTCCGCTTTGTTCCATTGCATGGAAAAACTGCAAGTATATGAAAAGCTTCAGGCATTGAAAGATCAGGATATTGAGATGGGCCGCCTGGAAGAGGCGATGGAGCATGATCAGGCATGGA
This sequence comes from Ureibacillus sp. FSL K6-8385, assembly GCF_038593155.1. Classification (GTDB taxonomy): domain Bacteria; phylum Bacillota; class Bacilli; order Bacillales_A; family Planococcaceae; genus Ureibacillus; species Ureibacillus terrenus. The sequence goes on from NZ_CP151968.1 coordinate 537,320, forward strand.
ACCAGTGGGTGAATGTGCTCGATCAATTTGCCGTGATGTTTGGCGATGTGCCTTTGACGCTTGAAGAAGCGGCGAAAATTTTGGATGAGGGTTATCATGCCCTCCACTTTTCCAAAATCCCGCCCGCCATTGACGAGGTGACGGTATCGACGGTGGAGTTTTCCCGGTTCGATAATATGAAGGTCGTCTTCGTCATCGGCATGAACGACGGGGTCTATCCGATGCGCATCGATTATGAAGGTTTGATCAACGACGGTGACCGGGAATGGTTCTCGAATATTGAAATGGAATTGTTCCCGACTTCCAAACACCGCTTGATGGAAGAAAATTTCTATCTTTATCGCGCTTTTTCTTCCCCGACGGACCGGCTATATGTCACCTATTCAAACAGTGATGAGGAAAGCAAGGCATTATTGCCGTCCCTTTATGTTCAAAAACTGCACAACTTATTTAAAGTGGATGGAGAGAACACGGTTCCTCACCACCGGATTTTCATCGATCCGATCGAAGAATGGGACGAAGATAAGGTGCTTTCCTACTTGCGCCATCCGAGAACATCCCTTGCATATTTGACGACGCAGCTGAAGCAGGCGGGAGCATCGGAACTTTCGCCGATTTGGAAAGCGCTCAGAGCCTTTTATGAACAGAGCGAAGAATGGCGGCCGCTCCTTCATTTCGCGATGAGGCCGCTCAAGCGCAAGAATGCCGCGGAACCGCTGGAACAGTCATTGTCGGAATCGCTCTACGGAGATTTGACGACAAGCGTTTCAAGAATCGAAAAATTTTACAGCTGCCCGTTCGCCCATTTTGCCACTTATGGCCTCCGTCTTCAGACAAGGCCGGAGTTCCGTTTGGAAACTTTCGAAATGGGCGATTTGTTCCACGCGGCATTGAAATGGATTTCCATGGAGACGAAGCGGCTGGATTTGCCATGGAATAAATTGTCCCGGGAGCAATGCGCGCAGCTCGCCAGGGATGCGGTGGAACATATTGTGCCTGCATTTTCCCATCAAATTCTATTAAGCAGCGCCCGCTACCGCTATATTCAACGGAAACTGACGCGCATTATCGAAAAAACGATGATCGCTTTGTCCCATCACGCCAAAAATTCATTCTTCAAGCCGATTGCGGTGGAAGCCGCTTTTGGCCCGAAGGAGCAATTGCCGCCCCTTGAAATCCCGCTAAAAAGCGGACGGAGGATGAAATTGCGGGGCCGCATCGACCGGATCGACCACGCCAAAGTCGGCGGAAAATCCTATTTGCGCATCATCGACTATAAATCTTCCGGCAGGGATTTAGATTTGAATGAAGTCTATTACGGCCTTTCCCTGCAGTTGTTGACATACCTGGATGTGGCGGTGGAAAATTCCTTCATTTTGCTGAAGGAAAAGGCATTGCCGGCCGGCGTCCTATACGTTCATGTGCAAAACCCTTTATTAAAAATCGAACAGGAATTAAATGAACTGCAGCTTGAAGAAGAACGGCTGAAAATGTACAAAATGAGGGGACTTTTGGCCGAGGATCAGGAAGCCGTCCTTGCGATGGACGAACGGTTGGAAGAGGACGGCAAGTCGATCATCATTCCGGTTTCATTGAAGAAAAACGGCGAGTTTTACAAAAATTCAAAAGTGGTGCCGCATGATGCAATGAAAGATTTGCGCCTGTTCGTCCGCAAAAAGCACCAGGAAGCCGGGGAGTCCATTTTGAGCGGAGACACTTCCATCCGGCCATATAAATTGAAGCAAAGAACGGCATGCGATTATTGCGAGTTCAAATCGGTCTGCCAATTCGATCCGATGGAAGGGGAATTTTTGCGGCTGCAGCCGGATTCCTCAGAAAACGTGATCGAAAAAATACGAAAGGAGCTGAACGCAGGTGAACCGGATTCCAACTAAGCCGAAAGATGCTGCTTGGACCGACGAACAATGGAAGGCCATTTGGGCGACGGGGCAGGATATTCTGGTTTCCGCCGCCGCCGGTTCGGGAAAGACGGCGGTCCTCGTCAACCGAATGATTGAAAAGGTCATCTCCGAGGACAATCCGATTGATGTGGACGAGCTGTTGGTTGTGACGTTCACGAACGATGCCGCCGCGGAAATGCGCCACCGGCTGGCGGATGCCCTTGAGAAGGAAATTGCGAAAGACCCGCATAATGACCACCTGCGCAAGCAGCTGAGTCTTGTCAACAAAGCGCAAATTTCCACATTGCACTCCTTTTGCTTATCCGTCGTCCGGCAATATGCCTATATGCTGGATATTGATCCCGGATTCCGCATCGCCAGCGAAGGGGAAATTTCTTTATTGAAAGATGACGTGTTAAAAGAAGTGATGGAAGAGGCATATAGCGCGGAGGATGATGAGGAAGCAAACCGGATTTACCGGCTGGTGGACAGTTTTACTTCCGACCGGGACGACCAGGAAATCGAAAAGTTGATCAATGATTTATATGACAATGCGCGGGTGCATCCGGAACCGGAAAAATGGCTTCAATCCCTTGTGGAACAGTATCACGTTCCGGACGGCGCGACAGTGGATGATTTGCCTTTCATCGGACATGTGAAAAACGCCATTGAATTCCAGCTGGAAGAAGCCCGTTCACAGCTAATGATGGTCAGAAAATATGCGCTGATGCCGGACGGTCCGGCACCTTACGGGGAAACGGCGGAATTTGATTTGGCGCTCATCGGGGAAGCCTTCCGCCGGCTCCGCTCTTCCTGGCAGGAAGCGTATGAATTCTTTTCCGGCCTCAAATGGAAGACCCTCGCGAGGGTGCCGAAAGATTCCTGCGATGAAGAATTGAAGAAGAAAGCGCAGGATAAGCGGAAAAAAGCGAAAGACATCATAGGCAAAATCCAGGAAACGTATTTTGCGCGAAAACCGGAGCGGCTCATCGAAGAAATCCGTCTGATGGCCCCGACGATTGAAACGTTGGTGGAACTGACGATGAAGTTCGGGAAAAAGTTCAAAGAGGCAAAGCTTGAAAAAGGCATTTTGGACTTTTCCGATATGGAGCATTATGCTTTGGAGATTCTTGCGGTTGAAGAAGAAGGGCAACTGAAACCGTCCCCTGTCGCTTTGGAGTTCCAAAAGCGTTTCAAAGAAGTGCTGGTCGATGAATACCAGGATACCAATATGCTTCAGGAGACCATTTTGCAGCTGGTCAAAAGCGGCGATGAGCAAAACGGCAACCTGTTTATGGTGGGCGATGTGAAGCAGTCGATCTACCGTTTCCGCCTGGCGGAACCGATGCTGTTTTTAAACAAATATTTGACGTTCGAGGAAGAACCGAAGACGAGCGGAATGAAAATCGATTTGAACGCCAATTTCCGCAGCCGAAAAGAGATTCTTCACGGAACCAACTATATCTTTGGGCAAGTGATGGGCGAGAAGGTCGGGGAAATTGTTTACGATGAGAAGGCGGCTTTGAAACCGCGCGCGCCTTACAATGATGAAAAGATGCCGGTGGAGCTGGTGGTCATTCATGAAGAACAGCCGGATGCTTCATCCGAAAACGGGATGGAAGAAGATCCGGAATTGCTTCTTGAAGAAGAAATGAAAAAATCCCAGCAGGAAGCCCGCTATATTATCGCCCGGATCCGGGAACTGATGGAATCCGGCGCCACCGTATACGATGCGAAGCAAAAGGACCCAACGAAGCGGATCCGTCCATTGCGCTACAGCGATATCGTCATCCTGATGCGTTCCATGACCTGGTCGAACGATATGATCGAAGAGTTCAAAAAGGCCAATATCCCGCTGTATGCCGAAAGCTCCCAAGGATACTTCGATTCATTGGAAGTCATGATCATGATGAATTTATTGAAGGTCATCGATAATCCATATCAGGATATCCCGTTGGCGTCGGTATTGAGAGCCCCGTTTGTGGGTCTTACGGAAAATGAAATGGCGATTATCCGGTTGGCGGAGAAAAATGCACCTTTTTACGAGGCGGTCAAAAAGTTTGTGGAAAATGAACATTCCGGCCTTGAAACCAAAACCCAGGCGAAGCTCGAAAGATTTTTAAGCCAGTTGAACACATGGCGTGATTTGGCTCGGCGGGGAAGCCTTGCCGATTTGATTTGGAGAATCTATTTGGATACAAAATACTACGAAATGGTGGGCGCGATGTCCAACGGCAAGCAGCGGCAGGCCAATTTGCGGGCCCTTCATGACCGCGCGTTGACTTTCGAAAAATCTTCCTTCCGAGGGCTGTTCCGTTTTTTGCGGTTCATCGACCGGATGAAGGCGCGGGGGGAAGATCTTGGAATCGCCAAATCCATCGGGGAAAAAGACGATGTCGTCCGTTTAATGACCATCCACTCTTCCAAAGGGCTCGAGTTTCCGGTCGTCTTTGTGGCGGGGCTTGGCAACAAGTTCAATCTGAAGGATTTCAATGAACCGTATTTGTTTGACCAGAAATTCGGGCTTGCCGTCAAAGCCATTGATCCGGATAACCGCATCATGTATACATCCCTGCCGTTTTTGGCGATGAAGGAAAAGAAAAAAATGGAATTGATCGCGGAGGAAATGCGGATTTTATATGTGGCGATGACGAGGGCGAAGGAGCGTCTGATTCTTGTCGGTTCCGTCAAAGATTGGCAAAAGGCGAGACAAAGCTGGTGCGAGATGCAGGAATTGCCTGCGGACGACATGCTGCCGGATTATGTGAGGGCAAGGGCGAAAAATTATTTGGATTGGATCGGCCCGGCAGTCAGCAGGCATGCATGTTTCAAAGAATTCAGCGACGGCTCCTATATACCGGTCGAACACCCGTCCGATTGGAAAATCAGCGTCATCTCCAATGAAGCATTTCTCATGAAACAGGAGGAAACGCAAGAATCGGAAAAGGAAGAACAAAGCGCCGAAGTGGATGAAACGCTGCTGGAAGAATTGAATCGCCGTTTTATGTACGTTTATCCTTTTGAAAAGGCGACGAAGAAGAAATCGAAAACGAGCGTTTCTGAAATGAAGCGCATTGAAAGCCTTCGCCAGGATGAAGAGACGGAATATGTGGAATATATGAAGTTGATGGCCAAAAACCGGAGCAAATCCCTTGTGAAACGCCCTCTGTTTTTGCAGGAAAAACAACTGACGGCCGCTGAAATCGGGACGGCGATGCATACGGTGATGCAGCATGTGCCTCAGCAAGGCTTCGAAAGGGCGGAAGAAGCATGTCAATTTCTTGAGGGACTTGCGGAAAAACAATTGATCACGGAGCAAGAGCTGCAAGCGATCGAAGTCGAAAAACTGCTGCAATTCTTTGAAACGCCGATCGGAAAGCGGTTCAAAAATGCCCATAAATTGTACCGGGAAGTGCCGTTTACCTTAAACATGAAAGACGGGGACGGCGATTCCCAAATCGTTCAAGGGATTGTCGATTGCTTGATGCAGGATGAAGAAGGAAAATGGGTGCTGCTCGATTACAAAACGGACCAAATTTTGCCTTCTTTTGCAGAAGAAGAGGCGCTGGTCCGGGAAATGGTGAAGCGCTATGGCGTTCAGCTGCGCCTTTATGCGGAAGCGGTGGAAAAAATCCTGCAAATCCGAGTGGATGAAAAGGTGCTCTATTTGTTCGATGCGGGGAAAGAGTTGCAGTTGGGTGCGTTGGTTTGAAACGGTTTTCTTGTAAGTTTTCTTTGAACATGATAGTTTTATGGTATTTAGGAGGTCAAAATGATGTTTCAACCAACGGCATTGAGTGAGAGAATCCATACCCTCGACATCATGCGCGGGGTGAGCCTGCTTGGCATTTTATTGGTGAATATTTTCGCCTTTTCCCTGCCGCTTCCTTATATCCTTGATTTGAATAACTGGTTTTCCGATTATCATGACAAGATGTGGTACCAGACCCTTGATATCTATGTACAGGGAAGCTTCTACCCGCTTTTCTCCATGCTGTTCGGATACGGTTTGGCGATGCAATGGATGAAGGCGGACCGGCTGGGGACGAATTTTTACCCTTTTGCGGCAAAGCGGCTTTTTGTGCTGCTTGCCATCGGGCTGTTGCATGCCTTTCTCCTTTGGTGGGGGGATATTATCACAATTTATGCGGTTTGCGGATTATTATTGATTTTATTTTTAAAGCTGGGCAGCGGATGGCTCTTGTCCATTGCGCTGATGATAAACGGGCTTTTCCACCTGCTCATGATTTCTGCATATGCTCTTTCAGGCATCGGGAACGAGGAGTTCGAAACATTCGTCGACCTGGGTTCCATCGAGGATGCGATTACGGCATACGGCATCGGGACTTGGACGGATGCTTTTGTCCAACGTTTGCATGATTTGGCCTTCCAAATGTCGCCATCGATGTGGTTCAGCGCCCTGTTTACGATCTTGCCGTATATGCTGATCGGCGCGGCGGCGGCAAAGCGGCGCATGGTGGAACGGGCGGAAGAGCTGAAATGGTTCTGGATCATATTGGCCGTGTGCTGCATTGCAGGAGGACTGTTTCTGAAAAGTTTTCCTTTCCATACAACGCGGACTTATCTGCTGGAGTACATCCGCGTCTACATAGGCGGACCGGTTCTGGCAGCCGGCTATGCGGCGGCCATTGCGTCCCTTTGCCTCATCCCGTTCGTCACAAAGCTCTTAAGCCCGATTGCCAAAGCGGGCCGCATGTCGCTGACCATCTATATCATGCAGTCGGTCATTTGCACGCTGTTATTCTATCATTATGGTTTCAGCCTTTATGGCAAAACGGATGTATCCATGTCAATCGTAATAGCCGTCAGCATTTATGTGTCCCAATTGGCTTTTGCCGAACTGTGGTTTCTCAAATTTCATCAAGGGCCGCTCGAAATGATCGTCAAACGCCTCGTTTATGGCAAAAACGTCAAGAAAGTCGAGCAATAACGAAGGATTTCATGTAATATGTTATTAATAATACAATTTGTGAAAATGAAAGGGAGCTATTACGCATGAAACTATTATCCTTTAAATTCAATAATCAGGTGAAATTCGGTCCAAAAGTGAAAAAAGAAGAAGCGGTATGGGATGTATTGGCGATCCAGGAAGCGTTTCAAGTGTTCCCGGCATTCCCGAAAACGATTATTGAAGGAATTGCATTAGGATATGATTTTGTCGAGAAGATTCGCCGATTGACAGAGGTCGCAGAAAAGTCGGAGCAAGCAGGAAAGTTCAAATTGTCTTTCACCGAAATTGAATGGCTGTCCCCCATTCCAAGAACGCCAAAAAATATTATCTGTGTAGCGAAAAATTATGATGAACATGCTAAGGAAATGGGAGGGGAAGCGGCTCCATCCGATTTGGTCATTTTCACAAAATCTCCGACAACGATCGCCGGCGATAACCAAGTTTTGCCGGTCCATGCGGATAAAACGGATTCCCTTGACTACGAAGGGGAATTGGCGGTTGTCATCGGCAAAGAAGGAAAAAACATTCCTGAAAAATTGGCATATGATTACATTTTCGGTTATACCATCGCCAATGATTTGACAGCCCGCGATGTGCAGGAAAGACATCAGCAATATTTCTTGGGAAAAAGCCTGGATGCGACATGCCCGATGGGACCTTACATCGTAACCAAAGATGAGATTCCAAATCCCCAAAATTTGGCGATTGTGACAAAGGTCAACGGGGAAGTCCGTCAAAACGGAAATACTGGCGATATGATGTTTCCGATTGACCGGTTGATTTCGATCATATCCCAATATGCTACCCTTGAACCGGGGGACGTCATTTTGACGGGAACGCCTAAAGGGGTCGGAAAGGGCATGAATCCTCCTCAATTCTTAAAATCCGGAGATGAAGTGAAAATCTCCATCGAAGGCATCGGCACATTGACGAACCGTTTTGAATAAGGAATTAATCGGGTAATTCTTTCAATTATATGGTGACAGGGGAGTTTTCCTCCGATATAAAGAATCCGCAATTCTATCAAACTTGCGGATTCTTTTTATATTTCTTAAAACTAATATAATCTTAAAAGAATTCTTATATTTGAATTATAATAATCCACATGATAGGATAAACATGAAATTAAAAATGAGGTGGGGGATTCATGGACTTTTTAACAAGCACTACACATTTGCACATTACTGCCTGGTTTATAGGCATTATCCTGTTTCTGATTGGCGCCCTTAAGCCGAATAAAGGGCTGCATATGGCATTGCGCGTAATATATCTTCTCATTATTGTTACCGGAGGGGCTTTGTTCATCAAAGCGATGGAATTTGGACAAAACTTGAATTATGGAATCAAACTCATTTTGGGCGTGCTGGTCATCGGGATGATGGAAATGATTCTTGTCCGCCGCTCCAAGGACAGACCGGCGACGGCCTTTTGGGTTTTATTTGCCATTTTTCTGTTTTTGACGCTGTTCTATGGATTCAAATTGCCGATGGGATTCCATTTCTTAGTTTGACATTAAACGGAAACGCAAAGCACCATGACCGTGCTTTGCGTTTCTTTATTGCAGGAAATGTTGAAACTGCGCGGTGATGGGCAAGTCTTTCGGGGCATGAGTTTAGGATGCGGGACGCGGATGTTTCATCAATGTTGAACCGGAAGCGGCAAGATGGAAATTTTTTCTCGATTCTTCTACAATGAATTTCAATATGGGACATTGATAAGGCTCCCGCTTTCTTTTTTGTATGCGGACTGGTGGAGCTTTTCACCGTTTTTGCAAGGGCCGGGACATTCCAGGAAAGGACCATTTTCCGGCTGATGAAAAGAAAGTTGGGCACGGAAAGAATCATCAATATATCTGTCACAATTTTGACAAAAAATAGTCGTATTTTCTAAAACTTTTCTGATTTATTGGAAGCGCTGTCCGTATTTTTGGTAAAATGTCGTTGATTGGTTTGAAGGAGAGGGATTATGTTGAGATTCAAAAAATGGATTCGAACGACAGCTATCGCCGCATTGCTATTTACCAGCATGGCGACACCGGCAGCGGTCGCGGAGTCGCGTTCAATTTCCGACGAAAGCATATACGATGTGTTGGTCGACCGGTATTTTGACGCCAAGAGCGAAAATGATGGCGATAAAACCAATCCAAAAAATCCGGCGAAATTCGCCGGCGGGGATTTTCAAGGAATTATCGATAAATTATCCGATATCAAAGACATGGGATTTACCATCATTTCCCTGGGCTCCGTCTTTGCCACAGAAACGTATGATGGAAAATCTGTGACAAGCTACCGCAAAATTGAGCCGAATTTTGGGACAAAAGATGAGTTCAAGAAGTTGATTCGAACAGTAAAGAAAAATGATATGTCCGTCATGATCGACTTCCCGTTGAACGGCGTGAGCGAACATCATGAATGGGCGCAGGATCCGGAAAAATCTTCGTGGATCCAAAGCAAAAAGGACGGAAAGGTCCGCTGGGATTTAACGAATGAAGAAGTGCGGCAGGCGCTCATCGATGCGGCGGTTGACTTTGTTTCCGCCTATGATATTGACGGAGTCCGCCTGACAAATATTGATGGGGCAGACACAGCCTTCTTAAATGAAATGATTGAGTCCATCAAATCCGTGGACGAGGGGATTTATGTCATTTCTGACAGCGAAAGCGACGCAGACTTTGATGCGAAATTTTATGATGAAGTGAGCGACATTTTCCGTTACGCTTTCAAAAATGTCGATGAAAATACGGATGATCTAATGAAATATTTCGAATCCTATGCTAAGGGAGAAACGGACGTCCCTACGCAAATCATGATTGACAATCTCAATACGGACCGTTTCCTTTATACGGCTGAAATTTATCCTCCGACACGCCTGAAAATGGTGTTGGGCGCGGCATTGCTTCTTCCCGGGGTGCCGGTCATGCAGTACGGTACGGAAATCGCCATGAACGGCAAAGCCGGACCGGAAGCGCATCAGCTTTATAATTTTAAAACGGATTCCGAATTAAAGGATTATATCGCCGATATTCAAACGCTGCGGAATCAATCGGAAACCCTCCGCAAAGGCGAGTTCAATCTGATTCAAAACAAAGATGGGCTGATCGTCTTCCAACGCAAATCCGACAAAGAGAATTGGATCGTCATCATCAACAATACAAGCGAAAGGAAGAAAATAGAGATTCCGAAAGAGCTTGTGGGAGAAAATAAGGAAATCCGCGGCACATTGGAAGGTGAAATCTTCCGAGAAGGCGATGACGGCATCTTCCGGATCATCCAGAACCGGGAAGTAGTGGAAATCTATCAAGTCATTGATGAACAGGGCATCAACGTTTCCTATATCATCGCGTTGGCATTCGTTTATATCATTTTCATCGTCTTTGTCGTGGCGCTATTGAAACGGTCCAAACGCAGAAAGCCTGAAGCTTAATAATGGAAAAACAGCGAAATCAAACCATGGTTGATTTCGCTGTTTTTTATGTGTGTCGGCAATTTGTTTTACTTTGGCGTTCAACGGTTTACCGAAAATCAAAAAATACTTCTCTCGCTGCCTCAAAGCTTCTTTTTGCAAAATCTTCCGGGTCCAATCCGACATTTTCCCAATGCAAGTACATTAATCTCGGCTCTTCGAACAGCCAATGGTTATGGAATGCCGTTACTTTAATTCCTCTTTTGCGCAATGCGTCAATCATTGGATTGACTTCTTTTTCAAGGAGTACAGTTTCTCCCAGGTTGAGCCCGTTTCGTTCAAAAGACAGCATAAACGGAAGGGCCAATGGGGAAAGTGTGCGGCGTCCCAAAATCGTTGCGCGGATATCCCTGAGGCGCATTACCACGCAGACAGGAGAAGATTGAATCACTTCCCCGCCGATTATATCCGCAAGTCTTTGGCATCTTGACAATTGAATCCCCCCTTTCTAGTTCTTCAACTCCAATTTATGAAGGGCGATGGGGTCCGGTTAGGCAGAAGAAATAGAGATTTTGATTTTATGAAAAAAGTTGAATGATAGAGTTGGTTTGAAGCGCTTTTCTGTTTCAGGCATTCAGCAAACAGAAAAGTAAGGGGAGGGAAGAAAGGGAAGATTAGTATTGGGGAAGGTTGCTATAGAATTTTGATTTATGGAAATCTATCTCCATTTTTGGGTGGTACCAAGTTTTTGCTATTAAATCTTTGCATCGTTGCAATAAAGATGATTTATAAGGATTTCGGGAATTATGGTGCGAATATAATGAAGTTAATGTTTTTTCTTTCCGATACATACACTTCATTAAAAGCGGATTGCAGGAAAGGGGAAGGATTTCTGGAGAAGGACGCATTATTGACTGTTCGCGGTTTGCACGTAGGTTTCCGGATCAACGACCGGTTTTATGATGCGGTGGACGGGGTTTCCTTCACGTTAAAGCATAATGAAATTCTCGCCATCGTCGGGGAATCGGGCTGCGGGAAAAGCAGCCTTGCGACATCCATCATCGGGCTGCATCACGACCGCAACGTGCGGGTGACGGGGGAAATCCTTTTCGGGGAACGCAATCTTCTGGAATTGGACGATGAGGAAATGAATAAGATCCGCGGGGCGGAAATCGCGATGATTTTCCAGGATCCTTTGTCCGCATTGAATCCCTTGATGCGCATCGGGGATCAAATCGAAGAAGCTTTGGCCTATCATACGGATTACACCCGGGAGGAACGGGAAGAACAGGTGATGCGGTTGTTGAAGCAGGTCGGCATCCCGAAACCGGAGCAGACGGCCAGGCAATTTCCCCATCAATTATCGGGCGGAATGCGGCAGCGGGTGATGATTGCCATGGCGATCTCCTGCAAGCCGAAAATCATCATAGCCGACGAACCGACGACGGCTTTGGATGTGACCATCCAGGCGCAAATCCTCGATTTATTGAAGGAATTGCAGGAAGAAACCGGCGCGGGCATCATACTGATCACCCACGATTTGGGGGTTGTCGCGGAAATGGCCGACCGGGTGATGGTGATGTATGCGGGAGAAATCATCGAAGAAGCTCCCGTCCAAAAATTGTTTATGCACCCAAAACACCCTTATACCCGTTTGTTGTTCCACTCGATGCCGCAACTGCACTCCAAAGATGAACGCCTCCATGTCATCGAAGGAACCGTTCCATCGCTGGCAAACCTTCCAAGAACCGGCTGCAGATTTTCCCATCGCATTCCCTGGATACCGAAAGAAGCCCATGAAAAGCATCCGTCCTTCCATGAAATTTCAAAGGACCATTATGTTCAATGCACCTGCTGGAAGCATTTTTATTTCCGGAAAGGGGCGTCAAACAACGCCGCAAGAAGATAAAAGGAGGAAGCGGTTTGAGCTTCATGCAAGTCATTGATTTAAAAGTGCATTACCCGATCCGGGGCGGTTTTTTCAATACCATTGTCGATTGGGTCTATGCGGTGGATGGAATCGATATGGAATTTGAGCAAGGAAAAACCTATGGACTTGTAGGGGAGTCCGGATGCGGCAAATCGACAACGGGGAAGGCGATCATCGGCCTTGAGAAAATCACCTCCGGGAAAATTCTTTTTGAAGGGGAGGATGTGACGAGGGAAAGGAGATCCCGGACCTCCCGTTTCCATCGGGAAGTGCAAATGATCTTCCAGGATTCCCATTCCAGCTTAAATCCGAGAAAACGGATTGCCGATATCCTGGCGGAGCCGATCCGCAATTTTTTGCATTTAACCCCCCGGGAAGAAAGCAGAAAAATTGGGGAATTGCTTGAGATTGTCGGCTTGCCGCAAGATGCGAAAGAAAAGTATCCCCATGAATTTTCGGGCGGGCAAAAGCAGCGCATCAACATCGCAAGGGCCCTCGCCACCCATCCGAAAATGATCATTGCCGACGAACCGGTTTCGGCCCTCGATTTATCGGTGCAGGCCCAGGTGCTGAATTTCATGAAAGATGTGCAGAGGGAATTTGGATTGACGTATTTATTTATTTCCCACGATTTAGGGGTTGTGAAGCATATGTGCGATACCATTTTCATCATGTATAAAGGAAGGTTCGTCGAGCGGGGGACGAAGGAGGACATTTACGGAAATTCGAAGCATCTTTATACGAAGCGGCTGCTTTCTTCGATTCCGGCGACGACGCCGGTCGGAAGGGAAAAGCGGAAAAGGGCCCGGAAAGAGTTCGAAAAGGTGTATGAAAAAATGATTCATAAAGCTTTTGATCAAAATGGACGAGTGTATGATTTGATTCCCGTTTCGGATACCCATTATGTTTCGGCTCCAAGCGCGAGGGAGCTTTTGGAAATCGGAAAAGAATCCGAAATGGGCGGCAGCCGCTGATGAGCGGAAGAGGTATGAGAATTCTTTCGCAAAGGAGGTCGGGGAATGTGGAAAACGATTGTAAGGCGGCTGCTTCTGATGATTCCGCAGCTAATCGCCTTGAGCATCCTCGTTTTTGTGATGGCCAAGATGATGCCGGGAGATCCGTTCACGGGAATGATTACGCCGGATACGGATCCCGCGAGAATTGAAGAACTGAAAGAAGAATTGGGATTGAACGATCCGCTGCCGGTGCAATATGTCCGCTGGGTGAAAAATGCGCTCCAGGGGGACTTTGGCAAAAGCTACACCTTTCAGCGGGATGTGGCTTCCCTGATCGGCGAGCGGGCGATGAACACCTTCTGGCTGTCCTTTGTCAGCGTGATATTGCTTTATTTGATTGCCATTCCCTTGGGGATTTTGGCGGGAAGGTATCAGCAATCGAGGCTGGATAAATTCATCGTGTTTTACAGTTTCATTACCTACGCGATTCCGACGTTTGTGCTTTCCTTGTTGTTTTTATATATTTTCGGCTACAAATTGCAATGGTTTCCGACGGGCGGCAGCGTCGATGTGGAAGCGGAACCGTGGACGCTCCGGTACATATGGAGCAGGTTTTACCATATTCTCCTGCCGGCAATCACCTATGCCATTCTTGGGACGACCGGCGTCATCCAGTATTTGCGCTCGGAAATTATTGACGCGAAAACAATGGATTATGTAAGGACCGCAAGAAGCAAAGGCGTGCCGATGCGGAAAATTTATACGAAGCATATTTTCAGGAACTCCTTTATTCCGATTGCGGCTTTTTTGGGATTCACCATTACCGGCCTTTTGGGGGGATCGATTTTTATTGAGACGATTTTTGGATACCCGGGGATGGGGCAATTGTTTGTCTATTCCATTGCCGCGAGGGATTACAGCGTCATTTGCGCCCTGGTGATGTTGTACGGATTTTTGACGCTTCTGGGAAGTTTGTTGTCCGATATCATTTTGAGCATTGTCGATCCCCGCATCCGCATTGAATAGAGAGGAGGGAATGGTGGCACAATGAGCTATAAGAAGAAAAAACGGTATGGAAGTAAAGGCCGTCCCCGCGGGCTGAAAGTGTTGTTCCGGGAGTTCAAAAAGGACAAAATCGCCATGATGTCGCTTTATTTATTAGTTTTTTTCATTTTGTTCGTTTTTATTGCTTCACTTTTCATCGATCAGGAAACGCTGATGCGCATCAATCTGTACGACCGGTATAGTCCGCCGGGGGAAAAATATTTGCTTGGCGCGGACCAGGGCGGCAAAGATATTTTTGGCCAGCTGATCATCGGTGCCCGAAACTCCGTTTTCATTGCCCTTGCGATAACGCTCATTACCGGTTTGATCGGGATCGTGGTGGGGCTCATTTGCGGATACTTCGGGGGCTGGGTCGATTATATCATAATGCGGATCATCGATTTTTTTGTGACGATTCCGTCCTTATTATTCATCATCGTGTTTGTGACCCTGGTGCCCAAGTATTCGGTGGCGACGTTCATTCTCATCATGAGCATGTTTTTATGGACGGGAACGGCGCGGCTCGTCCGGTCAAAGGCGCTGTCCGAAAGCAAAAGGGATTATGTGAGCGCATCGAAGACCCTCGGGACGGGCGATTTTACGATCATGCGGAGAGAGGTGGCGCCGAATCTGAGCTCCCTGCTGATTGTCGAGCTGACGTTGAATTTTGCCGGCAACGTCGGCATCGAGACGGGATTGTCGTATTTGGGCTTCGGATTGCCGCCGACAACGCCTTCGCTGGGAACGCTGGTCAGCTACGCCAATAATCCGGCCGTGCTGCAGGAATATTGGTGGGTGTGGCTTCCCGCCTCTTTGCTGATTTTGTTCATGATGCTGGCCATCAATTATATCGGCCAGGCATTGAGAAGATCCCTCGATGTGAAGCAGCGGCTGGGTTGATTCGCGGATTCTTGAAACTGAAAACGGCAGGCATTTGGAAATGGAAGTTGTGGACGCAATAAAGGACACGGAAAATCAAGTTGCAACAAGGGAGGACATCATGAAACGAATCATTTTACTCGGAATCGCGCTTTTCATGTTTATCGGAATCGGCAGTTCCGCCGTTTATTCCCAAAACGTAACGCTGCCGGCTTCCGTCACGAACGAAGGAAAACCGATCAAAGGCGGCATATTGAAGGTGGGGATTGTCAAAGACGAGCCGTTCCAGGGGGTGTTTTTGGCGGAGCTTTATGAAAACCGCTATGACGCGGCGATCATGAGCTATGCATCCAATGCCATTTTCGAGATGGACGGCAATTTTCAAATCACCGATGAAGGCATCGCATCCCTGGATGTCAATCAGAAAGAAAACAAAGTGACCATCACGATCCGGGAAGGGGTCAGATGGTCGGACGGAGAACCGCTGAAAATTGAAGATTTGATTTTGCCTTATGAAATCATCGCCCATCCGGATTATACGGGCGTCCGCTACGATACGGAATTCAAAAACATCATCGGCGTCGAAGAATATCACGAAGGAAAGGCGGATAAGATTTCAGGAATCCGGAAAATCGACGGCCGGACGCTGGAAATCCGATTCAAAAAATTGTCGCCGGCGATTTTTTCCGGAGGCGACGGACTGTGGACGTACGCGGCGCCGAGCCATCAGCTAAAAGGGATTCCTGTCAAGAATTTGATTGAGAGCGATGCGGTGCGGAAGAATCCTGTGACATTGGGCCCTTTCAAATTCCATAAAATTGTACCGGGCGAATCGGTGCAGTTTGTGAAAAACCCTTATTATTGGAAAGGTGAGCCGAAGCTGGACGGAGTGTATGTGGAGGTGGTTCCATCCAGTTCCGTGTCCGTGGCGATCGGCTCGGGAAAATATGACATCGTGACGGGATTTGCCGCGACGAAATGGCCGGAAATACAAAAGTATGACAATATCGATATATTGGGACGGCCGGAATTGTACTACTCTTATTTGGGCTTTAAGCTCGGAAAATGGGATCCGGAAAAGCGGGAAGTGGTGACGGATCTAAATGCGACGCCCGTAGGGAATCAGGCGTTGAGGCAGGCGATGGGCTATGCCCTGGATGTGGAAGCCGTGTGCGAGGTGCTCTTTTTCAATTTCCGGCAGCGCGCCAATTCATTGATTCCTCCAGCCTTTAAAGGCTATCATGATGCATCCTTGAAAGGCTATACGTACAATCCCGAAAAGGCGAAGCGGATTTTGGACAGGGCAGGGTATATCGATATCGATGGTGACGGCTTCCGGGAAGATCCGGAGGGCAATAAGTTGGAAATCAAGTTTGCCACTATGGCGGGCGATCCGATTCAGGACGAAATTGCCGCCTATTATTTGCAAAACTGGCGGGATGTGGGGTTAAACGTCACTTTGACGACAGGAAGGCCGATCGAAGTGAACGCCTTCTATGATAAAGTGGAGGCGGACGATCCGGAAATCCATGTGTTCATGGCCGCCTGGGGAACGGGCACGAATCCTTCCCCGTCCGGATTGTACGGAAAATCCGACGCCTTCAATTTCAGCCGCTATACGTCCGAATTTTTGGAGGAAACGATCCGGAAAATCGATTCTCCGGAAGCGTTCGATCCTTCCTACCGCGCGGAACAGTTCCGCATTTGGCAGCAATATATGGCCGAAAAAGCCCCGGTCATTCCGCTGCAGTTCAGCTACGAAATCGTGCCGGTCAACAAGCGGGTGAAATACTACAGCATCGATTACGGTAACCCGGTTGAATTGCACGAAATCGAGCTCCTGGCGAAAGAGTCGATCAAGAGCAAATAAGGTCGGATTTGGATTGGGATTGGATTTGTTCAACGGCAAATAAATCCGGAGTGTGAATATGAGCAAACAAAGAGGGGCGATAAGATCACAAAGGCTTTCGATACAAAATGCGCCAAAAAAACAGGCTGTCTGAAACCCGATTTAACCGCGTTTCAGACAGCCCTTAATTATTTTTTTACAAATTTAAGAATGATGAAAAGAAAAACATTCTTTACACTTCTATTATCACTACATCGATAACAGTCTCGAAGGCAATTTCGCGCTTGGAAAAATTACAAAATATGATATTTTTGCGGAATCTGGAAATAAAGCCAAAAAGCACCTTCTATTGGATGAAGGTGCTTTTCTATATTCAATCGGTATACTCCTTATCTGTAAAGAAGATCGCCAATGTGCCCGGACCGGAATGGGAGCCGATTACCGAGCCGATCATTGTGACATCGAACCCTTTCGGATGAAGTTTTTCTTCAATCAGTTTTTTTACATCTTCCACCGTCTGCCAGTCGTCGCCGTGGGAAATGCCGACAATTTTATTGGAAAAATCCCCGCCGCGCTCGGCCATCAATTCCACCATACGGGCAAGGGCCTTCTTTCTTCCCCGCACCTTTTCGATCGGGATGAGCTTTCCGTCTTCCACGTGCAAAATCGGCTTGATGCTTAAAAGTCCGCCGATAAAGGCGCTTGATTTCGAAATCCGGCCGCCTCTCGCCAAATATTCAAGATTTTCCACGGTAAAAATATGCTGCATATGTTTCGCGTAATTCTCCACTTTTTCCGCCAGTTCCCCAAAAGGCACGCCGGCATCTCTCCATTCCACCGCTTTTTTCACCACAAGCCCTTGTCCGAGGGAGGCGCATTTTGTATCGATGATCGTTAATTTGAAGTCCGGATATTTTTCCCTCAACTGTTCCGCAATCATGACAGCAGTATTGTAAGTTCCGGACAGCTGGGAGGAGAAACTGATATAGATGGCTTCTTCGCCGTTTTTTGCATATTGTTCAAAGGTGCTATAAAATTCGTCCGGGGATACTTGGGAGGTTTTTGGAGCAGCGCCTTTTCTCATTTCATCATATACCGTTTTCGGATCGATGCCGATAACATCCGGATATTCTTGTCCATTCAGATGGACTCTCAGCGGAAAAAAAACCACATTGTGCTGTTCGTAATATTCTTTTGGCAAATCGCTTGCGCTGTCTGTAAAGAGAATCATATTGTGCCCCTTTCTGTCTTTTGAAAAATTATAACACCCTTCCAAAAAACAGGTAAGAAGGGTGTTTCGTCGAAAGATGAAATGTCATGCCAATTTTAATCGATCCATCAAAAAGTCGGCAATGCCATCCTCATTGTTCGTACCCGTCACTTCGTCGGCGATGCTTTTCAATTTGCTGATGCCGTTGCCCATCGCAACGCCAATGCCGGCATAATCAATCATTTCCAAATCGTTGTCTTCATCCCCGAAGGCGATGATCCGTTCTCTTGGAATTCCCAAATATTTTGCGACAAGGGAAACCCCGACCGCTTTATTCAACCCTTTCCGCACCACTTCCACAATATTGAATGGCGCCCCCCACCGGCGATGTTCGATCAGCTCGGCGTGCACTTCCTGCAAATGTTTGCGGACCAGCGGCACGTTTTGTTCATCGGCATGAATCAATAAGCTCGTCGGATTTTCGCTTAAATTGCCCCGCAAATTGCCGATGGTGACTTTTGGATTTCCCATTCTGAAAATATCCATCATCGATTTGTCTTCCACGTGGATATACACATCGTCGATGACTTCGGCGATCAAATTTTCATATTGATATTTATCGACCGAGTCAATGACATCATGCACCACTTTCATATCGATCGGGGAATGGATGGCCTGCCAGGACGGATTTCTCGGATGATGTATATAAGCTCCGTTGAAATTGACAATCGGAGTGGTTAGTCCCAATTCCTGATAATAAATGTTGCTTGCCCGGAACGGTCTTCCTGTGGCAATCATGATTTGATGCCCCGCTTCTTTGGCTTTCATCAACGTTTGTTTTGTTTTGGGCGAAATTGTATGTTGATCTGTCAACAAGGTACCATCTAAGTCTAACACAATTAAATGTTGTTTCATAGAAAGTCCCCTTTCTGTCTATACGATTTTATCGTGATGGGATCATTTCGTCAAAATTTTGTCACCGTTTATAATTTCTGGTAATATAAAGGTGGTCCTGAAGGAGTGAAGGTAATGATAGTAAATGATGAAATGTGGCAAGATATTCCCGTGATCCATTTTTATTCGGATGAAATGAATGAACGTTCACCCGTTCTTATATTTTTGCATGGATTTCAAAGTGCGAAAGAGCACAATTTGCATTATGCTTACCGATTGGTGAAAAAAGGGGTCCGCGTCGTTTTGCCG
This sequence comes from Ureibacillus sp. FSL K6-8385, assembly GCF_038593155.1. Classification (GTDB taxonomy): domain Bacteria; phylum Bacillota; class Bacilli; order Bacillales_A; family Planococcaceae; genus Ureibacillus; species Ureibacillus terrenus. The sequence goes on from NZ_CP151968.1 coordinate 556,666, forward strand.
GACGCATTGCTGCATGGAGACAGAGCGGGCGATTCACCGGAAGAAAAAATGAATTTGCAGTTCTGGAACATCGTCGTGAATTCGATACATGAGGTGGACCTATTATACAGGGAAATACAAAACCGCTTTGAGCCGAAGAAAACGGGCATTGCGGGCACGAGCATGGGCGGAATTACCGCGTGCGGCTGTTTGAAAAAATATGATTGGATTGATGCGGCAGGCATTTGCATGGGCGCGCCGGGATATAATGCTTTGGCCGATTATCAATTGAAGGAATTTGCAAAAGCGGGCATCCAACTTCCTTTTACCGATGAGCAAATCGAACAGATGCATAACGTTCTTTCTGAATATGATATAACAAAAGCGCCGGAACGATTAAACAATCGCCCTGTAATTTTCTGGCACGGCAAAAAAGATTCAACCGTTCCGATCGGGAATGCGCTGCATTTTTACGAAACGGTCCGTCCATACTATAAAGCGCCGGAACGCTTGCAATTTATCATCGATGAAAAACAGGGCCATAAAGTGAATCGCCCTGGGATGCTGGCTGTAACGGATTTCCTTGGGAAACATTTGACCGAAGACTAATTTTTTGTATTTTTGCTTCTGTTCGTGTAGTATGTTGATTGAGAACAGTTTTCATTTCGGATGAAAGGAGCGATCAGTATGGCAATGGATGCGGATTTGAAGGAAAGTATTCTTGGCGCTTTGGAAAATGTCATTGACCCTGAGTTGGGCATCGATATCGTCAACTTGGGTTTAGTATATGATGTGGACATGGACGATGAAGGGGTCTGCAAAATTACTATGACGTTGACTTCTTTGGGATGTCCTCTTGGTCCGGTCATTGTGGATCAAATCAAAACGGTTTTAAGCGAACTGCCTGAAGTGAAAGATGTGGACGTCAATATTGTGTGGAATCCGCCATGGAACAAGGACATGATGTCACGATACGCAAAAATGGCATTGGGAATCCGATAAGGCAAAGGTTATACTCTATATGTATTTCCATATATAATTTGGATAAACTAACGGACATAAGAAAAAGGCATTTCCGACACCTCACTGAAAACAGCGGATTGGGAACTTGCGGTTTTCAATCCGCTGTTTTTTTGTTTTGTTATTGATTAGTTCAGGTTGTCCGGATGGAGCTCCTACTTTGCGGATAAGGAACTGGAATTTTCCTTATTCTTGCGGATAGAATGTCACTTTTTGCAGAAGAATGTTCGGTCTGAAACAAATTTGCCAATTTTATTTCTCATTTTTTTTACAGACACTTTCATCTTTTTTCACAAACGCTTTGTAAAGTAGTAAGCGAAGAACTTATTCTAGTAATATTTTGGAAGGGGTAAAAAGAATGAAGAAATGGTTGACGCTCATATTGGTACTAGCATTGTTCGCATTGGCAGCATGCGGCCAGGACGGAGCATCCGACAAGGACAAAAATGCAAGCGATGACACAAAACAAACAGAAGTCAGCAAAGAGGATCAAAAAACTAAAGAAGAAACCGCGAAAACAGACGCTTCCAAACCGGATCCACGCCTGCAAGAACCTACTGCGGATACAAAATGCGAAATGTGCAATATGAAAGTTTATGAAGTGACTGATGATTTAGGAAAATTCAGCGGACAAGCAATCAAAGAAGACGGCTCAATCGCTTTCTATGACGATATCGGCTGCTTGTTGAATGCGGAATTGGCGCACAACGAGAAAAACCAAAAATACGTGCGCGACTTCAATACATTGGAATGGGTGCTTGTCGATGATGCGACAATCGTCAAAACAGATTTGAAATCTCCGATGAACTGGGGCTACGTATTCTTTAAAAACAAAGAAGACGCAGATAAATTCATCGCTGACAACCCTAGCTACAAAATCACTGCACTTGATGTCGTAAAACAAGAAGCAAAAGAAAGACGCGAAGCAAAATTGAAAAAACAAGCCGAACAGCAACAACAAAATGGCAACATGCATGACAACATGCAAAATATGTCACACAATGGACATAACCATTAATGGTAAAATCGACTCGAGGGGATTCCCTCTAGTCGAATACTTTTTTGAAAGAAGTTGATTGGCATGCGTTCTATCATCCTTCATATCGCTTTCTTCGCCGCGCTGATCGGTTTTGTCCATGAAGCGGAAGCAGGAACCGATTTCCAGCAGCTCATCGACCAGGCGGAAGAAGGCGACGTGATCCATCTTTCAAAAGGTACATATGAAGGGAATTTCATCATCCCGAAAGGAATTACGTTGATCGGGGACGGAAACGCCGTTTTCAAGCCCAAAAATCCAAAGGAACCGGTCATTACCGTGAACGGAGCAAATCACGTGACCATTCAGGGAATAAAGGTGCAGACGCCCGGCACGGGAATGGTCATCAAAGATTCAAACGATATCAAATTGTCCAACCTCATAATGAACGGTGTTTTCAGCGGAATTGATGTTTACCGCACAAATGGGATTGCCGTCGAAAAAACCACGATTGCCGGAAATGGTGAAAACCTTGGTAAAAAAGGAAACGGCATCTCTTTCTATGACAGTTCGGGCATTACCGCAAAAAACAATGACATAGCCCATGTGCAGGACGGCATTTACCTCGAAAACGCAAAAGACATTTCGGTGTTGAAAAACAAGGTGGAAAACGGCCGGTATGGAACCCATTTTATGTACAGCGAAGATGCGGAAGTCCGGGACAATGTTTACAAGAAAAACGTAACAGGGCTTATGATTATGATGACGGAAAATGTAAGCCTTTCCAGAAACGACATTTCCTATCAGGACGGATTCAATGGGACGGGCATCACTTTATATGAAGTGAAGAATATCGACATCCAAAACCATACCATTTCGGGAAACCGGGTGGCCATTTCCGTACAAAAATCCGATGACACGAACATTTCAAACAATATTCTTCAAATGAACCAGACTGCTGTTGAAGCCATCCGTTCCGGCGGCAGCCAAGTGAAGAAAAATTATTTTGTCGGAAACTTGGTGAATGTTCGGTCGGATATGAACGGCATTCAATTAAAGGAAAATTATTATGACGATTATGCGGGAATCGACATCGATGATGACGGAATCGGGGATGAACCATACGTGGCTCTGCAAAGCTTCGGCCAGTGGATGGTAAGAAAACCCGTGTACCAGTATTATGTGGAAGCGCCAAGTGTTGTATTATTGAATCAGATTGATCAGCAAACAAATAAAACTTCCAAACAATTGTTAGTCGATGAAAATCCGGTTACCAAATTCGAAACGGACCGGGGGATTCAATGGAAGCTCTATTGGCCACAATTTATTTTAGGATTCATCTTGACAATCGCATGCATCGTGATATGGAGAAGGAGTGTCCTTACATGAAATGGAAAACGTTAATTTTACTTTTCCTCTTTAGCGTTTTGCTCATCGGATGTTCCGAGAAAACGTATGAACCAAGGGAAATCAATGCGGAAACGGACATTTGCAAAGTATGCAATATGGGAATCACCCATGAAGATTATGCGGCGCAGCTTGTATTCAAAAACGGGGATTATGAAGTGTTCGATGATTTGGGCTGTTTGATCGAGTTTATGAAGGATGTCGATGAATCGGAAGTGGGCGCGGCCTTTATCAAAAGCGCCGACGGGAATGAATGGCTTCCTGTGGAAGAGGCCACATATGTGTATTCGAAAGATTATTGGACGCCAATGAACTACGGAGTCCTGGCCTTCAGCTCAAAAGATGCTGCGGAACAATATATGAAAGAAAATAGCGAAGGCGAACGGCTGACATACGAACAACTATATGATTTCAAATGGGGTATCCATCACTGATGCTCGGCAAATTGATCGTTCTGGAATGGAAACAAATGCTCCGCAGCAGATGGCTGCAGCTCGTGGCCGTACTATTCATTTTCGTTTTTGTCTCCATTGTCATGATTCAGCAATTGGCGCTGCCCGATATTGAAGGGTTTACAAGACAGACGGCTTCTTTCTTGAACTTGCTGTTGTTTTTGCTCCCTTTGTTTACGCTTACCATTGGAGGAATGAGCGTGGCGGGCGATGTGGAGTCCGGCTGGTTTTCATTGTTGAAAACCTATCCGATGAAAATTTTCCAATATGTATCAGGAAAGTTTGTGGCGCTGGTCGGTTCATTTATTTTCATCGTTCTGTTGGCCCTTGGCGTGGTCTTTTTGTTGGGCGGACTATTCGGAGGCGTGAAAGTGCCTTATGAATTTCTGGTCATCGCGCTGTGTCTGATTTTCATATTTTCGGCGATCGCGATTCTTTTGGGAACTTTGGCGAAAAACCGGCTTCATGCCCTTGCGATTTCCCTTGTGGTGTGGGCATTACTGCTGCTGCTCCTTTCTTATCTGGTGATGGCCATCGGCACGGTCGTTCCTGGCCATGTGCTTCAAAAGCTCACCATCGCCATACTGCATATTAATCCGGTTGATTGGCTGCGTTTCGGGTATTTTTTGATTTCCGGCCAGACCGCGGTGCTTGGACCAACCTATTATGATTTAATCGGATTTTATGGATCTGTGGCCGGAAAAGCCGTTTTCATCGTGGTCACAATACTTTGGATTGTCGTTCCGTTGTTTTTGGCAACCATCAAATTAAAGAAATTTGGTGTTGAAAAATGATTGTGGAAGCAAGGAATTTAAAAAAAATCTATAAAAACAACAGAGGTCTCCATGAAGCGGATTTCGCCATCCGGAGAGGGCGCATCGTTGCGCTTGCGGGAGGCAACGGCGCTGGGAAAAGCACGCTGATCCGCCTTTTGACCAACCAGGAAAAGCCGACGGGCGGCGAGCTCATTTGGCATAATCGGGGGATTGTGCGCTATATGCCGGATGATGTGGATTTTCCCGGAATGTTGACGGCGGAAGAAGTATTGGGCCTTTTGGCATCTTTAAAGAAGGTCGGAAAAGCGGAACAAGATGAAATCTTGAAGCGGGTCGGACTGTATGAAGTGAAAAAACAGAAAGTGTCCTCTTTTTCGAAAGGAATGCGCCAACGGCTGAATTTGGCCCAAAGCCTCATCGGCGGGGATGGATTGATTATCATGGACGAGCCGACAAACGGTCTGGATCCGTATTGGATCGCCCGGCTGAAGGAAATGATGGCGGAAGAACGCAGCCGGGGGGCGACGGTCCTGTTTTCGACCCATATGTTGGCTTTTGCGGAACAGCTGGCGGATGATGTCATCATTTTGCATGAAGGAAGAATTTTGGCCGCCGGTGAAGTGGAACGATTATTACAGGACCACCAATGCCGGCATCTCGAAGACCTTTGGCTGCAAAAAATCGGATTATAAAAATGAAAAAAGCGAATTGGAAAAACGGCCGTTTTCCAATTCGCTATTTTTAGTCGATGCGGCAAATGTTGATCGGGCAGCCTTCGCAGCATATCTCATTTTTCAAATGATCCAGATCGTGGATGATGATGGTGCTCTTTTCAAAGGAAACAACCCCCTGTTTTTTCAAATCATTGAGCATGCGATTGACCGTTTCCCTACTTGTCGAACAAAGATTGGCGAGATCGGTGTTGGTCAAATTGATGTCGATATAAATATCCCCATTCTCATCCAATTTTCCGTACGTATTTGTTAGCCGGATCAGCGTTGAATAGAGGGCGCCTTTTTTGCCGTGCATCACCAGATCCCTTAAAATGCTCTGGGTTTTCAGATGTTCGTTTTGCAGCCATTTAATATATTCGATCATTAAAGTCGGCTGTTCCGTCAGCAACATTTCGAGCGCATCTTTTTTTATCATTAAAAGCTCGGTATATGTCAGAGCTTTTGCGGACATTGTATGAATGGCAGGAGGTCCGAAAACGGCGCATTCCCCGATGAGGGAGTCGGGGCCGCAAATTCTCAGCGTCAATTCTTTTCCGTTTTCCGTTTCTTTGCTTACTTGCACCGTCCCTTTCAGGATGAGATAAAATTCATCCGCATTTTCGCCTTCCCGGAAAATTTGATTTCCTTTATCAATCTTCATTAAAAGGCCATGCTCTTCGAATAATGACTGGAAATCCATAGGAACCTTATCCATTAAAACCATGTATTTATCACATCCTTGTAACTGATGTAAGGGTTCCTTCAAAACAAACGGTAAAACCTATAATTATAATACCACATTTGCATGAGGGATATTTTGAATAATTTAGGAGAGATTTTTTGCATTTCCATGTTTATAAAATTATAATCAAGATTAGTCAAGAATGGTCAAACGTTATGAAGAGGTGGTTATATGCAATTGCAGCAGGAAGATCTCCGCAATCCTTTGGAAAAATTCGGGCGGAATTTGAACGAAGAAGTCAAAAAAGGAAAAATCGATCCGGTCATCGGACGGGACGAAGAAATACGGAATGTTATTCGTATTTTATCCAGAAAGACGAAAAACAATCCTGTGCTCATCGGGGAACCAGGCGTCGGAAAAACGGCGATTGTGGAAGGGCTTGCGCAGCGGATTGTCCGGAAAGATGTGCCGGAAGCATTGAAAGATTGCGTCATATGGGAACTGGATATGAGTTCGTTGATTGCCGGAGCCAGTTTCCGGGGGCAATTTGAGGAGCGTTTAAAAAGCGTTTTAAAGTCCATCCGGGAATCCGAAGGAAAAATCATTTTATTCATCGATGAAATCCATACAATCGTCGGTGCCGGAAGGGTGGAAGGTTCCATGGATGCCGGCAACATTTTGAAACCGATGCTTGCCCGCGGCGAACTTCATTGCATCGGAGCGACGACATTGGATGAGTATCGGAAATATATCGAAAAGGATCCGGCTTTAGAACGCCGTTTCCAGCAAGTGATGGTCAGGGAGCCTTCCGTGGAAGATACGATTTCGATTTTGCGGGGGCTGAAAGAACGTTTTGAACTCCATCATGGGGTGCGAATCCATGACCGGGCCATTATTGCAGCCGCCCAGCTTTCCAACCGTTATATTACGGACCGCTTTTTGCCGGATAAGGCCATCGATTTGATTGATGAGGCCTGCGCGATGATCCGGACGGAAATCGATTCCATGCCGCAGGAGCTGGATGATGTGACGCGCCGGGTGATGCAGCTGGAAATTGAAGAACAGGCGCTGATGAAAGAGACGGATGAAGCGAGCAAAAAACGGCTGGAAGCGTTAAGGGAAGAATTGAAAGCATTAAAAGAAGAACAGCAAGAATTGAAAAAGAAATGGGAATTTGAAAAACAAGGTTTGGAACAATTGCAAAAGAAACGGGAATTGTTGGACGAATACCGCCGCCAGCTGGAAGATGCACAGGCCCGGATGGATTTGAACAAAATGGCGGAACTCCAATATGGAAAAATTCCTGACATCGAAAAGGAAATCAAACAATTGGAGGAATCGCTGGCCAAGGGTTCCGAAAACCGGCTATTGCGCGAAGAAGTGACGGCCGACGAAATTGCGACCATCGTTTCCCGCTGGACCGGAATTCCGGTGGCGAAATTGATGGAAGGCGAGCGCGAGAAATTGCTGCGCCTGAAAGAAACCTTGCATGAACGGGTGGTCGGACAGGATGAGGCGGTCAAACTCGTGACGGAAGCGGTATGGCGCGCCCGTTCCGGAATCAAAGATCCGAACCGTCCGATCGGCTCCTTCATTTTCCTTGGCCCGACAGGCGTAGGGAAAACCGAACTTGCCAAAGCATTGGCAGCCCAATTGTTCGATTCGGAAGATCATTTTATCCGGATTGATATGAGCGAATATATGGAAAAACATAGCGTATCTCGGCTTGTCGGCGCACCTCCGGGATATGTCGGCTACGAAGAAGGAGGCCAGTTGACGGAAGCGGTGCGCAGAAATCCATATTCCGTCATTTTGCTGGACGAAATTGAAAAAGCCCATCCGGATGTGGCGAACATTTTGCTGCAAATCCTTGATGACGGACGGATTACGGACAGCCAGGGACGCCTCGTCAATTTTGCCAATACCATCGTCATCATGACATCCAATATCGGTTCCCAATATTTGCTGGACGCGGGTGCCGAATTGAACGAAGAAGTGGAAAAAGTGGTGATGGGCGAACTCCGCAAGCATTTTAAGCCGGAATTGTTGAACCGCATTGATGACATCATTCTGTTCCATGCCCTCTCGGACGAACATTTCGAAGCGATTGCCCGGAAATATATCAAAGAATTGCAGGAGCGGGTGGCAGAAAACGATATTACATTGATTGTCGATGATGAAGTGGTCAAATGGGTGGTGGAAAACGGCGTAGATCCGCAATTCGGGGCAAGACCTTTGAAGCGTTTCGTACAGCGTCATGTGGAAACGGCCGTGGCGAAAGAATTGCTGAAAGGGGAAATTTTGCCGGGAGAAACGATGAGGGTTTCCTTGCAGGATGGACAATTGGCCGTTTTGAAAGAAAAGAAATGAAAATTCCAGGGATGTTCAAATTCAATGAAAAAACCGAATGGGAAATCGAAACCCATTCGGTTTTTTCATTACCGATTATTATTTTTGGTCAGATTTAAGTTCTTTTGGAGATTCGCTAGGGATGATTGCAGCTACGATCCAAACAAGAATAAGGAAGATGACAGCAATAAATGCAGTTGTCGTAAAGTCGAATGGCACGCCCAAAATGGAACCAACCACGTAGCTTAACATTGAAATCAACAAGATTCCCAAAATGAACGAGATAATATATTGCATTTCGTTTTCACCTCTATTGCCCATAAATTACTCAATATATGCATGGTTCATCTTAATAATGATAACACAGTCTGTCAAAAATAAACAATAAACTTTTTGGTATAATTCAATTTTATTATTGTGAAAATTTGCATGATGGTCTATAATTATGACCAACTACTAATCGTAAGTATTAATAATGGGGGTTAAATGACCATGAACGCTGGAATACTCGGTTTAGGAAAATATATTCCTGAAAAAGTTGTGACGAATTTTGATTTGGAAAAAATTCTGGATACAAACGATGAATGGATCCGCACCCGGACGGGCATTGAAGAAAGAAGGATCGCCCGGGAAGATGAAGATACCTCGGATATGGCTTATAAAGCGGCGAAAAAGGCACTAGAAAATGCCGGAATCAGCCCTGAGCAGATCGGTTTGATATTGGTTGCGACGGTTACGCCGGATCGCGCCTTCCCAAGTGTCGCATGCCAAATACAGGAAAAATTGGGGGCCGTGAATGCGGCTGCCATGGATTTATCCGCCGCATGTTCCGGATTTATTTATGCCCTGGCGACGGCAAAATTATTTGTAGAAAGCAACAATTATGACTATGTATTAGTGGTAGGTGCAGAAAAATTATCCAAAATTACGGATTGGAAGGACCGTAATACGGCCGTGCTGTTCGGAGACGGAGCAAGCGCCGCCGTGGTCGGCAAAGTGTCGGAAGGAAGAGGCATTTTGGCTTTTGAATTAGGGGCGGACGGTTCAGGAGGAAAATATTTGCATATGAATGATGAAAATTTCATTTACATGAACGGCCGTGAAGTATTTAAATTTGCTGTACGCCAAATGGGGGCCACTGCATTATCGGTCATTGAAAAGGCGGGGCTGTCGAAGGAAGATGTGGATTTCCTCGTGCCGCACCAGGCGAATATCCGCATCATGGAAGCGGCGAGAGAGAGATTGGAATTGTCCGAAGATAAATTGTCCAAACGCATTCATAAGTATGGCAATACTTCATCTTCCTCCATCGGAATCGCGTTAAAAGATGAACTGGATGAAGGAAAAATCAAAGATGACGATATTGTTGTTTTAGTCGGATTCGGCGGAGGGCTCACATGGGGCGGCGCTGTCATCCGTTGGGGAAAATAAATGATATAGATTTTCCCCATCGAGTTATAGTAATTTATAATTATAGTGATTTGTAAGGGGGTTCAAGAGAGACATGAAAAGGAGAGTAGTTGTAACCGGCGTTGGTGCCGTTACTCCGCTTGGAAATACAGTGGAAGAAACATGGTCTGCAATCAAAGAAGGCAAATCCGGCATTGGGCCGTTGACAAGAGTGGATGCGGATTTATTCCCGGCGAAAGTGGCTGCGGAAGTTAAAGATTTTGATATTGAACAATTTATTGAGCGAAAAGAAGCAAGAAGAATGGACCGTTTCACCCATTTTGCCGTCGCTTCCGCCTTGATGGCCGTGAAAGATGCGAATTTGGAGATTACGGATGAAATTGCCGATCGGGTCGGCGTATGGATCGGCTCCGGCATCGGCGGAATGGAAACATACGAGGAGCAATTTGAGACGTTTCAAAAGCGCGGTCCTCGCCGCGTAAGTCCATTTTTTGTTCCGATGATGATTCCGGATATGGCGAGCGGACAAGTTTCCATCTATTTGGGCGCCAAAGGTCCAAATGCATGTACAGTGACTGCATGCGCATCAGGAACGAATTCGATTGGAGACGCGTTTAAGGTCATTCAGCGCGGCGACGCAGATGTGATGATTACGGGAGGAACAGAAGCCCCAATCGTTAAAATGGCGCTTGCCGGTTTCTGTTCAGCCACTGCTCTTTCATTGAATCCTGACCCAAATACGGCATCCCGCCCGTTTGATAAAGACCGCGACGGATTTGTCATGGGCGAAGGGGCAGGAGTGCTGGTACTCGAGGAATATGAATTTGCCAAAGCGCGCGGTGCAAAAATTTATGCGGAAATCATCGGCTATGGTGCAACGGGCGATGCTTACCATATTACGGCTCCGGCTCCAAATGGGGAAGGCGCCGCCCGTGCGATCAAGCATGCCATTGATGATGCCGGCATTGACCCGACAGATATCGATTATATTAATGCCCATGGAACAAGCACGCCATACAATGACTTATATGAAACAATGGCGGTCAAAACAGTATTTGGCGACCATGCCTATAAACTTGCGATGAGTTCCACAAAATCCATGACAGGTCATTTGCTTGGCGCTGCCGGCGGTGTGGAAGCGATTTTCACGGTTTTGGCATTGAAGGAGGGCATCCTGCCTCCGACAATCAACTTGCACAATCCGGATCCTGAATGCGATCTTGACTATGTACCAAATGAAGCGCGCAAAGCGGACATCCGTTATGCGATGAGCAACTCGCTAGGTTTCGGAGGACATAATGCAAGCCTCGTTTTCAAAAAGATCGAGGAATAATAAAATAAAAATGCGTTTAGCCCGGTGCTAAACGCATTTTTATTTTCATTGATGAATAAAAAGGGAAAAGAAGGGATGGTGGCATGATTTTCAGGTTTATGCTGTTTCTCTTTAGCTACGGCATTTGCGTCATTTCCGTCAGCAATCTTCTTCTGTACCTGAACTTCCGGACGCTCGGATATTCCTGGCGCGCCGTTATTTCCTATATTTTAAGCGCTCCTGAACTATATTTGGCTTCGGCTTCTTTGGTCATTATTTTTGTCTTGATATTCGGCCTATTCCCATCGCGATCTCCATTTTCTTAACCGTTTCGTTGGCAATCGCATTTGCCTTTTCGGCACCTTCATCCAAAATTTTATCCAATTCTTCGGAGTCGACGATTTCGCGGAAACGTTCCTGGATTGGCGTCAAATGCTCGATCAAAGCCGTCGCAACTCCTTCTTTAAAGGCGCCGTAGCCGAGACCCTGATATTTTTTCACCACTTCATCGATGGATTTGTTGGTGATGGCCGCTTCGATGGTCAAAAGGTTGGAAATGCCCGGTTTTCTTTCTTCGTCGAAGGCAATCACGTTTTCCGAATCCGTCACGGCCGATTTGATTTTTTTCATGATTTCTTTTGGCGTATCCAATAAACGGATGGTCGCTTTTGTATTCGCATCGGACTTGCTCATTTTTTTCGTCGGTTCCTGCAATGATTTGATGCGTGCCCCCGCTTTCGGAAGCCGGATTTCCGGAATTTTGAACACTTCGCCGAAGCGTTTGTTGAAGCGTTCCGCCAAGTCGCGGGTCAATTCAAGATGTTGTTTTTGGTCCTCTCCGACAGGGACGATATCTGTATTATAAAGCAAGATATCTGCCGCCATTAATGGAGGATATGTCAAAAGACCGACTGAAACGAATTCTTTTCCGACTTTCGCCGATTTATCTTTAAATTGCGTCATTCGTTCCAGTTCCCCAATGGATGTGATGCATTGCAGCATCCAGCCGGCTTTCGTGTGGGCAGGAACTTCCGATTGGATAAATAACGTCGCTTTTTTCGGATCGATGCCCGTTGCAAGATAAGTGGCAGCAAGAGTGCGAATGTTTTGCCGCAATTCTTGGGGATCTTGCGGAACGGTGATGGCATGTTGGTCCACGATGCAGTAAATGGCGTTTCCTTCATCTTGCAGCGCAGGGAATTGCATGAATGCTCCGATATAGTTTCCTAATGTAATGACTCCTGTTGGTTGAACCCCTGAGAAAATGGTTTTCATCAACATTACCTCCTATTTTGTTCCATAAAAAAACATCAAACGGCCAATACAGTTGTATTGGGACGAATGATGTGTATCCGCGGTACCACCCAGTTTGCCTAAAGAGGCCACTTGGTTCTTCGTAACGTGAAGTGGACGTGCTTTACTACTCTTCTTTCGTAAAGCTAGCTCGGAAGCCCATTCCATTTGCCGCTGCGATCTGTTCGCACCAGCCACAGACTCTCTTGGCGCAGAAGGCAAATGTACTCTCCTTCGTCATCGCTGTTTCATTATGCATTTTCATCGATAAATTATGAGTGAATTATAAAGTAATTTATAGGAAAAATCAAACATGAAAATTTATTCATCCTGGAATGAGAATAAACAGAATTGGGTAATACTGTAGTAGAAACATAAAAGATGCATTTTGTCAATAAATTAAGAATATTCTCGATTATTGTAAGTTAATTGAGAAATGAAAAGCATGGACATCAGGGAGGCATCGGCGCAATTTCACTATTGCAGAAAAAGGATTTTTGTCTTCAACAAAGCAAAATCAACGAATTTTTTTAAGAAATTTACCATAAAATATATAATTTTTTAAATTAACTATATTCAAATCGGGAAGAATAGTGTATAATTGATACAGAATTTAAAATAATACTAATTCTAAATTGATAAATGCTTACTCAGAAGTAAATGCTTTTGATGAATATAGAACAATCAATAATAGAAGGGAAGTGGAACAATGATTGTAACATTATATACTTCACCGAGCTGCACATCATGCAGAAAAGCGAAAGCATGGCTTGAAGAGCATGATATCCCATATAGAGAACGGAACATCTTTTCGGAACCTCTTACAATCAGTGAAATCAAAGAAATTTTGCGAATGACCGAGGACGGAACGGATGAGATTATTTCCACTCGTTCAAAGGTTTTTCAAAAGTTGAACATCGATGTGGAAAGCCTGCCTTTGCAAAAATTGTATGAATTGATCCAGGAACATCCAGGACTTTTGCGCCGCCCGATCATTTTGGATGAAAAACGCCTCCAAGTCGGTTTTAATGAGGACGAAATCCGACGTTTCTTGCCTCGGAAAGTCCGTGCTTACCAATTGATGGAAGCGCAAAAAATGGTCAATTAATCATAAAATTTTGCAGAAAAAAGTGTAAATCAGTCAACTCTGTTTGACTTGATTACGCTTTTTTTATTTGCGAAAAAATCCTGACGAAAATTCATCATTTTTCACTTAATACTTGATTTAATTTAGGTTGTCATCTACAATGTTCAATAATTCAAATAATTTTAATTCGAGGGTGTTTTTCCTTTTCATTTTCTCTTCCTTCATCATACAATAGAATCATAGAATGAGACATATAAATATAGAAAGCGTTTTGTTCTGTTTGCCAAAGGAAAGGATTAGGGGAAAGGCACTGTCGAATTGGGGTGTAATTTCCCCCCGATTCAAACATACTAAATACACGCTTTCGGGTTTTCAACCAATGACTGTGAAGGGAGTTGAAGTCTCATGGACATCGAACGCGTAAATGAAAATACAATCAAGCTCTTTATCACATACCGTGATATTGAGGACCGCGGATACACCCGTGAAGAAATTTGGTACAACAGAGCAAAAGGCGAAGAATTGTTTTGGGATATGATTGGTGAAATCAATACGGAAGAATATTTCGACTTGGATGGCCCAATCTGGATCCATGTGAATGCTTCCGAACAAGGCTTGGAAGTCATCGTTACACGGGCAAACGTCAATGACGGGGATCCGGGCGCATTGTTCTCCAGCTTTGAAGAACATGAAGCGGCAATCGGCCAAAAAGAACCGTTCAATCCCTTCGAAGATGATGATGTGCTAAATTATGAAGGAATAAAGAATATGTCCATATATAAATTCAAGGATATCGATGAGATCGTTCCAGTGGCGAACCGTTTAGTGGATTACGGCTTAAACAGCTCTTTATATAAATATGAAAATGATTACTATGTTGCCATCGATTTCACCGGCATCAATGACAGTGCTACACGCCAAAATATACGTTCCATTTTGGATGAATATTTAACAAGTTCCAAAATGACGATTTACCGGCTAAAAGAATATGGTACGGCAATTATGGAAGAAGATTGCTTCGAAACAATTGTCCACTACTTTGATTAATATGTGCCTATATTTGGGCACTTTTGTTTTTTTGCCTTTTTTTCCTTACCCTTTTTTCTTGGATGCAAAACAATTTTTTCTCTTGCGGGCGGCTCCCTCATTACATAAAATGGTTGAAAAGGGGGGATTTTGTGCTGGTAGCAGTAACTGAAAATCAGGAGAAATTTATCATTGATTCCAAGATCCCTCATACAACCTTGAGACGTTTAAGGGAAGAAAAAAAGTTTTACTGTCCCCAATGCGGCGGACCGCTTCAATTGAAAATCGGCCATATCAGGATTCCCCACTTTGCCCATATAACAAAAAGCCGATGCGATTCAACGTTTTCGGAAGGCGAAACGATGGAGCATCTGCTGGGAAAAGAGCAGCTATTTGGTTTTTTCCGCTCCCTGGAGCTCCGGGTGGAACTGGAATCCTATTTGCCGGAACTAAGACAGAGGCCCGATTTATTGGTCAATAAGAACGATTCCATTTATGCCATCGAGTTCCAATGCAGTCCCATTCATCATAAACGTTTGATGGAACGAAATCAAGGATATCTTCAAAAAAAGATTATGCCCATTTGGATTCCGTTAACTCCTGTCAATAAACTCAATGGAACAAAAGGCTTCCAAAAAGTGACCCTTCCTCATCAACTCCAGCAATTTGCTTGCGGCGAAAATGGGCCGAAATTTCTCATGACCTACGATCCTTTATCCAAACAGTTTGTGTATCTCTCCAATCTCATTCATCTGAAAGGCATCACGTTTTTTTCAAAAGTCATTCCCCTTCCTCTATTCAGGCAGCATTTCCCGTTTTATTTGCCAAAGTCTTACTCGACCGATGAATTTTCCAAAGTATTAAAAGCATACCATCTTTTTATCAAACATTTTTTGCGGTCAAGGGTTTTACTTAGCCGAAAAGGTGTCAATGATTTATTTTTAAGAAGCGTTTATGAACTTCGGCTGAATCTTGAACATCTTCCATCCTTTCTCGGCGTGCCGATCTGCGGCAATGAAGCGCTGAAGGTTTGCGCAGTTGAATGGCAGACGGAGCTGATGTATTTTATTGGGCTTTGCGGAATAAAAGTGCATGCCATCAACCGGGCGGTGATTTCGGATTTTTTCCGCTGGTCCAATCGGATCTGCACGGAGGATGCGCTTTTGCCGGTCCTCCGATTTGTGCGGCTTCTGCAGGAACTGGGGGTGGAAAATGCCGAAAGTTCCGTGAAACAGCCGCAACTGGAGGAACTTCTGTACAGGCAATTTCTTGCAACAAACGTCAAAGATTGAGAAAATATGGTTGGTACCAAATTTTTTCAGGACGGGGGCATTCATATGGCAAAAAAATTGATTACACGCGAAGAAGTGCCGAAAGAATTGACTTGGGATTTGACGACCATTTTCCCTTCCGATGAGGCATGGGAACAGGAATTCAAGGATTTGGAAAAATTGGTCTCAGAAGCTGAAAAGTATAAAGGGAAAGCAACGGAAAGCGCCCAATCTTTATATGAAACGCTGCAATTCAGCGATCAAATTTCCGAACGCTTCGGAAGACTCTATGTCTACAGCCATCTCAAACACGATGAAGATACGACGAAGAGCAAATATCAGGGCATGGAAAGCCGCGCGCGCTCATTGGGCGCGAAAATCAATGCGGCATGGTCATTCCTGACTCCGGAAATTTTGACGCTGTCAGAGGAACAAATTCAGCGATATCTTGATGAATATGAACCGTTGCGCCTCTATACGCAAATGTTCAAGGAATTGAACTTGCAGCGGCCTCATGTGTTGTCTGCGGACAAAGAGGAGATCCTGGCGCAGTTTTCGGAAGTGTCAAGCTCGCCGGGTACGACATTCAGCGCTTTGAACAACGCGGATCTCGAATTCCCTGTGATCAAAAATGAAGAAGGCGAAGAAGTGCAGCTCACTCACGGCAATTACATCACGTTTTTGGAAAGCGAAGACCGCGAAGTGAGAAAAAGCGCCTTCAAAGCAATGTACGATACGTATGGCAAGTTTATCAACACCTTTGCCTCCACGCTGGCAGGCAATGTCAAAGCGCACAATGTGTATGCGAGAATCCGCAACTACAAGTCAGCCCGACACCGCGCGCTTGCCGGCAACCATATACCGGAAAAAGTGTACGATCAATTAATTGAAACGATCCATGAATATTTGCCGGCGCTCCACCGATATGTAAAATTGCGCAAAAAGGCGCTGGAACTCGATGAATTGCATATGTACGACCTGTTTGTTCCCCTTGTGAAGAAAGTGAAAATCGACATGCCTTATGAAAAGGCGAAAGACATTATGGTGAAAAGCTTTGCGCCATTAGGGGAAGAATATCAGTCCATCGTGCAGGAAGGATTGAACAGCCGATGGGTGGACGTGATGGAAAACAAGGGCAAACGGAGCGGCGCCTACTCTTCCGGCACATATGGAACAAATCCATATGTCTTGTTGAACTGGCAAAACAATCTCGACAACTTGTTCACGTTGGCCCATGAATTCGGCCACAGCATGCACAGCTACTATACGAGAAAAACGCAGCCGTATCCATATGCGGATTACTCCATTTTCGTGGCGGAAGTGGCTTCCACATGCAATGAGGAGCTGTTATTCGATTATTTATTGAAACATACGGACGATAAACAAATGAAGCTTTATCTTCTCAACCATTGGCTCGACAGCTTCAGAAGCACCGTTTACCGGCAAACCATGTTTGCGGAGTTTGAACATATGATCCACGAAATGGACCGCAACGGGGAAGCCATCACGGCGGAACGTTTGACGGAAATTTATTATGATTTGAATAAACAATATTTCGGAGAAGAAATGACGGTCGATGAAGAGATCGGCCTCGAATGGGCGAGAATCCCGCACTTCTATTACAACTACTACGTATATCAATATGCGACGGGACAAAGCGCGGCAGTGGCTTTGAGCCGGCAAATTTTAGAAGAAGGAAAACCGGCAGTGGACCGCTACATCAACCACTTCTTGAAAGCCGGATGCTCCGATTTCCCAATCGAAGTATTAAGAAAAGCAGGAGTGGATATGGAATCCCGGGAACCGATCGCCCAGGCCTGCAGAGTATTCGAAGAAAAGCTGGACGAATTGGAATCTTTATTATTAAAATAAGTTTTCCCGCGGGGAATAGTACAAATTGCATAAGGGCTCATCAAAAATGCTTTAAAAGAGGGTGGATTCTCTTTTGAAGCATTTTTTTCTCGGATTAAAACTTTTTTTGTATAATATTTTTTTGTCGAATATTTATATGGAAAGCGTATGATTTCCGTGCTGGGAAAATCAACTTAATAGGGATATTTTTTCTTAATTTTTCAATATTTTTTGAAAGTTTAATGAAAGTGTTTTCATTATGTCGAATTTGTGAATTTCGAGTCGCAAACCTTGCATTAATTATTATTCCATGATAAATTATAAACGTGAAATAAATCACATATCAAACATACACCCCTTTGTTTGAACGTGAACATTTCTCCCATCCCCTTTGTGTAAAGAGGCATTTGCAAATGGCAAATGCCTCTTTTACATGTTTGTAAATCCCCATGTTCCGATATTTTGCGGAAGACTTCCGTCAAATGAAAAACGGCCGGTTTCAAGGAATTGAAGAAGCGCTTCGCAGAATCCTTCCCGAAAAAAGCGCAAAAAAAAGTAGACATTTTTCATGTCTACACGGAAAGATTCTATTAATATCAAATGATGGTTCATGATTGCTAGAATGAGAAGGATGGCTGCTTTAACCGCCAAAGGGTCACCGTTTCGTTCGACACGCGCTCTATTTTTTGCTGCAGCATGCGTTTTTTCAATTCCCGTTCGGCATCGCTTATAGATATGGAATAAATGCTGGCCACTTCGTCCGTCGTTAAATAGTGGAAACGCTGGAACAATTCATCAAAGGACGGAAGAGGCTTGCGGACTATTTTTTCATCCAGCATTTCCTGCAGGATGTGTACGTAAATCTCATAGGAATAAATTCCGCTGACTTTCAATCCCTCTTCTTCGATATATTCATTGAAAAAGACGATGCTCGGAACTTCGTCGATTTCCATCTCCCTTGTGATATACAAATCGCATTGAAATGCGCGCACCGCTTCTTTTGATCCGAAATCTTTGACGAATTCTTCCTGATCCAGATTGGCTTCTTTGGCCATTTTCACTAACGCGGTATAAGAATGGACGTTTTTTGTTCCCAATAATGCGTGTTCCTGCAACTTTCGGATGTATCGGTTGGCCGCCTTTTTCCCTTGCAATTCGGCCGCTTTGATGGCTAGCGAGGGCAAGGCGGGATGAGTAATATCCACATCAGCACCTGTAAAGCACCCTTTGATGCGCCGAGTGACACAGTTTAAAGCGGTCAACTCGGTACTGAGTACATATCTCCATGTGAAATAATGCTCGTACTCCAATTGCAGTTTTTTCAACAGGGACTGCAATTTGAAGGCATTGGGGCAAAGCGGGTCAATAAAAACATACAATTCAATCGGTTTCGACGTTTTATCGGATGCGACAGGCTCTGATACAAGCTGGATATTATTCAATCGAATCCCCCCTCATCCTCGTTCGGAGAATTAATCATATGATGCGCAGTCAACACGAGCCGTTGGAAATATTGTTCGCGCAACGGTCCTTCCAGCCCCACTTCATCCATTGCTTCGCTCATGCATTCAAGCCAGGCCTGGGCATGATCGGGCGTGATTTTGAAACGCATATGCCTTGCGCGCATCATCGGATGACCGTGCTCTTGCGTATATAAATTCGGGCCTCCCAGGTATTGGGTTTGGAATTGGATTTGTTTCCGGATGGTCTCCGTCAAGTCATCCGGGAATAAAGGCCGCAGCAACGGATGCACATCGACACGTCTATAAAAGGCATGAATCAATTCCTTTAATTTTTCAGCACCAATTTCTTCATATGGAACTTTGTATTTTTGGTTCATAGGTGAAAAAACTCCTTTTAATATACGCATTTGCGCATATTCGAAATTGTGGCCATATGATGAAGACCTGCACTTAGTTATAATCCATTCTATCAACGGCTGAACGTTTTTTTCAATCAAATCGCTTTAAGCAAGTTATGACGCCGAAAAGGGGAAAACTTTTTCATTCACATATTATTATAGTAATTTAGTACCTTCTTTACATAGTTTTGCGTCTCTCTGAATGGGGGAATGCCCCCGTATTTTTTCACATTGCCCGGTCCGGCGTTATAGGCGGCCAAAGCCAATTCTAAGTTGTTGTTGAATTGATCCAACAATTGGCGCAAATACTTTGTGCCGCCCATGATATTCTGTTCGGGGTCCTTTGCATCCGTTACCCCCAGATATTTTGCGGTGCCGGGCATCAGCTGCATCAGTCCTGCCGCCCCGGCGGAACTTACCGCATTCGGGTTGAAATTGGATTCCTGCTTCATGACGGCCAATATAAGCTTTTCAGGAACTCCGTATCTGGCGGAGGCTTTCTTGACAATCTCCCGATAAGGGGCGTCCGATGGGGCTTCCGCCTGCTGAGCGGAAACGGAAGACAATGATTTGTACTGATTGTACACTTTCGTTATGTAAGATTGATTTTGTAATGCAAATTGGGATAAATAATCTTTGGCTTCCGCGTTCAAACCGTTTTGGGAAGAAAACTCGTCAATCGCATCCAATAGCGCCTGTTCCGTATAGCCGTCCGCCCCGGCGTTGGCCAATATTTCATTGAAAATTTCCGTAAACAGGCTCTCCCCGTCCGCTGAATTGATGGCGGAGCCGTTGTTTAACGAGCGCAGCGCATCGAGTTCGAGGATCGCTTTGATCATTGCCGCTTCCAATCAAGATCCCCCTTTCCTTTCAAAGCTTTCATGAATCGGGCAATTTTTTTATCGGCTGTTTGTATATTTATATTTCGCTCTTGCAAGAATGATAAGAATACTTCTTTCCCCAATTTTGAATCTTTTGTTTCATATTCTACCTCATAATCGTCGCAGTGCAAATAGAAGGAGTGGTCGAAAACAAGGACTCCGCCTTTATAGGGGATTTCTGCCCGGTCCGTTGTCAGTGTGCCGAATGGACGCAAATCTTCAATTGGCACTTGCATTTGAATGAGCCTTTCTTTGACGGAGGGGGCCGCAAAGTTTTGGCCGGAAAGAATTTCGTCCCTTTGCTGTTCTGTCAGCTGATCTGTCGTTTCCAGATGAATGTGTTCCGATGTTTGTTCCTTCAAAGTGCATACAATGGTTCCATTCTCTTCCCGGACACGGAGGGCGCTCGATAATTTTTTCAAGTGGCCTTCTTCCGTATCCAAGTAATGGTTGATTTGGCGCACGATCTGATGCGGTTTGATGTTGAATTCTTTCAACAGTTGTTCATATTGTTCTTTCGTCAATACATTTTTGAATTCGATTTCGTATTGTTGGTTCATCCGTTTTTCCCTCTCGTTTATGGATTTTATGGAAACCTTTTTATCGAAAAAAGTTCCAGCTGTGTTAAAATATGAGGAGAACTGGTAGGGAAGGGATTGTTATTTGAATGCGCAATATATATGACATCGATGAAGTTCGTATGGAAAATGATGCTTACTATTTTAGTCTAAACGAAAGGACATTGGAAATACAACTCAAGCCGGCGGGCCAAATGTTGGCAGATTCTGATGGAGCGGCTTTTGTCTATGTCGTGGAAGAAAACGGCGGGTATAGTTATTTGCGCTTTCCTGAAAAAGTATGGGGAGCGCTTGCCGATATCTTGAAAACGAAGAAAGATCCTTTTTTGACGGTAAAAGGGAAAACCATTCCATTACGTAATTTTGCAGACGAATTGGAAATGCTCGTCTTCAATATAGAAGGAAACGGCAATTACGGCGATACTTTTGTGGAAAAGGTCGAAGCAGCTTTCCGGGAAATATTGAAGAGCGAATAGTCGCTGTTGAAGTGAAGTTGATGGGAGGAATGTACAATGGGGCAATGGGAACGTTTTCTTGGACCGTATAAACAAGCGGTGGACGAGCTGAAAGTGAAATTTCGCGGGATGAGATCCCAATATCAGGCGGAAGGCATGACTTCCCCCATTGAATTTGTGACGGGACGGGTAAAACCGTTGGCAAGCATATACGATAAAAGCATGGAAAAAGGCATTCCCTTCGAACCTTCCGAGCAATTGGCCAGAACACTGCAGGACATCGCCGGCATCCGCATCATGTGCCAGTTTGTCGATGATATCGCGACCGTGGTCAATTTAATTCGGCAACGGGATGATTTAAAGATCATTGAAGAAAAGGATTATATCACCAATAAAAAACCGAGCGGCTACCGCTCTTATCATATCATTGCAGAGTATCCGGTGGAGACGGTCAAAGGAAAAATGACGGTGCCCGTGGAAATCCAGATCCGCACGTTGGCCATGAATTTTTGGGCCTCTATCGAACATTCTTTAAATTATAAATACAAGGGCGACTTTCCGGAAGAGATTAAATTGCGCCTGCAGCGGGCAGCTGAAGCGGCTTTCCGGCTGGATGAAGAAATGTCTTCGATACGTTACGAAATTCAGGAAGCCCAGGCCTTCTTCAGCGAAAACAAAGAAGCCCAAAACCCAATGATCCGAGAGGAAAAGGAGCGTGAGTAATATTGAAATTTTCCATACAATCACGCAATGATGCTATATCGAATGAATTAAAGGAGCTTGCCCAAGGCTATTTGCAAGATTTTGGCCTGATCATGGACGAGAAAGAACCGGACATCGTCATTTCCATCGGCGGGGATGGCACCCTGCTGCATGCTTTCCACAATCATGTGAAGAGGCTTGATAAAGTGGCGTTTGTCGGGATTCACACCGGCCATTTGGGGTTTTACGCAGACTGGAAGCCGTCCGAATTGGAAAAGCTGGTGTTATGTATTGCGAAAAATCAATATCGGGTCGTTGAATATCCTTTGCTGGAAGTGAATGTGCGCAACAATAGTTCGGAAGTCAGCACTTATCTGGCATTGAATGAGGCGACGATTAAATCTCCTAATGTAACCCTTGTGATGGATGTGTTTTTAAATGACCGACATTTTGAACGGTTTCGCGGCGACGGTTTATGTATTTCCACTCCGTCGGGAAGTACCGCCTACAATAAAGCATTGGGAGGCGCCATCATCCATCCGACGTTGCAAGCAATCCAGGTGACGGAAATGGCATCCATCAACAACCGCGTGTTCCGTACCATCGGTTCGCCTCTCGTCCTGCCTGCCCACCATACATGCAAGTTAAAACCGGTAAAAAACCAAACCTTTACAATGACGGTAGACCACTTGCAACTGGACCATGGCGAATTGGATCATGTAATTTTCCGGGTGGCAAAGGAAAAAGTGCGTTTTGCAAGATTCCGTCCGTTTCCCTTTTGGGAAAGAGTCCATGATTCCTTCATTGCAAGCGAGTGATGACCATGCCTTTTCAATTGCAGTTTAAGGCAATGAAAGATGGGGAATTGCTCAGGGAAGCGATTCAAAAGCAGGAGATTTCCAGTAGAGCGTTGACGGACATCAAATATGGCGGCGGAAAAATTTTAGTAAACGGCGAAGAAAAAACGGTGCGCCACCTTTTGTCAAAAGGTGACGTCATCACCATCATCTTTCCGGAAGAAAAAGCGAGCGAATCCCTTGAGCCGGAGCAGGGGGAATTGAATATCGTCTATGAAGATGAGGCATTGCTGATCCTCGATAAACCCCCATATGTGAACACCATTCCATCAAGGGAACATCCGTCGGGAAGCATCGCCAATTTTGTGTACGGCTATTTTCAGGAGAGGGGAATCGATTCCACCGTCCATGTCGTGACAAGACTCGACCGGGATACTTCCGGCCTTGTCTGCATTGCCAAGCACCGGCATATTCATCATTTAATGAGTCTGCAAATGCAAAAAGGGCTCATCAAAAAAGAATATGAAGCCATCGTCCATGGACATGTCCGGAAAGATGCCTCCATCATCCTCCCGATCGGCAGGAAAAGTTCAAGCATCATTGAACGGGAAGTCAGAAGTGATGGACAATTCGCCCGTACCGATGTGAAAGTGTTGAAACATTTTGTCCATCAAAAAGAGCCCCTTACCCATGTACGTCTCCATTTACATACAGGGAGAACCCATCAAATCCGAGTCCATATGTCCCATATCGGCCATCCGCTCGTCGGGGACGAGCTGTATGGGGGTAGCAAGGATTTCTATGACCGGCAAGCCCTTCATTGCGTACATTTGGAATTGTTCCATCCATTAACTAGGAAAAAATTCATTTTTTCCAGCGAAATAGTTGATTCAATGAAAAAAATAATCCATAATTAGATGTTCGAGATTTTCGGACATCTTTTTTCTTTTTAATGGACAAGATGTTCATAAAAAATCTATTGCCGAGAGAACGGATGAAACCTATCATTGTATTGATATTGAAAGGAGGGGGACAAAATGATCGAAGAAAAAGAAAAACGAGATTTGTCCAATAATGAAGAAGGGCAGTTGCTGAAATGGCTGACGGAAGAAAAGATCGATGAATTCCGTGAAAATTTTTTGGCACTGCATGCGTATGATCAAGCCCGGTTTTATATGAAGGTGGGACCTGACATACGCAGGACGATGTATCATTTTTTGTCTCCCGAGGAAATGGCGGAAATTTTTGAGGCCCTTGAGCTCGACGATGAGGAAGTTCAAGGATTTATCAAAGAAATGGATCCGACATATGCAGCCAATATGCTGTCTTACATGTATACCGATGATGTGGTCGATGTATTGAATGAGCTGGATAAAGCGGATCGCGATCAATTTCTTAAACTGATGGATGAAGAGACGGCTGAAGAAGTAACGGAACTTCTGGGCTATGAAAAACATACAGCCGGTTCTCTCATGACGACGGAATATGTGTCCGTCCAGGAAAATTCCACAGTGCGTTCTGCGATGAATGTGCTTCGCCGGGAAGCGCCGGATGCAGAGACGATTTACTATATATTTGTCGTCGATGAAAATCACCGTTTGACAGGTGTTTTATCGCTGAGGGATCTCATTGTTGCCGATGAAGATGCCCTGATCCGTGATATCATGAACGATCGGGTCGTTTATGCGAAGGTGACAGATGATCAGGAAAAAATTGCCCAAATCTTTAAAGATTATAATTTCCTGGCTTTTCCTGTTGTCGACGACAATCTTGTTTTGCAAGGAATCATCACGGTCGACGATATCATTGACGTCATCGATGAAGAAGCCAGCGACGACTATTCGAAACTGGCGGGGATTTCCGATATCGATGATATAGATGCCGGGCCTTTCAAGGCGGCAAGACAACGATTGCCGTGGCTTGTGATGCTGTTGTTTTTGGGAATGCTGACGGCAACCTTGATGGGACAGTTTGAATCGACCCTTGAAAAGGTTGCATTGCTTGCGGTGTTCATCCCGCTCATTTCCGGAACGAGCGGAAACAGCGGAACGCAGGCATTGGCCGTCGTGGTGCGCGGGATTGCCACGGGGGAAATTGATGAAAAAAGCAAATTGAAAATGATTTTCCGTGAAATGGGTACCGGACTCATTACCGGACTTGCTTGTGGTTTGATTGTTGTGTTGGTGGTGTTTTTGTGGAAGCACTCCATGATGATTGGACTTCTTGTTGGAACAGCCATTTTCTGCTCCATTTTCGTGGCGACCCTTGCCGGTTCATTTATACCGCTGCTCATTCATAAATTGGGCATCGATCCGGCGGTGGCATCGGGACCCTTTATCACCACTTTAAATGACATCACGAGCATATTGATATATTTGGGATTGGCTACCTTGCTGCTTGGACAGCTTTAAAATCCAAAAAAGAAAAAGAAAAAATCTGCTTGCGAAAAGGCGGGCAGATTTTTTCTTTATTTAAAAAGGAATGGGGGGAGTGGAAATTGAAAAAAGTGGCTGGAAAATTCCCTCAGGAGCGGTTATTTTAATCCCTTCGACGCCAATGAAATGGAAGCGATATCGTTGGCATGTATAGTTGTGATAGCGTTTTTTGTGCGGATTTTGATATTGATTCCGTCCAAGCCTTCAATCAATCCTGTAATTTTTTCTCCATTGGTGAGATGGAAGGTCAAATGGCGATGTTTGCGGTTGCCGGGCTGGGAGAAATAATGCAGCTGTCTTGCGATGACCGGATTTTTAATTCGCTCTCTTCGGGAAATCTCATACACTGAAGTGCTTTCTTCCAGACACGCTTCTTCCGCATCTTCCTCTACATCAATGTAGTAGAAGGGTGGAGTCTGAATGAATAGCAGTGGTTCTTCCAATCGAACACATCCTTTTTTTCATAAAATATGCAACGGGATTTTTTTCGTGACTATTGTCTAGTCGGTTGCATCCAAGATAGCCATTAATGGATTTTGGAATGGTTATGATCGGGGGATTTGTGCAAAAAATAACAAAAAAGAAGGAGCGTTTGCCCCTTCATCAATTATTTCTTCTTATCGTGGATGTGCAAATTTACATCGGCAACGCATTGGATACCGGCGAAACGGGAGAGATCGACTGTTACGCAAGTATCCGTTTTCTTAAAGTGGCAGAATTCCATCATTGCGCTAGTATCCATTGATTCTCCGTCGACAGTAGAAATTGGTTCATAGGCATCGCTTGCCGGAGCGATTGCACGCAAAGTTGCACAGCAATCACCGAACATATCCTCTACTCTGAAGAACGGTGTTTTATACCATCCGTATTCTTTATCGAAAAACATTACTTTAAAAGGAGTACCGTCTTCATTCAATAACATGAATACGCGGGTATCTGCGTGGCTTCTGCGATGTTTGTTGTTGATTCCTCCAAGAGGTTCGAGGAAACAGCTTGTGCCGCAAGTATCATCCTCATCATCCACTATGTGATTTTGAAGTTCTAAAATTGTTTCTACTACTTCACAAATGCAACCCTCATGACGACGACCATGTAAAGAGCTGTCAAAATGTTTTCTTCCACAACCCATTATCTTTCACCTCACTTATTTTTGTTCAATCTACAATATGAAAAATCATGGATGACAATCGGGCGAAAGTCTATGGGCGGAACGATTAGGTCATTTTTCTTGAATAGTTTTTTTTATGTAAACGCATAATGACATTAAAAAGGGGGATGTGGATTGAAAAAATTGGTACTTCCCTTGTTGCTGTTCATGTTTTTAACGGGCTGCAATGATGATCAAAAAACCCTTGAAGTAAATGATATCGGAGGAGAAGAATCGGAAAAAGTGAAAATCATCATGGAAAATGAAGAGGAAATCTACAGCGGGCGGGCCATTTTCGTGGAAGATCAATTGCTGGTGGCGGTGCAGGCAAAACCGTGGCTCGATTATAAGAAAACCAAAATCGAAAAGAATTTAAAAAAGAAGCTGGAAGAAAGTTTTCCTGAATATGACATCACTGTTTCCTCAGACTATAAACTTTATTGGGAAGCGCAAAAGTTGTTGAAAGAAGACGATGGCGAAAAACTCAAGAAAAAAGTGGAGAAACTGAAAAAATTGAAGAAGGAGGAAACATAATGGAACAGGAAAAATTCGATAAGATCGAACAGGAAATTACGCCCCGCACCCCCTATGTAAAAAATGTTTTAAAAGCTTTTTTTGTCGGCGGACTGATTTGTACGATCGGACATGCCATTACGTATTTTTACATCATTTTTTTTGATTTTACGGAAAAAACCGTTGGAAACCCGACTGTCGCGACGATGATTTTTCTCTCCATGCTGCTTACCGGCTTCGGTTTATATCAAAAACTTGGACAATTTGCCGGGGCAGGAAGCGCGGTGCCGGTTTCGGGATTCGGGAATGCGGTGATTTCTGCGGCAATTGAACATCGGACGGAAGGTTTTGTGCTTGGAGTGGGAGGCAATATGTTTAAATTGGCGGGGTCTGTCATTTTATTCGGTGTCACTTCCGCTTTTGTCGTGGCTTTAGTGAAATTAATTCTTGTATCGACGGGTGTTATTGAATGGTAATCGTATTCGGACAAAAACCTTCCATCATCGCAAGCGCAGCTGTCGCAGGTCCGCTGGAAAGAAAGAGCGTGTTTTATTCCTATTTTGATTCGGTTGTCGAGGATGAGCGATGGAATCAGGCCACGAATGAACAGGGAAACGTCAAAATGATCCAGGAAGCATGCCAAATTCTTCTGAATAAAACCGGTTTAAACCGTTTGGATATCGATTTCTTTTTGGCGGGCGATTTAGTGAACCAAATGACGCCAACGAATTTTGCTGCAAGGGAAATTGCCGCTTCTTTCATCGGGCTGTTTTCAGCCTGTGCGACATCCGTCTCTTCCGTCATTGTTGCTTGTCTATTAACGGAATTGGGCGCCTCCCAATATGCGATTGCAGGCGCTTCCAGCCATCATAACGCAATCGAACGGCAATTCCGGTATCCGATTTATTATGGTTCACAAAAACCGGCTACAGCCCAATGGACGGTTACGGCGGCGGGATTCACTTTGATTGGAAAACATAATCCGAAAAATCCCTCCATTGTTGCGGCAACAGTAGGAAAAGTCATCGATTATGGACAGAAGGATCCGTTTCATATGGGGGCAGCGATGGCGCCCGCCGCATATGATACGATTTCAAGGCATCTGGAGAAAAGGAAGCAGCAAATCAAGGATTATGACTTAATTATGACGGGGGATTTGGGAAAAATCGGGTTGCAAATTTTGAAAAAAATGTTTGCCGAGACCGGGGCGACCCGCGAAGAATGCAACATCTTCCGGGATGCAGGGGCAGAGTTTTACGGGGAAGATCCGTCCTTTTTAGCGGGCGCCAGCGGTTCGGGCTGTTCCGCGTCCGTTTATTTCAGCTATGTGCTTCAGCAATTGAAAAGCGGGCGTTTTAAGAGGGTGTTGCTTGTTGCAACCGGTTCCCTCCATTCGCCGCTGACGTTTCAGCAAGGCGAATCCATTCCCTGCACGGCCCATGCAATTGAAGTGACGATGGAGTGAGGACAAACATATGATATTCATGGATTTTCTTTTTGCATTTATAATAGGCGGACTAATTTGCGCGATTGGACAAGTGCTGATGGATGTGGGAAAAATGACCCCGGGCAAAACTCTATCGATCATGGTCGTTGCCGGATCAATCATTTCAGGTTTAGGCTGGTATCAGCCGTTGATTGATTTGGCCGGCGCCGGTGCAACGATTCCCATCACTTCCTTTGGCCACTCATTGACGCAGGGAGCCATCGCGGAGGCGCAAAAACATGGGTGGGTCGGCGTGTTGACCGGAATGTTTGAAGTAACAAGTTCCGGAATCAGTTCCGCAATCGTTTTCGGTTTTATCGCGGCACTACTTTTTAAATCAAAAGGAAAAGTGAACTAGACGAATACCCCTCCAGGCGGCTGTAGTGGTGCATACACTACAACTGTAAAGAAAGGAGGGGATTTTTTATGTGGGATAAATGCGGTTGTCAATCCCAGCACGGTCAGATGCAATCAGGCCCGATGCAAATGTGGCCAATGTACACGCTCCCTGCTTATGACTATTGTGCACCTTCTTACGTAAGTCCTGCATATTATAGAGGGAAATGGAAATACAACGGTGACCTTTTTGTACTAATCGTTGTATTATTCATCTTA
Organism: Ureibacillus sp. FSL K6-8385; assembly: GCF_038593155.1. GTDB lineage: Bacteria > Bacillota > Bacilli > Bacillales_A > Planococcaceae > Ureibacillus > Ureibacillus terrenus. The sequence goes on from NZ_CP151968.1 coordinate 585,740, forward strand.
TTGATCATCGTAGGTAGCTGTAAATGGTAAGGAGGGGAATCATGAACCAGTTTTTTAGGCAAATCGAAAAAAAGACCGGCGTAAGCATGGAAGAAATTTTTGCACTAGCCAATGCAATCCAGCATGCAGACTTTACAAATGAAAAACAGGTGCGCAAAATTGTCCGCCGTGTGAGCCAATTGGCCAATAAGCCGATCACGAAGGAATTGGAAGATCAGATCGTGAAGTCCATTATTCAAAACGGCCATTCACTCGATTTGAGCAGCATTCAAAGAATGTTGGGATAAAAGGACAGCTGTCTAGAAAAAGCGGTTTCTAGACAGCTTTTATTATGCAAAATGGATTTGTTTGAATTAAATTTCTACATCCGCTTCCAAGTTACTCCGTTTATTTTTTATTGTACTGTAAATGCTCATGGCAAAAACAACGATGGTAATGAGCATGATGACCGTTGAAATCGGGCGCAGGAAGAAAATCAGGAATCCTTCCGTGGAAATCGATAAGGATTGCAGCATGGAAGATTCCAATTGGGAACCGAGGATGAATGTGACGATCATGGCGGAAATCGGGATGTCCAATTTTTTCATAATATATCCGATGATGCCGAAGACCATCATCATTCCCACATCCCATAAGCTGCCGTTCAAACTGTAAGTGCCAAGGAAAATCACCATCAGGATGATCGGGAACAGCAATTTGTATGGAACCATTGCGATTTTCGCCCACATGCCGACCAATGGCAAATTCAAAATTAATAGCATCACATTGCCGATAAACATGCTGGCGATAAGTCCCCACACAAAATCCGGATTGTTCGTGAATAATGTCGGACCCGGTGTTAATCCGTGCATAATAAATGCCCCTAAAATGACGGCCATTGTCGGCGAACTTGGCAGCCCCAACGAAAAGAGGGGAATCAATGCTGCGCCGCTATGGGCGTTGTTCGCCGTTTCAGGGCCCGCCACCCCTTCAATCGCTCCTTTTCCAAACCGGGATGGATCTTTCGAAACCTTTTTCTCCAAAATATATGAGAATGTAGATGCGATAATGGAATTGGCTCCGGGAATCAGACCAAGAATCATGCCAATGCCTGTCCCGCGGCCTACAGCTTTCAACGTTGACGGCCATTCTTCCCTTCTTGGCAAAAGACCCTTTACCTTTGGAGGTTTGCCAACTCTCGCAGGATTTTCCGCATTAATCAGAATTTCAGATATTCCGAACAGCCCCATGGCCATCACGGCAAAGTCGATGCCCTCCATTAAATGAAAGGAATTGAAGGTAAATCGATACTCCCCGGAAACGATATCCTGGCCGACCATGGACAATAGAAGCCCGATGAAGGCGGCAATCAGCCCCCGTATAAGCGATTTCCCCATTAAAGCCACAATCATGAGCATTCCAAGCAGCATGATGGAAAAAAATTCAGGAGGGCCGAATTTCAATGCGACGCTTGATAAAAAAGGACCCACAAATGTGAGGACCATCACCGCGACGATTCCGCCGATGAAGGAACCGATTGCCGCAACGCCGAGAGCCGTCCCGGCACGCCCCTGTTTCGTCATTTCATAACCGTCGATGCATGTAATAACGGAAGCCGCTTCTCCCGGCACGTTGACCAATACCGAAGTGATGGTGCCGCCATACATGGAGCCGTAAAAAATGCCCGATAACATGATAATCGCCGATACCGGTTCCATCCCGAAGGTAATCGGGATGAGCAGGGCGGTTCCTGAAACCGGCCCGAGCCCCGGCAATATACCGATGATCATTCCGAGCATGACACCGATAAAGCAATACAGCAGATTTTGCCACGTAAGCGCTACCAGAAAGCCTTCCAATAGCGAAAAGAGCGAATCGATCATATTTTCTCCTCCCCATTTAAAACAGCATTCCGCCTATCGGCAAGTGCACTTTTAACAGATGATTGAAAAGTACGTAGAAAATGAGCGTAATCCCTGCGGATAACAAGACGGCAACATACCATTTATATTCCTTCCAGAATACCATGGACAAAAAGACGATTCCCGCAACGATATAGCCGGCCAGCAGGAACAATACAAAAAATACGAGGAGACTCATGATGATAAATAAAACCTGTTTCAGGGATTGCCCGGCCGGCCATTCCTCGCTGCTGACATTTTTTCCCCTCAAGTTTTCGATAATGTACAGGATTGCCAGCACAATCAAAATCCCGCTGATCCAGACAGGGAAAAATCCCGGACCGGGACCGATTTCGGAGTAATAACCATAATCGAAGGAAATGATCAACGACACGATTCCCAAAGTCAGAACGGCTACTCCCGCAATGATGCCCGTTTTTGCATTTGTCAATTTTCGTTCCTCCCCCTTTGCACACATCCGGAAACAGAAGGGGAATTGAATTCCAATTCCCCATCGATTATTTGATTAATCCAAGCTCGGTCAGAATTTCTTTTGACCGCCGATTTTCTTCATCGAGCTCTTTTTGTACACTTTTGTCATCCCCCGGCTGGATTTGAAGATTCACTTTTTCGAATTCTGCGATGACTGCCGGATCTTCCAATGTCTTCTTTACCGCTTCCTGCAATTTTTCAATGATTTCCTGCGGCACGCCTTTTGGTGCAAGAAGTGATGTGTTGCTGTCATATGCGATATCATAGCCTTTGTCTTTTAAAAGCGGGATATCCGGAAAATACGGAACAGGCGTGCTGGCTGCATTGAAAATCGCGCGCAGCTCACCGGATTCGATCATCGCTTTTGCATCGCTCGGCTGTAAAATGACGCCGTCCACATGTCCCCCCAACAAGGCTGTGATGGCAGGGGATGTCCCTTCGAATGGCACCGGTTTCACTTTGATGCCCGCCAGTCTTTCAAGCTCTGCCATCGGAAGATGCGAACCCGAACCGATACCGCCGGCTACGCCGAATGTAAACTGTCCGGGATTATTTTTTACGTAGTCGAACCAATCTTCAAATGTTTTCCATGGTGCATCGCCCCGGACGACTAAAATTTGCTGGTTGCCAAACACTTTCGCAATCGGCTGGAAACTGTCATGGGAATACTTTGTTTTCCCATACAGCGGCTGCATCGCCACCGCCCGGTGAGTCGTCAAGGCCAACGTATAGCCGTCCGCTTTCGATGCATAGAGATCCGATAAGGCGACTGTGCCGCTGCCTCCCGGTTTGTTGACCACGACGATTTTTGCCTCTTCCAAATATTGAGGCAAATATTTCTCCAAAATTCGGGCGCCGATATCGGTTGAACCGCCTGCAGCAAACGGCACAATCAGCTGGATCGGCTTTTTTGGATAATCTAAGGCCGGTTCTTCGGCATTTCCTTTTGCTTCATTGTTCGAACATGCCGACAATAGCAGAAGCAATATCGATATGAGTACAAGAAGGTTTTTCTTTTTTAACAATGAGCCCATTTGTTTCATATTCCCATCCCCCTGAATATAAAAATTGTCTTTCAACCAAACCAACGAGAAACAGCCAAGTTGCAATTTAATGTTTTTTTCCGTCCAACCAATTCCAGGTTGGATGTTAATCATCGGCTTGACAGGAAATTTTCCCGATGCGTACATCCACAACGGCTGAACGCCCGGTTTTCACGGTTTCCATCGCTTCCCGCAATGCAAGAGGCAACGCTTCCGGATCGGATACCGTTTGTGCAAAGGCGCCTCCCGCGGCTTCCGCTATTTTCGCCAAATCGGCAGGCCGGCTGAAATTGACCCAGAAGCTGTCGGTTTTTTTGGCTATTCCTTCCGGGTACCGTTTTAAATAATTCATTTTCGTCGCATTCCACCCCTCGTTGTTGTAAATGACCGTCAAAAATGGCGCATCATAACGGCGGGACATCCAATGGACGGATGACGGGGAACTGAAGAAATAGGAACCGTCGCCTGTCAAGCTGACCACGGTTTTGGACGGATTTGCCAATTTGATCCCTATGGCCGCACCTCCGTTCCATCCCAGGGACGTGCCGCCGCTTGTGAAATATGTGGAAGCTTTTGTCCTGGGTAGATGCTTGCAGACGGTCATGGTATTCGTGATGGTTTCATCCAAAATGATCGTGTCTTCATCCACCACTTCCCGGATGCAGGAGGTCAGCCATTCAGGTGTAATCATGCCATTTTTTGGAGATTCCTGTCTGGACCAGGATTTGCGCTCCATTTCATGGCGTTTCGCCAGATGCTTGTATCGCTTCCGGATGGGACGCTCATCCGGATTGATTTGCTCCAACATTTTGTTTAGTTGGCGCAGTGTTTCATATGCATCCACACGGAAATTTTTGGCCTGGGGTATGTGCCATAGCGGAATATTTTCCTTGATCGGGTCCGGGTCAATGAAAAATACCCGGCAATCCTCTTTCGGGTTTGCTTGTGATGTTACCCAGGGAACATCGGTATCCAATGCAATGATGACATCCGCTTCTTTGATGTATGGCATCGGATCATATCCGGCATGCAATGGATGGTTTCTCGGAAAATTTAAATATGTCGGAATCTGTTCCACCACCGGAACGGCCAATCGTTCGCAAAATTTCACCAATTCTTCCACCGCTTCGGCTTTTCTTCCCAGGTAAGTGGTAATTACTAATGGATTTACCGCTGACATGAGCGCATCCAGTATTTCTTCAAAGCCGCCATGGTTCGGCGTCGACTGTTCGATGAGCGACCAGTTTTTCCAATTGTTCGGCAAGGAATCCACCTGTTCCTCGAGCACTTCCCGGGCAGCCGTCAAATATACCGGACCGGGGGGATCGCTTTGCGCCATTTGCATTGCTCGATAAACCATCTGTTTCACATTTTTGCCGGTCCGAAGATCCGCTTCCCATTTTACGTACGAACGGACAATTCCCCGCTGGTCATATACGTTTTGCAAATAATTCACATAAGAATTGCGGGTGCCCGGCAGTTCACCGCCCATCGTAAACGGGGTTTCCCCGGCAAAGACAAAGATCGGCACACGGGCGCGGAAGGCGTTGTGGATTGCTCCGCCGATATTTTGGGTGCCGACATCCGTATGAATGAATACCCCCTGGGCCTGTCCCGTTGCCATCGCATATCCCTGGGCGGCGGAGAAGGCGACGCTTTCATGGGGACAAATGATTGCCCGCGGCAGCTTCCTGCCTTCCTGCTTCGCTTTTGCCAACGCTTCTATGATCGATGGATGATCGCTTCCCAAGTTGCAGAATATATGCGAAACCCCTGTCTCCTGAAGCGCTTCCATTAACAAGTCGGCCGCTGTGCAGCTTATATTTTTATCCATCTAACAATCACCCTTTTTGTCACAAAATTGGTTTCAAATATTGAAAGCCATAAAAAAGGCTTAAATTCCTGATATGTTTGATAAGTTTCATATATCATTTCTGTATATGGAAAAATAATCCATCAACCCGCCGGTTGATATATCGAATGATAATTATGTAGACTTTTTTCTGCTCCGTGTTTTTATTTTTCTAAAAAATTGCGGTTTAACAGTATTCTGAAAATTCTTTACAAATATCCTAGCATTGCGTATACTATACTTCAAATATCTGTTATATATGGTTGGGATATGCAACTCATATGGGAGGGGTGTCGGATTTTGGATATTAGGCAACTGAGATATTTTGTTACGGTGGCGGAGGAAGGGCAGATTACGAGGGCTGCCAGAAAATTGAATATGGCGCAGCCGCCGCTCAGCCAGCAATTAAAATCCATCGAGGAAGAATTAGGTACGAATCTGTTTTACCGGAACAGCAGAAATGTCGAATTGACGGAAGCGGGTGCATTGTTGTACAAGCGGGCCGTCAGCATACTTCATCAATTGGAAGATGCCCTTGTCGAAGTGAAGGAGACCGGGGACGGATTAAGGGGGATGCTGTCGCTGGGAGCTTCCAAATCGTGCGCATTAAATTACCTGCCGGATCGCATCAAGGAATTTCGGAACAAGTATCCGTTGACTACTTTTAAAATATTGGACGGGCATCCGTACCAAGTGGTCAAGTTTTTGGAAGAAAGATTGGTGGAAATGGCGGTTGTCCGATTTGCTTCCGACCGGCATTTGGATTTTGAGTCCAAAACGCTGAAAATCGAACCTTATGTTTTATTTGTCCCAAAGCAATGGAATTGGGATTCAGGCCGGGGATCAATATCGATGAAGGAACTGGAGGGTATCCCGCTCATCACGGTGGTCCAGGATGATGCCGTCTATAATTCTTTTTACGATTTATGCCTGAAGCAGGGAATCAAATTAAACATCATCGGCGAATGCCATGATGCCGCCACCATTTTTTCGCTTGTCTCTTCCGGACTGGGAGCGACAGTAATGCCCCAATCCACTTATTATCTAAAAACGAAACTGGACATTCAAATCGTTGAAATTGAAGATTGCACTCTGTACAATAAGACCTCCCTCATATGGGACAAAAAACGCCCCCTCTCGAAAGTTGCGCAGCGCTTCATTGAAATGTTCTGATTGGCAGGGGGTATTTTTTTGATATGTGAATTTGGAAGTATATGAAAAAGATAATAGTTGGAAAATGAAAGAAAGGAGAGTTTGAGGCTGTTCAAACCCTCCTTTCTTTTTTTTGCCGGTATTGTCAATGTCTTTATGTATTTTTATGGCGGGCAAGAGAGGCAAAATCGCAGTACCGGTATCTCCTCCGATGACTTAGGGAGGAAAAAATAACCATATATTTTTCATATAGTACGGCTATAAAACAGATATTGGTAATATGAATTGAACCGTGCTAAATTTTTTAATAAACAGAATATTCGAAACTTTAAAGTTTCCTAGACGCAGGAGGTATCTATGAAAATTTTAGTTTTACTTAAACAAACATTTGATACAGAAGAACAGATTGAGCTTTTCGATGGGGAAGTAAATGAAAACGGTGTCAAATATATCATTAATCCCTATGATGAATACGCGCTGGAAGAAGCGGTTGCGGTGAAAGAGAAATATGGCGGGGAAGTGACGGCGGTGACGGTCGGCCCTGACCGGGCGGAATCGGCATTGCGACATGCTTTGGCGGTGGGGGTGGACCGGGCGATCATCGTCAATGACGAGTCGCTATTCGGCGATGAATATACCATCTCCAAAGTATTGGCTGCAGTCGCAAAGCAGGATTCCTATGATTTGATTTTCTGTGGACATATGGCCGTTGATGACGGCGCCGCACAGGTAGGCCCGCGTTTGGCGGAGGAATTGGGAATCCCGCATATCACCACCATCACCAATTTCGAAATCGAAGACGGAAAAGTCAAGGTGGAGAAAGACGTTGAAGGCGATGTGGAAGTGATTGAAGCGGATATGCCTGTATTGGTAACAGCCCAGCAGGGATTAAACGAACCCCGTTATCCTTCGCTTCCGGGGATTATGAAAGCGAAGAAAAAAACAATCGAGCGTCTGGAAGCGGAAGATTTGGACATCGATATAGAAGAAATTGCGCCTAAAACCGAGATTGTTGGGCAATATTTGCCGGAGAGAAAGAAAGCCGGAAAAGTCTTAAAGGGAGACATCGGCGAACAAGTATTTGAATTGGTGGAATTATTGAGAAACGAAGCGAAAGTCATTATTTAACAGCTTTAGTCGATGTTGAAAGGGAGATGGAAATGAGTAAAAACGTACTGGTCGTAGCGGAAAGACGTGACGGAGTTTTAAGAAATGTTTCGCTGGAAGTGCTATCTGCGGCACGGAAAATTGCAAATGGAGGAACAGTCACGGCGGTAGTCTTCGGAAAAGGTCCCGGAGGCGAAGCGCAGCAATTGGCCCGGCATGGAGCGGATCGGGTGTATGTCGTGACGAATGAGGAACTGAATGCCTATTCGACGGATGCCTATTCCCAGGCGTTCATGGAAGTGTTTAGTATTGTGGAGCCCGATGCGGTGCTGATCGGCCATACGGCAACGGGAAGGGACTTGGCTCCGAGGGTCGCGGCGCGTCTGAATGCAGGGCTGATCTCCGACTGTACAGGACTTGAAGTAAATGGCGATGATGTTGTTTTCATTCGCCCGGTATATGCGGGCAAGCTGTTCCAAAAGAAAAGGGTGAAGGAAGGCATCATTTTTGCAACCATCCGTCCCAACAATCTTCCGGTATCAGAACCGGATACAGGGCGCAATGCGGAAGTGACCGAAGTAAGAGCGCAGATTGCGGATATTCGTACGGTGATCAAAGAAGTTGTCAAGAAGACTGCCGGAAAGGTCGACTTGACGGAAGCGAAAATCATCGTTTCCGGGGGACGAGGAGTGAAAAGTGCGGAAGGATTCAAGCCCCTTTATGAATTGGCGGAAGTGCTCGGGGCGGCCGTCGGGGCATCCCGTGCGGCATGCGATGCGGGATATTGCGATTATTCCATGCAAGTCGGACAAACCGGCAAAGTCGTTACGCCGGATTTGTACATCGCCTGCGGGATTTCGGGAGCTGTGCAGCATTTGGCGGGAATGTCCAACTCTAAAATCATCGTCGCGATTAACAAAGATCCGGATGCCCCGATTTTCAAAGTGGCGGATTACGGCATAGTCGGCGATCTTTTTGAGGTGGTTCCTTTATTAACGGAAGAATTCAAAAAAGTTTTGGTTTGAGGGGAGAAGAAAAATGGTGAATGTTCTTTCAGGCATTACGGTCATTGACATTACGCAGAATGTGGCGGGCCCCTTTTGTTCCCAGCTGCTGGGCGATTTGGGGGCGACGGTGATCAAAATCGAACGGCCGGTTCACGGGGATGATACAAGACATTGGCACCCGCCGCTATGGGGGGAAGAATCTTCCACATTTTTGGCATTGAACCGGAACAAAAAAAGTGTATGCGTCGATTTGAATGATCCGAAAGGGCAACAAATCATCCATGAACTTTGCAAAAAAGCGGATATATTCATCCACAGCCTGAAGCCGGGCAGCGAAGAATCCAGGAACTTGGATTATGAAACGCTGAAGGAGATCAACCCTTCTTTGATTTATGCGTCCATCAGCGCATTCGGCGATAAAGGAAAGATGAAACATAAGCCGGGTTACGACCCGTTGATTCAGGCATACAGCGGCATCATGAGCTTGACTGGGCATGAAGGGGAAGATCCGGTCCGGGTAGGAGTGTCCATCGTGGATATGGCTACGGGCATGTGGTGTCTGATCGGCATTTTAAGCGCATTGCATGAGAGGAACAAAACCGGCAAGGGCAGCAAAGTCTCAAGCAGCCTCCTTGAAACAGGCATCGCATGGGTGACGTTGCAAATGTCCACTTACCTCGCATCCGGCAAATTGCCCAGAAAATGGGGAACCGGTATGTCGACGACCGTGCCATATCAGGCCTTCAAAACGAAGGGAGGGCAATGGGCGATCATTGCGGCCGGAAACAATCGCTTATTTAAAAACCTGTGTACTGCTCTCCAAATGCCGGAGCTAGTGGAGGATCCCCGCTTTGAAACGAATGCGGACCGGGTTCGGCACAGGGATGAGCTGCGGAAGCTGATTGAAGAACGCACTGTCCGATACGAATTGGATGAGCTTGTGGATCTGATGGAGAAACATAGCGTGCCGTGCTGTCCGATCAACACCCTGGACAGGGTGTTAAATGACGAGCAGGTAAATGCCCTTGAAATCATCAAGAAAATTGAAGGCTTCCGCGTGAAAGATTTCCGGATCATCGACCTGCCGTTCCGGATCAATGATGAACGCGGACAATTGCAATCATTGCCGCCGCTGCTTGGCGAGCATACCGAAGAAGTATTAGCTTCATTGAACATGACAGAAGACGAGCTTGAACAATTGAAAAGCGCGAGTGTCGTCGGTTAGGAGGTGAAGGGACATGGGTTTGCCCCGGCATGTGGAATTATATGAGGTTGGACCGAGGGAAGGTTTTCAATCGGAAACGAACCCCATTTCAACGGAAGCTAAAATCAAATTTGTCAACGCCTTAAGCGGTGCAGGCCTCAGACATATTGAAGTCACTTCGTTTGTCAGTCCCAAATGGGTTCCCCAAATGGCGGATGCGGAACAAGTGCTCTCAGGAATTGACCGTGTGCCTGGAGTGGCATATAGGGCAGCCTTTTTGAATCTGAAGGGACTTGAACGGGCGATTCAAAGCGGCGTCACGCTGGACGGCAGCCTCGTGCTGTCCGCGAGCAATACGTTTTCAAAACGGAACATGAACAAAACCACGGATGAAATGTTTGAAACGTTGCCGGAATGGATTGAAGCATACAAGGCCGCGAATATCCGGGTAAAGCAGATGGGATTTATGGCAGCCTTTGGATGCAACTTTGAAGGCTACATTTATCTGGATCATTTAATCCGGCTCATGGAAGATGTCATCAATCTCGCTGCCAGCTACGGAGAAAATATCGAAAAAGTGAAATTGGCGGATACGATGGGGTGGGCAAATCCCGAACAAATCAAACGCACAATACGCACAATCCAGGATAAGTGGCCGGATTTGAACATTCATTTGCATTTGCACGATACTCGCGGTCTCGGCTTGGCCAATGTGTATGCGGCATTGCAGGAAGGAATTTGGGAATTTGATACGGCCATTGGCGGCCTTGGCGGATGTCCATTTGCCGCCGTAAAAGGGGCGCCGGGCAATGTCGCAACAGAGGATGTCGCCTTTTTATGCGAAGAAATGGGCATCGAAACAGGGTTGAATCTTGAAGCATTGGTGGAATGCGCTAAATTGGCCGAACAAATTGTAGGCCGCCAATTGCCCGGACACCTGGCAAAAGGCGGAGTACTGCCGGAAATTCGTCCAAAATCTTGGATGGCAGTGCAAGGATCATAAAAACTCAAAAACAAAAGGATGGGGGAAATCGCAATGGGTGTAGCATTAACTGATTTACATCAGGACATTCGTGAAGGAGTGCGCGAAATTTGTTCGCGCTTCGACCAGGATTATTGGAGAAAATCGCATGAGGAGCACCGTTATCCGACAGAATTTGTAAAAGCCATGAGCGATGCCGGCTGGCTGGGCGCATTGATTCCGGAAGAGTACGGAGGATCCGGTTTAGGTTTTCTTGAAGGCGCAATCATTTTGGAGGAAATCAACCGTTCCGGCGGCAATGCCAACCAGGTGCACGCCCAATTGTATACAATGGGCGCATTGCTTCGCCACGGAAGCGAAGAATTGAAACGCAGATATCTGCCTCAAATTGCAAGCGGAGAGCTTCGCCTTCAGACATTTGCGGTAACGGAGCCGGATGCGGGCACAGATACGACAAAGATTAAAACGAGAGCCGTAAAAAAAGGCGACAAATACATCATCAACGGGCAAAAAATCTTTATTTCACGCTTCAATAATACGGATTTGCTGCTGCTTTTGGCGCGTACGACGCCGCTTGACCAGGTGCAAAAGAAAACCCACGGAATCAGCTTGTTCCTTGTCGATAAACGCGAAGTTCCGGAAGGGCAGATCGAGGCGACACCGATCGATACAATGCTGGGAGGAGATACGAACCAATTGTTCTTCAATGATCTTGAAGTGCCGGCGGAAAACTTGATCGGCGAAGAAGGTCGCGGTTTATATTGCGTCATGGACGGCATGGTTGCCGAACGGATTTTGGTATCCGGTTCGGCATTGGGAAATGGAAAATATTTCATTGATCAGGCGGTTAATTATGGAAACCAGCGAATCGTTTTCGACCGTCCGATTACGCAGAACCAGGGCATCCAGTTCCCGATTGCCAAAGCATACATGGAACTCCGCGCCGCGGAAGCATTGCTGTATGAAGCCGCAAGAAAATTCGACGAAAAAGATCCGACGGCCGGAGCGGACGCGAACATGGCAAAATACTTATGCTCCGAAGCGGCGTACAACGCGGCGGAAGCATGCATGCAGACTTTCGGAGGCTATGCGGCGGCAAATGAATACCATATTAACCGCAAATGGATGCAAACCAGAATGATGAAAATTGCCCCAATTTCTTCAAATCTGATCTTAAGTTACGTGGGCCAACATGTGTTGAAAATGCCGCGTTCTTTTTAAGGAAGGAGGCGCAGCCGGTGAAAGTGGATACAAAGTACGAAATGTTGAAAGTGGAGTTTCTCGGTGAAAACGATGAAATTTTGGTCGTCACTTTAAACCGTCCGGAAGTATTGAATGCCATGAATACGCAGCTTTTGGAAGAAAGGCTCGAATTGTTCAGGGAACAGGCCTATAACGAGTCGTTGCGCTGCGTGGTCATTACGGGAGCGGGAGACAAAGCGTTCAGTACAGGCGGCGATTTAAAAGAGCGGAATGGCATGAGCAACTCAAATTGGAGAAGGCAGCATCAAATCATCGAAGAATTGGTGCTGTTGACCCGGGATTTTCCGGTTCCCGTAATCGCGGCTGTGGAAGGATATGCCCTTGCAGGAGGCTGTGAATTGGCTTTGTCGGCTGATTTCATCATCGCCTCCGAAACGGCCGTCTTCGGATTGTCCGAAGCATTGCGCGGAATTTTGCCGGGCGGCGGCGGATTGCAGAATTTGTCTCGCGCCATCGGAATCCGGAGAGCGAAAGAATTGATTTATACCGGACGCAAAATCAATGCGGCTTTGGCCTATGAATGGGGGATGGTGAACCGGGTGGTCCCAAAAGGCAAAGCGCTGGAGACGGCGATCGAAATTGCCAAGGAAATCACGGAAAGCGCCCCAATGGCGGTCCGGGCGGCCAAAGTGTCGATCAATAAAGGTTCGGATACGGACTTCCATACAGCTTATGCACTGGATATTGCGGCCTACAATTTGTTGGTTACTTCTGAAGACCGGTTAGAAGGGGTGGCTGCCTTTAATGAGAAGCGCAAACCGAAATGGAAAAACCGGTAAAGATTTTCTGGATAAACTGGTGGCGTTCATTCAAGAAACCGCCTATGAAGAGCTCCCGGAAAACTTAAAAGTGCTGGCGAAACAGGCAATCATCGACACAATCGGCGTCTCCTTGGCGGGATGGCATGAACCTGCGGTGGAAAAAGTGAAGAGCATCTATAAAGATCAGCAAGGGGACGCTTCCCTTTGGGGAGAGCGCACCAAAGCGGAGTTGGAGCGTGCGGCGATCATCAACGGAACCGCATCCCATGTATTGGATTATGATGATGCTTCTCCGGGCGTAATCATCCACCCGAGCGCGCCGATCCTTGCAGCGATTACGCCGATTGCCGAACATCTGAAAAGTTCCGGGAAAGAAGTGATCACCGCCTATGCAATCGGGACAGAAGCAATGGTACGCACCGGAGAAGTGATGGGCATCCGGCATTATCACAGCGGCTGGCATGCGACAAGCACCCTTGGCGTGATTGGTGCTGCCAGCGCCTGCGCATATTTGCAACGCCTGAACGGGGAGCAGTGCAAAAATGCGATTGCCATCGCCGCTTCCCTTGCCGGAGGGCTTCAAAAGAATTTCGGTTCGATGGTGAAGCCGCTCCATGTCGGCTTGGCAGCGGCAGGCGCCATACAGGCTGTCCGACTTGCCGGCCAGGATTTTACAGGCAATCATGAAATTTTTGAGGAACGGGGATTTTTCCATGCATTCAGCGATTTGGACGATGATGAAATCCGCAGTCGAAAACAGGCTGTTCAGTTCGGCCGGCCTTTCGATTTGCCGACGGGCTTGTCGGTGAAAAAGTACCCGTGCTGTTTCGCCACGCACCGGTTTATTCATGGTGCGTTGCTATTAAAGAATGAACACCATCTTCAAATCGATCAGATAGATGAAATTATTTTGAAGGCACAAGAAAGAAGTTTGCTGCCGCTGATCCATTCAAGGCCAAAGACGGGGCTTGAGGCAAAATTCAGCGCCGAATATACAGTACTGGCCGCATTATTGGACGGCTATGTCCGTTTATCCAGTTTTACGGATGCCCGTGTGCAGCGTCCGGAAATTCAAAGCCGCCTTCCGAAAGTCCGGGTGTCAAAGCTGGAGGAAACGGTGGAAGACCGGAAACTCAACCGGCGTTTGCCGGTTGAAATCCAAATCAGAACGAAGGATGGAAAAGTTTTCGAAACATCCGTTCAGCATCCTCCGGGTTCGATCGAGATTCCGTTGAGCGATGAAGAACATCGGGAAAAATGGAGCAGCTGCGTCGCCTTTTTTATCGGAACGGAATCGGAGGAAATCGAAGCTGCGGCAAATGAAATTTATGAAAACGGTTTGAAATTGGAAGGATATACCCATTTTGGCGGGTGGTTGCATGAAATGCAAGAAAAGTTGTCTGACTGCAAAGCCGGACAATCGGTTTAAACATTCAGGGAAAAGAAGGGGAAGAGTATGAAATGAAAATTGCGTTGTTCAATGATCATCAAGTCGGAGTTGTAGTCGGTGAAAAGATTTATGACGTCTCGGATATCGTGGAGTGGGATCATACGGATCCTCAGGCTTCATTGGTGAAATTCATGGAAGATTATGGGCACTTAAAATCCAAAATTGAAGCAAACCTGGATTCGTGCCCTTCCCGTCCATTGGAAGAAGTGGCGTTGCGCGCTCCGGTTCCCAATCCTGGCAAAATTGTCGCGGCTCCGGTCAATTATCTTTTGCACCAGGAGGAAATGAATGCCGCTTTGACGGTCGATCGCCTCGGTTTCTTCCTGAAAGCGCCTTCATCCATTATCGGTCCGAACGAAAAGGTATTATTGCCGTTCAGGGACCGCCGGATCGATCATGAGGCGGAAATCGCCTTTGTCATCGGAAAAAAAGCAAAAGATGTAAAAGCGGAAGACGCGCCAAATTACATTTTCGGCTATCTCGCATTAATGGATATCACGGTGAGGGGAAAAGAAGATCGTCCTTGGCGCAAATCCTTTGATACATTTACGCCAATCGGGCCATGGATTGTCACAGGAGATGAAATCGGTAATCCGAATGAAGTCCAATTGAAGTTGTGGGTCAATGATGAATTGCGTCAAAACGCGAACACAAGGGACCTGATCTATGATTGCTACAAGTTTTTGGAAGCGGCATCCAGCGTTATGACATTGCTTCCGGGCGACATCGTTACAACCGGCACCCCGGAAGGCGTAGGTCCAATCACTGAGGGAGACACGGTGCGCATCCAAATCGAACGAATCGGAGAGTTTTCGGTTCAAGTGGAATACAAACCGGGTGTATAAACCCGATCATCCATGTTTCTATTTGCCTGGTCTCAAGGGTTGCAATGTTCAGTTGCAACTAAATCAATAAAAAATCTGAAAGCGGGGGTTATGATGGCAGAAATCAAAAAACAACAATGGACGCCGGAATTGGCCGAATTCCACAAAGAACTGGGGGATAAAAATATGGGGCCGTTATGGGCTTCCGTATTCAGCGCCCCGGAGCCAAAGCCGAGAGCGGTACCGTATTTGTGGAAAGGCGAATTGATTTTGGAAATGCTTGAAAAAGCGAAAGAATTGTTGAAAGTCGGGGTAGGTTCCATTGACCGGCGGGCGGTGTATCTCATCAATCCCGGGATGAAGCATTTGGAGCCCCATGGTTGGGGAGGAGCGACGCAAACACTCTATGCGGCTGTGCAGGCATTGAATCCCGGGGAGCTCGCACCACCGCACCGCCACATGACATCCGCCATGCGCTTCATTATGAAAGGCAAAGGGGCGTCAGGGGTTGTCAACGGCGTGAAATACACTTTTGAACCGGGAGACTTTGTCATTACGCCGGAATGGTGCTGGCATGACCATGTCAATGAGGGCAACGAAACGGTATTTTGGATGGACGTTTTGGATATTCCGTTTACTTCTGCGTTGACAAGTTCGTTTTTGGAAATGTATCCGGAAAGCAGGCAGCCGGTTGAGCATCCGGTGGATTTTGGCACAAAGCGCTATGCCGGGGGAATGGTGCGCCCGATTTCCGACCGCCGTCCGTCTCCGGCTCCCCTTGGACGCTATAAATATGATTTAACAATACAGGCAATCGATGGTCTGAAAGAATTGGAACCGGATCCGTTCGATGCATATATCGTGGAATACATCAACCCATCGAACGGAAAAGACGCGAACGGACGCATCGGCGCGCGGATGCAAAAATTGCCTCCAAAATTCAAAGGGAAAGCGCACCGCCACACCCATAGCGTCGTGTATAACGTTTACAAGGGATCGGGCTATACGGTGATGAACGGCGTCCGTTTTGACTGGAAAGCGGGAGACATCTTCGTATTGCCGGCATGGACATGGCATGAGCATGTCAACACATCCGGGACCGAGGATGCCGTGCTGTTCTCCGCCAATGATTTGCCGATTATGGAAGCGTTCGGGTTTGAACGGGAAGAGGCGTATACAGAAAACGGAGGGCATCAGGAAATCAAGTCCGAATTCGTTCCTGAATATTCGAAAAATTCAGTTTATATAAAATGAAAACATTTAAAGGAGTGGTGTGAATGGGAAACATTGAAGAGGTAATTGTTGTCGGCGGAGGCATAGGCGGGTTGGCGGCTGCATATGGCATCGGCAAATTGGGAAAAAAAGTGACGGTGATCGAGCAGGCACCTGCATTTGGTGAAGTCGGCGCGGGATTGCAGCTTGGACCAAACGGGCTGCGCGCATTGGATGCCTTGGGCGTTTTGGATGAAGTGTATCAACATGCCGTCTTCCCTCGGCGCCATGTATTCATGGATGCATTAAGCGGAAAAGAATTATCCTCCGTGCAATTCGGGGAGGCTTTTGAAAAAACATTTGGCTATCCATATATTGTGATTCACCGGTCCGATTTGCACAGCGTCTTATTGAAAGCATGCGAAAAGTTGAATAATATCCGATTTTTGACAAATCATCGGCTCGAATCGGTCGAAGAATTTGACGATTATGTGGAACTGCGGTGTGAAAACGGGGCAACCTTGAAGGGAAAATTGGTGATTGGCGCGGACGGCATCCGCTCCGTTGTCCGGCAGAAACTGATCAACCGCAATTCCAAGCCGGTGCCTGCCCGTTATGTGGCATACCGTTTCACGGTACCGATGTCCGAAATGACCATTAATATCGATTGGGATGAAAAACTTACTTGGATCGGCCCCGGCATCCACCTTGTACAGTATCCGGTGCGCCATAAGAGCGTCATCAACCAGGTTGCGGTATTCGAAAGCCAAAACTATAACGAGGAAAACGATGATTGGGGAACAATCGATGAACTCTATGACATGTTCAAAGATTGCTGTCCGACGGTGAAAGAGTCCATCAAATTTGCCGAGAGAGGCTTTGTTTCAAAGTTGCATGACATCAATCCATTGGAAAAATGGTCAACAAAGCGTGTAACCCTATTGGGCGACAGCGCCCATGCCATGTTGCAATATTTGGCGCAAGGTGCCTGCCAGGCATTGGAAGACACCGTTTGCCTGGTGGAAAAATTGAAAGAACATGAAGCGGATTTGGCGAAAGCGTTGGATGAATATCAAAAAGAGCGAATTCCGAGAGCTTCCCAGGTCCAACGGGGCGCGCGGATGTGGGGAAAAATCAAACATGCAAAAGAAGATCATGCAAGATTGCTGCGGGATACGATCATGTTGAACCGCACGCCGGACGATTACACATATTTGGAATGGCTGTACAAAGACCGGAAATTGGCATCGGTTTAATAATGAATACACGGAATTGAAGAATGGGGCGTCTTAAAGGGATTTAGGCGTCCCATTTGCGGCAAATGGAAGTAAAAATTGTTCCGGAAATTGCAAGGACCCATATTTTACATAAAAAGCGGTCCTGCCATGGAAATGAAGGCGCTTATTATAAAACAATGATTATCAACAAAGGGGAATCAATATGGGAAGAACAAGGAAAGGTCCATTAGAAGGGGTGCGCGTGATTGATTTATCGACGGTCATTGCCGCTCCTTTTGGTGCAACACTTCTGGCGGATTTTGGAGCTGATGTCATTAAGGTGGAGATGCCCAAAAAAGGGGATCCGCTTCGAAATTTGGGGCCTTATTACAACGGTGAAGGGCTGCGTTGGCCAGGGCTTTCCCGCAATAAAAAATCCTTGACGCTGGATTTGCATCATGAGGAAGGAAAAGAAATTTTGCGCAAACTTGTCAAAAAAACGGACATCCTCATCGAAAACTTCCGGACCGGCACCCTCGAAAAATGGGGGATCGGCTATCAAGATTTGAAAAAAATCAATCCCGACCTGATCATGATCCGGGTTACCGGATATGGTCAAACGGGGCCGTATGCTTATAAGGCCGGCTTCGGTACGCCGGCCACTGCGTTCAGCGGATTCACCTATCTGCACGGCTATCCGGATCGTCCGCCAATCAGCCCGTCATTTTCATTGACGGATTATGTGACGGGAATTTATGTGGCGTTCTCGGCGGTGATGGCGCTGTATCATCTCGATTGCCATGAAGATGGCACAGGCCAATATATAGATGTCAGCCTATATGAATCTATGTTCAGAATGATGGAATTTTTGGTCGCGGATTATGATGTGACCGGAAATATTAAAGAACGGACGCCGGGATTGAGCGGACATTCCGCGCCGGCAGGGAATTTTTTAACGAAAGACGGAAGCTGGGTCATTTTGGTCACAAGCTCCGATAAGACATTCGAGCGGCTGGCAAAGGCGATGGGACGGGAAGACATGCTCACGGACGAAAGATATTATACAAATTCCGAACGGTTGAAACGTTTTGATGAAGTCAACGGCATCGTGGCGGACTGGGTCAAAACGAAAACAAAAGAAGAATTGCAGAAACTGTTGGATGAGTACGGGGTTCCAATGAGCCCGATTTACAGCATTAAGGATATTTTTGAAGATCCGCATTACAAAGCGCGGGAAAACATCGTGGAAGTGGATCATCCTCGGCTGGGCAAGGTAAAAATTCCTGGCGTTGTACCGAAATTTTCGGAAACGCCTGGAGCCATCCGGCAAATCGCCCCGGATTTGGGCGAACATACGGAAGACATTTTAAAAAATCTATTGGAACTTGATGATGAAACGATTGAAAGATTGAAAGAAAAAAATGTGATTTAGAGGAGTGGTGCAGTTGGATTATAAACGGGATGTCATCATTACGGAAGTCTGTCCCCGCGACGGTTTCCAAAGCGTCAAAGAATGGATTCCGACCGGGACAAAAGTGGAAATTATCAATCGGCTGATCGACTGCGGTTACCGGCAAATAGAGGTGACGTCATTTGTTCATCCAAAGGCAATTCCCCAATTGCAGGATGCGGATGAAGTATTGAAACGGATTAAACGTTCAAAGAATGTGAAGCTGCGTGCGCTCGTCCCGAATGTCCGGGGATTGGAAAGGGCCATCGCCGCCGGTGTGGATAAAGTGAAGCTCATGCTGTCCGCTTCGGATTCCCACAGTCTGAGCAACGCAAACTGCACCACGGAACAGGCGCTGGAACGATTTACCCCCCTCATTGAACTGGCCAAGGAAAAGAAGATGGACGTTTCGGGATCCATCTCGGTGGCTTTTGGCTGCCCTTTTGAAGGGGAAGTGCCGATTGAACGCTTAACCATGATTTGTGAGCGGTACGAATCATTCGGCGTCACCGAAGTATCCCTTGCGGATACAACGGGCATGGCGAACCCGGCAAAAATTAAAAACACCGTACGCCGGTTAAAAGAGTCTTTTCCGGATTTTACGTTTTCATTGCATTTGCACAATACGCGCGGCATGGCCTTCGCCAATGCGGTTGCAGGCTATGAGGAGGGAATCATCCACTTTGACAGCTCGGCGGGAGGCTTGGGCGGCTGTCCATACGCCCCTGGAGCAAGCGGCAATATCGCCTCCGAAGATTTGATCCACGGATTCGAAGAGATGGGCATCAGGACGAATGTATCGATTGATAAGGTGCTGGACGCGGCGAAATATATTCAACAATTGCTCCCACATGCGGTGGACAGCTTCCTTTTGAAAGCAGGGAAATGCTCCGATCTGTCCGCAAAACCGAAAGGGCAGAAAAAAGTGGGCGTGTAAATTGGGGGGAAATGAATGAACAAGGAAACCATTGTGACGGAATTTGAAAGCTTCCAAATCAATAGTCTTCGCCGGTTGGGAAGTTCCGCCTCATTTTCGGAGCTGCCTTATACAGTTCTGATTTTGCTGGAATCCATCATCCGGAACCGGGAAAAGACCGGGATTGGCGAGGAAGAGCTGGAAGAAATATTGAAATCTGCAGCGGAGAAAAAAAGGATGGATATCCCGTTTGTTCCGACGAGGGTGATAATGCAGGACGCTTCGGGGATTCCCGCTTTGGTCGATCTGGTTTCATTGAGGGGGAAAGTGAGGGATTGGGGGATGGATCCCTCACATGTCCATCCGGAAATACCGGTCGCCCTAGTGATCGATCACTCCGTCCAAGTGGATGATTACGGATCTGAAGGGTCCTTTGAGAGAAACTTGAACCTTGAATACGCACGCAACAAGGAACGCTACGGGTTATTGAAATGGGCCCAAAACGCCTTCAAAGGTTTATCCGTCGTCCCTCCTGGAAACGGAATCATCCATCAGGTAAATTTGGAGTATTTGACGAAAATTATTGAACTGGATTCAAAAACCAATATGGCTTATCCGGAATTGATCATCGGTACTGATTCCCATACGACAATGGTCAATGCTTTGGGGGTTCTCGGCTGGGGAGTCGGGGGCATTGAAGCGGAGGCCGCGATGCTGGGGCTTCCGATCAGCATCGCAATGCCGGAAGTGATAGGCGTTGAAATAAAGGGACGGCCCAAGGAGGGAGTAACCGCAACGGACATTGCTTTGACGTTGACGCAGATGCTTCGCAAGCGCAACGTAGTCGGAAAATTTGTGGAATTTTTTGGTCCCGGATTAAAAGAACTTTCGGTTCCCGATCGCGCGACCATTTCGAATATGGCTCCCGAATATGGGGCGACTTGCGGTTTCTTCCCGGTGGATGAGGAAACATTAAAATATTTGCGCTTGACGGGCAAACCGGAAGAGGATGTGGCCCGCGTCGAACACTATTGCAAAGCCCAGGGATTGTTCTATACAGGGGAAAATTCCCGAAATAAACAATATGACGACGTTTTGGATTTTGACTTGGGAATGGTTGAGCCGAGCGTTGCCGGGCCGAAACGTCCGCAAGACCGGATTCCGCTGCAATTGACAAAAGATTCGTTTCCCGTTCCCCTATCTTCGGGAAGCGGGAAAAAGGCAATCGTCAATGGGGTGACGCTTGAAGACGGATCGATTGTTATCGCGGCGATCACGAGCTGCACGAACACATCCAATCCTTTCAATATGATTGGGGCGGGATTGCTGGCCAAAAAGGCGGTTGAACGGGGATTGTCGGTTTCTTCGGCGATTCAGACCAGCCTATCGCCCGGTTCCAAAGTGGTGACGGGTTATTTGGAAAAGACGGGATTGATGCCGTATTTAGAAAAATTGGGATTTCATTTGACCGGTTACGGTTGTTCGGTTTGCGTCGGAAATACGGGAAGCCTGGATCCTGCCGTTGAACACGCTGTTCAGCAATCGGATTTGACCGTCGCGGCCGTGCTGAGCGGTAACCGCAATTTTGAAGGGCGCATCCACCCCCTTGTCAAAGCGAATTATTTGGCTTCCCCGCCGCTCGTCATTGCATATGCGATAGCCGGAACGATGAATATCGATTTGACAAGCGAGCCCATCGGAAAAGGAAAAAATGGCGAAGATGTATATTTGAAGGATATTTGGCCGAAATCCGAAGAAATCATCCGCCTGATCGGCCAATCCATATCATCGGATTTGTTCCAAACGGCTTATCGGAATATCTTCGCCGGAAATGAAAAATGGCAGGCCCTTCCGTACAAAGAACAGCCGGTGTTTGAATGGGATGAACGATCCTCCTACTTTAAGCCATCCCCGTTTTTCGGCGATGCGGAAGGAGAAAGGGCCGGCAATATTGCCGATGCCCGTGTGTTATTGGTGCTAGGCGATTCGATTACAACGGATCATATTTCCCCTGTAGGCAGCATCCCAAAAGACAGCATTGCCGGAAAATATTTATTGGAACAAGGGGTTGCGGCATCCGAATTCAACACTTTCGGTTCCAGGAGAGGAAATCATGAAGTGCTTGTCCGGGGAACGTTTTCAAATATACGGCTGAAAAATGCTCTCAGCAGCAGGACGGGCGGCTATACCCGCCATTTTCCGAGCGGGAAAGAAATGGATGTTTATACGGCAGCCCAATTGTACAAAAAGGACAATATTCCGTTGATCATCATTGCAGGACAAGAATACGGCACAGGAAGCGCCCGCGACTGGGCGGCGAAAGGAACGTATTTGCTCGGTGTCAAAGCGGTGATTGCGGAAAGCTTCGAGCGCATTCACCGGAGCAATCTGGTCATGATGGGCGTTCTTCCCGTTCAATTTATGCCGGGTGAAAACGCTGAATCCCTGCAGTTGACCGGTGAAGAACTGTATAACATTTACGGTTTGGAGGAGCCGCTCGCTCCATTCAAAAAAGTGGAAGTGGAAGCGGTGAAACAGGATGGCTCGAAGCGGGTCTTCCAGGCCGTTTTGCGTTTGGATACGAAACATGAAATTGAACTTTACCGAAAAAGAGGGATTTTCAGAAGCATAATTCAAAAATGGAAACAACAAGTGAAAGTATAGCGGCTCAAGCCGTTTAAAAAACAAGCGGGATGGGGGAGAAAGAATGACAATAACGGTGCAAAATTTCACAAGACAATATATTAATGGCCAGTGGAGGGAAGGGGGAAGCAGCGGCATCATAAAAAATATCAACCCTTACACAGGTGAGGAACTTTTGACCATCAAAGGGGCAAACCATGCTGATTTGGACGATGCATACAGTGCGGCGCAAAAGGCTCAGCCCATCTGGGAGTCGATGCCGTTAATCGAAAAAAAACGGCTGTTTGAACGTTTAATCGATGTGCTGCAGGAAAAAAGGGAAGAAATTATCCAATGGCTGATTCAGGAATCGGGCAGCACTTTGTTGAAAGCGACGTCCGAATTTGAATCTTCCTTAAGGATGGTGAAGGAATCCGCAAGTTTTTTGACGCGCATAAAAGGCGAAATTCTGCCTTCCCATATTCCTAATAAAGAAAACCGGGTTTACCGCACGGCCAAAGGCGTTATTGGCGTGATCGGCCCCTGGAACTTTCCGTTCTTATTGACGATGCGTTCCGTTGCGCCTGCGATAGCTGTCGGAAACAGCGTGGTCATTAAACCCGCCTCAGATACGCCTGTCACATCGGGATTGATGTTTGGCGTAATATTTGAGCAGGCAGGTTTTCCGGAAGGGCTTGTCAATGTGATCGTTGGCCGGGGCTCTGAAGTCGGAGACGCTTTTGTATCCCATCCAATCCCATCGATGATATCATTTACCGGCTCGACGGAAGTGGGCCGCCGGGTAGGTGAGCTGGCAGGCAAGTATTTGAAGGATGTGGCGCTTGAACTGGGCGGGAATAACGCCATGATTGTACTGGATGATGCGAATATTGAAAAGGCGGCAAAGGCAGCGGCTTTCGGGAAATTTATGCATCAGGGCCAGATTTGTATGGCTTTGAACCGCATTATCGTAGACGAGTCCGTCCATGATGAATTCGTTGAAAAATTTGTTGACATCGTCAAGAAGCTCCGGGCGGGCAATCCGGTGGAAAAAACGACTTTTATTGGTCCGCTGATCAATCAGCAGCAAATCGAGCGCATTCAAAAGGACGTGCGGGACAGCGTAGCGCAAGGGGCAATGATTGTATTGGACGGGCCGGTGAAAAATCTGGTTATGTCGCCAATCGTGCTGACAAACGTGACAAATGATATGCCGATTGCAAAAAATGAAATTTTCGGTCCTGTTGCTTGCATCATTAAAGCGAAAGATGAAGAGGACGCGATCAGGATTGCAAATGATACTCCTTATGGTTTAAGCGGCTCGGTATTTACAGCCGATATCCACCGGGGCGTGGAAGTGGGCAAAAAAATGAAGACAGGAATGGTCCACATCAATGATCAGTCGGTCAATGACGAGGCCCATGTCGCATTCGGCGGGGAGAAAGATTCGGGCATTGGACGCTTCAACGGTGAGTGGGCAATTGATAAATTCACGACAGCAAAATGGATCGGAGTTCAAAGCGGCTACCGCGAATATCCGATTTGATATACTAAAACTAAAGGAAAAAGCTCCCCTCTTCTGCGCAGGGGAGCAAAATTTTGCTCCGACGCAACATTCCCGGATGGAGAATTGAAAAACTGCACCCTGATTGTCGGGGTGCAGTTCATTTTCTCCATTATAATTTGAATAAATGGGCGATTTCCGGCGGCCGGGTTGGAGTTCGCAGGTTTTCATCATGATTCTCCGGTTAATTTATAGGTTTCATATGTCGTCCAGGATCCGTCTTCCAATTGATAGATGAGATGTATCCGGTCAATTTCTTCTTTTTCGTTGATGCCGATCATGCGCAATTGCGGAAAAATGTCATCATGTTCCGTTTCGGTCAAATCTCTGGCGATGGTGATGTGGGGAATGAAGACATGTTTTGGTTTGCCGATATTAATCTTGTTATATAAATCTTCGTGAATTTTTTGCAATTGCTCTGTCAGTTCGATTTTAAAATAAATCACGTTTGTCGCCGGGAAAAACGAACTGACTTTCGAAGCGTGAATTTCGAGCGGACCATATTGATCGGCGATGGATTTGATTTTATTGGAAATTTCTTCGATTTGCGATTCTTCCACATCAAAAGGCTCTTTCAACGTGATATAGGGCGTGATTTTTGTATAATGGGAATCGTATCGCTTCCGGTAAGTATTCGCCAAATCCTGCAATTTTTTAGATGGAAAAGCCACAACGCTCAACTTCATCCGCTTTCCTCCCTGAAATGCAAATTTTACTTAAGTATAGCAAAATATGCTCGGAAGATGCACGATTTTTATATTCCAAAAGTATTGCTGAGGGCTTTTCTTAGTTCCGGTTTCCACGTTTTCCACGTATGATTTCCTTCCAGCTCTTCATAAATCATATGCCGATAATTTTTGGATACCAGCAATTGATGCAATTTCCGGTTCGGTGTAAGGAAATCTTTGATGTCTTTGTAAAAAGTGACGGCTTCGTCTTCTTGCTTTCCGACCGTATGATAAATAATCAAAGAGTCCCTTGTCGGTGTTTCTTCGACAATTTTTAATACCGAATCATCTACATAGGGAGATTGCAAGATGACTTTTCCAAAAATATTCGGATATTTTAAAGCGGCCAGAAGCGAAACGGTTGCGGCCATGGAATCTCCAATCAACCCTCTGCTTGCTGCGGTACCTGCTGTCGAAAATTCCTTGTCGATGAACGGCACTAGTTCATGGGCCAAAAAATTCAAATATGCTTCATGCTGATCTCCCGTTGGGATGTATTTCCGTTTGCGATCTTGCGCATTCTTATAAGGAATTCCCACAATAATCAGGTTTTCGATTTCATAATCTTCAATTAATTCGTCGGCGATATGGGAAATTCCCCCCAATTGGAAATAGTCTTTTCCATCTGACGCGATCAAAGTGTTGTATTTATTGAATGGAGTATAATTTGCCGGAATATATATGAATAAATCAAATGTTTCATCAAGATGAAAGCTGTGTAGCGAAATTTTTTGTATAGTCCCTGTTTCCACCATTAGTCCTCCTTTAAATCCAGTTCATTATTGTATCACAACTTGAAAATATCATGTATTATGAAATAAGCGAATATTTTTACATTACAAATAGAAAAATCCAATAAGAAGCGGGGATTCAAATATGAAAAAAAACAATAATAGAAGGGTTCATTCTCACGATGTGACGAAAGCAGCAAAGGAAGCATTGCTGAGAAGAGGAGTAAAAATTGAAGACATTGCGGAAATCGTTTATGAAATGCAATATCCATATAACGATGGCTTGACGCTGGAACATTGCATCAAATCCGTTGAGCGGGTTCTTTTAAAACGGGAAGTGCAGCATGCGATTCTGGTTGGGGTGGAATTGGATCAACTGGCGGAGAAAAAGATGCTTTCCCAACCGCTGCAATCCATCGTGGAAAGCGATGAAGGGCTCTTTGGCGTGGATGAAACGATTGCCTTGAGTTCTGTACTGACGTATGGCAGTATTGCGTTAACTACCTATGGCCATTTGGATAAAAATAAAATCGGCATTATTAAAAAGCTGGACACGAAATCCGGCAATGGAGTCCATACATTCTTGGATGACCTGGTGGCGAGCATCGCGGCTTGTGCCGCAAGCCGGATTGCCCATAAATTGAGGGACTTGGAAGAAGAGGGGGAAACCTTCAAAAGCGTTCCTCCGCATGAGTTGGGACCTGAAGGGGAAATGCTGCCGGTCGATGATGAACCTTGATCAGCAAAACAGGCTGGGTTTTGATGCCCAGCCTGTCCATTTATTTCAATATTTAATTGGCCATTTCCAAATTTGTATCATTTTCTTCATCTTCATTCGTCGATTGCCCTTTGAAATACAAAAAGGATTCGTCCTCCAGCTGATGGATTTTTTCTTCATTGATA
Organism: Ureibacillus sp. FSL K6-8385; assembly: GCF_038593155.1. Taxonomy (GTDB): domain Bacteria; phylum Bacillota; class Bacilli; order Bacillales_A; family Planococcaceae; genus Ureibacillus; species Ureibacillus terrenus. Next base: position 612,100 of record NZ_CP151968.1, read on the forward strand.
CCGATTGCCAAGGGTCCTGTAAACACGTCTTCCCACCAATATTTTGTCGTGACCATCATCATTTGCCCCCTCTTCATGGAAGTTCTTGTGAAGTATGCTTGTTTGTCAACTGGTAGTTCTTCAGCAAGTTGTAGTAATATAACTTGTAGTAATCAGTATGGGCAAAAAAATTTTTTTTTATGTATTTTTGGAGGGAAATCATGAAACTCGATGCACATGAAGTAGAGAAGATGATTGAGGAGCAAAAAGAATTTTTTTATTCCGGGCAGACGAAGGAGATTGAATTTCGAAAAAAGCAATTAGCGAAACTGAAAAGGGCGATTCAAGAACATGAAAAAGAAATACTGAAAGCATTGAATCTGGATTTAGGAAAAAGCGAATTTGAAGCATATTCCAATGAAGTGGGGTTTGTCCTCAACAGCATCCGGCATATGCTCAATAACATCGATGAGTGGGCGAAACCGGTGGATGTCCGAACCCCTTTCCATTTTCAGCCGGCCAAAAGCTTCATTGTCAGAGAACCTTATGGCGCCGTATTGATCATCGGCCCATACAATTATCCTTTTCAGTTGGTCATGGAGCCGTTGATTGGAGCCCTCATCGGTGGAAATACGGCAATCGTTAAACCTTCCGAAGCGGCCATTCATACAACGGAAATCATCAAAAAAATCATTGAAGATACTTTCGAATCCCGTTACGTGCGGGTTGTCGAAGGGGGGGAAGAGGAAGTCAACCTTTTGATTCATGCGCCTTTTGATTATATTTTCTTTACCGGTAGTGTGTCCGTCGGAAAAATTGTGATGCGCGCCGCCGCGGAAAATTTGACGCCCGTCACCCTTGAGCTGGGAGGAAAAAGCCCTGCGATTGTGGATGAAAGTGCCGATTTGGACGTTGCGGCAAAAAGAATTGTTTGGGGAAAATTTAATAATGCCGGGCAGACATGTGTGGCGCCGGATTATGTGCTTGTTCATTCTTCCATTCATGATCGCTTTATCCAAAGATTGAAGAAAACCATTGTCCGCTTTTACGGAAAGGATCCCCAAAAAAGCAAAGATTATGGACGGATTATTAATGAGCGCCATTTTGACCGGCTTGCAAAATTGCTCCAATCGGAGAAACATAATATCGTTTTCGGAGGGAGAGCAGACCGGAATGATTTATATATGGAGCCGACCATTTTTAAGAATATCCGTTGGGATAGCCCAATCATGGAGGATGAAATCTTTGGACCTCTTTTGCCGGTTATTCAATATGAAGATTTGGCAGCGGCGATTGGCCGCATCCGAAAGCTTCCCAAGCCGCTGGCAGCCTATCTCTTCTCGGAAAATGGACGGCATATCGATTATTTTATCCGGGAGTTGCCATTTGGCGGCGGTTGCATCAATGATACAGTCACTCATGTCGCCAACATCCATTTGCCTTTTGGCGGCGTCGGCCCATCCGGAATCAACCGATATCATGGAAAGGCAAGTTTCGAAACATTCACCCATGCAAAATCCATCATGAAGCGTTCCTCCAAATTCGCCAATGATTTATTATATCCGCCTTATAATCAAAAAGTAAAGCTGGTAAGAAAAGTGTTGAAATAATTGGAATATTGGGCAGCTATTGTGCTGGAAAACGGGATATTATAAAATATATTGATTGAAAATTCCAAAAAAACGGAAGGAATCAAACGCAATTCGACATATTTCGAAAAAATTCGTTTTTTTAGACGTTTTCCTTTTGTCGGATATTCCCCATTTTTGATATGATAATTAACATTAAATAATATTTTTTAAAAAGAACAGTGGAAGTACATGGTTCAATTAACAGTGATTTTTATCCAAACTAAGCATTTGGTCAATACGGAGGAAGAAAGATGATCACAGAAGAATTATTGAGCGTCATCCCAATAAAACATGTAATCGGACAATTGCCGAATACGATTAAAGATATTTCGAACGATTCAAGAAGCGTACAACCAAAAAGTTTGTTCGTTTGTATAAAAGGTTATACAGTGGACGGCCATGATTTTGCGCAAGATGCGGTAAACCAAGGGGCAACGGTGGTGCTTGCCGAAAGACCGCTGCAATTGGAAGGTAGCGTGGCTCAGGTGATTGTACCGGATACCAATCGCGCATTGGGGCTTATATCCGCCAAATTTTTTGATTATCCCTCCAAAGATTTGACGATGATCGGGGTAACGGGAACAAACGGCAAGACGAGCGTTTCGAACATCATCCACCAGATGTATGTCGGATTGGGGGAAAAATCCGCTTTGTCAGGGACGATCGGTTTTAATTTAAACGGCGTTCTGTATGAAACGGCCAATACGACAAGCGACGCGTTGAGCACGCAGCAGATGATTTTCCGGGCAAAGATGGAAGGCTGCTATTCCATGGTCATGGAAGTGTCTTCCCATGGTCTATCATTGGGAAGACTTGCTGGAGTTGATTTCGATGTGGCCGTATTTACCAATTTGACCCACGATCATTTGGATTTCCATGGCACCATGGAAGAGTACGGGTATGCCAAAGGCTTGTTATTCTCTCAATTGGGACAAGATTTAACGAAAAATAAAGCGGCGGTGTTAAACGCGGACGATCCGTGGTCCAAAAAATATGCGGCCATGACGCCTTATCCGATTTGGACGTATGGATTGAAGAACGAAGCGAACTTCCGCTCGGAAAACTGCGAATATAAAGATGGGCTCACAACCTTTGATATGATTACGCCGGAAGGAAGATTCCCGGTGTCGATGCAATTGTTGGGCGAATTTAATGTCTACAACGTGTTGGCTGCCACGGCTGTCTTATATTCCCGCGGTTATCCGATCGATGCAATCATTGAACAAATTGAAGTGCTGGAGCCGGTACGGGGAAGAATGCAAAAAATCAAGACCGATTTGCCTCTACATATATTTATCGATTACGCGCATACGCCTGATGCCATTGAAAAAGCCATCGATGCGGCCATGCCGTATAAGAAGCCCGGAAATAAATTAATTTTCCTTGTAGGAACCGGCGGAAACCGGGATAAATCGAAACGTCCTGCCATGGCTGAAAAGGCATCCAGAGCGGATTATGTCGTATTGACAACCGATGACCCGCGTTTTGAAGATTATGACAGTATTACAGGGGATTTGGCAAAAGGAATGCTCCACAACAATTATGCCTGCATCGGCGACCGGGCGGAGGCTGTACGCCATGCCATCTCCGTTGCCGAACCGGGAGATGTCATCATTTTCGCAGGGAAAGGACACGAAGATTACCAAATTATCGGCAACAAAAAATATCCTCACAGCGATGCGGAAATCGCATTGGAAGCAGCAAAATTAAAATTTGTTAAAGGATAAAGAATCCCTTTCCAGCCGTCTCAAAAAGATTGAGGCGGCTAAAATTATGGTGAACATCCAAAACTAAATAACATCCAATTCACAAACCGGGTTTTTCACCCCTGAAAGCAGAAAAAGGTTGTCGAAACAGGGCCGTTCTTTTATTATTGTTTACGTATGAAAAAAGGAGACGCAGAAAGATGAACTCAGATGTAAAACAAGAAATTTTAAAACGCAGAACTTTTGCAATCATTTCCCACCCGGATGCCGGAAAAACGACGTTGACGGAAAAGCTCCTGCTTTTTGGAGGAGCAATCCGTGCCGCGGGAACGGTCAAAGGAAAAAAGACCGGAAAATTTGCTAAAAGTGACTGGATGGAAATTGAAAAGCAACGGGGAATTTCCGTCACATCCTCCGTGCTGCAATTCGATTATGACGGTTATCGGGTCAATATTTTGGATACGCCTGGGCACCAGGACTTTTCGGAGGATACATACCGCACGCTCATGGCGGTGGACAGTGCGGTCATGGTGATTGACGCGGCAAAGGGGATTGAATCGCAAACGATTAAATTGTTCAAAGTTTGCCGCATGCGCGGAATCCCGATTTTCACATTCATCAATAAATTGGATCGCCAAGGGAAAGAACCGCTTGAATTGATTGAAGAAATCGAGGAAGTTCTTGAAATCCAAGCCTATCCAATGAACTGGCCGATCGGGATGGAGAAAGAGTTTTATGGCATTTATGACCGCTTCCATCAGCGGATTGAACAATTCCGCGCCGATGAAAGCGACCGGTTTTTGCCATTGGATGAAAATGGGGAATTGGCAGTCGATCATCCGATGAAGGAAACTTCCTATTACACACAGGCAATGGATGATATCCGCCTGCTGGACGAAGCGGGAAATCCTTTTTCAGAAGAAGATATTCTCCGCGGCGAGTTGACGCCGGTATTTTTCGGTTCCGCCTTGACCAACTTTGGTGTGCAAACTTTCCTGGAAACTTACTTGCAGTTTGCCCCTGCTCCGCAGCCGAGATCGACGGATGAGGAACAGTTGATTGATCCGATGGAGCATGAAGATTTTTCCGGATTTATTTTTAAGATTCAGGCCAATATGAACCCGGCCCATCGTGACCGGATTGCTTTTGTCCGAATCGTATCCGGAAAGTTTGAACGCGGTATGAACGTTACGTTGGCCCGCACCGGGAAGACATTTAAAGTGACCCAATCCACGCAATTTTTGGCGGAAACCCGCGAGACGGTGGATGAAGCGGTGGCGGGGGACATCATCGGCCTTTACGATACGGGAACATATCAAATTGGCGATACGGTCGTTGGCGGCAAGAAAATTTTCCAATTTGAAAAATTGCCGCAGTTTACGCCGGAACTTTTTGTGAAAGTCAGTCCGAAAAACGTCATGAAATCGAAACAGTTCCATAAGGGAATCTTGCAGCTTGTGCAAGAGGGAGCGATCCAGTATTATAAAACTCTTCATACGGAAGAAATCATTCTTGGCGCGGTAGGGCAATTGCAGTTTGAAGTGTTTGAGCACAGAATGAAGAATGAATACAACGTGGAAGTGGTCATGCAGCCAATCGGATCCAAAATTGCCCGTTGGATCAAAAACGAGGAAGATGTAAAAGAATCGATGTCTTCTTCCCGTTCCATGCTAGTGAAAGACCGTTTCGGCAAACTGGTCTTTTTGTTCGAAAACGATTTTGCGTTGCGCTGGTTTTCCGAGAAAAACGAGCATATCCAATTATATAGCTTGTTATAAGCAAGCGGTATTTTCTATTCATAAAAAAGAGCGGATGTGGAAATATTCCTTTTCCATCCGCCTTTTTTTATGGATAGACTAATAAAGTTGAAGACAAAGGGTAAAGATTTATTGTGAACTTGCACTCTTATTTCTGATGAAAATAAACAATCTCAAATTTATTGACAAATATAAAATACAATGAAGAATAAAAGGAAAATGGAAACATTTCAGAGAATATATAGTTACTAGAAAAAGGTGATGGAGGATGCGGCGATGGCGGTTCATTTTTTCACAGGTTTTCCCGGCTTTATAACAAGACAGTTGGTTCGTGAAATGTTTTCAGCAAATGTGGCGGACTCCGTTTATGTATTGGTGTTAAAAACGGAAAGGGAAAAAGCGGAAGAGGTGCGGAGGCAGCTATTGGAAGAATATCCCGGACGGACCATTGAAATTTTTGAAGGCGATATCACATTGCCCAATTTGGATTTGAATGAAGAAGCGATAGAAAAAATTGTTCAGGAAACGCAATATTTCTGGCATTTGGCGGCGATTTACGATTTGGCGGTCCCACGGGATGTGGCATGGAAAATCAATGTCCATGGAACCTCCAATGTGAATGATTTCGTAAAAACACTGCCCCGTTTGAAACGGTATATGTATTTCAGCACCGCTTATGTGGCCGGGAGAAGGGAAGGGGTTATTCTTGAAACGGAGCTGATTCGTCCCGATTCCTTTAAGAACCATTATGAAGAAACGAAATTTGAAGCGGAGCTGTTGGTGAATGACTTGGTGGATGAAATTCCGTTGACCATCATCCGGCCGGGCATTGTAATCGGGCATTCGGTTACAGGGGAAACAAACAAATTTGACGGTCCATATTTCTTTTTAAACTTGATCGATCGTATCAGCTTCCTTCCCTTTATTCCTTACATCGGGAAATCCACGGCGAGGATTAACGTCGTGCCTGTCGATTATGTTGCAAAAGCGGCCATTTACCTTTGCCAAAATGAAGAAGCGAGCGGAAAAACGGTTCATTTGACGGATCCGAATCCGCATCCGGTACAGGAAGTATACAGGACGATGGTAAAAGAAATGACAGGAAAATTTCCGAAAGGAAGAATCCCGCTTTCATTCGCTAGAGCAGGTCTGCAAATGAAATCCGTTCGGACGATGCTCGGAGTGGAAAAAGAAACGATCGACTACCTGACTTGGCATGCGGATTTCGATTGTTCGATTGCCTTGGCATTGTTATCAAAAGGAAATATTACATGCCCTGATTTTTTGAAAATAATACCTGCAATGGTGCGGTTTTACAAAGAACATAAACACAATACACAATTTCAAATTCCCATCAAATAAAATCAATTGCAATTGGATTTTTCGGATGTTATACTTGTTTTACGGAAAATCGAATATTGCCATTGACACTGTCAAAGGGGAGTAGCTATAAGTATTTAGCCTGTCTAAATACTTACTTCATATTCGTCATTACATGGCAGTTTGCCATCGGATATGAAAGCAAATTGATTGAAATTTGCTTAGCAAGACCTTTGCCTATTAGGCAAAGGTTTTTTCTTTTGCCTAAAAATGCTTTCTTCCTAAAATAAGTAGAAGTGAATTCGGTTGGGCATACAAACATTAAGGAGGAGTATTCTGTGGAAGCAATCATTTTGGAATATTTGTGGGTCTTGGTTGTTCTTGTGATGCTGGAAGGGTTATTGGCAGCGGATAACGCAGTGGTCATGGCTGTCATGGTGAAACATTTGCCGCAGGACCAGCAAAGAAAAGCGCTGTTTTATGGACTGTTTGGGGCATTTATTTTCCGCTTTGTGGCGCTATTCTTAATTACAGTATTGGTAAATTATTGGGAAATTCAGGCAATTGGTGCCGCTTATTTGTTGTTTATTGCCGTTAAAAATATTTACGAAAAGAAATTCAAGAAAGAAGAACAAGAAAAGGCGATTGACCAACATCTGCAAAAAGGGAAAGGCTTATGGGCGACCGTTTTAAAAGTGGAGTTTGCGGACATCGCATTTGCGGTGGATTCCATGCTTGCTGCCGTAGCCATCGCAGTTACATTGCCGAAAGTGGGGGATTTCCATATCGGTGGAATCAATGCGGGGCAATTTACAGTGATGTTTCTTGGCGGCATCATCGGGATGGTTTTAATGCGTTTTGCAGCGCAATGGTTTGTCAAATTGTTGAACAACTATCCGGAGTTGGAAACGGCGGCTTTCTTGATTGTGGGATGGGTCGGCATTAAACTGGTTGTTTTGACATTATCCCATCAAAAAGTCGGCGTATTGCCCCATGATTTTCCACATTCAGCTCCTTGGGAAATTACATTCTGGGTCGTTTTGGTTTCCATCGCTCTTGGGGGATGGATTACGAGCGTTGCCAAGAAAAAAAAGCATAAAAAAGAAGGGGCGGAATCAGGAGAGGGACAGCTGTAGCAGCTGTCCCTCTTTATTTTCTGTAATTTTTTTCTTATACTACTTATACTACTAAAATGTATCTTTGAGGATAAAGAGGGCGAAACCAATGGCAACCAAGTCCATAAAAACTAAGCAAATAACGCCTTTTCAGCTGCTGGTGGCATTTTATTTTCTTGCCATACTGTTCTCCTTCTTGTTATTGCGCATTCCGGCAGTCTATCAGGAGGGAAAGGAAGTATCGGCCCTTGATTCGCTTTTTACGGCGGTGAGCGCCATCAGTGTAACGGGACTGACCGTTTTTAATGTAGCGGATACGTTTACAAATTTTGGGGTGCTTGTATTATTGATCATCGTGCAATTGGGTGCGATCGGTGTAATGTCTTTTGGCACCTTTATCTGGCTGCTCATCGGCAAACGGATCGGTTTGAGGGAAAGACAATTGATCATGATCGATTTTAATCAGCCTCAGCTTGCCGGTGTCGTCCGGCTCTTGAAAGAAATCATCAAAATTTTGTTTTTGATCGAAACCGTCGGCACGCTGATTTTAAGCATCCATTTTTTGAGATACTTCGATACTTGGCCGGAAGCCTTTAAACATGGTTTGTTTGCCGCGATTTCCGCAACGACAAACAGCGGATTTGACATTACCGGTGAAAGTTATAAGCCTTTCTACTATGACTATTTTGTCCAATTTATATCAATGATTTTAATTGTGCTTGGGGCAATCGGGTTTCCGGTGCTTGTCGAAGTGAAGCATTATTTGACGAAGAAAGATCCGGCCTTCCGCTTCAGTTTATTCACGAAAATTACGACGGCGACATATGGCGTATTGTTTGTGGTAGGGGCCGTTGTGATTCTCATCAGCGAATCGTTTTATTCAATGAGAGGCCTGCCGTGGCATGAAAGACTCTTTGCTGCGATGTTCCAATCGGTTTCTACAAGATCTGCGGGTTTGACGACGATAGACGTGGAATTGTTCAATGAAGCGACGGACATTTTTTTGAGCTTTCTAATGTTTATCGGTTCATCTCCCAGTTCTGTAGGCGGCGGGATTCGGACAACCACTTTTGCGATTGCCATGTTGTTTTTGATCAATTTTGCCAAAGGAAGAAAAGAAATCCAGGTTTTTGGCAGGGAAATCTGCCTGGATGACATATTGCGGTCGTTTGTGGTGATCATTTTGGCCGCCTTCATGGTGTTGATGGCCACTATGGTATTGGTAATGACGGAGCCATATGCGACAACAACGGAAATCATTTTTGAAATCACATCCGCCTTCGGTACTTGCGGGATGAGCCTTGGAATTACGGAAAATTTATCGGGCGCCGGAAAGTTGATCATCATGGCGCTAATGTTTATTGGAAGGGTCGGTTTGATTTCATTCCTATACACTTTGGGAGGGAAAGCTCAAAAACCGAAGTATCGATATCCGAGAGAACGTATCATTATTGGCTAGAAGAAGGAACATCGGCTTATCCGAGGGGATGATGAAGGTAGGGTTTCTTTTTGTAGGATTGTAAAAATTTGATATTTCTGTAGAAAGAAAAAAGAATGCCCGATTGTGGATTTTTTGTGGATAAGTCAGTGGATAAGTTGGGATGAACTATCTGAGTCTTAAGACCTTAATGGTGCATGCAAAAAATATCCATAAATAAAGGGATAATAGATTGCAATGGAAATGGAGCAAATTCAAAAACGATCATCCAATCATGGGTTGGATGATTTTTTTATGGCATACTCGCAAGAAAAAATTTTTCCATAATAAATGGCCAAAGTTATAATCGCAATGATTACTTACATAAAATACAAGCATGCCAGTATTTCCTGTATTCTGATACCGCATTATTAGAATAATCTGAAAGTTTTCCTGCGAATATGAATACTTTTGTGCCTTATGTCATAATGTTGTGCAGGAAAAATTTTTTATAATAAAATAATTTAAGTAAATTAATAAGGTGAAGATTTGAAGATGGATTGAAATGAAAATGATTCAAAGGTATTATAGCTGTTTCTGCAATTAATTAATAAAAGGTAATTTTTACATAGACCATTGGTTCTATAATTATCAAAAAAATATATAGAAAATAAAATAAATGATATTAAAAAATGTCCAAAATTTGAAAATCAGTATATTATACTTATTTTATTCTTAATTATTTTATGAAATAATTTTTGTACAAAACCTAAATTAAGAAAATTTCGTAAAGTTGGAATTGAATGAATAGATTGTAGATAGAGAGAAAATGAGAATGAGATGAGTGAGTGGGGAAGGATGGGTGTTTCAAGATGAGCAACGCTACAATCATACCTCTGTTGGAAGAACTGTTCCAATATGAAGAACCTTTTTTAATACTGAATTCTTCGGGTATTATTGAGTCCATCAATCATAAAGCCGCCAATATCCTCAACTTGGATGAAGAAATCGGGAAGCCGCTTCCTATGGACGAGTTGTCCCGGTCCCGTTGGCATTCATTTTTGAAAAGGGTGCAGCAAGAAAAATATTCCTTTACTTCACTGAACATCAAAGGAAAAGATTCACGGTACAAAGAAATCAAAGTATTCGGAATGTTGATAAAAAAGAAGAATTTGATTTTCCTGAAAATATTGAACGAAGCTTTTGATTGCAAGCTTCAATTGGATGGGAGAAGTTTTCTGAACGATTTGCCATGCGGCATCATATTTTTCAAAGGAAATTCAATCATTGAAATCAATTCGCAAGCGATTGAATTATTAAACCTTGATTTGGAAAACATTTTCCATCTATCCTTTGATGCTTTTCTTTCCCAATATTTTGATAATAGCTTTAAAAAGTTGCAATTCATATCGGAATTAAAAACATTCGGACATGCATCTTTTGAAATTGCTCGAATGAACCGTGAAAATAAAGACAAGTTTTTATCATTGGATTGCAAGTATTTTTATTATATGGATTTGACAGTCGTATCCATCATCGACAAAACTGAAACGGTCAAGCTGCGGCAAAAAGTGAAAGAAATGGAGCATCTTAGCGAAATCGGAAAATTGTCGGCAACCATTACCCATGAAATCCGGAATGTCGTGACTTCATTGAAGGGTTTTATGGAACTATTGAAAGGAAATACAACGGATGACGGAAAAAGATATATCCAAATTATCGAAAATGAGATGGAAAGAATGGAATCCACCCTTTCAGAAATCTTGTATTTGGCGAAACCGTCAAAAACGTACCACGAAAAAATTTCGCTGCTCCATGTGGTAAAGGAAGTCATTCAAATCATGCGGCCACAAGCCGATTCAAATGATATTGCCATTCGGTTGATTGCAGATGAAAACTGCGATTATGCGATGATCGGCAGCGTCAATCATTTAAAACAGATGTTCATCAATTTAGTAAAAAATGCGATTGAAGTCATGCCAAATGGTGGAACAATTACAATAGAGCTCAAACATCGCCATAACAAGATCCAGGTTTCCGTACAAGATGAAGGAAGCGGAATTCCAAAAGAATATTTAAACAAATTATTTACGCCATTTTTTACGACAAAAGACGACGGAACAGGATTGGGACTCTCGCTTGTAAAAAAAGTGGTAGACGAACATCATGGAAAAATTGCAGTAGAAAGCAAGGTCGATGTTGGTTCTACCTTTATTTTAGAATTTTATAGTTATACTGAGAATTATACTAGGTTTTATTACGATGACAATCAATTGAAAAAATGGCTGAATGCCCAAAAATATAATTCTATTCAAGTAAATTGAGAATTGCTGAATCGACTGAGGAAAATAAACAGCCTAAAGGGGATTTGGCGCGGCCCGTTATAGAGCGACTTTGACAAATCTTTTCCCAAATCGCTATAATGCTTTATAGATATAGTATAAAGAGGATGATTTGTCTTGTCGCCAAATAACGATATTAAACAATCGCTAAAATTGTATATAGTGCTGTCACGGGCAAATAAAGCAATCAATGAAGTGACAAACCAGTTTTTTCAACAAAACGGCTTAAATCCTACGGAATTTGCGGTTCTGGAATTGTTATATCATAAGGGAAGGCAGCCGTTGCAAAAAATAGGAAGCAAAATTTTGTTGGCGAGCGGTTCCATTACCTATGTGGTCGATAAACTGGAAAAAAGGGGATTGATTAAGCGGGTTTCTTGCCCGACGGACCGCCGTGTGACTTATGCCGAAATTACGGAAGAGGGCGCGGCGTTTATGGAGAAGATTTTCCCCGAACATGAAAAGAACTTGCATGAATTGATGAGCGCTTTGACTCCGGAAGAAAAGGAAACCGCCATTGAATTGTTGAAAAAATTGGGGTTATCCATAAAAGATTTATCTTATTGAAATCGTAATAAAAAGAGGCTGGGACAAAACTAGCTTCAAAATAGGAAAAAGGAGAATTTGAGCCAACTCAAATTCTCCTTTTTCCATTTCTCTCCATTATTTTTGGTCAGTTGATCTTTGTTGGCCGTGTATTTCCGTAAATTCACGGCCATTAAGGCAATCCCCATTTCATTTTCCACCTTCGATTTTCCTCGGACGGAAAATCGAGTGAAACGCAAATTAGAGTTAAGTCCATATAATTGTGTAAAAAGGGAAATAGAAAAAGAGCCATGTTGCTTCCCCTTTGGTAGAATAAACAGTGGACCAAAAACACCAAACATAAGGAGGAATGCAACCATGGCTCAATATCATATTACCCTAAATGATGAACTTTTGCACGGGTTATTCACCAGAGATGAGGGATTAGCTAAGCTATTGGAACAAGTCCTCAATCAAATCCTCGAGGCACAAGTAGAAGAACAGCTGGGAGCTCGCCGTTATGAACGAACGGAAGAACGAAAAGGCTATCGAAACGGTTCGTATCCACGCCAGCTGACGACCCGGGTAGGACGGTTGACCTTGCGCGTTCCACGGACAAGAGATGGGGAGTTCTCTACGGAACTGTTCCAACGGTATCAACGGAGCGAACAAGCACTGGTACTGGCACTAATGGAAATGGTGGTAAACGGGGTGTCTACCCGAAAAATCACTCAAATCACGGAGGAATTATGCGGCACTTCGTTTTCCAAATCCACGGTCTCCTCACTGTGCAAGGGACTGGATCCGATTATCCAAGACTGGAATTATCGTTCCCTTCATGAACACGTGTATCCGTTTGTGCTAGTAGATGCTATTTATACGAAAGTCCGGGAGGATGGACGAGTACGCTCCAGAGCCGTGTTGATCGCTACAGGAGTGAATGAGGAAGGATATCGAGAAATTCTTGGCCTGCAAATCGGAAACAGTGAATCGGAGTCCAGCTGGAGCGAGTTCTTCGGATGGCTGAAAGACCGGGGACTCCGGGGAGTGGACTTGATCATCTCGGATCAGCACGGTGGGCTGGTGCAAGCCATTGAAAAGCATTTCCAAGGCGCTACATGGCAACGATGCCAGACACATTTTATTCGTAATATCCTCGATGCCGCACCAAAGTATATGCAGCATGCCTTGCTCGAGGAGATTCGTGGGATTCTTCATGCTCCAAATAAGCAAACGGCCCGGCTGTTATTGGAACAAGTGCTGGCCAAATGGGAAGAAAAAGCCCCAAAAGCCATGCAAATCCTCGAAGAGGGATTCGAAGACGCCACCGCCGTATTGGACTATCCGGACCGTTACCGGCGGCGCCTGCGCACGACCAACGGAGTGGAACGGCTGAACGAAGAAATTCGCCGCAGAGAACGGGTCATTCGCATCTTTCCGAACCGGGAATCGGTGTATCGCCTCGTTGGTGCCGTGTTGATCGAAATCGATGAAAAATGGATGTCAGGGCGCAAATACAAGGGATTGGCTGAATATTGGCAGTGGCGGAAAACGAAAGAGCAAGGAGTCCGATCGGTGAATCAGGAGGCTCCGGCGATCAAGAGAATGGGATAACCTCTACGCCGTGTCAAGGAGAACGTGGAATACCTCGGAAGCGAGGATATGCCGCGAAAGCTCCTTGACACGCCTGTTCCTTGACAACATGATCATTTGTCCGGGAAGGCGACCGGCAGGGAGACTTTCCGGTCTTACCTACCATACGTCAAGTCATCAGGTCCATGTTGTCTATCAAAGGGGAATTTACACAATAATTTGGACTTGACCCAAATTAGCCTTCAAGAATCCGGTCCTTTTGCACATTTAATAAATAAAATAACAGAATGAAACTGTCGAAACCAATCTTATTTTAAATTAAAGGTTTTATTTCTTTAAATGTTTTTCAGGATTCAAATCTTCTAAATACCATGTAAGAGGAACTGCGAAATTGTCTTTCTCTAATTCTGTTACATTATTGTCTCCACTGGCATCAACTAAGAAAATTTTTTCCTCTGATTCTAAACCAAAAATATTTTCTGATGAAACATATCCCTGTAAACTAGTATATCCTATGAAATTACTTCCATCTTGAGATAATGACTTGTTCAATCCTTTAATAGCATGAGTGATTCTGTCGCCATTACTGTCTATTGATCTTGCTTCCAATTCTTCAATATTAACATTGTATTTTTCAGTAATTGTTTTAACTTCATCAAAACTTAATGGTTCAGCAAAAGTAACTGTGACTGCAATGTCATTAATTTTTTTATTAGATTTTAATTTCTTAGTTATCTCTTTTTGTTTTGATTTATATTTTGTAATCCCATCTTCTGTTGGTTCAATAGCTTTATATTCAGTAATGACTTGAGAGTCAGATTGAGAATTTGTAGTACTTGTTGTATTAGATACCGGCACAGTTGTACTAGCTACTGCTTTTAGACTTTTTGTTAAATAACATGATGACAGTCACTGCTACAGTAAAAAATGTTTTTTTCTTCACCAAAATATCCCCTATTCCTTTGAAATAATTCCATATATATCGATATATACCAATGATTAGGTTATATGCAAAGAATAATATCCAAAAATTCTTAATTTTGTAAAAAAACATTTAAATTGTTTGAAAAAATCTAATTTTATTTTTTAAAAATTATTTTTTTTGTTAAAATTGAAACTACTATATTGGGAGAGGGGAAAAAAGGATGAAAAAGAAAAATTTGATTATACTGGCAGTTATAAATTTTATTATAGTCTTTGCATTATTGAATGATAATTCAGGGTATGTTGAATTTAATGAAATCATAATGCTGGCTATTTCCTTTGTATTTTTTGTTATTTTGATAGAATCTATAAATTCAAAAAGAAGATTCAAATTCGTTATCAATACACTCATCTACATTGCATATTTGATTATAATCATGCTCGCTGATTTGACAGTTGATCATTTCATATTTTCTTTTAAAGATATTGTATACGATGGTAGACCTTTAACTCTATTAGAAGAAATTGCTGAATATAAAGATGATATGTTGGTAATTACTTTGTACATTATTGTTCCATACATTATTTTGTATTTCATAGTTTACACAATTAAATTTTTCAACAAAAAAAAACTAGCTTCAAAATAGGAAAAAGGAGAATTTGAGCCAACTCAAATTCTCCTTTTTCCATTTCTCTCCATTATTTTTGGTCAGTAGATCTTTGTTGGCCGTGTATTTCCGTAAATTCACGGCCATTAAGGCAATCCCCATTTCATTTTCCACCTTCGATTTGCCTCGGACGGAAAATCGAGTGAAACGCAAATTAGCCTTCAAGAATCCAAAAACTGGTTCTACGTCCATTTTACGTTGACGGAAAATAGAACCTGCTTTTTCTTCTGAAAGCTTCGCTCTTACATATTCTTTTTGTCGTTCCCATTTTTCATTCACCATGACTTTTCGGTGGTTGCCTTCCTTTGCTTTTGTACATGAAGAACGGAATGGACATCCCGAACAGTTTTCACATTCATAGATTTTCAATTCTCGTTTGAAACCGGTCTTATCGGTACGTACAGAACGATATCGGAAGGTTACCCGCTGCTGATTCGGACACGTGTAGGTATCACTTTCTTCGTCGTACGTCCAATTGTCTGGATGAAATGGGTTTTGTTTATATTTCTTCTTTTGTTCTTTCTCATACATGGTATATGGAATAAGTGCCTCACATTTTCGATTCGAAAGGATGTCCTCATAGTTCTGTTCACTACCATAACCAGCATCTGCGACAATATTTTTGGCAATGGAAAATAATGCTTCTCAATCTCATTCAAGAACGGAATCAATGTACGTGTATCGGTAGGATTTGGAAAAATGCCATAAGCCAGTGCGTATTGACCTTCTGTTGCGATTTATACGTTGTATCCAGCCTTCAATTGACCGTTTTTCATATAGTCGTCTTTCATTCGCATGAACGTCGCATCTAAGTCTGTTTTGGAATAACTATTCCGTTCACCCAAGATTTCGAAGTCTTTTTGATACTTTTGTTTACGTAAAATCAAGTCAATCAACTGTTTGTACACTCGCTTCGGATATTTCCGTTCGCTTCTTAATTGTAAATTATCACTTTATTTCCGCACAAAAAAGACTCTTTTTTGCACATTCCTTCGGAATATCCCTCTCCCCCTTTCCGAAAGAATGTGCTAAATTTTTTGTGAATTATTTCGGAATGGGACATGGGTGATTTCCAGAGGGGGGACGAGGACGTGATTCGGTTTCATGACTTTCAGGTCGATGTCCAGACATATGCCCAGCGGGGAAAACAAAACGACTTTCCCCTTCTTAAGCGGTGCCCTCATTGCCAGGCAAAACGCCCTCTTTATCGCCATGGGTACTACGAACGAAATGCCGTGACGTCGCATCAGTCTTATCGCATTTGGATCGCTCGGTATCGCTGCCCGGAGTGCAGGAGGACGGTGGCCGTGTTGCCTTCATTTCTTCTCCCTTATTTTCAGTATACGTTGCCCACCATATGGAGAGTGGTGAAAGAACGGTTGGGCCTGACTCCGAAACGGGGGATGGAGGAGGCTCCACTCCTTCCTACGGATGAAGGGGTTTTATTTTATGTCCGACGTTTATTCCGAAATTTGAACCACCTTCATTGGTTTTTTGCGGAGCGCTGGAGAAAAATTGGTCCTGCCATCGCCCAAGCGAGAGAACGAGCCCTATGGTGGATCCAGACGATGGAGGAGATCGGCCTCTTTTTCGTCATCCAAGAGATATGGGAGCACCGATCGACGCATCTTTTTGCACGTACATTCAGTTCCTGATTTTACTTATATCCCCTTATATGGAATCATTTATAGATTCCACAAACCTTTCCTCTCGACGGTCGGGGGAATGATCCGATAGGATAGAGACAGGATGGACCGATAAGGTCCTAGAATGGGATGAACGAAGGAGGAGATCGAAATGAATGAGTCGATGAGACAGGAGATCGCTTTATTTCGGTATGGATTGATCGCTCCATTGGTGAATGGACAAGTCGATCCAAAAACGTACTTGAAGGAAGTAGCGGAACGGATCCATCAAGTTCCCCACCATGGAGAGAAACGCATCGCCGCCAAAACGATCCTCGACTGGTGCACGCAGTACAAAAAAGGGGGCTTTGAGGCGCTGAAGCCGAAACGACGGTCGGACCGTGGCCATTCCCGGAGGCTGTCACCTGAAGAAGAGGATCACATTTTAGCCCTGAGAAAAAAACACCCCCACATGCCCGTGACGGTGTTCTACGAACACCTTATCGAGCAGGGGGAAATCCAATCCATCTCTTATTTCACTATATACCGACTTTTAAAAAAATACAACCTCGTGGGGAAAGAAATTTTACCGATTCCTGAACGAAAACGATTCGCGTACGATCAGGTCAATGAGCTCTGGCAAGGTGATTTGTCCCATGGCCCGTTGATTCGCGTGAATGGCAAAACGCAAAAAACGTTTTTGATTGCCTATATCGATGACTGCTCGCGGGTCGTGCCGTACGCTCAGTTTTTCTCTTCCGAGAAATTTGACGGGTTGCGGATCGTAACCAAGGAAGCGCTGCTTCGATACGGAAAGCCGAAGCGAATTTACTCGGATAACGGCAAGATTTATCGGGCGGAACCCTTGCAGTACGCCTGCGCGGAGTTAGGGATCACCTTGATCCATACCCAGCCGTACGATCCGCAAAGCAAAGGGAAAATCGAACGATTTTTCCGCACCGTACAGACGCGGTTTTACCCGTTGCTCGAAATGAATTCACCGAAGTCGCTCGAAGAGCTAAACGAGCGATTTTGGAAGTGGTTGGAGGAAGATTACCATCGAAAACCGCATGCCTCGTTGAACGGGAAGACGCCACATGAAGTGTTTCAATCGCAAGTCCATTTGGTGTCGTTCGTCGAGGATTCGGATTGGCTCGACTCGATCTTTTTGAAACGCGAATACCGTAAAGTGAAGGCCGATGGTACGGTCACGTTGAACAAGCAGCTGTATGAAGTTCCGCCCCGGTTCATCGGACAATCGATCGAACTCCGTTATGATGAACAAGGCGTGTATGTGTACGAAGACGGTCAACGGGTCGCCGAAGCGGTCCTTGTTCGCTTCGAGGACAATGCCTATGTGAAACGCCATCGGTCACCGTTTGCGGCGGTTCCGGTAGAGGGAGGCGAAAACGATGTATAAAACGTTTTATTCCCTTTCCCGAGAGCCGTTTTCGAAGGAGACGAATCCACCAGAGGCTTATCAAGGGGCCTCGTATCAAGAGGCCCTCGCCGCTTTGGACTACGTGAAACGAACAAGAGGGATCGGGCTATTGATCGGTGAACCAGGGGCCGGCAAGACATTCGCCCTTCGGGCGTTTAAGGAATCCCTGAATCCGTCACTGTATCACGTCGTTTATTTTCCATTGTCAACGGGAAGCGTGATGGACTTTTATCGCGGCCTTGCCTTCGGGCTCGGGGAAGAGCCGAAATACCGCAAGGTCGACTTGTTTTATCAAATCCAACAAGGGATCGAGCGCTTGTATCATGAACAACGGGTAACGTCAGTGTTCATCCTCGATGAAATGCATTTAGCGAAGGATGCCTTTCTGCAGGATATCGCGATCCTGTTCAACTTTCACATGGACTCAACAAATCCGTTTGTCTTGATTTTGGCGGGGCTGCCCCATTTACAGGCAAAACTACGGTTGAATCAACACCGTCCGCTTCACCAACGAATCATCATGCGATACCAGATGGGGCCTCTTGATAAGGAAGAAGTGGTAGGATATATCGAACACCGCCTGAAACAGGCGGGGGCGAAACACCCGATTTTTACCCCAGCTGCCTTAGAAGCGATCGCCCTGCAGTCGCAGGGGTGGCCGCGGATCATCAACAACCTCGCCACCACTTGCCTGTTATACGGCGCTCAATTAAAAAAACATATGATTGACGAAGACATTGTGCGTATGGCAGCCGAAGAAATGGGGTACTGACACAGCAGGGGCTGATCGGCCCCTGTTATGTTTCATCCCGATCCATCCTCATTCTAGTTAATCATCCGAAATAATGTGCAAATGTTCGGAAATAATCTGCAAAACCTGGAATAATTCGCAAAGATTTTGCACATTATTTCAGAATCCGTCCGAAATAATTTGAAAAAGGGATTCTGAAATAATGTGCTAATTTACATTAATGCTTTTCGTTCTGTGGCATCGGGCGATGCTTCTATCTTTTGGTCATATTCCGTAATCACTTCATCGACTTGTTGCACCATTTGAGCGAGTTCTTCAACGGACAGTTCTCCCTCATTTTCCCGCTCCATTTCAGGGATGATTTCCTTCTCTAACAGTTCGTTGTAGAGCTGATTGGATTTTTCAATTAAGCTTTTGTTGTATTTTTCAATGGATTTTTTCCACACAAAAGTAAATCGGTTGGCATTCGCTTCAATCTTTGTACCGTCAATGAAAATTGCTTCTTGATCAATTAATTTTTCTTCCACCAGTTGGCAACGGAATTGGACAAAACATTGACGAATTAATTCTTTTACTTCCGGATGTACACGAAAACGATTGATTGTCCGATAACTTGGTTCATAGCCTTGTGCCAACCACATCATCCGAATACTGTCCTTTAAAAGGGCTTCAATTTTCCGACCTGAAAAGACTGATTGGGAATAAGCACACAAAATAATTTTTAGCATCATGCGTGGATGATAAGCAGGACAACCTGTATTTCGAAGAAACGGCTGAAAGGCTTCATCGGGGATACTTTCAACTAAATGGTGAATGTGGAAGGCAATATCATTTTCTTGTAATTTTATTTCTAAATCTAGAGGCAAAACTAATTGATTCATGTTATAATATTTGAACATAAGGACCCTTCTTTCTGTTAGGTTTGGTGTGGTAACTTAATTTTAACAGAAGAGGTCCTTATTTTTATTGAAAAAATGAAGAACAGCCCATGAAATTTCATTCCAAAATTTCATGGGCTGTTTCCATTTTAGAGGGGGTTTTGTCCCAGCCTCTTTTTGTTTTCTTTGAAATTATTGTCGTACAATTATTTTTCTTTGATTGACAATCCCATCCGGATGAAATCGTTTGTGGAATTATAATCGCTTTGGTCATAAATCGTCAGCCGCACGAGAAGATTGTTTTTCTCATAAACAATTCCAATTACTTGTTCATTATCAAGTTTCGAAATATATGCCGCGGAATTTGAGATTTCCGGATGAGCTTTTAATGCATCGCTGAGATCGTAAGGCTTGTATTGGCCGATTGCCGCCATAGTCTCCTCTGTATTTTTTACGAGATCATCAAAAGCGGCATCGTTTTTTGAAACAGCCTCGATTCGCATAAAAACGGCATCGTTTTCTTTAAGGAAAAGCACTTCTTTGCCCGGTTCTTCTTTAGTCAGTTCATAGCCATCCAACACTTGAATTGTATATTGTTCTTCCTCCACTACGTTGGCATTTTCTAAAGGATCGCCGTTTTCTGATTGAGCAGGATTTTTTTGTTCAACTGACTGGTCGTTTTCATCAGCTTGCTTCTCTTTCTCTGCCGTTCCTTCATCTTTTGCATTTGTTTCTTCTTCTGGCTCTTTTGCTGAATCGGAATCGCCGTTTTGTTCTCCCGCCGTACCGCAGCCGGCAAGAGCCAATATCAACAATAGGGATGTCAATAAAAACGATAATTTCTTCATCATCTTTCCTCCTTTTCAATAAGACGTTTTTGCGGCCCGCAAAGTTTCCTTTAATCAATAGCGAATAAACGGCAAAATTAAAAACAGCAGCAATACGAAAACTTCGTGTGCGACAATCACCAGAGGCATGCTTTGTTTCCATTCATATAACAGACCGAAAATAACGGAGATGAGAAATGCGCAAATGACGACGGGAATGGACCCGCCTAAGGCAATCGCGACAGCAAACAAAATGCTTGCAATAAGGCAGGACAGAATCGGGGAGAAATACTGTTTCAGAGCGTTCTGTACATACCCGCGCCAAAACAGTTCTTCACCGATGACAATAATGAAAACGAGCAATAGGTAATGCCAAATATTATTCGGTCCGTAAGTTGCCAAAAATTTTTTAATCGCTTTCACAGAGCCGGAATCGACGAATTTGAGCAGTATATAACCGAGTCTGATGACACCATAAGTAATGGTGCCGAAACCAATTCCGAATAAAATATATTTCCAAGTTGGAAGTTCGTCTTTAAATTTACCGAACAGGATGGCAATCGCAATGCCGACAAGGAGAGTAAACGTATATAAGTGCCAGAAGATTTTCTTTTCTTCAAAAGAAAAAAACGTGCTGACAAAGATGAAAGCAAGAGAGAGAAGGAGAACAATCAACTTATTTGAAACTTTCATTTCACTTGCCTCCTTTGTTATCATATTAACAAAAAAAACTCCCCCTATGAAAGGGGAAGAAATCTTTACTCTGAATCCTTTGCAGATTTTACAATTTTGTACCGTTTATGGTTAACAACCGTTTTTTCTTCCAAATCAAGGTCCCGATAGTTCGACATGATGGTTAAATCGACAATTACTGAATTATCATTAACTTTTTCAACCAGTCCCCGCAGTCCGTCTTTGAATTCGATAATATCTCCAACTTCAGCGATTTTCATAGGGATGTTCCTCCTTTTTTAGCTGCTATGACGATAGTTTGCATGATAATAGAACAAAAGTAAAGGGATTTTTGAACATTTTCTAACATTGTAATATCTTTGAATCATTTTTAACATTTTCGAATAGAGGAGGCGAAGAATCGTGGATAAATATAAAATAATGATTGAAAAGTTAAAAAACGGGGAAATAGATAGTATAGAAATTACGAAGGATGAATTTATGGAGTTTCGTGAAGTGCTCGTCAACGATGAAAAATTTAAACATTTTCGCGGTGAAGCAAAGCAGGGAGGCAGGGTCGTTTACCGGTATATGGATGAACCGCGTGCATAAGCCTTCCTGCCGCGCAGCTGAATGAAAGAGGGGATTAGCGTATGGAAAAACTATTGACACAATTGGAGCACGTTCGTGAAAAAATGATACGTTCAGGATTGGAGAATGGCTTACAATCCCCAAAGACCCTTCGTTTGAGCAGAGAGCTGGATCAAATTATCAATCAATATGTTCAAAAGTCCCGGTTGTTTATTGCGAAAAAATAAAAATTTTTCAATTTTCTGTTATAAATTTTGCGTTAATTGGAAACAGTATTTTATGAACACAGCAACATTCTCATTTTCCCCCTTTTCAAGCAGCAATTTTGCTGCTCTTTTTTTTGCCTTCAAAAGAAGCATTTTCCTATCAACAATTTCCTGAATCTATGGTACATTACAAGAAAGTGTAAAATATACATATATTTCATATGAATGAAGGGGTGTTGGAAAGTTGAGAAAAGAAAAGATTGCCTTTATCGGTACAGGTGTGATGGGATCGGGCATTGTCAAACATTTATTACACGCAGGGTTTGAAGTGACGGTCTATAACCGCACGAAAGCAAAAGCGAATCCATTGTTGGAACTTGGAGCCGAATGGGCGGATACTCCGGCTCTGGCTGCGGAGAATCAAGACATCATTTTTACAATGGTAGGGTTTCCGAAAGATGTCGAAGAAGTGTATTTTGGGGATAAAGGGATATTCAAGACGGCAAAAGAAAATTCCGTCGTCATCGACATGACAACGTCGAAGCCAAGCCTCGCAAAGAAAATCTACGAAACCGCAAAAGAAAAGGGGATCAAAAGTCTTGATGCACCGGTGTCAGGCGGAGATATCGGGGCAAGAAACGGTACGTTGTCCATCATGGTTGGCGGAGATGAACAAGTGTTTCATGAAATGCTTCCAATTTTTGAACTTTTTGGATCCAATATTGTTTATCATGGGGAAGCCGGAGCGGGCCAGCATGCCAAAATGTGCAATCAATTGCTGGTGACAACGAACATGATCGGGGTTTGCGAGTGCATTGCCTATGGAATCAAGGCAGGATTGGATTTGGAAAAAGTATTGCGGTCTGTTTCAACGGGGGCTGCCGGTTCATGGTCATTGACGAATCTGGGGCCGCGTATACTGAAAGGAGATCTTGATCCCGGTTTTTATATTAAACATTTCATTAAAGACATGAAAATTGCTTTGGAAGAAGCAGAAAGAATGGGATTGGACCTGCCGGGCCTGAAACTGGCGAAAGAAATGTATGAAACATTGCAGGAACGTGGTTACGGGGATTACGGAACTCAGGCACTGATCAAATATTATCCTGTTTGAGCCTGAAATTATCGACTGATAGGGGCTGTTATTATTGAAGAAAAGCAGAGGCGTTGCCGCGAGGAATCAATTGGCGTTGTATTTTTCCCTTCCTATACTTTCATGGGCGTTGTACGATTTCGCGAATACGATTTTTTCATCCAACATTAATACGGTGTTTTTTCCATTTTATATGGATGAAGTCCTCGGAAAGGACCGGGTGATGGAGCAGGTGGCAAGCACTTTCATTTCTTACGCGAACGCCTGCGCAAGTTTCTTTTTGGTGCTGTTTTCTCCGCTTTACGGTGTTTGGATTGACCAAACGGGGTATAAAAAACGGTTTATTGTCTGGTTTGCGTCCATATCCATCTTTTTTACTTTCATGATGGGGGTTTTTGCTTCCTTCAATGCTTCCTTGTCCATTTCAGGGATGCCCCTCAGTCTGAGCCTTGTAGTCATCAGTTTTGTCATTGCAAAATTTTGCTTTAATTCGAGTTTGGTATTTTATGATACGATGTTGGGCGATCTCGGTACAAAGGAAGAAATCCCGTTAATTTCGGGATTCGGGGTAGCCGTCGGATATTTGGGGACGATTGTCGGATTGTTGGTTTATTTCTTCGTTGATGATGGCGGCTTTCATCGCGCCTTTATTCCAACGGCCATCCTCTATCTCATCTTTTCCTTGCCGCTGTTTTACTTTATCAAAGACCGGCCATTGCCGAAAGAACAAAGAAAAAGGGCCAGCTTTATTAAAGGTTACAAAGAAATTGTCGATACATTTAAGGACATGAAAAAATATAAAGCCATTTTCACATTCATGATTGCATATTTCTTTTTAAACGATGCCATTCAGACGACCATCGCCATGATGGCAATCTATGCGACGGTCATCATCGGCTTCAGTTCGGGACAATTTATCGTCTTATATTTGGTCAGCACCATTTCCACCGTAATCGGCTCCTTCATTTTCGGCAACATTACGAAAGCGATTGGTGCAAAAAAAGCTGTGGCTATTGTCAGCCTCATCATGATCATCGCGCTATTCATTGCCGTATTTGCGACGCAAGAATGGATGTTTTGGCTGGCGGGCAGCTTGTTTGGCGTATCCCTCGGTTCCATGTGGGTGACATCAAGGACCCTCATAATTGAGCTTTCCCCTGAAGAAAAGCGCGGGCAATTTTTCGGCCTCTTCGCTTTTTCCGGGAAAGTATCGCCCATTGTCGGCCCGGCATTATATGGAACCATCACCTTTTTGCTGAAAGATCATGGTCCTCTGGCATCACGGGTTGCCCTCGGTTCGTTGATGGTATTGACGGTCGTCGGATTAATCGTTCATCTGCAAGTAAAACAGGAAGAGCGGTTATCCCATTAGAAATTTCTGCAACGTTTTCTGCAATATGCTGGTATAGGAAGGGATGATGTGGATGGAACAAAAAGGGATTTTGTTGGAATCTGGCACGAACGAGATTGAAATCGTTGAATTTGAAGTAGGAAATAACAAATTTGGAATCAATGTCATCAAAGTAAAGGAAATTATACAGCCGCTACCCGTCACCTTTATTCCCCATGCCCACCCGCATATTGAAGGAATCATCCAGCTGCGGGGAGAAGTGCTGCCTGTCGTGGATATGCTGAAAGTGCTGGGCATGCAAAATGCCTCTTTCGGCAATCAACAGAAATATATCGTGGCGGAATTTAACAAACAAAAAGTCGTATTCCATGTGGATAATGTGACGCAAATTCACAGGGTTTCCTGGAGCCAGATCGAGAAACCTTCAGACATGTATAAAGGGAACGCGAACCAGGTAATCGGCGTCGTCAAAATCGGCGAATCAATGATTTTATTGCTTGATTTCGAGAAGATTTTGCTTGATATCAATCCGGATACGGGAATCCGGATGGAATCGGTCAAAAAGCTTGGCAAGCGGGAACGTTCCGAGAAGAAAATTGTCGTGGCCGAAGATTCACCCCTTCTGCGACGACTGTTGAATGAGACGT
The DNA here is from genome assembly GCF_038593155.1 of Ureibacillus sp. FSL K6-8385. Classification (GTDB taxonomy): domain Bacteria; phylum Bacillota; class Bacilli; order Bacillales_A; family Planococcaceae; genus Ureibacillus; species Ureibacillus terrenus. Next base: position 637,159 of record NZ_CP151968.1, read on the forward strand.
TGACCGAGGCGGGATACGTAAATTTGGAATTTTTCGAGAACGGAAAAGAAGCTTATGAATATCTCGAATCTTTATTGGAAAGAAACGAAGATATTGCCCAACGCGTCCATCTGATCGTGACGGATATTGAAATGCCTCAGATGGATGGCCATCATTTGACAAAGAAAATTAAAACCCATCCTGATTTGCAAAAGATTCCGGTGGTTATTTTTTCAAGTTTGATTACGGATGATCTCCGCCACAAAGGGGAAGAAGTCGGTGCGGATGATCAAGTTTCCAAACCGGAAATAGAAGAGTTGATTTTAAAAATCGACGAATTAATTTTATGAATGGGGAATCCTTTTGTGAATGCCGGTGCCTGCAAGGCTTCCGGCATTTTTTATTCTTTGAACGGGCACCGACTCTGTGAGAAAATAAGGTTAACGCTCAGGAATCCTGGAAAGGGAGGAGGGATTTGCTTCAGTGAAGGGAATCCATTCAGCCATCATCGATATCGGTTCCAATACCATCCGTTTGGTCATCTATCGCTATAGCAAAGGGGAAGGATTGCAGGAAATCAACAACATCAAGACGGTTGCCAGACTAAGAACATATCTGCAGCCGGATGGAAACTTGTCCGAAGAAGGAATCAACGTATTGAAAAATGCTTTGATCACTTATAAAAAGATAATGGAAGATTTCAATGTGGAGAAGGTAAAAGCCGTCGCGACCGCTGCGATTCGCCAGGCAAGAAATAAAGAAGACATCCTTTTGCAGATGGAAGAGCAGACAGGCATCAAAGTCGAAGTGTTGTCCGAATATGAAGAAGCTTATTTCGGTTATCTGGCAGTCGTCCATACCATGGATCTTCCGGCCGCCATCACCATCGATATCGGGGGCGGGTCAACGGAGATTACGCTGTTTGTAAATAAAAAATTGCATCATACCGTCAGCTTTCCGTTCGGCACTGTCTCATTGAAACAAAGTTTTGTCTCAGGAGAGAAAATCAATAGGAAAGAAAAAAACCGCTTATCTGAATCATTAAAAAATCATTTTGAAAAGTACAGCTGGATGAAAGATGTGAGATTGCCGATTGTCGGCATTGGAGGAAGCGCGAGAAATCTTGCCCATATCCATCAGCATTTGACAGGGTATCCGATTTCCGGAATCCATCAATATGAAATGGATCGGGAAGCGTTCAACCGATTAAATTGTTTTTTGGGAAAACAAACATTGGATGAACTGAAACAAGTGGACGGCTTGTCTTCGGATCGGGCGGACATCATTGAAATTGCGCTGGTCGTATTTCAAAGCCTGATGGATATCGTCAATACGGATGCCTTTTTTGTCAGCAAAAGCGGTTTAAGGGAAGGATTGATCATCCACAGCGTGATGCAGGCCAATCCGGAAGCTTTCCGCATTGATCAAATATTTGAAGAATACGCAAACCATTTTGCCCATAAATGCGGACGGACCGCACAGGAAGTCGACGCGATGGTGAGGTTGACGGAAAATTTCTATTTGGAAAGCTGCCAATGGGATTTGCTGCAACACCGCGAAAGTCATCTTCAATTATTGAAAAAAGCCGCAAGATTATTTTCGATCGGGGATTATTTTGAAACGGATTCAAGCAACCAGCATACTTTTTATTTAATTGCCAATCAATCCGTTCCCGGCCTGCTTCATAAAGACCGCATAAAAGTTGCCCTGCTGGCCTCTTATAAAAACAAGGATTATTTCAGACGCCTGAGTAAGCCGTTCCGTTCCTGGTTTACCCGTGACGAGCTAAAAACGCTGCAAAAGTTTGGTGCTTTATTAAAGTTTGTATATTCGTTAAATGTTTCCAAAAAAGATGTTGTAAAAAGCATTAAAATGGAATTGGAAGAGGACATGCTCATTCTTTATATCTTCCTGAAAAATCGGACGGCAGCAGAAATCTACCGGGCGGAAAATCAAAAGAAACATATTGAAAAACTGTTTAGAAAGAAAGTTAAGCTTGAATTTATCAACGAAGGGTGATGAATGATGGCAACGGATACAGAGCGGAATTTTCCTGAAAAAGGGCATGCGGGCCAACAGAATGAATGGAAAGGGATTAGCCGGCGACAATTGTTGAAGGAACTTTCAAAACCCATCTATTATTACAATCGGGAACTCAGTTGGCTGGCTTTCAACGAACGGGTGCTGGAGGAAGCGGAGGATGAATCCAATCCGCTCCTTGAACGGCTAAAGTTTCTTGCCATATTCAGTTCCAATTTGGACGAATTTTTTATGGTAAGGGTTGCCGGACTTCAAGACCAGGTCCGGGCAGGACTCCATAAACCGGATAATAAATCGGGATTGACCCCAAAGGAACAATTGGAGAAAATCCGTGAAAGGACCCTTTCACTCGTCCGCAGGCAAATGGAAGTTTTCAGACATTTGGCTTTCGAACTGTTGCCGCGGGAAAATATTTATTTGACCGATTTCAAATCTTTGTCCGATGAACAGCGGCAATATGTCCATCAATATTTTGAAGAAACCATCTTTCCTGTATTAACGCCCATAGCCGTCGACGCTTACCGGCCGTTTCCTACGCTGCTTGGAAAAACATTAAATTTGCTCGTGATGCTTGAATCGGAAAGTTTTTTCAGCGATTTCGACGAAAAGGTGGCCATCGTGCAAGTGCCTTCCGTTTTGGAGCGCTTTATTGAAGTGCCTGCCGGACCGGATCAAAAAATGTTTGTTCTGTTGGAAGATGTGATTGCTTCCCACGCGGACCAACTATTTTACGGCTATCGCGTAAAATCGGTGCAGGCGTTCCGGCTGACGAGAAATGCGGATTTGACGATTCATGAAGAAGGGGCCCAGGACTTGCTCGCTGAAATCGAAAAGGAACTGAAGAAACGGAAATGGGGAACGGGGACCCGACTGGAAGTCCGCGAAAGGGAAATGGATGATGAGGTGCTTCAATATTTATTAAAGGAGTTCGAAATCGGCGAATCGGATGTGTATAGAATCAACGGTCCCCTCGATTTGACATTTTTGTTCGGTTTTGTGGAAAAGGTGTCGGAGGGGAAAGAACATTTACTGTTTGAAAGCTTCATTCCCCAGCGTCCGCATGATTTGGAATCGGATGAAACGATATTTGAAAAGGCGCTGGAAAAGGATTTATTCTTCCATCATCCTTATGAATCCTTCGAGCCGATTGTGGAATTTATCGCGGAAGCAGCCAACGATCCGGATGTGCTGGCCATCAAGCAGACATTATATCGGGTGAGCGGCAATTCACCGATCATCCGGGCTTTGAAAAAGGCGGCCGAAAGAGGGAAACAAGTAACCGTTTTGGTCGAGCTGAAGGCGCGCTTTGACGAAGAAAAAAATGTGCATTGGGCGAAGGAGCTGGAACAGTCCGGCTGTCTGGTCATTTACGGTATGCATAAATTAAAAACCCATTCCAAAATTACACTGGTCGTAAGAAGAAGAAACGGAAAAATCGACCGTTATGTCCATTTAAGCACCGGAAATTATAATGATGCGACGGCCAAAATCTATACAGATATGGGAATCATTACAACGGACAAAGAATTTGGCGCTGATGCAACGAACTTTTTCAACTATTTGAGCGGTTATACGGAAAAACCGGAGTTCCATCATATTGTCGTCTCCCCTTACGATATCCGGGAAAAGTTCATTGAATTGATCGATCAGGAAATCGAGTTTCACCAAAAATACGGAAATGGTTTTATCCGGGCCAAAATGAACGCGTTAACCGATAAAGAGCTGATTATGAAACTGTACGAGGCTTCCGTCCAGGGGGTAAAAATTGAACTGCTCATAAGAGGCATTTGTTGTCTGCGTCCCGGAATTCCCGGCATCAGCGATAACATTACGGTCATCAGCATTGTCGGGCGATTCCTGGAACATTCCCGAATCTATTGGTTCCATCATAACGGGGAAAATAAAATCTTTTTGTCTTCGGCGGATATGATGACGAGAAACATGGTCCGCAGGGTGGAAATCCTGTTTCCAATCTATTCAGAAGAGATTAAGAATCGGATAATGCATATTTTTGTCACTCAGCTGGAGGATAATACGAAAGCCCGTATTCTTGACAGGACCGGTAAATACCGTTATAAAGCGCGAAAAGAAGACGATCCGGTTATCAATAGCCAGGAAATATTTATGCTGGAAGCCATGAGTTCCGCCAAAATGGAAGAATAGGGGAAGGGAACTCCGGAACCGGAATGATGGAATGAAAGCGCCTTGACGACATCCCTTTCATCTCCCTTCGACGCGCAGAATAAAAGAGCGAAAAGGATGCATACTATTTATAAGTTGCAGAAGGGAGAGAAGGATGATGAATAATGTATGGACAGTTCTGACAACGATTGTATGCATCATTATTGTTGCGGTTTCCTATTTTATGACTGTAAGTGTAATGAAAAAAACGGAAGAACGTTCTTCTGTGACGGAAACTGATGTTCCAATCAGCAAAATCATCCGGGATCATCCGATTTTAATGAATCCGATTATAATCATGTATATCATTTTTACCTTATTTTTAGGAATCATGATTTTTTTCTTATGGGCAAAATATGGCTATTAAACTTTAATATTGGCAGGCATGCCGGGCTTTTCGCCCGGCAAAACGGTTTTTAAAATAAAAAACCTTCAACCCAAAAATCATGTGCCATTGTCATGGTCACAAAACTGTCAAATATGATATGATAGTGTTAAGCGGGTCATTATGGAAGGGGTTGAAGGTTTTGATTTCTACAAAGAAGCGCACTTTCCTGGAAACGCCGATCAGCGACTTTATCATCCCGGTGGAAAAAGTGGCCCATGTTTTAGTTGGAAATAGTGCAGAGCATGCTTTGTTGGTTCTTACAAAAACAGGATATTCTCAAGTTCCGGTATTAGACACAAATTTCCATATTCATGGGTTAGTCAGTTCCAAGGTAATTACAGAAGCCATCCTTGGACTTGAGCGAATAGAATATGAAAAACTGTCTCAAATCAAAGTGGATGACTGCATGGATCGAAATGTAACCATTTTAAAAATCGACGACACTTTTCAAAAAGCGTTGGATTTGGTCATCAATCACGCTTTTTTATGTGTGGTTGATTATGATGGCACCTTTGCTGGAATCTTAACGAGAAGAGTGATTTTAAAACAATTAAAAAAATATATCTATCAGACTTCAGATTAGAAGTTGGAATTCATCGGCAAAATCCATTAAATCTGAGGATTTTGTCGATTTTTATTGGGTTTTTGTGTATTGTAATCTTTGGTAGTGAAGTTTTTGGAGTGATTGGATGACAACATCAGAAGCGGAAATTATCAAAATATTGGCGGAAGAACGGAATATGCGCAAGGCTGCCGAGCGGCTGTTTATCACACAGCCGGCATTGTCCCAGCGTCTTCAATCGATCGAAAAATATTGGGGAACCCAATTGTTTATCCGTTCCCAAAAGGGATTGACACCAACTCCTGCCGGCGAACTTGTGATCCAATATGCCATCGAGACGCTGCAAAAAAAGGAAGAGGTGCTTGAAAAGATTCAGGCCCTTGATTCCAAGGTACACGGTACATTAAAAGTCGCCTGCGCTTCCATTGTGGGGATTAACTGGCTGCCGAAGGTGCTGAAAGAGTTTGTCAACACTTATCCGGATGTTAAAATTTCATTAATCACCGGTTGGAGTTCAGAAATCGTGAGGGCCATATACGATGGGGAAGCCCAAGTGGGAATTGTCAGAGGGCAATCGGAGTGGAAAGGAAAAAAAATACATCTGTTCCGTGATACGATGTATTTGGTGGATACTGAAATCCAGAGATTGGAAGAAGTGTTGACGACGGAACGGCCATTTATCCAATTCAAGAGCGACTCCAATTATTATCAGGAAATCCAGGTTTGGTGGCAAGAGCACTTTGCTTCCAGTCCAAAACGCCAAATTATTGTGGATCAAATTGAAACATGCAAGCAAATGGCCCTCAATGGCATCGGCTATGCCATTTTGCCGTCCATTACATTGAGCGGAGGAGAAAATGTCAATAAAATCGCATTAACTTCCGGCGACAAGGATATCGGATTGACCCGGGACACATGGCTGATCGGCTATGAATCTTCCTTCGAATTGCGGCAAGTGGCGGCTTTTGTTGAAATTGTGAAAAAGCATGCCCATTCTGTCAATGAAACATGAAGGGCATATCGTAATAGCAAATCAGGAATACGGAGCATTTTCCGATTTGCTCTTTTCTACTACCCCATGCTTCCGAGCAGCAAAAGGAATCTTTCTTTTCATGTAGAATATGGAAATGTGATAAAAAGAGCGGATGGAAGCCCGGTTTCCATCCGCTCACTATTTTATTCATCCATTGTTTTTCAATAATTGCGGCGCTTTATTGACAGTCCAAAGGTGGGCCAAGAGGTAGCAGCCGAATAAAATGAATGCACCGAAAATAAATGGAGAAGACAGTTTCCATTCAAGAAGTACACCTGCAAGGGAAGGGCCAATCATGTTGCCTAAACTCATATAGGCGTTGTTCATCCCGGCGGCAAACCCTTGTTCATGGCCTGCCAGTTTTGAAATCAATGTATTGACGGCCGGGCGAATAAAAGTCGTTGCAATTTGAAAGACGGATGCGACCAATAATATCAGGAAGAAGCCGTTGACATACACCATGCCGGTCATCGAAATGGCCGCTATGATCAAATTGACTAAAATGACTTTCATTTCTCCAAAGCGTCTAAATAATTGTTCAACAATAAATAACTGCAAAATCACCCCTAGAAAACCGCCGATTGTCATGATAATGGCGATATCCATAGGAGTATAATCAAATTTCTCTTTTAAAAACATGGACAAAGTGGATTGGAAATTGGCAATGCCGAAACTGAATACAAACACGACAATCAGCATGACAAAGTAAGAAGTATGTATGGAACGCGCCAATTGTTTAAATATATTTTCCTTGTTTGCCGGGATTCTTTCTTCGGTTGGCCGCAATTTAATATTCGGCAATACAATAAACGAGATGAGAGCGGCGATTAAAGCAACCACACCGACAAAATAGAAAGGGAAATGCAGGTTCACTTTTGCCAAAAAGCCGCCTATTCCAGGTCCGATCATAAACCCGAACGAAATGGCCGCACCTAATAGCCCCATGCTTTTCCCGCGTTCTTCCAGTGTGGTAATATCCGCCGCATAGGCCATCACCGGCGGCATGATGAAGGCGGCACCCGTACCGGTAAGAAAGCGGGCAAAAAACAGCATGCCCACAGCTTTTGCCATTCCGAAAATGATTTGGGAACATCCAAAAATGATGAGACCGATAATAATGAAGATTTTTCTACCGTGCTGGTCGGATAAATTTCCCGCGAAGGGTGAAAAAATAAATTGGGCAAAGGCAAAATCGGCAATTAAAAATCCGAGAATGGTTCCTCCAACCCCAAACAGTTCCAAATAGGAAGGCAACACCGGAACGACCGTGCCAATGCCTCCCATGGTAATGAACAAGTTAAACATCAACATGAAAATGATAAATTTTTTTTTGTTTTTTAACATATGTCCACCTTCCATTCAAAACACACATGAAACTATAACATAATGCAAAACCAAAAACTAGTAAAAAGATTTAGAAAACAGAAGTTACCTTTAAATAGTGAAAACTTTTTCAAATATATGCATTCTTAATCGCTTTTATCAATCAATAACAAAAAAAACCACCATTTTTCAATACGAAAAATGGTGTATTTTGAACTTTCGCCATTCGGCTACTTGATGGACATTTTGAATTCAAGAAAGTATTCATTATATTTTCCGAGCCATTCCAATCCCAAATTTTCATAGACTTCCAATCTATTTTTTATTTCTTCAGGAGGATAGAAGCGCTCATCATTGGCGATTTCCGGATCCATCAATTTCAATGCCGCTTTATTCGGAGTGGAATAGCCGACATACTCCGCATTCTGGGCCGCGTTTTCCGGATCCAGCATGAAATTGATAAATTTGTGGGCTCCTTCGATATTTTTGGCCGTTTTCGGGATGACAAAATTGTCAAACCACAAATTGGAACCTTCTTTTGGGACCGCATAATCCAATTCCTCGTTTTCTGCCATCATATCCGCCGCGGAACCGGACCAGGTAATGGCGACGGCTGCCTCATTATTTTCCATCATCGGAATGATTTCATCCCCGATTACCCCTTTAATATTGGGGGACAGTTTAATAAGCTTTTCAGTGGCTTTTTGCAACAGTTTATCATCTTTTGCATTCAACGATTCGCCCATTGAATTGAGGCTCATTCCCATCACTTCACGGGCGCTGTCCACCAGGAACACTTTGTTTTTCAGTGAAGGATCCCATAAATCGTTCCATGATTCGAATGTCAAAGGTTTTGAAAGAAGGTTCGGATTAAAGACGATGCCGACCGTACCCCAGAAATATGGGATGGAATATTTGTTTCCCGGATCAAAAGGCAAGTCCAAATAATACGGGTCGATATATTTCAAATTTGGTATTTTCGAATGGTCGATCGGATAGAGCAAATCTTTTTCGATCATCATTTCAATCGTATATTCGGAAGGGACCGCGATATCGTAGGTAGTTCCGCCTTGCTGGATTTTTGTCAACATGGCTTCGTTGGAATCGAATGTTTCATAAATGACCTTGATGCCTGTTTCTTTCGTAAATTTTTTTAATAATTTAGGGTCGATATAGTCCCCCCAGTTGTAAATGGTAATCGTATCTTTGCTCCCTTTTCCGCCGGAGGGTTCCAATTTTTCGGCAATGAAGTATAGTCCGGCACATACGAGCAAGATGGCGATGCTTAAATTAATGAGAGATTTCATAATCTGCCAATCCCCCCGTTAGCGAATTTCGTGCGGCGCGTTACGAAATAGTATCCGATGACAATAAGCACCGTCACGACAAAAATAATTCCGGAAAGGGCATTGATTGTCAACGAAATTCCGACGCGGGCGATGGAATAGATTTCCACGGATAATGTGGAGAATCCGTTGCCAGTGACGAAAAATGTCACGGCGAAATCATCCAAAGAATAGGTGAGGGCCATAAAGAATCCTGCAAAAATCCCAGGCTTAATGTAAGGGATGATGACGCGGTACAAGACATCTCTTCTTGTGGCCCCCAAATCTTGGGCGGCATCGATTAGATTTGGATTCATTTCCTGCAGCTTCGGCAATACCATTAAAACCACAATCGGAATGCTGAAAGCGATATGGGAAATTAAAACAGAAGCAAAGCCCAATTTTACTCCAATCATTGTAAAAAGAATCAAAAAGCTTGCCCCAATGACGACGTCCGGGCTGACAATCAAAATATTATTCAATGAAAGCAGGATATTTCGGATATTCCGGCGTTTGATGGAGAAAATCCCAATCGCCCCCAAAGTGCCGATGATGGTTGATATTAAGCCTGACAAAAGGGCGATGATCACGGTGTTGATCAAAATCACCAAAAGCCGGGAATCCTCAAATACTGCCCGATAGTGTTCCAGCGTAAAAGATTCAAAATCGTGCATGGAGCCGCCGCTGTTAAACGAATAGTAAATTAAATAGAAGATCGGCGCGTATAATATAACGAATACGATGATGAGATAAATTTTTGCTGGCATAGAGAGTTTTTTCATTATACGCGGCCTCCTTTAGTCCTTTTGGCAGTGAAAATCATGCTCGCAAACATGATCAGCACGAGGAATACAGCGATGGTTGACCCCATTCCCCAGTTTTGGGCAACGAGGAATTGCTGTTCAATGGCTGTACCTAACGTAATGACCTGGTTTCCTGCAATCAAACGAGTAATCATAAAGAGCGACAATGCGGGTATGAAAGTGACTTGGATGCCCGATTTCACGCCTTCAATCGTCAATGGCCAAATGACCCGGCGGAAAGTCGTAAAAGGCGAAGCACCCAAATCCCGTGCGGCATCAACAAGCGACGGATTCAGCTTGTCGATGGAGTTGAAGATCGGCATGATCATGAACGGGATGAAGATATATACGGATACGAATAAAAAGCTGAAATCCGTAAACAAAATTTGCTTCGGTTCAATGCCGAATACACTGATGAACGCATTAATCGGGCCATATAAACCAAAAATTCCGATAAAAGCATACGTTTTTAAAAGCAGATTGATCCATGAAGGAATGATGATGAACATCAGCCAAAGATGTTTATGCTTTGTTTTCGTCAAAAAATAAGCAGTCGGATAAGAAATCAATAAAGTAAAGAACGTAATCAGAATGGCGTAAAAAAAGCTTGTGAACGCCATTTTCAGATAAACGGGCGAGAAGAATCGTTTATAGTTTTCCAATGTGAAATTGCCTTGCAAATCGAGCATTGAATAGTAGATGATTAAAGCGATCGGAGCGATGACAAAGAAAACGATCCAAAGAAGGTAGGGGATGAGGGGCCCCTTCGCTACACGGTCACGCATTCTCACTCACTCCATATGACTCCAAACGCTTATCGAATTCTTCTTCCGTTTCGTTTAACCGCATGACATGGATTGCTTCCGGTTCAAAATATAATCCGATTTCTTCGCCGACTTCCGCCTTTTTCAAAGAGTGGACAAGCCATTCATTGCCGTCTTTATCGTAAGTGGATAATTCATAATGCACCCCGCGGAACAATTGGGTATCGACCGTTACGACGAGCTTCCCTTTATCTACCGAAGTGATTTCCAAATCTTCCGGACGAATCACCACATCCACTTTTTCGTTCGGTTTCATCCCTTTATCGACGCAATCAAACACTTTTCCGGCAAATTGCACTTTGTAATCTTCCAGCATGATGCCTTCCACAATATTGGATTCGCCGATGAAATCCGCCACAAACCGGTTGATCGGTTCATCATATATATCAACTGGAGAGCCGGATTGCTGGATTTGTCCGTCGTTGATGACAAAAATTTCATCGGACATCGCCAAAGCCTCTTCCTGGTCATGCGTGACAAATACAAAGGTTTTTCCGAGGCGCTGCTGCAGTTCCCTGAGTTCATACTGCATTTCATAGCGCAATTTTAAGTCAAGGGCGGATAAAGGTTCATCCAGCAAAATGACTTCCGGATCATTGACAATGGCCCGGGCGATGGCAACCCGTTGGCGCTGCCCTCCTGACATTTCGGAAATTTCGCGGTATTCAAACCCTTCCAGGTTGACGAATTTCAGCGCTTCCATCACGCGCTCCCGGATTTCTTTTTCTTTCATTTTTTTTATGCGCAAGCCGAACGCCACATTTTCAAAGACATTCAAATGCGGAAACAGCGCATAGTCTTGGAACACTGTGTTTACTTGTCTTTGATGCGGCGGCACGTTATTGATTTTTTTTCCATTAAAATATACATTGCCGCTGGATGGCTCTGTAAAACCGGCAATGATTCGCAGAATTGTGGTTTTTCCACAGCCGGACGGTCCAAGCAGCGTATAAAATTTTCCCTTTTCCAGTTCAAAGTTGATATTTTTTAGTACGACTGTTCCATCATCATAGGATTTTGAAACATTTTCAAATACAATAATTGGGGTACTCATAGCCAAGCCTCCTATTCTCTATAAGTAAGATTCAGTTGCTACGAGAAGTATCCGGGATTCGCCGTCATTGGCATTAAAAATTTGGTGGTTGTTTGTAGCCTCATAATAGACGGAGTTTCCTTCAACGGCATAAAATTCTTCTTCCCCCAACACAACCCGAATCCGTCCCTTTAGTACATAAATAAAGGTTTCTGCAGGAGAAGGTTCAAATTGCTTATACTCTCCGCCTTTTTGAAATGTGATGATCACGGGTTCCATTTCTTTGTCGTTGGAAGCGGGAATCAACCATTTGATTTCATATTTTTTCTCATCATCCAAATAAGAGGTCTGGTCTTCCTCGGCGTAAACGATTTTTTGTTCTTCAAAGTCATCATCAAAAAATTCTTTCGGAGTGGACCCCAATACTTCCAGGATCGTAAAAAGGGTGTCAATGGAAGGGGAATTTAAGTCTCTCTCCAGCTGGGAAATGTACCCTTTCGTCAAATCTGTTCTCTCTCCCAATTCCTCCTGTGTCAATCCTTTTTTTATTCGCAATGCTTTTATCTTCTTTCCAATCTGCATATAGAAATACTCCTCTGAATATCGAGTGTTGATTTGGATTTAACTTCACTGTATTAAAGTTTACTTATACAAAACTTTTGGTTTACAATCACAGTTTATGATTATACAAGATTTTAAAGGGAATGCAACAAATTTTATCGAAATGTCATTTTCTCCTCCGCTTAATTTTGCATTTAGTATGATGGAATTTGTTAAATTTATAAAATCATAAAAATTTGGAAAAGATTTGAGGCGGAACTGGAGATATTTGTCGTTTGTTTCTAGTATGATGAAATGGGAAGAGTATGGAGCAAAAAAACACATATCATTAAAACCAAAAAGTAGGAAAAATTGGGGGAATCTTATATGTCAGAACGCTTAGTGGGCAAGCGGGCTCCGTTCTTTGAAATGGATGCCGTGATGCCTGATAAGACATTTGGAAAAGTTTCTTTGGAAGAAATCATGAAGGAAGGGAAATGGACGATTCTATTTTTCTATCCGATGGATTTTACGTTTGTTTGCCCTACTGAAATAACGGCAATCAGCGACCGCTATGACGAGTTTCAAGACTTGGATGCGGAAGTCATAGGCGTTTCAACGGATTCCATTTACAGCCATTTAGCCTGGATCAACACGGAAAGGACGAAAAACGGCATTGGCCAAATCAATTATCCGTTGGCTTCAGACATAAGCCACAAAGTTTCGCGTGAGTACGGGGTGTTGATTGAAGAAAAAGGGGTGGCGCTCCGGGGATTATTTATCATCAGTCCGCTTGGGGAAATTCAATATGAGGTCGTGCATCACAATAATGTGGGACGCGATGTGGATGAAGTGCTGCGCGTTTTGCAGGCCCTTCAGACAGGGGGGGTATGTCCGGCGAACTGGCGCCCTGGCCAATCTACTTTATGATTTTGTACAAGGAGGAAATGGGATGAAATTGCGATCACCATTACCGGAACTGGATGGTGCAACGGCGTGGATCAATGGTCAGGTGACAAAGAAAGATTTGTTGGGAGAGAAACCGGTTTTGATTCATTTTTGGTCGGTCAGCTGCCATTTATGCAAAGAAAGTATGCCGGATTTGAATCAATTCCTGAAGAAATATAAAGATCAATTGAATGTAGTGGCCGTGCATATTCCCCGGTCGGAAGAAGATATGGATCTGGATAACGTTAAACGTACCGCGGAGGCATTAAACATGACGCAACCGATTTTTGTGGACCATGAGTTCGTTTTATCCGACCTGTTCGAAAATGAATATGTGCCATCCTATTATGTGTTTGACCGGTCCGGCCTTTTGCGGCATTATCAGGCCGGAGGAAAAGGGATCAAAATGCTGGAACAGCGGGTGGAACGGATATTATGAATGCCTGGCACTTTAAAGTGCCAGGCATTCATGTCATCGCGCGGTTGACGAAGCGGTTGATGTTGGATACTGCTCCAATGACCAGCAATATATCTCCCAATAAGATTTTCTCATCAGCTCTCGGGGAAATGATAATGTCCTCCCCCCGTTTGATACCGATGATGTTGATTCCATATTTTGCGCGAATATCCAAATCTTTAATGGAATAGCCTGCAATCCGTTCGTTTGACTTAATTTCCATAATGGAATATTCATCCGACAGTTCCAGATAGTCCAAAACGTTTGTGGACATCATGTTGTTGGCGATGCGGATTCCCATATCCCGTTCCGGATGGACGATGAAATCCGCTCCGATTTTATGCAGGACTTTCGCGTGATAATCGTTCTGGGCTTTCACTGTAAGTTTGGGAATGCCCAACTCCTTTAAGATGAGCGTAGCCAATATGCTTGCTTGAATGTCATCGCCGATGGCCACGATGACATGTTCAAAATTCTGCAAGCCGAGAGACTTAAGAGCATCTTCATCCGTTGCATCTGCTATGACCGCTTGTGTAGCAATTTTTGCATAATCTTCCACCCGTTCCGGATCGGAATCGATGGCCATGACGTCCGCCCCCAGCCGGACCAACTCTTCGACAATACTTCCACCGAAACGGCCCAGTCCAATTACTACGAATTCTTTTCTCATAATGCCCCTCCGTACGTTTATGGATGACATTATTTTAACCCACTTAATGGATTTCCACAAATGGAGGGGAAGCCCTGTCTGAGGAAACCGTTTAAGGCAACGGTCCGAATCCGCTTATGGTCTGCCAGGCAGCGTCAGGTTTAGCTAATTTTACTTTCATGGAAATTTGGGGTATATCAGCGAATGCAAAAAGGGACGGTCCAGAACATTTTCCTTTTTGGACCGTCCCTGTGTTTATACTTCCATAATGATTGGCAAAATCATAGGCCGACGTTTTGTTTTTTCAAATAAATATGGAACCAAAATTTCAGTAATTTCATTTTTTAATTCTGACCATTGGGTTTTTTCCCGAATTTTTTTTGCCAAATGATCAGAAATCATTTTTTGTGCTTCGCTAAGCAACGTAGCCGATTCGCGCATATAAACAAAGCCTCTGGAAATAATATCCGGACCTGCCACGATTTTTTGCTGTTTCATATCTACACTGACGACAACGATCACCAATCCTTCTTCGGAAAGAATGCGGCGATCGCGCAATACGATATTGCCAATGTCGCCAATTCCGCTTCCATCGATGTAGACATCACCGGATGGTACACGTCCTGCAACGTAAGCTTCATTCGGGCTTAATGCAAGCACGTCACCATTTTCCATCACAAACGTATTCTCGGCAGGAACATCGCAGTCAATGGCAAGTTTTGTATGCATTTTCAACATGCGATATTCACCGTGAATAGGCATGAAAAATTTCGGTTTCATGAGACGAATCATTAATTTCTGTTCTTCCTGGGAACCGTGACCGGACGTATGGATATTGTTGATGGAGCCATGAATGACCTCCGCACCCGCACGGTATAATAGGTCAATAATTTTATTGACGCTTATGGTATTTCCGGGAATTGGAGAAGATGAGAATACGACCGTATCGCCAGGCTGAATCTGAATTTGGCGGTGAGTGCCATTGGCGATCCGGGACAAAGCGGCCATAGGCTCACCTTGGGAACCCGTACATAAAATCAGCACTTCATTCGCCGGCAAACGATTGATGGTCTGTGCGTCAACAAATGTTTCTTTTGGCGCGTTGATGTATCCTAATTCCCGGCCAATCGAAATGGCGTTGTCCATAGAGCGTCCGAAAACGGCGATTTTTCTTCTGTATTGGACCGCAGCATCCGTCACCTGTTGAAGACGGTGAATATTGGAAGCGAACGTTGCGAAAATGATGCGTCCTTCCACTTTGCGGAAAATGTCGTGGATGCTTTCGCCAACTTTCCGTTCCGACATCGTAAAGTTGGGAACTTCAGCGTTTGTGCTGTCCGACAATAAGCAAAGCACTCCATCCCGGCCGATTTCGGCCATTTTCGTCAAATTTGCGGGTTCGCCTACCGGAGTAAAGTCAAATTTGAAGTCGCCGGTATGAACGATATTTCCAGGAGGCGTTTTTACGACAATTCCGTATGCATCCGGAATACTGTGGGTTGTCCTGAAGAAGGTTACAGACGTTTTTCGGAATTTGATGACGTCGTCTTCTTTAATTTCAATCAACTTTGCTTGTCGAAGTAATCCGTGTTCTTCCAATTTGTTCCGCAAAAGCCCGATCGCAAGCTTTCCACCGTACACCGGAACATTTACTTTCCGCAGCAGATATGGTACTCCGCCAATGTGGTCTTCATGGCCGTGGGTGATGAATAATCCTTTAATTTTATCGGCATTCCGAACTAAGTAAGTGTAGTCAGGAATTACGTAATCGATTCCTAAAAGATCGTCTTCAGGAAACTTGATGCCCGCATCGATGATGATGATTTCGTCTTGAAACTGTACACAGTACGTATTCTTACCGATTTCGCCCAGTCCGCCGAGAGCAAAAACGGCAGTTTGGTCATTCTTCACAAACTTCATAAAGTTTACGCATTCTCCAAACGGAAATTCGGGCTATTTTTTTCATATTCTAAATAATTGCCCTCTAATAATTGAATGTATTCAATCAAAATGTGGCGGTCCTTTAAATATTCGCGGACTTCTCGTTCAGAATTGGCTTCCAGGTACAGGCTTTTTGTGTTTTCGCGAATTGGCACTTCATCTGGATTTTCTTGATAATACACTTTGTAAATCATTTTTTCTCTCCTTCTAACCGTACATTTTCTGCATTTATTATTTTTCCACTTTTTACGAATATAATCAATTAATTTATATATTATAACGCAAATGATTTTCTCAGGATCACCATTTGCGTGAAGTGGCGGTTTTTTGATTGTAAAATACATATTGATAAATGGAATATTTCCTGATAGACAAATGCATTTTCTTTTATATTATCATGGGAATCTTTTAAAATAAAGAAAAGCCCTTCATTTCCGGAAGGGCTCAAGCGATGGATTTTTTGCCGAGGATGCCATTAAGACGTCTCAAAAGTTTCTTTTTGAGTCTTTTTAACATGGCACATCACTCCTTATTAAAAGTATAAAGTAGAATGATATATATGTAAAGTATTTTTCGTTTACATATAAATATGCATTGGAAGGGTAAGTGGGGATGAAGAAAGTACTGTTTTTTGACGTGGATGGCACGCTGTACAACAGCAAGAAACAACTGCCTCCGTCTGCGAAGGAAGCGATTTTCAAGGCTAAACGGAACGGCTATGAGGTTGCGATCGCCACAGGTCGGGCACCGTTTATGATTCAGCCGATTTTAAAAGAATTGGAGATTGATACATTTGTCACTTTTAACGGGCAATATGTGGTTTATAAAAATGAAGTAATTTTTACGGATAGTGTTCCGAAAGAAGATTTATCCAAAATTCTTGAATTCGGTTCAGAGCGCAATCATCCTGCCGTATTTATCGATGATCGGAAAATGATTGCGACGGCTCCCGGGAACAAGAAAATTGAAGAAAGTTTAAAGTCGTTGCGCTATCCTTATCCGAAGATCAATCCGCATTTTTATAAAGACAATGTGGTATACCAAACTTTGATTTTTATGGAAGAAAATGAAGAAACCATTTATCACCAGACATTTTCCAATGTGAAATTCGTCCGCTGGCACCCGTATTCCTGTGACATTCTTCCAAAAAACGGCTCAAAGGCAAGAGGGATTCAGAAAGTATTGGAAAAAATGGATGTCCCTATTGAAAATGCGATTGCCTTTGGCGACGGTTTGAACGATATTGAAATGCTCCAGGCGGCAGGCATCGGTGTTGCGATGGGAAATGCCAAAGAGCAGGTCAAAGAAGTGGCGGATGTTGTCGGCGGCCACGTAGATGACGATGGATTGGCAAAAGTGATGAAACAATTGGACATTATTTAATCTATGAATATGCATCCTATCCTTTTTTGACCCGGTGTTTGTCATGAAGAATTAACATTTCTTAACTTTTCTCCGGTTCCGATTCTCTTATCCTATTAAAAATTAAAACCCCGGTGGCACTGCATTTTTAAGCAAGTGCCATCGGGGTTTTTATTCTTGCTTTTCCGTTTCCAAAGGAAAAGCATTCGGAATAGGGGCGAAAGGATCTTCTTTATTGATATGGTCGTAAAACATGACGCCATTTAAATGGTCCAGTTCGTGTTGGAAACAGATGGCCGGCAGACCTTTTAGGCGCATTTTTCTCTCTTCGCCGTCAACTGTATAAAATTTTACAGTGATTCTTGCGTAGCGCGGCACATAGCCTGGCACGTTCCGGTCTACTGATAAGCAGCCTTCCCCTTGAGGCAAGTAGGTTTTTTCGGCGGAATGGCTGACGATTTTCGGGTTGATGGCGACAAAGCTTAACAGTTCGCCATTTTCATCTTCCAAATGCATGGCAAACATTCTTTTCAGGCAATTTACCTGGTTTGCCGCCAGTCCGATTCCAGAGCGCAATCCGTATTTTTCTGCAATTTCCGGATCTTGGCTATTTTTTAAAAACTGCAGCATGTCTTCTGCAAGTTTACGTTCTTCATCCGTTAGCGGGAATTTCATTTCTTCTGCCCGTGTTCTCAAAGCAGGATGTCCTTCCCGGACAATGTCTTTCATTAAAATCATTTTTTACTCCCTTTCAACTTCTCTATCAATTAAAGTTTTCCAATATAAAAATATCACATGTCATTTTCTTTTTCTAACTAAAAGTATCATTGAATATTATGCGTCATCTATAGGGGATAATGTATTCGGATATGGAAATTATTTTGCGAACATAATATGAACATTTTGATTAAAATATTAACTGTTATAATACAATTAGTTTTTGTGTTATAACAGGTTTTGTATTGTTTCTTCCTGAGTGAGTCAGAATAATTTTGATTTTTAAAGAAAAAACAATAATTGACCGATTTGTGACAGTGGTATATACTGTAATTAACCATAGGTTGTATCAGTTTTGAGAACGTTTAAATTAATACAGATAAAGGAGAGTTGTTTTATGAGCGGGAAAGTTTTTGATCCAAAAGGCGTGTTGGAAGAAGTAGAAAGCAAATTTGAAATGTTTCAGATATTGAACGAAGACGGGGAAATCGTCAACGAAGAATATGATCCGAAATTATCGGATGAAGATTTGGTGGAACTGATGTCCCGCATGGTTTATACAAGAATTTTGGACCAGCGCTGCATCTCCCTTAACCGGCAGGGGCGCCTCGGGTTTTATGCCCCGACTGCGGGGCAGGAAGCTTCTCAATTAGCTTCCCACTTTGCATTGGAAAAAGACGATTGGATTTTGCCGGGCTACAGAGATATTCCTCAAATCATTTGGCATGGATTGCCGTTATGGAAAGCATTCTTATTCAGCCGCGGTCATTTTGTAGGGAACCAGATTCCGGAAGGATTAAATATCGTACCTCCTCAAATCATTATCGGCGCCCAATACATTCAAACGGCAGGGGTTGCATTGGGCATCAAGAAACGGGGAGGAAAAAATGTCGCTGTGACATATACAGGAGACGGCGGTTCATCCCAGGGCGATTTCTATGAAGGGATCAACTTTGCGGGAGCCTTTAAGGTACCAGCCATTTTCTTCATTCAAAATAACCAATATGCAATCTCCACACCGCGTGAAATTCAAACGGCCGCCAAAACTCTTGCGCAAAAAGGTTTGGCGGCGGGCATCCCGTGTGTGCAAGTCGATGGAATGGATCCGTTGGCGGTTTATGTGGCGACAAAAAATGCCCGGGAGCGCGCGGTGGTCGGCGAAGGGCCGACATTGATCGAAACCGTGTGCTACCGATTCGGTCCTCATACAATGTCCGGGGACGATCCGACGCGTTATCGTACCGAAGATATTGACAATGAATGGGCAAAGAAAGACCCGATTGTGCGTTTCCGCAAATATCTGGAAGGCAAAGGGCTCTGGTCTGAAGAAAAAGAGACGGAAGTCATTGAAAGAGCGAAAAGCGATATAAAAGAAGCCATTAAGAAGGCGGATGAAGTTCCAAAACAAAAAGTGACGGATTTGATTTCCATCATGCATGAGGAGCTGCCTTTCAATTTGCAGGAGCAATATGAAATTTATAAAGCGAAGGAGCTGAAATAACCTATGGCACAAATGACGATGATACAGGCGATAACAGATGCGTTAAGAATAGAATTGAAAAATGATGAAAATGTATTGGTGTTCGGGGAAGACGTCGGCGTCAACGGCGGGGTGTTCCGGGCAACGGAAGGATTGCAAAAGGAATTTGGCGTCGACCGGGTATTCGATACTCCGCTTGCCGAATCCGGAATCGGAGGTCTTGCGATTGGACTGGCTTTGCAAGGATTTCGTCCGGTGCCGGAAATACAATTCTTCGGGTTCGTCTATGAAGTGATGGATTCCATCAGCGGCCAAATGGCCCGTTACCGTTATCGCACAGGCGGTACGTTCAATATGCCGATTACAATCCGTTCTCCATTTGGAGGCGGAGTGCATACTCCTGAAATGCACTCTGATAGTTTGGAAGGTTTGATGGCCCAACAACCTGGATTGAAAGTGGTCATTCCTTCGACTCCTTACGATGCAAAAGGATTATTGATTTCAGCAATCCGCGACAATGATCCGGTCATCTTTTTGGAGCATCTAAAACTCTATCGATCTTTCCGTCAGGAAGTGCCGGAGGGTGAATATACAATTCCGATCGGGAAAGCGGATGTAAAACGGGAAGGTAAAGATTTATCGATTTTTGCGTATGGGCTCATGGTGCATGAAAGTCTAAGAGCGGCAGAAGAATTGGAGAAAGAAGGATACTCGGTGGAAGTGGTGGATCTCCGCACAGTGCAGCCGCTTGATATAGAAACGATCATAGCTTCTGTCGAAAAAACGAATCGGGCAATCGTCGTCCAGGAAGCTCAAAAACAGGCTGGAATTGCGGCAAATGTCGTGGCGGAAATTATGGAAAGAGCCGTGTTAAGCCTGGAAGCTCCTGTGCTCCGGGTAGCGGCGCCGGATACGGTTTATCCGTTCCCGCAAGCTGAAAATGTTTGGTTGCCGAATTACAAAGACATTATCGAAACAGCGAAAAAAGTTTTAACATTCTAATCGGTGAAAGGGTGAACATAATGGCGTTTGAATTTCGTATGCCGGATATCGGCGAAGGGATCCACGAAGGCGAAATCGTGAAATGGTTCGTAAAACCGGGAGATGAGGTAAAAGAGGACGATATCTTATGTGAAATACAAAATGATAAAGCGGTTGTGGAAATCCCTTCCCCTGTCAACGGGAAAGTAGAAGAGATTTTGGTTGAAGAAGGAAATGTCGCGGTCGTCGGGGATGTGCTCATCCGGTTCGATGCCCCTGGTTATGAAAACATGCAGTTCAAAGGCGACGCGCACGTGGAAGAGGAAACGAAAAAAACGGAAGCGCAAGTCCAACGGGCGGCCGAAGACGGAAAGGTGGACGTTGTCAAAGAGAAAGCGGTTCGGACAGCGAAAGAAGTGGTTCCTCAATCGGCGAAAGAAGAGGTGGCCACCCGGGTCAAAGCAATGCCTTCTGTCCGCAAGTTTGCGCGGGAACACGGCGTCGACATCCGGCTGGTTGAAGGCAGCGGCAAAAATGGACGCATTTTAAAAGAAGATATTATTCGTTATATCGAAGGCAAACAGAAAGCCCAGGAGGTTTCGGAAGTTTCCGCTGAGAAGCAAGAAGTGGCGGCAGCGCCACAAGTTCCGGTATTGGAAGGGGAATTCCCTGAAACAAGAGAGAAAATTTCTGGAATCCGCAAAGCGATTGCAAAAGCGATGGTTCATTCCAAACATACAGCTCCTCATGTAACATTGATGGACGAAGTGGATGTAACCAAACTTGTTGCGCACCGCAAAAAGTTCAAGGACATTGCGGCGGAAAAAGGAATCAAGTTGACGTATTTGCCTTACGTCGTAAAAGCGCTGGTGGCGATGTTGAGGGAATTTCCGGAATTCAACCGTTCTTTTGATGACGAGACGCAAGAAATTATTCAAAAACATTACTATAATGTAGGAATTGCTGCAGATACTGAAAGGGGACTCCTTGTTCCGGTAATCAAACATGCCGATAAAAAATCCATTTTTGCGCTTGCGAAAGAAATAAACGAACTTGCAACAAAAGCCCGGGAAGGAAAATTGGCTCCAAATGAAATGAAAGGCGGATCGATGTCCATTACTAATATAGGGTCTGCGGGAGGCCAATGGTTTACTCCGGTGATTAATCATCCAGAAATAGCAATTTTAGGACTTGGAAGAATTTCAGAAAAGCCTATAATAAAAGAAGGTGAAATTATAGCAGCACCTATGTTAGCATTATCATTGAGCTTTGATCATCGTTTGATCGATGGGGCATTGGCTCAAAATGCATTAAATTATTTAAAACGACTAATCAGTGATCCAGAACTTTTATTAATGGAGGCGTAACAGATGGTAGTAGGAGATTTTCCAATCGAAATCGACACACTTGTAGTTGGAGCAGGTCCGGGCGGGTATGTTGCGGCAATTCGCGCGGCGCAAACCGGGCAAAAAGTAACGGTTGTGGAAAAAAATGAAGTGGGCGGCGTATGCCTGAACGTCGGATG
Source organism: Ureibacillus sp. FSL K6-8385 (assembly GCF_038593155.1). Classification (GTDB taxonomy): domain Bacteria; phylum Bacillota; class Bacilli; order Bacillales_A; family Planococcaceae; genus Ureibacillus; species Ureibacillus terrenus. The sequence goes on from NZ_CP151968.1 coordinate 659,250, forward strand.
TATCCCTTCCAAAGCGTTAATTTCCGTCGCACATCGCTATGAACAGGCGAAACATTCAGAAGATATGGGTGTCATCGCTTCTGATGTAAAACTTGATTTTTCAAAAGTGCAAGCGTTCAAAGACAGTGTTGTGAAAAAATTGACAGGCGGGGTAGCCGGACTATTAAAAGGAAATAAAATCGACGTTGTCAAAGGGGAAGCATATTTCGTTGACGCCAATACGGTCCGCGTCGTGAATGGCGATCAGGCCCAAACATACAAATTTAAAAACGCCATTCTTGCGACTGGTTCCCGTCCTGTGGAAATTCCGGCGTTCAAATATTCTGACCGCGTATTGAACTCCACTGGCGCATTGAATTTAAAAGAATTGCCTAAAAAATTGGTTGTCATCGGCGGCGGATACATCGGTACGGAATTGGGCACTGCCTACGCAACATTCGGTACGGAAGTTGTCATCTTGGAAGGCGCAAGCGATATCTTGGCCGGATTTGAAAAACAAATGACGCAAATCGTGAAAAAAGGCCTCAAGAAAAAAGGCGTGACAATCGAAGTGAACGCTCTTGCCAAAGGCGTGGAAGAAACTGAAAACGGGGTCATTGTCACTTACGAAGTAAACGGCGAAGAAAAGAAAGTTGAAGCGGATTATGTGCTTGTAACAGTTGGACGCAGACCGAACACAGATGAACTTGGTCTTGAACAAATCGGCATCGAGTTCGCTGAAAGAGGACTTATCAAAGTGGACAAACAATGCCGCACTAACATTCCAAACATTTATGCGATTGGCGACATCGTTCCTGGTCCGCAACTTGCCCACAAAGCTTCCTATGAAGGAAAAGTGGCTGCTGAAGCGATTGCAGGACATAAATCCGTTGTGGACTACTTGGCGATTCCGGCTGTATGCTTCACAGATCCGGAAATGGCTTCTGTCGGATATACAGAGGAACAGGCGAAAGCCGAAGGAATCGATGTGAAAGTGGCGAAGTTCCCGTTTGCGGCAAACGGCCGGGCATTGGCGCTAAATCAACCGGAAGGCTTCGTGAAACTTGTGGCGCGCAAAGAAGACGGCCTTATCATCGGTGGACAAATCGTTGGAGCGGGTGCATCCGACATGATTTCGGAAATCTGCTTGGCGATCGAAGGCGGTATGACTGCCGAAGATATCGCTCTAACAATCCATCCGCATCCAACATTAGGCGAAATCGTAATGGAAACTGCGGAAGTCCTTTTAGGAAATCCGATCCATATCATCGCAAAATAAATAAATTGGACAAAAAGGAGCAATCTGCGCGATTGCTCCTTTTTTTGTATTTATGAAACCGTTTGAAGATTCAAAACGTATTGTTTAAGGAGAAAAACAACCAATGAAAAGTCTTCAAGGTTTTCCAGGTTGGAAACAAGACCGTTCAGGATGGCCAGTCTCGGTCTTTCTTTTTTCATTTCTTCCATCAATAGAGCAATCGATTCCTCAATTAACGGCATTTCTTTATATTGGCCGTCCAATTGTTCAAGTAAAGATAAAATATACTCTTTTGATACCATTTCTTCAATATGGGCATAACTTATTGAATTCCACAGCTGTTCGGTAACAAAATGCAGTTTGCTATGTTCGGCGATTATGTTCACTTTTTCGGCAAGGCAATCGGCAAGACGCTCCAAATTATATTTTTGGGGATGCGTCGTAATAAATTCGGTATAACTGACCAATAAACCACGAACAACTAATAGTAAATCATATTTTAATTGTTCGCCCCTGTTTCCATAGGTTTGATGGATGATGGATAACAACGCTTCATGCTGAATGGCGTTAAATTCTTTTATTTTTTTAATGACTTCATTGTTCATCGGCTGGAAATTTTCGCGCATACACATGGAAATGAAGGAATAATGCTCTTCCAAAAGTTTGAAATTAAAATAAAAAAACTTTGGCAATTTTTCATCGACTGGAATGTTGTCATCCAAAATTTTGTTTTGGACAGCAATAAATTTTTTTATGAAATAATCGGTTATTTCCACCAATAAATCATCTTTTGATTTAAAACTGAGATAAAAGGCGCCTTTCGAAATCCCGCATGCTTCCGTGATATCTTGAATGGACGTCGATTCAACGCCTTTTTTCGAAAAAAGTTCAATCGCTTTTTCCATGATTATGTTTTTCTTTGACACAAAATCTCCTCCGGACATGAAAGAAATATTCCTGGTTCATTGACAGTGACCTTTTGGTCAATTATTATAATAAAATGTGACCGATTAGTCAAAAAAGGTGGGTTCGAATTGAATGGATTAGTGAATTTCGTCATCAAAAATAAGCTGGCTGTTTGGTTGTTGGCCATCATTCTAATGGCCACTGGGATTTACTCCACTTCCCGGATGAACAAAGAGACCATTCCCGACATTTCCATACCGTATATCAGTGTCATGACCGTCTATCCGGGTGCGACACCTGAACAGGCCATGAATGATATTTCAATTCCTTTGGAAAAGGCTGTGCAAAACTTAAAGAAAGTCGTGGGCGTTTATTCAACATCCTATGCGAACATGTCCAGCGTACAGGTCGAATATGAATATGGAACGGACATGATCGACGCGGAGCGGGAGCTGCGTTCCGTTATTGATGGCATGACATTCCCGGATACGGCGGAAAAACCGACAATTGCCAGATTTACCGTAAACACCTTCCCGATATTGGCGTTGAGCGTTTCAAGCGACAAAGAAGATATCGCCGAATTGACTTCCACTGTCGAAGAGGTCATTGTGCCTAAGCTGGAAGGCATTGATGGCGTTTCTTCCGTTTCGATATCCGGCCAGCATGTGAATAAAGTCGAAATCGAATATGACGAAGGAAAAATGGCTTCATTGGGCATAACGGAAGATGATGTGAAACAAATGATCCAAGCGAGCGACTTGAAAGCTCCGCTCGGTCTATATCCGTTTGAAGACAAAGAGCAATCCGTTGTGGTGGACGGAAAATTTACAACCGTTGATGAGCTGAAAAATTTGATGATTCCGGTTACGCCTACCGCCCAACATCCGATGCCTTTTGTGACATTGGGCGATATTGCGAAAGTGGAATTGGTGGGAGAAGTTGAATCCGTTTCCCGCACGAACGGAAAAGAAGCCATCGGCATCCAGATTGTAAAGGGACAGGAAGCCAATACGGTTGAAGTGGTCAATGAAGCGAAAGATATCATCAAAGAACTGGAAGAAAAATATGACGGATTGCATATCGATGTAACCCTAGACCAGGGGGAACCGATCGAAGAATCCATTTCGACGATGCTAGGAAAGGCATTATACGGTGCCGGATTTGCGATTATCATCATCTTGTTGTTCTTAAGGGATATTAAATCGACGATCATCTCCGTGATATCTATTCCATTATCGCTGATGATCGCATTTACGATTCTGCACCAAATGGATATTACGTTGAATATTATGACCCTTGGCGCGATGACCGTCGCTATTGGACGGGTGATTGACGACTCGATTGTCGTCGTGGAAAATATCTACAGACGACTGCACCTGAAAGACGAAAAATTGAAGGGCCGCGCGTTAATCCGTTCGGCAACGATCGAAATGTTTAAGCCGATTTTGGCCTCCACGCTTGTAACGATTGCCGTTTTTGCGCCTCTTGTATTAGTGGGTGGCATGGTAGGCGAACTATTTACGCCATTCGCTTTGACAATGGCATTCGCCCTGCTGGCATCTTTGCTGGTGGCTATTACCGTCGTTCCGTCCCTTTCCCATACGCTATTTAAGAAACAATTGTACGGCGACAGGAAAGGCGGAAAAATCAAACATTCCAAACCAAGTACCTTGGCATCCTGGTATAAACGAGTATTGCGCTGGTCATTGGATCATAAAGCCATTGCATCGCTGGTTGCAATTGCCCTGCTGGTAGGAAGTTTATTCTTGATTCCGGTCATCGGGTTCAGTTTCCTATCCACTGATCAGGAAAAAGTCATGTATCTCACTTATACGCCTGAGCCTGGTGAGACACGGGAAAAAACATTGGAAAATGTAAAAGTCGTTGAAGATAAATTGCTGGCCCGCGATGATGTGGAAATCGTTCAAGTATCCATCGGAGGCAGCGGCGGAGCCATGATGGCCATGATGGGCATGATGGGAACTGACGGAGCACTGATGTATGTCATTTTTGACGATGAAACCGAAAACTTCGATGAAGTACAGGATGAAATCGTCAAATATATTGAAGGTTTAAATCAATCCGGTAAATGGGTTAACCAAAACTTCAATATGTCGTTGGCCAACAACGAATTAAGCTATACCGTTTATGGCGAAGACTTGGATAAAATCGAAAAAGTTGTTTCCGACATCGAAAGCATCATGAAAGAGTCCGGAAATTTAAAAGATGTAGATACGACACTATCAGAGCGCTATGATGAATTCACATTAAAAGTGAACCAACAAACACTGTTGCAGTATGGCTTGACAGCAGGCCAACTGGCGATGATGCTGAATCCTAATAAGCAGGATGAAGTGTTGACAACTCTCAAAAAAGACGGAACCGAAATTGATGTTGTTGTGAAACGGAATGTCAACCTGGCTCCATCCTTTGATGAATTATTGAATCAACCTGTGCCGTCCGCTACAGGCGCCCCTGTGCAACTAAAAGATATCGTCGAAGTGGAAAAAGGCACGGTTTCCAATACAATATCCCGCAGCAAGGGACAATTGTACGCGACCGTATCCGGTACGGTAACAAGTAAAGACGTAACAAAAGCCTCATCGGAAGTTGATGAAAAAATTCAAAAGCTTGAGCTTCCAAAAGGGGTTGAACTCGGGGAAGAAGGCGTTACAGCCGATATGAAAGAAGCCTTTACACAATTAGGGTTTGCGATGATCGTCGCAGTAGGTATCGTTTACTTCATCCTTGTCGTGACATTTGGTGAAGGTTTGGCTCCATTTGTCATCCTTTTCTCATTGCCGTTTACCGTAATCGGTTCGTTGGTCGGCCTTTGGATTACGGGAGAAACGATTTCCGTATCGGTGATGATGGGAATGCTCATGTTGATCGGTATTGTTGTAACGAATGCCGTTGTATTGGTGGACCGGATTATCAACATGGAACGTACCGGCATGCCGATGCGTGAGGCAATACTGGAAGCAGGTGCCACTCGCTTGCGTCCGATTTTGATGACAGCCATCGCAACAATCGGAGCATTAATTCCGCTTGCGATAGGCGCTGAAGGAACAAGCATGATTTCAAGAGACTTGGGCATTTGCGTCATCGGCGGTCTGTTCAGTTCAACCATGCTGACACTGATTGTGGTGCCGATCGTCTACGAAGTATTATCCAAAATGTTGAAAAAGAATCGTGTTGAAATTGAAGAGGACTGATTCAAAAAAAGAATTCGCCACAGCGGCGAATTCTTTTTTATTTATCTATGAAAACTTCAAATCCATCTTCAAAATTCGAATTCTTCCGATTTTTCGAAAACAAAAGATAGACAACAGTTTGTCACAAGTATAAAATAACGGATACGGGAGGTGAGTTTTGGAAAAAGATGAACTTTTTCCGTTCATGTATGAAAGTGATCCGGATTGTCGCTCAGGTTTTGCTTTTGTATATTTTTTACTACGCAGGGGTATTGATTGTGGACATCACCCACCTTCCATTGCCTGCAAGCATCATCGGAATGGTGCTTTTGTTTATTTGTTTGCATTTCAAATGGATCAAGGTGGATTATATAAAAGAGGGCGCCAATTTCTTAATCGCCTTTATGACTTTATTTTTTATCCCTCCGATTATCGGAATTATTGATTATCCACAGCTGATTTCCGTATCCGGAACTTTGCTTTTGGCATCGGTGATTATCAGTACGCTGTTTGTGCTGCTAACGACGGGCATAATTTCCCAGTGGATCGAGAAAAAAGAATTGGAGATGAAAGAAAAGAAGGAAAAGGGGGAAGCGGAGCATGCAGGCAAGTGTATCCATCATTAGTACGGTTATTATATTCTTGTTGATGAGAAAATTATATACCCGATATCCCTCTCCGTTGCTCATGCCGATTTTGACTTCAAGCATCATCATCATCAGCGGTCTGTTGCTGTTGAATATTCCTTTTGACACCTACATGAAGGGGGGGCGGTACCTTCAGCATTTGCTCGGACCCGCTGTTGTGGCGCTGGCTTACCCATTGTACAATCAATGGGATAAAGTGGTGAAATATAAATATACGATTCTATCAGGGATAGTCATCGCGATGGTAAGCGGGCTATTGAGCGTATATTCGCTGTTGGTCGTATTTAAAATCGACAAAGAATACATATTGACCGCATTGCCTAAATCGATTACCACACCTGTAGCAATGCATGTAAGCGAAACCATTGGCGGGATTCCGCCGCTGACCGCCGTATTGGTATTGATTGCAGGATTTACAGGTGCCCTTCTTGGTTCGGTGGTCTTCACCCTTGGAAAAATTGAGTCCCCGATCAGCCGGGGAATTGCGATGGGGAGCGCCAGCCACGGGGTCGGTACGGCAAAGCTGGTCGATTATGGCGAACTTGATTTGTCGATCGGTTCCCTGTCAATGGGGCTCAGTGCGGTAGCCGGTGCGATTTTCTGCCCATTATTCGTATATCTATTGATGTAAGAATCTGTGCCGATTAGGTGCGGAAACGCCGTTCAACCAGAAAACGGCCGTTTCAATAGGGTTCATTCATTGAGACCTAAACCATCTTCAAAAAGCAGCCTTTCGACGAGGTAGCTTTTTTGCCCAAGGGGGAAGTCCATTGAAAATTACCACGCTTTTCATTGATTCAATGAAAAAAGGGAATCCGATCAGGTCCGGATTCCCCTTTATTGCCGGTTGTTCCCGGTTTCTTGCATGGATATATTAAACTAATAAATCGGCTTTCTTTCTTTTATGACCCGGATCGTATTCAGGCTCGCATCTTCAGGTCCCTGCACCGGAAGCCCCGCTTCAATGTTCATTTGAATGTACCTGATATTTTCTTCCGTAATGACTTCTCCAGGAATGAAAATCGGAATGCCGGGCGGATAGACCATGATAAATTCCGCACAAATATAACCCGCTGAATCTTTAAAAGGAATCACTTCCGTGCTGGAATAAAAGGCATCCCTTGGCGTCATGGCAAGAGCGGGTATATCCGGAACATTTACTTCCGTTTCCTTTATGCATGCTTCCGAATCAAAGGCTTGGGACATGCGCTGCAACGCATTCACAAGCAAATTCACTTCTTTTTTTGTATCTCCGAACGTGATGATGCAAAGGATGTTGTAAAGGTCCGAAAGCTCGACTTCGATGTTGGCGTTTTGCCGCAGCCATTCCTCCGCCTGATGGCCCGTAATGCCCAAATCTTTTACGCTGATCAATAGCTTGGTAGGGTCCATGTCGTAGGTTGCGGATGAATGGAGCCTCTCTCTTCCCGCCACCTTCAAATGCGGAATTTTCTTGATCCGTTTTCTGGCTTCCTTTGCAAGCCGAATTGTGTTGTCGATCAATTCATGGCCATGGACGGCCAATTGTCTTCTGGCGCAATCTAGGGATGCAAGCAGCGGATATGAGGTTGATGTCGTTGTCAACATCGATAATACAGATTGCACCCGATTGACGCTTACAAGCCCTTCCCGGACGTTTAAAACGGAGCTTTGCGTCAATGATCCCCCCAGCTTATGTACGCTTGTTGCAGCCATATCTGCCCCAGCTTCCATTGCCGAGATGGGAAGTGCATCATGAAACTTCAAGTGGATTCCGTGGGCTTCATCAACGATGACCGGTATATTAGCTGAATGCGCAATATCGACAATGCGCTTCAAGTCGGCAGCAAATCCATAATATGTCGGATTGATCACAAGCAAAGCTTTCGCATCTGGGTATGTGTTGATCGCCTTTTCGACCGATTCGGCACTAATTCCGTGAGTGATTCCATATTCTTCATCCACTTCCGGATAAATGAAAATCGGAATCGCCCCGGAAAGGATGATGGCTGACATAGTGGATTTATGGACATTGCGTGGTACCAAAATTTTATCTCCTGGACCGACGACAGACATGATCATCGCCATAATAGCACCACTAGTTCCTTGTACAGAAAAAAATGTATGGTCAGCACCAAAGGCTTGCGCGGCGAGTTCTTGCGCCGCTTTGATCGCGCCCTTTGGCGAATGCAGGTCATCTAGTGGGGCAATGTTGATCAAATCGATTGATAAAACGTTGTCTCCAACGAATTCTCTGAAAGCAGGGTCCATTCCTTGCCCTTTTTTGTGTCCAGGGATATGGAATTGGATCGGATGTCTGTTTCGATGTTTGAGCAATGCGTCGAACAGAGGAGTCTCTAACTGTGACAACGCAGGTACCACCTCGCTTTTGTTATCATTTTTATAAAACAAAAAAATTATAGCATCTATGGGCTGTACTTGCTATATAAATTTAAAGGAAATTCAGGTTTTATTGAAGAACTATTTTATCAATATGATAAAAAGGAGATGGGCATGATGAATTGGGAGACAAGAATCACGAAATTGTTGGGAATACAATATCCAATCATCCAGGGAGGACTCGCCTACTTGGCCTATTCGGATTTGGCGGCAGCCGTATCAAATGCCGGGGGACTCGGGCAAATTACAGCGCTCACTTTGGAATCCCCCGAACAATTAAGGGAAGAAATCCGGAAAACAAGAGAAAAGACCGATAAACCTTTTGGAGTGAATTTTGCTTTCGGCAATTATGGCAAAGGATATGAGCCGATGGTGGAAGTGGCGATTGAAGAAAAAGTGCCGGTCATTTCCATGACCGGAGGCAATCCGGCGCCGATGTTCAAATTGCTTGAAGGAGTGGATGTGAAAAAGTTAGTATTAGTGGCGGCGCGCAGACAAGCCCAAAAAGCCGAAGAACTTGGCGCCGATGCGGTGATGGTTGTAGGGCAGGAAGGCGGCGGCCATTTGGGACGGGATGATGTCGGGACAATGGTGCTCGTTCCGCAAGTCGTGGACAGCGTGTCCATTCCGGTCATCGCTTCAGGAGGAATTGGAGATGGACGGGGCCTGATGGCTGCTCTGGCTTTGGGGGCGGAAGGAATTGAAATGGGTACCAGATTCATCGCAACGAAAGAGTGCGTCCATGCATCCCCTGCATATATTGAGGCCCTCTTAAAGAGTTCCGAAACGGATACAACGGTCATTAAGCGTTCCCTTGGCACTCCTGCCCGGGCATTGAAAACCGAGTATACCGAAAAGATTTTGCAGATTGAAAAGGAAAACCCAACATACGAAGCGTTGAAAGAATATATTAGCGGAGAGGCAAATAAACGTTTCATTTATGATGGGGATATTCAAAACGGCTTTGGCTGGGCAGGCCAAGTTGCCGGACTCATCAAAGATGTCCCGACGGTGAAAGAATTGTTTGACCGGATGATCCGGCAGGCGGAAGAAATACGCTCAAAGTGGGGAAGATAAGAAAAACTATACAAAGTGAGGTTCAGACAATGCAATATGCATATCCTATTTCTCCGGATTGGACGGCGGAGGAAATTATTACGGTCGTAAAATTTTTTGAAGGGATTGAACAGGCCTACGAAAAAGGAATCAAGAGGGAAGAGATAATTGAAAAGTATCGGCGTTTCAAAAAAATCGTTCCTTCGAAAGCGGAAGAAAAGACGCTGTTCCGCGAGTTTGAAGAGGTCAGCGGATATGCCAGCTATCCGGTAGTGAAACAGGCGAGGGAATTGAAAGACGGTGATTGGATTTCTTTTAAAACGGAATAAAGGCGAAAAAAAAAAGGAGCATATCATCATGCTCCTTTTTCTGTTCCAAAAGGAAATTTTATGATGGCGGAAAGTTGAATAGAAGTCGTCCCGAGGAAAAAAAACAAAGGAAAACTGTAATGTTTACCGCCGCTTTGAGCATATTAATTATACAACATATAGCAGGAAATAAACGATTTCCCAATGGATTAAAATAAAGGAATGAAAACAAAGAAATTCCAATAAAATTCTCAATTTCTTCCAATCATGATGTCGTAAATAGGCAGAAGAGCATCGAACGTATTTTCAGCCAATTTTAAAAACTCTTCCGAAGTTAGATTTATGCATTGTTCACGTGGAATATGACGTCCAACCAGAAATTCTCCTTTTTTGACATCCCTCAGACGAATCAGCAGCTTTTCCAATTGATGGTCCAATGCATCCCCCAAAGGAATGGCATCAGGAGAAGTATGATCGCCCGAAATAATGAAATCCCCAGGCAACTTGCGAAAAGAATCCAATGATCCCAGCAAACGTTCCGCCATGGAAGATTTTTGTGGAGCTTCATAAATAATTGCAGCAACCATGAATAAATGTTGATTTGTAAGCCCAATTTGAAAATGAGGAAGCGATTTGTATCCCCGTTTATACGGAGCAAATGCCACCCAGGAATCATTTGGCGGATTGACTGTCCTTCTTGCATGTTTGGCAATATGGGCAAAAAATTCCTCGCCGGTTTTGGCACTGAAATATCCGGCAAAATATTCGCCAAGCGCTTGAAATTTTGGACGGACGATGGATTTTAATGCATCCATTCGGCGTTCTAAACCGTCAATGGTAAAAACATCAAAATCGGCATTTGTCCACTTGACATCAACCATGAATTGTTTCCTCCTTTTTCAATCACATGTTTATTTTTCTTGGTTTTTGGGAAAAATTTTGTAACAAACAGCACTTCACCTTGAGACAAAAAATCAGAAGAAAGGAAAGTGATGGGCATGAAACAAATGATTAAAATTATCCGCAAAGTAGATATTGAAAAGCAATATGAGCGCGCTTTACGATTAGAGTTGGATTATGAATTGGCTTCTTTATATTCCGCAATGCAAGAAAATGATACAAAAGAAATGGAAAGATGCAAAAAACGTTTGAAAGAAATCCAGGATGAATTAAATGGTTTGCACGCTTATGCGTAAACAAATTCCCTTCCGTTAGAATCACTTGCTTTCCTTATTGAGCAAGTGATTTTTTTTTGAAATTTTTTTAAATCCTTATTGAATCTCCCCTTTTTCTTGCAATCTTTTTAAAAAGTATATAATAATAACAAGGAAATGAAAAAAATTAAGGATTCAAAAATATTTTGCAATTTAAAGGGGCTGGGAGCCCTTTTATAAAATTCATGTTACAATAATTATTATGGATGGGAATGCAGCTTCCTATATTTTAACTATGAAAATTCTGAATTTTGGAATAATATTATAGAATAGAAAGATTTGATTGTTCTGATAGAAGGTAGGTTTTATAAAAATGAATTTACAAAAAATACATGATTTTGCAATAAAAACAATTCTTGATGCCGGAGAACAGATCCGCGATTCTTTTTCAAAGGAATTGATTATAGAAACGAAAGCAAGTGCCAATGATCTGGTTACGAATATCGATCGGAATATAGAACAATTTTTTGTGGACAAAATAAAGAATTTGGACCCGTCCCATAAAATTTTAGGGGAAGAAGGGATGGGGGATAAAATCCGGTCATTGGATGGCCCTCTTTGGATCATCGATCCGATCGACGGCACCATGAACTTCATTAAACAAGGTCGCAATTTTATGATTTCGATCGGGTTCTTTATAGATGGGGCCGGCAAACTGGGATATTTATATGATGTCATGAGGGATGAACTCATATACGCCATCCGCGGCGAAGGAGCATTTCTTGGAAAGCAGCCTCTTGGCAAATTGCAGCCTATGACAATTGAGGAAGCGATCATTGGGATCAATTCAAGCTGGGTGATTCCGAACGGAAAAATCAATCATGAAAAAATTACGAAGCTTATTAAGACGGTGCGGGGAACCCGTTCTTATGGTTCGGCCGCGATGGAGATTGCCCTGGTGGTGACCGGAAAACTCGATGCCTATTTATCAATGAGATTGGCTCCATGGGATATCGGAGGCGGCACGGTAATCGCCCAGGAGGTTGGTGCGGCTGTTTCGAATCTGAAAGGGGAACCTGTCAATCTATTAACCCAAGATACATTCCTGATTGCGAATCCTTCCATTCATCAAGTGCTGCTGGATCAATACATTGAATTGAAAGAGGAGAAACAGCATTCCAAATAACCGGTAAGCGGTTGAAAAGCAAAAAAAAGTGCTCGGCCATCAAGTGGCGAGCACTTTCCGTTATAGCAGCCCTTTTTCACGGAATTTCTTTTTCATGTTGAATCCGATTCCAAAGACAGCCACTAGCGCAATGATGCTGGCAATGATGGAAATAATGCTTTTGATGGCAATCGCATAGCCGATTGCAATCATGGATAGCAGCGCTGCGATGGAAAATAGTGCCATAACCAATTTCGCGATATTCATTTGATGCCCCCCTTTTCGGTTCCGGATAGTAAAATGTATTTTTCAAAAAAGGACAATTTTAAGGTTCTTGTGATATAATAACACAGTTGACCTTATGAACAAAGAAATTGGAGTGGAAGTATGAAAAACTTGCGTGAAGATATTCGCAATATCGCCATTATTGCACATGTCGACCATGGCAAAACAACCTTGGTGGATCAATTATTAAAACAGTCCGGGACTTTTCGCGTAAATGAACATGTGGAAGAACGGGTAATGGATTCCAATGATATAGAGCGTGAACGCGGTATTACCATTTTAGCAAAAAATACTGCCGTTCACTATAAAGGGACAAAAATAAATATTTTGGATACTCCTGGACATGCCGATTTCGGAGGCGAAGTAGAGCGGATCATGAAAATGGTCGATGGAGTGCTGCTCGTTGTCGACGCCTTTGAAGGATGCATGCCCCAAACGCGCTTCGTTCTGAAAAAAGCGCTGGAACAAAAACTGACGCCGATTGTGGTAGTGAATAAAATCGACAAAGATTCAGCCCGCCCTTTGGAAGTGGTCGATGAAGTATTGGATCTATTCATCGAATTGGGCGCTGATGAAGAACAATTGGAGTTTCCTGTGGTTTATGCCTCAGCGGTCAATGGTACGGCAAGTCTTGATCCGGATCCGGCAAAACAGGAAAACAATATGCAATGTCTATTTGATACGATCATTGATCATATCCCTGCGCCAGTGGACAATTCGGATGAACCGTTGCAATTCCAGGTAACAATGCTTGATTACAATGAGTATGTGGGCCGGATTGGTATTGGACGCATTTTCCGGGGAACGATTCATGTAGGACAATCTGTGGCACTTATGAAATTGGACGGCTCTGTGAAACAATACCGGGTAACAAAATTGTTGGGCTACTCCGGCCTGAAACGGGAAGAAATTCAATCAGCAAGCGCGGGCGATATCGTTGCCGTTTCCGGTATGGATGATATCAATGTGGGAGAAACGGTGTGTGATATCAATCATCAGGAAGCATTGCCTCCATTGCGCATTGATGAACCTACATTGCAGATGACGTTCCTTGTGAACGATTCTCCGTTTGCGGGGCGCGAAGGGAAATTTGTGACTGCCCGCAAACTGGAAGAACGTTTAAAACAGCAATTGGAAACGGATGTTTCATTGCGGGTGGAAGATACCGATTCACCGGATGCATGGATTGTTTCCGGCAGAGGAGAGCTTCATTTATCCATCTTGATTGAAAATATGCGCCGCGAAGGATATGAATTGCAAGTTTCAAAACCGAAAGTGATCATCAAAGAAATCGATGGAGTCAAATGCGAACCGGTGGAACGGGTACAAGTGGATGTTCCTGAAGAATATGTGGGTGCCGTGATTGAATCATTGGGCAATCGCAAAGGCGAAATGGTGGATATGATCAATAACGGCAATGGACAAACCCGCCTCATTTTCATGGTGCCATCCCGCGGATTGATCGGGTATACAACGGAATTTATGTCCATCACCAAAGGGTACGGAATCATCAACCACTCCTTTGACAGCTATCAACCGGTTGTTCCTGGCCGTGTCGGTGGCCGCCATAACGGGGCTCTTGTATCGATGGAAACTGGAAAAGCGACAACTTATGGTATGATGCAGATAGAAGATCGTGGTACACTATTTGTAGAGCCGGGCACGGATATTTACGAAGGAATGATTGTCGGGGAAAATAGCCGGGAGAACGACCTTGCCGTCAACATCACAAAACAAAAACAAAAAACGAATATCCGTTCCGCAACGAAAGATCAGACAGCGGTCATCAAAAAACCGCGCCTTTTGACACTGGAAGAAGCATTGGAATTTTTGAATGATGACGAATATTTGGAAGTAACACCACAATCCATCCGTTTAAGAAAACAAATTTTAAATAAAAGTGAAAGAGAAAAATTGGCGAAAAAACAAAAATACGCCGAGCAAGAATAATTCTCTTCATGGGAATGTGAAAGGTGTTGTTCGACTTGAAGCTGTTTAGTTTGATTTTGGCATCTGCACCAATCAGTGACACAGATCGTGTGTTTAACCGCATGTCAGCAGTTACTCGTTATGTATACGAAAATGCACCGAATAACCAAGTGGCAGGATATATTATCTTTTTCCTTGTTTTTATCCTTTCCGCCATCGTGTACAAGCTGGGGTTTGCTAAAAAACTCAGCGTGGGGAAAAATATAATTATTTATATTTTCCTATTTTTGGGCTGTATTCTATTAACCTTTTTTGCCTTATTCTTGCCAATGATAGAAGGTTTAATAGTGGCTACCCTTGTACTGATTCTCTATAAAATCCGTTTATGGAGAGAGAAAAAAGAAGAAAAAGAAGCTTCGTAAGAAAAGAAAAACAGCTTTGTGATTGCCATCATCATTTTCAACTGAAAATAGAAACATAGATTTGAGGCTGGGACATAAACCAAAAATGATCGGGGCAGCTGAAAGAGTTTTAATAACAGATCAAAAAACATCATTTTCTCTTTGGAGAAAATGATGTCAGCTTGTAGACAAAGTCCCAAACTAGTGGCCAAATCTACAGGCTTTTTTTGTATAATAGGGATAGAATTCTTGGTTAACGGGGGAAATTTAGGATGTTATCGAAGCGTACTGACAATAATCGAAATCAATTGGAAATGGTGGCTCTTGATCAATTGGTTCCAGAAGATCATTTGGTAAGGAAGATTGAACAAGCCATAGACTTTGATTTTATTTACGATCTTGTCAAAGATACCTATTGCCTAGATAACGGAAGGCCTAGTATTGATCCTGTTGTGCTCATTAAAATGGTCTTTGTGCAGTATTTATTTGGTATTCGATCCATGCGTCAAACGATCAAAGAAATTGAAACCAACGTGGCGTATCGATGGTTCTTAGGATATGGTTTCACAGAGAAAATTCCTCATTTTTCAACGTTCGGCAAGAATTATGTTCGTCGTTTTCAAGGTACTGATTTATTTGAACAGATTTTTTATCGTATTTTAAAAGAAGCGATGAATAAAGGATTAGTGGATGCATCTGTTGCCTTTATTGATTCAACACATGTCAAAGCGAGCGCCAATAAAAAGAAGTTCGATAAGAAAATTGTCCGGGCAGAAACAAAAAGCTATCAAGCGCAATTAGAGTTAGAGATTAACCAAGACCGTGAAAACCATGGAAAAAAGCCCTTTCCCCCGAAAGAGAATGAAGAAACCAAGGAAATAAAGGTCAGTACAACCGATCCTGATAGTAAAGATGTTTGCCTATTCTTTTCATACCGCCTGTGATGCAAAAGGCTTTGTCTTAGCTACCAAGGTAACGGGAGCGAATATTCATGATAGTCAGGTGTTTGGTCAATTACTCGAACAAGTCATCGAAAAAGTAGGCAAACCAACTGCAGTAGCCGTAGATGCCGGATACAAAACCCCAGCGAATGCGAAAAGTCTATTGGATAAAGAGATTCGTCCAGTCATGCCATATACAAGGCCTAGAACAAAGGACGGTTTCTTTAAAAAGTATGAATATGTATACGATGAGCATTATGATTGTTATATCTGCCCAAACAACCAAACTCTTGAATACCGAACAACAACAAGAGAAGGATATCGACAGTACGCTTCGAAACCGGAAATATGTAAAACGTGCCCATTTTTAGAAAAGTGTACCCAAAGTAAAGATCACACTAAATTTATTCATCGCCACATTTGGGAGCACTATGTGGAAGAAGTCGACCACTTAAGACATACAGAGATCAATAGAAATATATATGATAAGCGCAAAGAAACGATTGAACGGGTCTTTGCCGATGGAAAAGAGAAGCATGGCATGCGATGGACAACTCTACGAGGACTGGAAAAATTGTCCATGCAGGCGACGCTTACTTTCGCTGCCATGAACTTAAAGAAAATGGCAAACTGGACATGGAAAAGACCATGTCCAGCCTAAATAAGAGAAGATTTTTTGAAGAAGAAGGACTTGAAATTGAACTTTCTACTATTCCAGGCGGAGATAAAACAATGACTGCCCTTCTTTCAGGCGGCATCGATATAGCCCTTGTAGGAGCAGAAACTTCCATTTATGTAACGGCCCAAGGAGCCAATGATCCAATTAAAAACTTTGCTCAATTAACACAAACAGATGGAACTTTCTTAGTTGCCCGGGAAAAAATTGACGAGTTTTCTTGGGAAATGTTGAAAGGTACTACATTCCTTGGCCAACGCAAGGGCGGAATGCCGCAGATGGTCGGTGAATTTGTATTGAAAAAACATGGAATCGATCCGCATAATGACTTGAATTTAATTCAAAACATCGAATTTGCCAATATTGCAACAGCCTTTGCATACGGGTACAAAAAACACCACAAAAGGAATCATGTAATAATTGGGTTGCAGTGTCCTTGATACAGTATTTAATGATCCATTAATGTGTGTGTAATTTTAATAAAGGATGGCAATGAATGTATTTAGTCCTTCTTGGTTACAAAGATTACGAGAGAGTGAAAATGATGCCAATCTTGTCAATTGTCATACCTGCTTATAATGAAGAAAAAATGATATTAAAGGCGGCATATACGATTTCAGAACTGCTGAATAAGGAAAAGATTTCTGCAGAAATTCTCTTTGTCAATGACGGTTCTGAGGATAATACTTGGAAAGAAATCCAGCGTGCAAGTCAAGAAATTGAGAATGTGAGAGGAATCAGCTTATCCAGAAATTTTGGTAAAGAATCTGCCATTTTGGCTGGTCTTACTCATGCCAAAGGGGATTGCTGCATTGTCATGGATTGTGATTTGCAACATCCTCCCGAAACAATCATTGAAATGTATAGGCTATGGAAAGATGGCTATGACATAGTAGAAGGATTTAAAAAATCCAGAGGCAAAGAAGGAAAAATTAAAACATTTTTTGCCAAAAGTTTTTACCGGTTAATCAATCGGGTCACAGGATTTGATATGTCAGCTTCTTCGGATTTTAAGCTTTTAGACCGGAAAGTGGTGGATGCTTATTTACAGCTGCCTGAGCGAAAAGTGTTTTTTCGCGCTTTAACCTTTTGGCTCGGCTTTAAAAGCATTGGAGTGGAATATGAGGTGCAGGAACGAACGGAAGGGAAGACGAAATGGTCTTATCTTTCCTTAATAAAATACGCCATTACAAATTATACGTCCTTTTCTACTGCTCCTATGCAAATTATAACCATCATCGGTGTGTTATTTTTTATTTTTTCCATTGTTTTAGGTGTGCAATCTCTCATCAACTTTTTCAGCGGCCGTTCCCTTGAAGGATTTACAACTGTTATTCTTCTTTTATTGGGAATTGGCAGTGTGCTTATGATGAGTTTAGGGATTATCGGTTATTATATTGCCAAAATTTATGAGGAAGTAAAACGGAGACCAAGATATATTGTTTCTGAAAAAACGAATGATAAGGATGAATAATAATTTGTGGAAGCGTATAGGCTCGGTAGTAGATGAGAAGTTTTGGAAATTTATAATTGTAGGAATCGTGAATACCATTGTAGGAACGATGATTATGTTTGGTTTGTATAATCTCGCCGGATTTTCCTATTGGCTGTCTTCATCGGCTAATTATATTTTGACTAGCATTTTAAGTTATTTTTTAAATAAATATTTTACATTTCAGCATAAAAAAGATTCGTGGAAGTCGGCATTGCGCTTTGCTTTAAATATAGCGGTTTGTTATTTGTTGGCATATGGAATTGCTAAGCAGTTGGCTCTGCTCCTTTTATCGAATGTTTCTGTCAAAGTGCAGGAGAATGTGGCAATGATTGTAGGGATGGTCTTTTTTACAGTGCTCAACTATTTAGGCCAGCGTTTTTTTGCCTTTAAGGAATAATATAGTGGATTGAATTGGAAAGAAAGTAGTGGTGGAAACTATGCCGGAACAAGTGTTAAAAAGTTTAAAAGAAAAAATACAACCTGAATGGGTGCTCGCATTTTTCTCAGCAGTGATGATTGGCTTTTTAGCCCATGCTTATGTCTTTTTGCATCGTTTGCCGAATCATGATGGCATTATCAATATATATAATACGCAGGCGAAGGTAAAATCCGGGCGCTTCTTTTTAGGCCCTGCTAGTGGAATGAGTTCTTTTTTTGATCTTCCTTGGGTTATAGGGGTGCTATCCATCCTTTTCTTGGGGTTGGCTGCTGTTTGTATCATTATTTTGTTTGATGTACGAAAAAAACTAGCTATTGTGTTAATTTCAGGAATTATCGTTGTTTTTCCAAGCGTGTCTGCTACATTTGCCTATATGTTTACAGCAGATGGTTATATGCTGGGCATCTTTTTTGCCATTTTAGCCGTAGTGTTGACGAAAAAATATAAATTTGGCTTTCTGATTGGAGCCATTCTTCTTTGTTTGTCTGTAGGGATTTATCAGGCAAATTTATCCGTAGCACTTGTTTTTATCACGTTATGGATTATTCATGAGATTTTATTTTCCACGTTTTCAACGAAAGGAATCGGGCTTCATATCCTTCGTTCAGGTTTGGCTGTAGGGATTGGAATGGTGTTGTATTTGGCCATATTTAACTTTTTTACAAAGTTTTTAAATGTACAAATTACGAGCTATCAGGGACTGGATAAAGTAGGAGCTGTAACAATACATGATATTCCAAAACGGTTAGTGCAGATAAAAGAAGAGTTGTTAAGTTTTTTCTTCGATAGTTTTTACAATCATCATGATATAAGTTTACTGCCGATATTGAATGTTTTCATTTTCATCACCCTCATTGCGGCAGTTTTTACAGTGATTGTGAAAAAACATTTATATAAAAACCTTTTACATATGATCCTTTTCATAGTGCTGGTAATGAGTCTTCCGTTTAGCTATTATATTGTTTATTTTATTTCGCCGGTTGCGTTTTATCATACGTTAATGGTTTTTAGTTTAAGCAGTGTGTATATTTTCCTTGTGCTGCTGTATGATGCTGTAGAAGAAAAACGGCCATTATGGGTGGAAAAGGTCAGCTCTTGGGCAACGGTATTGTTGATGAGCGTTGCGATTTTTAATTTCGCCATCATTGCGAATATTAGTTATTTTAATATGGAATTGCGACATGAAAAAACAATGAATTTGACTAATCGAATTCTTGACCGAATTGAACAATTGGATGAATACGAAGACATTAAAAAAATGACAGTGTTCGGAAAAGTTCCCATGCATTCAGAATTGACTTCTGAAATTATTCCAAACCGTATTCCCCATATGATTGGGACAACAGGAGAAGTTTTTCTTTCGGAACCATATCATTATACGGCATTGTTTGACAGTTTCTTTGGTTATTCATTGGATATTGCCACTGAAGAAGAAAGAAAAGCAATCCAACAAAGCAGGGAATTTAAAGAGATGGGCGTTTGGCCTGCCAAAGACTCCATTAAAGTATTTGATGATATTGTTGTTGTGAAATTTGAGGACATAGAATAATTTTTATAACTAGTGGTGTTGGCGTGTTATGTCAGCACTATTTTTTTGAAGTAATTTAAATATAAAATGAAGCTGCTAATTCCTGATTTTTTGATTAGAATTAGCAGCTTCGTTTTTTATAGATTAAAGGTGAAATACATTTTTTTATTTATTTTTTTCCATGTTTTCTGCAATCCCTTTGCTTACATCAACGCGTTTTAAAAACAATGCTAAGATTAACGCTACTCCTGTAACAACGGCTGCCACTAAGAAGGAAACTTGGACACCTTCAAGCAATGCTTGTAGCTGAATTCCGGCTATGAACATTTGGTCTTGTAATTGAGCTGGATTTGAAGCTTTTGCTGCTTCCACCAACTCTTCGCCCTTATTAGTAGCGACAGAGTTCATTAATGTTACAAATAGAGCTGTACCGATAGAACCAACTACTTGTTGGATTGTGTTGTTCACCGCTGTACCATGCGGATTTAATCGATTTGGCAATTGGTTTAAACCGTTTGTCATAATTGGCATCATAACCATTGACATACCGAACATACGAAGCGTATACATTAAAACGATTGTCGTTTTCGTTGTTTCCAAATCCATAGTGGATAGTAAATATGTTGCGTATCCTGTAATGGCTAAACCGATTAATGCTAAGACGCGAGGTCCGAATTTGTCAAATAATTTACCGGTAATTGGCGACATAATCCCCATCACTAGTGCGCCCGGAAGCATTATTAAACCAGAATCGAGCGGTGAAATACCGCGGACGCTTTGAACATAAGCCGGCGTCAAAATCATGCCGGAGAACATGGCTGCCGTTACAACCATTGATATAATATTCGCTAGTGCAAACATTGGATATTTGTAAACCCGCAAATCCAATAAAGGTTGTTCCAGATGGAATTGACGCATAACGAATAAGATTACGCCAATTGCCCCGACGATTAATGTTGTCAGCACTTTTGGATCTGACCAGCCATCAGAGCTTGATGTTGAACAGCCATATAATAAACCTCCGAAACCGATGATCGATAACGCGATTGATAAATAGTCGATGGAAGTTTCACGCGTTTCCAAAATATTTTCCAATTTCCAAATAGCAAGTAAGAGGCTGAGAATGGCAAATGGCAAAATCATTTCAAATAATATGCGCCAGTCCCAATACTCTACAATATAACCGGATAATGTTGGACCAATAGCTGGGGCAGTAATCATTACTAATCCGAAAATCCCCATGGCCGCCCCTCGTTTTTCTCGTGGGAAGCTGACGAGCATGATGTTCATAAGTAATGGACCCATGACGGAACCGCCGGCAGCCTGGAATATACGTCCTGCCAAAAGAATGCCAAAATTGGGGGCATATGCTGCAAGAGCCGTACCAATTGTAAAAAGGGACATAGCCGTAATAAATAAATGACGGTTTTTAAACCGTGTGATTAAAAAGGCGGATACAGGGATTAGCACACCGCTTACCAGCATATAGCCGGTAGCCAGCCACTGTACCGTTGAATATTCAATTTCAAAGTCCTTCATGATCGTTGGCAAAGCAACGTTTAAAAGCGAGTTATTTAAGAACGAAACAAACGCGCCAAAGAACAAGATCGCTATGACCAAATATGGCGGTTTTTTCTCCTTGTTGTCTAATGTCATATCCTCTCTTCCCCATTCCTATCTTTAATTTTGACTTTATCATTTTATACCCATAGTTCATTTTCGGCAACAAAAAAATACATTCGGTTCAAATTCTGATTTTGTGTATAATGTTAATAGCACGAAATCATTTGATTGAGGAGTACAGGATGAATAAACGGAAAAAAGCTGTCATTCAACATGCATTGCAATTATTTGTGGAAAATGGAATCGCCAAAACATCCATCCAGCAAATCATTGAAAGGGCAGGGATTTCAAAAGGAACTTTTTATAATTACTTTTCTTCCAAAACGGAGTGTGTTGAAGCGATCTTGGAGCAGGCGAGATATGATGCGGCCTTGTTGCGTGCCGAACTGATGATCGGGAAGGACCCTACGGATATTCACGTATTTGCCAATCAGATTGCCGTATTATGGAAGATTAATCAAGACTCGGGATTGGATGTTTTATATGAGGAAATTTTGCACTCCGGGGAAGTCGAATTGAAAGAACTGGTATTGCGGCACCGCCTTCTGGAATTTGAATGGTTCAGTTTGCGTTTGTGCGAAATATACGGGGAAGAAATGCGGCATTACGGATTTGAAGCGGCCGTATTATTTTATGGAATGCTTCAGTATTTAAGCTTTTCTTGCAAGATTTTAAATCAGAAGTCGACTTCCATTGAAGAAATGGCTTCCACCTTATTAAAATACCTGGAAAAAATTATCGATCTTATGCTTCACGAAAAAACGGCCATTTTAAATTCCGATAAGGTCAATATCTTTCTCTCCGTTTCAAAAAAACAAATTCATTTCGATATTTCGGAAATCAAAACGAAATTTGAAGAACTTGCAAAACAAAATTTAACCGGACCGCAGCAGGAAATTGTCCAGGCGATTTTGGAGGAATTTAATCGCGAATCGACACGGACGCTGATTCTCAACGCATTTTTGAAAGTATTGATCGAGGTGTTTGAAGGATCTGAATTTGAACAAGAGGTAAAAGAAATGGCGAGCCTTATCTGGTATGATGTGCGGGCAAAACAGCTGCGCCAAAGATTGCTCACCAAATAATAGCTGTTAAATGAAAGAATGTAAATAATACCCAAAGTAAAGAGCCGTTTCAGCAGCCAACGATGCTGAAACGGCTCCAGCATTTTTGGGGCAAGAAGCCGTCACGGGCTTTCACACAATTTTTTCCTCCTGCATAACCTACTTTAAGAAACAAGGAGGTAAGAGATATGAAATGGTGGAAGCTTAGTCTTTTCCTTGCAGCGATCGGTGCGGTCATTCTGCTTTCTGCTTGCGGAGATAAAGAAATGACGAAAGTAAAAGTTGGGGAAGTGACCCGTTCCATCTTTTATGCCCCTCAATATGTGGCAATTTCCAAAGGTTATTTTGAAGAAGAAGGGCTGGAAATCGAACTTTCCACAATACCCGGGGGAGATAAAACCATGACGGCTTTGCTCTCCGGAGGCATCGATATTGCGCTTGTCGGGGCAGAAACATCCATTTACGTAACAGCGCAGGGGGCTAATGATCCGATCAAAAATTTTGCCCAATTGACGCAGACAGACGGCACTTTTTTAGTTTCCCGCAAGAAAATTGACGATTTTAAATGGGAAATGTTGAAAGGTTCGACATTCCTCGGACAACGGAAAGGCGGCATGCCGCAAATGGTCGGGGAATTTGTATTGAAAAAACATGGAATCGATCCGCACAAAGATTTAAATCTCATCCAAAACATTGAATTTGCCAATATTGCGACCGCTTTCGCGTCCGGGACGGGAGAATACGTCCAATTGTTCGAACCGACGGCAAGCGTATTTGAACAAGAGGGAATCGGCCATGTTGTGGCATCGTTCGGCACTGAATCCGGACATGTGCCTTATACCGTATATATGGCGAAAGAAAGTTATTTGGCGAAACATCCGGATGTAGCGGAGAAATTTACGAGAGCGATTAAAAGAGCGCAAGATTTTGTGTATGAAGCGCCAGCGGAAGAAGTGGCAAAAGCCATCCAGCCATTTTTTGAGGATACGGACATCGAATTGATTGCCAAAGTGGTGGAACGTTACCGTGAGCAGGAATCCTATGCGAAAAATCCGATTTTGGATGAAGAAGAATGGAATAACTTGCAGGACATCATGGAAAAAGCAGGAGAGCTTCCGAAGCGCATGGATTATGAGAAACTGGTAGATACAACTTTTGCGGAGAAGGTTTCGAAGTGATATGGGCTTCTTGATTGTTGAAAACGTCAGTCACACGTATTTTTCAAAGGATGCGGCAACGGAAGCGCTGCAGGATATTTCTTTAACGGTAGAAGAAGGGGAATTTATTTCCTTCATTGGTCCGAGCGGTTGCGGAAAAACCACTTTATTGTCGATTATCGCCGGCTTAATCCGGCCGACGGCAGGAAACGTTTATATTGAAAATCAAAAGGTGTACGGTAATAAAGACCTTTCCATAGGATACATGTTGCAGCAAGATTATTTGTTTCCTTGGAAAACGATCGAAGAAAATATTACTTTGGGATTAAGACTGTTAAAACAGGATGTTGATCGGGGCATCGCATCGAAATTGCTGAAAGATGTCGGGCTGCCGGCGGTGGAGAAAAAGTATCCGAGGGAATTGTCCGGAGGGATGAGGCAGCGGGTGGCGCTGGCGAGAACCCTTGCAGTCGACCCGAAAATATTGCTGCTGGATGAACCTTTTTCCGCTCTGGATTATCAATCCAAGCTGAAATTGGAAGATTTGGTATTCAAAATGTTAAAGCAATACAATAAAACCGCCATTCTTGTCACCCATGACATCGGTGAAGCCATTGCGATGAGCGACCGCATCATTTTGTTTTCTCCAAGGCCGGGCCGGATCCATGAAATCTTTGAAATTTCTGAAGACATCCGCCGATTGACTCCTTTCCAGGCCAGAAGCCATGCAGGCTATTCGCCATTATTCCAGCAAATTTGGAAGGAGCTGGAGCGTCTTGAACATTAAAGAACTTCACCGGCAGTATAAGAAAAGGCTGGCCAAGGAAAAACGCTGGATCCGTTTTTACCAGCTGCTACTGTTGATCGGTTTTTTCGTCCTATGGGAAACGGCTTCTTCAAATCGTTGGATTGATCCATTGATTTTCAGCTCGCCTTCCAGGATTTTTAGACTGCTCATGGATATGATTTCGGATGGCACCATTTTTATCCACATAAACTATACATTGTTTGAAACCGTTCTCGGGTTTATACTGGGAACGCTCATCGGCACTATTTTAGCAGCGATTCTTTGGTGGTTTCCGACCCTTTCAAAAATATTGGATCCATATCTCGTTGTCTTAAACTCCATGCCAAAAGTAGCACTGGGACCTATATTAATCGTTGCCCTCGGTCCGGGAATGACTTCCATCATTACTATGGGGGCGATCATTTCGGTCATCATCTCCACCATCGTCATCTACACCTCTTTCCGTAATGTGGATGCCAACTATTTAAAAGTATTGCAAACTTTCAATGCAACAAAATGGCAAATGTTTAAAGAGGCGATATTGCCGGCATCCTTTCCGACCATCATTTCCACTTTAAAAGTGAATGTCGGCCTTTCGTGGGTAGGGGTCATTGTCGGCGAGTTCCTCGTTTCTTCCCAAGGGCTCGGCTATTTAATCATTTACGGCTTCCAAGTGTTCAATTTCAATCTTGTGCTGATGTCGCTCCTGATCATCGCAGTTTTTGCGACGCTCATGTACCAATTGGTCGAAATGTTGGAAAAACGGCTGATAAAAAACGAATAATCTTGCCGAACGATGCAAAAGAAAAAGGCGGATTTGGGAAACCCGTCGGCTCCCACAATCCGCTTTATTCTTTTTTTGTTCAGACTGTTCGTTATGACACCGGAACAGGTTTATAATTCTTTATCAATGCTGGATGAGCTTCGGTAGAATCGGAATTTTCCCGTTGCCAGTCTCTCAAGGGTCTTTTTCGTGATGCGGTCATGGCAATCGGGGCACATGAATGTGTGAATGGGACGGTTTCTTAATCTTTTAGCCAATGGTGAGTCGTCGTCCAGTTCATGGATGGCATCACAAAGAACACATTGGACTCGCATAAACTCAATCCTATTCTACACGAATCGCTGAAATGTTTCTGATCGGGTTGTCCAAATTGGATCCATCCCCAAAAATTAAATGAACCGGGCCATCCTCTTTGAGCGGCTTACCATCTTGGCTATATTTGAAAATGAATGTATAGGCTTCTTCTATAGGAAAAGCATGCTCTGTGCCGTCTTTGCATTCAAAAACCACTGTTGTTGCGCCATCTTCAATTTCAGCATTGTCCAAGAAATATTTGATTTCCATTCCGAATGTTCCCGTCTGCATTCCATGGCGGTCAAATTTTCTTTCCGTTTTTAGCGTAGGAGGGAATGTCGCACCTTCCATAATTTCACGGGACCAATGTTTTCCCATTTTGAACAAGTACTCCAAATCCTCGTCGCTTTCTTCTTTAGGGCTTGTGAAATAAGTTTTTAAATCGATTCTCCGATCATCGAAAATCCATACGGACGGGTCCAAAGTTAATTTATATTTAACCTTCCCTTTAATTGGAATGATGCTATCCATCTTCTGTTCTCCCCCTTAACTATTTTACATATAACAGTATACAGTTAGATTTTCTCTTTATAAAGAAATATTGTCTAGAATTGTTCTATCATGTATTGCTACTTGCATTTTTATTTGCTAAAAGCTAAACTTTATTAAGATAGAATAGAAGAAATTACATTAATGGGGGCGTCCTCATGGAGAAAAAAAATCAAGCTTCCTTTCAGGAAAAAGCATTGGAATTGCTGCTGGAAGATGCAGATAAAATAGCTCGTCTCATCAAAGTGCAAATGGACCATTTAACGATGCCGCAATGTCCATTGTACGAAGAAGTCTTGGATACCCAAATGTTTGGTTTGTCTCGTGAAATCGATTTCGCGGTGAAGCTGGGATTGATTGAGCGTGAACAAGGTCGGAAAATTTTAGATACATTGGAAAAAGAATTATCCTTGCTGCATGAAGCATATACAAATGCCAACACGAAAAAGTAACAAAGACTCAAATCGGTTTGATTTGAGTTTTTTTTCTAAAAGAGGTTTTTGCTATGAGAAAATACCTTTCTTACTACTTCAGGAATTTCGATTACCCGCTGTTTTTTGATTATGTGTTTTTATGTCTGTTCGGCTTGGTGATGATTTACAGCTCCAGCATCATGGTCGCGATGATTGATGGACACGAACCGGATTATTATTACAAAAAACAATTAATGAATTTGCTGGTGGCATTTTTCTCTTTTGCGGCCGGCGCCTTCCTTCCATACAAACATTACAGCAGGAAAAATGTAATGGTGTTTATGGTCGGATTGATTCTCGCCTTAATGGTTTGGGTATTTTTCTTTGGAGTGGGCGAAAGCGAAACGGGATCGAAAAGCTGGATTAATTTATTTGGAATCATGACTTTCCAGCCGTCTGAACTTGCCAAGCTGATCATCATCTTATATTTTGCGGGCGCCTTTTATCGCAAAAGTTTGAAGACCCCTATGGCAGAGCTGAGCCCAAATCACATTATTTATCCGATTATCGTCTGGATTTTAATCATCTTTTTTGTGGCAAATGAAACGGATATCGGGGCTGTCGCGATCATTTCCGGCATTGCGATTGCGGTTGTTGCGGCCAGCGGTATCCGCATTAAAACTTTTTTCAAGTTTTTTGCCGAATTGGCTATTCTTGGAGCCGGAATTATTGGTATGATTTTGTTAATAAAAGGGGATCAAATTTTGACCCCAAACCGCTTAGGGAGAATCAAAGCGTTTTTGAATCCCTTTGAATATGAGCAAGGTTCCGGGCACCAAGTGATCCAAGGATATATTGCCATCGGTTCCGGGGGCTTAAAAGGGGTGGGCCTCGGGCAATCGGTGCAAAAGCTTGGATATTTGCCAGAACCGCAAACAGATTTTATAATGGCTGTAATTGCGGAAGAATTGGGTTTGGTGGGAGTGATAATCGTTCTTGCAAGTTTGGGATTTATCGTTTTTAGAGCTTTGATCATCGCTTTGACAACGAAAGACCCTTTGGCAAGAATGATTACAGCAGGTATTGCCAGCTGGATCGCCATTCAGACTTTCATCAATTTGGGCGGTTTATCGGGGCTGATTCCATTGACCGGGGTTACATTGCCGTTCATCAGCTACGGCGGATCGTCCATATTGGTGCTTTCTTTCGCAATAGGCATATTAATCAATATTTCTATGTATGAGAAACTAGAAAAAAGAAAGCATAGGGGTTGGGAGACGATATGAGAAAGATACGTAAACTTTTAGTTGCAAACAGAGGGGAAATTGCAATCCGCGTGCTGCGGGCCTGCAATGAACTGGACATTAAGACGGTCGCCATTTATTCCGAAGAAGACCGGGCTTCACACCACCGCTATAAAGCCGATGAAGCATACCTTGTGGGTGTGGGGAAGGGCCCGATTGAAGCCTATTTGGATATTGACGGCATCATTGAAATCGCGAAAGACTCGGGAGCGGATGCCATCCATCCGGGCTATGGCTTCTTGGCGGAAAACGTAGAATTTGCGAGACGCTGCGAAGAAGAAGGCATCCTTTTTATCGGGCCTTCCTCAAATCATTTGGATATTTTCGGGGATAAAGTAAAAGCGAGGGAACAGGCCATACGAGCAGGTATTCCTGTAATTCCGGGAAGCGACGGACCTGTTTCCTCTTACGAAGAATTGGAACGATTTGCGGATGAAGTGGGATATCCGGTGATGATTAAAGCGGCCCTTGGAGGCGGCGGACGGGGAATGCGGCTGGTGCATTCCAAAGAGGAACTGAAAAGCTCCTACGAGAGGGCCAAATCGGAAGCGAAGGCTGCTTTTGGTTCCGATGAAGTGTATGCAGAAAAAGCGATAATCAAACCGAAACATATCGAAGTGCAAATATTAGGGGATCATGCAGGCAATATCGTCCATTTGTACGAGAGGGATTGTTCGATTCAGCGACGCCATCAAAAAGTGGTCGAAATCGCTCCATCCATCTCGCTTTCTGAAAATTTAAGAAATAGAATCTGCGAAGCGGCAGTCAAATTGATGAAAAACGTGGAATATGTGAATGCGGGAACGGTGGAATTTTTAGTTTCCGGAGACGATTTCTATTTCATCGAAGTGAATCCGCGCATTCAAGTGGAGCATACCATCACTGAAATGATCACGGGCATCGATATCGTACATGCCCAAATCAAAATTGCGGAAGGATATGAACTTCATTCGAAAGAGATCGGAATACCCGAACAAAGCGAAATTTCTTTGTTTGGATATGCGATACAAGCCCGCGTGACAACGGAAGACCCGGCAAATCATTTTATGCCAGATACCGGCAAAATCATGGTTTACCGTTCAAGCGGCGGATTTGGAGTCCGCCTGGATGCAGGGAACGGATTCCAGGGGGCTGTTGTAACGCCTTACTATGATTCATTGCTTGTCAAAATTTCGACTTGGGGCAGAACTTTCAGGGAAGCTGCCGCCAAAATGGACCGCAACTTGCGCGAATTCCGGATCCGCGGCGTGAAAACGAATATTCCGTTTTTGATGAATGTCGTATTGCACGAGAAGTTTTTATCCGGCGATTTTGATACAAGCTTTATTGATTCTACTCCTGAACTGTTTGATTTTGCTGTCCGCAAAGACCGGGGAACAAAGCTGTTGAGGTATATCGGGGATGTCACATTAAACGGCTTCCCCGGCATCGAAAAGCAAAAGAAGCCGATTTTTGTGAAGCCGGAAAAGCCAAAGCTGGATATTAAACGCACCGAGATTCCGCGGGGAACAAAGCAAATCCTTGAAGAAGAGGGCGTGGATGGAGTCATTCGCTGGATCAAGGAGCAGAAGGATGTATTGCTTACGGATACGACGTTCCGGGACGCTCACCAATCCCTCCTTGCTACCCGTGTCCGCAGCCAGGATATGTATCAAATTGCCGATTACAATGCCCGCATGATGCATCAGTTCTTCTCTCTGGAACTTTGGGGAGGGGCAACTTTCGACGTAAGCTACCGTTTCCTGAAAGAAGATCCATGGGAAAGGCTCGCGAAACTTCGGAAGCAGATTCCGAATGTCTTGTTCCAAATGCTGTTCCGCGGCGCCAATGCGGTAGGTTATACAAATTATCCGGATAATTTAATCCGCGAATTTATAAAGGAAGCAGCCGACGCAGGAATTGACGTCTTCCGCATTTTCGACAGCCTCAACTGGATCAAGGGAATGGAAATTGCCATCGATGAAGTGCGGAACACAGGGAAAATCGCGGAAGCGGCGATTTGCTATACGGGAGATATTTTGGATCCGGCCCGTCCAAAATACAACATTCAATACTATAAGGAAATGGCGAAAGAATTGGAGCGGGCGGGCGCCCATATTCTGGCGATCAAGGACATGGCCGGGCTGCTGAAACCGGAGGCAGCTTACGTGCTGATCAGTGAATTGAAGGAAACAACCGATTTGCCGATTCATCTGCATACCCACGATACAAGCGGAAACGGCATCTATACTTATGCGAAAGCCATTGAAGCAGGGGTCGATATCGTGGATACCGCGCTTGGCTCCATGGCAGGGTTGACGTCCCAGCCTAGCGCCAATACCCTCTACTATGCCATGAGCGGCGCAGAACGGAAGGTCCGCGCAGACATCGAAGCGCTCGAACAATTATCATACTATTGGCAAGATGTGCGGGAATATTACCGCGATTTCGAAAGTGGCATGAAAAGCCCGCATTCCGAAATTTATGTACATGAAATGCCGGGCGGCCAATACAGCAACTTGCAGCAGCAGGCCAAAGCTGTAGGGCTTGGAGACCGCTGGGATGAAGTGAAAAAGATGTATTCCCGCGTAAATATGTTATTCGGAGATATTGTAAAAGTAACGCCTTCATCAAAAGTTGTGGGCGATATGGCATTATTTATGGTCCAAAATAATTTGGATGAGGAAAATATTTTGGAGAAAGGGAAGACAATCGACTTCCCTGATTCCGTCGTTGAATTTTTCCAAGGTTATTTAGGTCAGCCTTATGGCGGATTCCCGGAAGATTTGCAAAAAGTGATTTTAAAAGAACGGAAGCCGATCACCGTCCGTCCCGGCGAATTGCTTGAACCGGTGGATTTTGACGCATTAAAAGAAGAACTGGAGAAAAAAGTGAACCGGGAAGTAACGAAAAAAGATGTGATTTCCTATGCCCTATATCCGAAAGTGGTGGAAGAATATTTCACGGCAGTCGAAAAATACGGAAATCTATCCGTCCTAGATACCCCGTCATTCCTTTACGGTTTAAGAATCGGCGAGGAAATTGAAGTGGAGATTGAAAAAGGAAAAACTTTGATTATTAAGCTTGTGTCCATTGGGGAAGCTCAGCACGACGGCACCCGCGTCATTTACTTCGAATTCAACGGCCAGCCTCGTGAGGTGGTGGTTGAAGATAAGACGGTCAAAGCCGATGGGCCAATTGCCGTAAAAGCCGATCCAAACAATCCAAACCAAATCGGGGCGACAATGCCTGGAACGGTATTGAAAGTGCTCGTTTCAAAAGGCAGCCACGTGAAGCGCGGAGATCACCTGCTGATTACAGAAGCGATGAAGATGGAAACAACGGTTCAAGCCCCTTATGACGGAGTGGTAAAAGAAATTTACGCGAAGCCGGGCGATGCCATTTCAACGGGCGACTTGTTAATTAAACTGGAATAATAGCATGAAAGGATTTGCGAAATCAAAAAAAGCGGAGGAAGAAGTCCTGTTCTTCCTCCGCTCTTTCTTTGCAAGCCGGAAAATACATTTGAATTCCATCGATTCCAGAGTGATTTTGCCGAAAACGGAAATCTACAAAAAAATGATTGTTCCCCCTGCGAAAGAGGGAACAACCCCAAAGATTCTTCTAATTCTTTTCATTATTGGAACTGCGGGCAACCAACAAAATTAAGTAACATAAAAGACCGAACAGTAACGTAATAAATAATGAATGCAATAATGAAACGAAGAGATTCAACTGAGTGAAAATCACGAACATGCCGGCAATGATTTGCAGGCAAACGAGTATAAAGGCGGAAATCCAGCCCCAAAAAACAACTCTTTGATCTTTGTAATGTTTAACGGCATGAATCATAATGTAGAAAATCCAGAGAAAAATTAAAAACGCGGCCAAACGATGTCCCATGTGCACCCATTCATACATTTTCTCAGGAAGTCTAAATGGATCCTGATTATCGCAAAACGGCCAGCTCGTACAAGTCAGGCTTGAACCGGTATGTCTGACGAGCGCGCCGGTATAGATGACTATGTATGAATAGAGGGTGACACCAATAGTATGCCATTTTAACTTTTTTCGGATCAGAACCCGGTCGGCATCAAATTTCTGATCGACTTCAAAAACGATCATCGCCAGGAGCATTACCGCAGCAAAAGAAATCAACGAAATGCCGAAGTGCAGGGCCAAAATAAAATCGCCTTGCCCCCATAAAACTTGTGCAGCTCCGATTAATGCTTGCAGTACAAGGAAGAAGATCGCCAGAAAACCTAAAAATTTAACTTCCTTTACATGGCTCAAAGCTCTCCATGTCCAAATCACTAAAATTAAAACTAGAATAGAGACTGCGCCGGTAACAAAGCGATGGGAAAATTCAATTAATACTTCCGTCGTTATTTCCTTGGGAATCAACGAACCGTTGCAATCCGGCCAATTCCGCCCGCAGCCTAAACCGCTGTCTGTTTTTGTGACGAGAGCTCCACCTAAAAGGATCAGCAACATGCCAAGGGTGGTAAGTACTGCAACCCATTTTAAAATCCAATAATACCTGTGTTGCATCAATGACACCTACTTCGATAACTGTAAAGATTGCATGAAAAATATATGCTTTTATGATGATAGCGAATTCATGAGAAAAATACAACTTCAAAGAATTTTCACGAAATAATTGTTTTTGGATTTCACAAACTGTTCACAGAAATGTGAAAAAAATTTCACGAAACTACTATTAAAAGTTCATTGCTTATAATATGCTTTTTAATAAGTATATACTTTTATCCAACGAACTTCCCGGCTTCACACAAAATTCACTTAAAATCTAGAAATTTGCCAAGAAGTTCGCTATAGTAGAGTTTAGTAAGCGAAGCTTACAAATTTGAAAGGAAAAAAGGGGGCGAATAAGAGAGGGATCGGGCAGGCATGAAATGCTTCTTTGGATTCCAAATGAAACCGGAAACAGTGTAACAAGCATGCAAGCGGACAATAAATTACTTGTTAATAACTGTGCGGTTTGTGGAATATATAAAGAACAGATAGGATTTTGAACTTTTTTTAAAATATAATAAAACGCCGTTCATGAAATGAAAATTGTATGATAGTATGGTTATTGTTTTATTTTTATGTACAAACTGTTCTCTAGATTTTGCACTCATTAAACATTATTGCCAGATTAAAAACCATTTTTACTAAATATATGTTGTTTAGCTCAGGTTGATGAAAAATTTTTTACTAATAAATTTTATTCAATCATTTTTCCGTTTATACCTTTTGGGATTCTTTCTTCATTAAAGAATTCACATAGATAGAAACATGTGCAGTAAACAAGACAAATAATAGAAAGAGGGGTTTAATAAGGATGAAGAAAGGGCTTAAAAAATGGTCTCTTTTCCCGGTGCTGGCAGCATTGGCTGTTGTTTTGTCCGGGTGTGGTGAAGAGTATATCTCTGCACTAAGACCATCCGGAGCTGTGGGAAAAGAGCAATTTAATCTGCTGCTTCTAGCTGCAAGTATCATGACATTGGTTGTTGTGGTAGTTTCTGTTCTTTATTTGGTTGCTTTTGCGAAATTTCGCCGCTCTAAACTTGGCGAAGACTACATGCCAAAACAAGTGGAAGGTAGCCATACTTTAGAAATAATCTGGACAGTAATTCCGATTATCCTATTATTAATCTTGTCTGTTCCGACAATTTTGGCTACTTACAAATTCGCTGATGTATCCGCTATGGATGAAGTGGATGAAAACGGCGATCCAAAGGCATTGACGATCAACGTTACGGCAAAATTGTATTGGTGGGAATTTGAATATCCACAATACGGTATTGTGACAGCACAGGAATTGGTTGTTCCAACAAATGAAAAGGTTTACTTCAACCTGAAAGCAGCTGATGTTAAGCACTCATTCTGGATTCCTGCCATCGGCGGAAAAATGGATACTAACGTTGAAAACGTAAATAAATTCTATCTAGTATTCGATAAAGAATCTGCAGGCTTAAACGATGGAGAAGGTGTATGGTACGGAAAATGTGCTGAACTTTGCGGACCTTCTCACGCATTAATGGACTTCAAAGTAAAATCATTAAACCGTGATGACTTTGATGCTTGGGTAGCTGCAATGAAAGCTACTGAAGGAAAAACAGCTTCTGCTGATTCAACTGATTTAGGTGAAAGAACGTTTGCTCAAAACTGCTTGGGCTGCCACGCAGTTTCTGCGGTAACTCCTGCTGGCGCTGCCGGTCCTAACTTGGCAACATTCGGTGACCGGAATCGTGTTGCAGGCTATTTAGAACATACAAAAGAAAATGTTGAAGCTTGGATTAAAGATCCTGAAAAGTATAAACCAGGCAACTTAATGACTGGCAAATACAAAGAGTTGACTGATGAGGAAATAAGTGCCGTTGCCGATTACTTATTGGGCTTATCAGTTGAAAAATAATATTCCGTAGCTTCAGATAGAGAACAAATTTAAGGAGGTTAAAGTTGTGAGCTCAGTAGCAGTCACAAAGAAAAAGGGCGTGGGTGCGGTTATTTGGGACTATTTAACAACTGTTGACCATAAAAAACTTGCGGTATTGTACCTATTCTCTGGGCTATTATTCTTTGCTATCGCAGGTTTTGAAGCGCTTTTAATGCGCATTCAACTAATGTTTCCAAATAGCGACTTTATTTCTGCCGGTACTTTCAACGAGTTATTAACAATGCACGGTACAACAATGCTCTTTTTAGCAGCAACACCACTATTATTCGGCTTTATGAACATGGTTGTACCTTTACAAATTGGTGCTCGTGACGTAGCATTCCCATTCCTGAACTCATTAGGATTTTGGTTATTCTTCTTAGGTGCTACATTCTTGCACTTATCATTCTTTATGGGTGGAGCACCTGATGCTGGTTGGACATCATATGCATCATTATCTTTATATTCACCTGGACATGGTATTGACTTCTATGTATTAGGTCTGCAAATTTCTGGTGCGGGTACATTGATTTCCGCGATTAACTTCATCGTGACAATCATTACAATGCGCGCGCCAGGTATGACATTCATGCGTTTGCCTTTGTTTACATGGACTACACTTATTTCCAGTACATTGATTTTGTTCGCGTTCCCTCCACTAACAGTAGGCTTGTTCCTAATGTTAGTTGACCGTATGTTCGATGCAAACTTCTTCGATCATACAATGGGCGGTAACACGATCATTTGGGAGCACTTATTCTGGATCTTCGGTCACCCTGAAGTATATATCCTAGTTCTCCCAGCGTTCGGTTTATTCTCTGAAATTATTCCGGTATTTGCGCGTAAACGTTTGTTTGGTTATTCTTCAATGGTATTTGCGACAATCCTAATCGGTTTCTTGGGATTCATGGTGTGGGCTCACCACATGTTCACTGTAGGTCTTGGACCAACTGCTAACGCTATTTTCGCAGTTGCAACAATGGCGATTGCTGTTCCAACAGGTATGAAAGTATTTAACTGGATTCTGACAATTTGGGGCGGTTCCATTAAGGTTACGGTTCCAATGATTTATGCATTAGGATTCATCCCGTCATTCGTTGCTGGTGGGGTAACAGGTGTAATGCAGGCAACTGCACCACTTGACTATCAATTACACGATTCTTACTTTATCGTTGCACACTTCCACTACGTAATCGTTGGTGGTATCGTAACGGCAATCTTTGCTTCATTCCATTACTATTGGCCATTATTCTTTAACCGTGCTTTGAATGAAAAACTAGGTTATTGGACATTCTGGATTTTCTTTATCGGATTCCATTTAACATTCTTTGTGCAACACTTCTTAGGATTAATGGGTATGCCACGCCGTGTATTCACATACATGGAAGGCCAAGGCTGGGATTTATTCAACTTCATTTCATCAATCGGTGCCATTATGATGGCCATCGGTGTTGTATTAATGGTAATCAACATGTTGGCATCTATTAAATCCAAACCATTGAACTGCCGCGATTATTGGGGAGATGGACGTTCTCTAGAATGGGCAATCAAAACGCCTATTCCGTTCTATAACTTTAAACAGCTTCCACTTGTTCGTGGATTTGACCCATACTGGATCGAAAAACAAGAAGGAAATCCT
The DNA here is from genome assembly GCF_038593155.1 of Ureibacillus sp. FSL K6-8385. Lineage (GTDB taxonomy): Bacteria > Bacillota > Bacilli > Bacillales_A > Planococcaceae > Ureibacillus > Ureibacillus terrenus. The sequence goes on from NZ_CP151968.1 coordinate 695,028, forward strand.
GAAGGCATGACATATGCGGAGCCTCTTGGCGACATTCATATGCCTAACAACTCCATCTTGCCGTTCATTATGTCATTAGGATTATTCATTGCGGCATTTGGTGCATTATATCATCCGGACGGTGTATCTTGGTCAATTCCTGTAATGGTGATCGGTCTTGGTATTACAGTTCTTGCCATGATCATCCGTTCAGTGAAAGACGATTTGGGTTATCATTTACACAAAGAGGAAATCTTGGCAATTGAAGAAGAGCTTTATGGAAAAGGGGGAAATAACTAATGTTGGATACTAAATTCACCCCTCAAACTTGGCCTGAACATCCTGAACAGGTTACGCAAGAAGGCAAAAATAAGTACGTTGGGATTTGGATTTTCATCTGTAGCGATATTGTGCTATTCGCAAGTTTATTTGCGACATACATTTCTTTGAGAAACAGAGGTCCAGCGGGAATGGAGTTCACTTCCCAGGAACTGTTTGAACTGCCTTTGGCATTCGTCATGACGATGTTCCTTTTAACTTCTTCCCTGACATCCGTCATCGCGATGTATCATTTGAAAAACTATAACTTCAAAGGCGTTCAACTTTGGACTTTGGCGACAGTGCTTCTTGGTCTAGGCTTCCTTGCCCTTGAAATTTATGAGTTCTATCACTATGTGCACATTGGATTCGGTTACACTCAATCCGCATTCTCTTCTGCTTTCTTTACGCTTGTGGGAACGCACGGATTGCACGTAATCATCGGATTGGTTTGGATGCTTTGTTTGGTATTCCGCAATGCGAAACGTGGATTAAATCTCTACAACGCGCCAAAATATTTTGTAGCGTCTATCTACTGGCACTTTATCGACGTTGTATGGGTATTTATCTTCACGGTAGTTTACCTCATGGGGGTGTTAGGATAATATGAGTCACGACACTGAGATTCAAGGCAGAAGCCAGGCCGAATATGAATTTGGCCGCAGAAAAAGCGCAGAAAAGATGCGCAAGCAGGTCATCAATTTTGCGATCATGATTTTCCTAACGTTTATTGCTTTTGCAACAGTTGTTGCGGATTTTGCACCGACATTCATTAAACCGATCATCCTATTGTTGGCCGGAATTCAAGTTGTCTTGCAACTTTATTCCTTCATGCATATGGATGAAAAAGAAGCTCCATACATCGGTGTCATTTCCACATTTGTATGGGTTGGTGCGATTATTGCATTCACATTCTTCTTAGCATTTAACACTATTATTTGGTGGTAATGCGAAAAATGGCTGTCTAGAATTTTCTAGGCAGCCATTATTATATGTTTGAAGCTTATATAAAATATCATATTTTCTTCAAAAAGATGCATTGAAACCTCAGAATATCAGGAAAAATAATGATATAATGTCATTAGAACTGTGCACTAATTACATCACTACTTTATTAAGGAGCGATATTATGCCTTTAAGTATATTCGGGTTTCAAGCATTGTGGAGCCCTTACATGATTGGAACCCTGATTTTCATCATCATCGTCTATTTTCTTTATACTACCCGTTGGAGAAAGGAATTCAAGGAAAGCGAGCCGTTGAAAAAGAAGGAAGCTATTTACTTCCTTATGGGAATTTTGCTTTTGTATATCGTCAAAGGTTCGCCCATTGACTTAATGTCGAATATCACATTTACGATGCATATGGTCCAAATGGCCTTTTATCTATTATTGGTTCCGCTCTTCTTTATCAAGGGAATTCCTTGGTGGATTTGGAAAGTTGTAGTGGAGTTCCCGGTGGTCGACAAAATTTTTAAAGCGCTCACCAATCCGGTGGTGGCGGTTTTGGGGTTTGCATTATCATTTTCGGTTTACCATATACCGTTAGTGTTTGATTTCATCAAAATTGATGAAACTTTGCACGGGCTTGCCAGCCTTGCTTTGTTTTTGTCAGCCTTCTTTATGTATTGGCCATTGGTGAATGAAGTTCCGGGCCAGAAAAAATTGAAAGGGTTGTACAAAATCGGGTATATTATCGCAACGGCCGTTGTCATTACCCCTGCATGTGCTTTAATTATTTTTACAAAAGATCCTTTATATGCAACTTATACCGAAGGGGAAGCATGGTTGAAGGCAATGGCGCTTTGTGTGCCGGATAAAACATTGGCAAGCATCAACACGACCATTCCATTATCCGGTCCGGAATTATTTACGGATTTGACGCCTTTGAGAGATCAGCAAATGGGCGGAGTGTTGATGAAAATCATTCAAGAAATTATTTTGGGAGTCCTTGTATTTTTTGCATTCCGTGATTGGTGGAGAGAAGAACATAAACTTTCCGAGGAAGAAATTACCGCTAAAGCTTTGCGGGATTTTCAAAACAAAAAAAGAAATCAATTTTAATTAGGATAGGGGAATGTGAAGTATGGGTGTACCGATTTTACCAACAATCAGTACCGGTTTCATTGTCATCAGTGCCATCTTGGTGGCCATTGGATGGGGACTGATTATAGCGAAAAAAGTGGAAGCGCATAAAAAAGTAATGTTGGCAGCCGGAGCATGTGCACTGATTTTCTTTATCATCTATGCGTTAAGAACGGTATTTATCGGAAATACCGCTTTTGGCGGACCAGACGAAGTAAAAGTTTATTATACATTCTTTTTGTTTTTCCATATCATTTTGGCAACAGTGGGCGGAGTGCTGGGTCTTATAAATATTATTACCGGCTTAAGAGATAAGCTTGTCATTCATCGCCGACTAGGCCCTATTGCCAGCATCATTTGGTTCTTTACAGCCATCACGGGTGTGATTGTGTATTTATTGCTCTATGTTATTTATAAAGGCGGGGAAACAACTTCCGTTATTAAAGCGATATTGGGATTCTAAAAAATTAGGGGCTGATGGGGCAGCCCCTAATTTTCATTTTGTTTCAAATAATGGATTTCCAAAAGAAAAAAGAGGCAATTTTGGTGCCTCTTTGAAAGAATATATATGAGATGATAAGTCCATTACGCAATGCCAAGTTCAGCCAAATCTTTTTTCACATTTTCCAAAATTTCTTCGCATTTTTTCACTAAATGTTTTGGAAATACTTCATCTTCACCGTATTCTACACCGTGTGGATAGTAGTATTTACCGAGGGCAGGTTTTAAAATTTTTAGAGAAGCCGTGTTGTTTCCAACATCGCCGGATACTGCAGTGCAGAATACACGCAAATAATAACGGCCTTCTTTCACATCGAAGCGTTTGTCGAATGTCATTCGGTCATAGTCCCAACCGCCATGGCATTCTAATCCGTTTTTTTCCATTACTTCGACTAGCTTATCTTGGTCCACGATTATATCTTCAATCGTTTTGTTTTCAAAATACATGAATGTTCCTCCTTTTTGATACATCGAACGAATTTTAACGCATAATTTTATAATAGTGTAAATTTCCGTTAGATTCAATGACAACATTGTGTCATACATTATAAATTTAGTATAATGAAATCACTATAGTAAAGGATATGGGCTGCAATGAAAACTCTCTTTCGCATTTTGATCGTACTGCTTTTTTGTATCGCATTGATCTATTTTTTTACTTCCGATTCCTCCTATGAGCTGAAACCGTTGGAAGGTCCAAATTCGAAATCGACGGTCATTCCGAAAACCGAAATTCCAAAGGGTGACGAAGACGCCTCGCCGCGGCCGGAAAGCGGAGTATCTACATATATCCATCAAGATGATGATAAACTGCTGAAGGATTTTGGCAAACCGGATCGGATAGACCAAAGCGCTTTTGGGTATGAATGGTGGGTATACAATCGCGATCCGAAATCTTTTGCCATGTTTGGTGTAGAAGGCGGCAAAATTACCCAAGTCTATGCTGCGGGAAAGGCAGTGGACGTAGCGCCATACAAAATTGGACAATCCCTTGATGATATATACCGGATGACCATCGTAAACCCTGAAATTACCGTCAAGATTGGCGATAATGTTTATACGTTTGCCTTGACCGAATATGATATGAATTCCCGCATTTTAGTAAAATTCGACGGCGTTTTTGCCCAGTTATATATAGACCAATTTACGGATTCATTGATTGGGATCCGGTTTATGGATGGCGAAACCCTTGTGAAACATAGACCATATGAAATGACCTTTGTGGGCGATCTCATTCGGGTGCCAAATTTAAATTCCTATACCATCCAGCAAAGCAATGAAGGGTATTCGAAACAACTGTTTGATCTTGTCAACGTGTTCAGAAGCAATGAAAATGTACCTCCTTTAATATGGGATGAAGTAGCCGGTGTTGCAGCGATGAAGCATAGCGAAGAGATGTATACCGAGAAATATTTGTCCCATGATTCGCCAAATTATGGTTCATTGAAAGACCGATTGGCCCATTACTCCGTCACTTATGATGAAGTGGGGGAAAACCTGGCCACAGCCTACTTTGATGCCATCGAAGCCGCACACGGCTGGTTCAATTCGGAAGAACATCGACGATTGATGTTGAACGATAAATTTACCCATGTCGGATCGGGTGTGTTTATCAACTATTATACGCAAATCTTTTTAAATAAACCTTGATTCCATAGTTTAAAAAGCGAATGGAAACGATAAGTTTTCCATTCGCTTTTTTAATGAAAGAAGAATTTATTGATTTAATCCGCATTTCCTTCCTCCTGTTTCCATAGTGTCACATTGTTTTCATGGGCATATGATATGGAAAAGGAGTGACACAGTGCAACTGGCAGAACTTTTGAAGGATTGGCCATGTACAGTGAAAGGCGGTTCAATTCGGATAGAAGTGCAAGGGATTGAAGACTACGCCCAGCATGTCAAACCCGGCGACTTGTTCGTAGTAAGAAAAGGAAGAAAATTTGACGGCTACCAGTATATTGATTTAGCCCTTCAAAACGGTGCTGTAGGAGTAGTCATTGAAGATGAGACGAAACTGGATCAATTAAAATTGCCGGTCCCGGTCATTTGGGTTCCAAACTGTTTGAAGTTTATGTCATTTGCCGCTGCAAAAATTTACCGATTCCCGGCAGAAGCATTGCAGGTGATCGCCATTACCGGTACAAACGGAAAAACGACGGTCAGCCATTTTATTGGCCAGCTACTTCAAGCACTACATAAAAAAGTAATGGTCATCGGAACAAATGGCGTTTACATCAATGGAAAAGAGGTTGATTTGGAATACGAACATTTGACGACGTTGCAGCCGAAACACTTGCATAAAATTTTGCAATATGCGGTGCGTAACCGGGTGCAATACGTTGCACTGGAAGCATCATCCATGGGGCTGGCAACCCATCGTTTGGATTATTGCGATATCGATATAGGCGTCTTTTTGAATTTGGCGGAGGATCATATTGAAGATCACGGATCCTATGAAAAATATAAGCAATCCAAACAGATTCTGGCTCAACTGGCCAAAAGGATCGTATTAAACGGCGATGATTCATTTTGCCGTACAGTAGGTTTGCAATCCAAAAAGAAAAAAACGTATTTTGGTCTCGGAAACCGGGTCCATTACCAATTGCAGATTTTGGCGGAAGGATTGCAGCATACAACTTGCTGTTTGCAAAGCGATAAAGGGCAAAAAGTGTTTACATTGCCGTTTGTCGGCGAACACCAATTGCAAAATGTCATTGCTGCCATCACAACGGTCAGCGAATTAGGCTTTCCGGTCGAACAAATTTGCGAAGCGGCAGAACAACTGTATTTGCCAAAAGGAAGACTCGAATCCATTCCCAACCATTTGAACGTGTCCATTTATATCGATTACGCCCATACGGAAGCGGCGCTCAGGGCAGTATTAAAAACATTGAAAAAAACGGCAAAAGGTGATTTGATTGTCGTGTTCAGCTGCGGCGGGGACAGAGACAAACATAAGCGGATCAAAATGGGAGCAGTAGCGACGAAATATGCGGATATGATTTATTTAACAACCGATAATCCAAGAAGCGAAGACCCCGTTTTTATTAATTCGCAAATTGCTGCCGGTTTTACCTCTACGCAAAAATATGAGATGATTTTGGATCGCCGGGAAGCAATTGAGAAGGCGATTTTATCCGCAAAAGAAGGAGATACCATTCTCATTGCAGGAAAAGGCCATGAAACGGATCAAATCTTTAAAGATAAAATCATTTATTTCTCTGACCATGAATGTGTCCAATCCATATTGGAAAAATTAAAAAATAAGGTGGAAGAATAAAGGAATAACTTGTGAATGAAGGCTCGCAAAGCAAGTATTGTAAATGCAAATTTCATCAAAATTTTGCTATGATAGATGTACAGATTGGAGGAATAAATGATGATGATGACATCAGAATGGGCCTTCATTTTAGATGAAGCGGACGTATTGAGCTCCATGATTCTCAATTCGGAACCTGTCCGCAAATACCAAAAAGCCCGTCAGGCGGTATACGGCGACCGGGTATTGGTTGAGAAGATTGCCGCATTTAACCGGATGAAAGAACAATACGAAGACGTGCAAAGATTTGGGAAATATCATCCCGATTATTATAAAATCATGAAGGAAATCCGTAAACAGAAAAGGGAACTGGATCTGAATGAAAAGGTGGCGGATCTAAAACTGGCGGAAAACGAGCTGCAAGATATGTTGGATGAAATCAGCCTGATTCTTGCAAAAGCCGTTTCCGAAGCGGTGAAAGTGCCGGTCAGCAACCCGTTTTTCGAAACTTCCTGCCATTCAGGCGGCTGCGGATCCGGCGGGAAATGCTCTTGTTCTGTTTCATAAATATTGGATGGCTGTTTGGAAATTTTCCGAACAGCCTTCTTCTTAAATAAAAGTTTATTCAATTGCGGAGGAAGTTATGATTTTAGTGAGTTCTTGTTTGGCAGGATTAAAAGTCCGATATAATGGTTCCCACTGTTTGGATGAAAAAATTGCGAAATTAATTGACGAGAAAAAAGCGGTCGCCGTTTGTCCTGAAGTGCTTGGAGGATTGCCGGTTCCCCGGGAGCCCGCCGAAATCATCGGCGGGGATGGTTTTGATGTTTTGGACGGAAAGGCGAGGGTCGTAACGAAATCGGGGAAAGATGTCACGGATCATTTCCTGAAAGGGGCCTTCGCCACATTGGAAATCGCAAAAAATGTGAAAGCGACCCTGGTTGTTCTCAAAGAGAACAGCCCTTCTTGCGGAAGTTCCAAGATTTATAATGGCGGGTTCAGCGGGGAGAAAATCGCTGGAGACGGGGTGACTTCCGCCTTGCTGAAACGGAACGGTTTTAAGGTTATTTCGGAAGAGCAGTTTATGAAGGAAATCAGTGATTAGAGGACCCGGTGGTTCGGGTCCTTTTCATTTTATATGAACAGGATGGAATATGAATTTGTATGTAAAATTGTAAAAGGAAATATTTGCATTTGGATGTACTCTTTGGCCTTAGTTCAATCAGGAATGGCCTCCAATAGTATTGAGTCACTTTCGATATCTCTTTCAAAAATATAATTGATATGATTGAAAGTATACGATTCTTCATGATTGGCAGGGGTTAAATCGCCAATGTCCAATTGATTGTATATTTGGTGGATGTTTTTTTCCGTCAGTGAGGGATCAATAGATTTCAGGAGCGTATGAAAACTCGCTTTGACTATTTCGCGATCATTTGAAATCGCTTCCGGTTTGACGCTGACAGCCGCTTTAACAAGATGGTTTTTATCGTCCGTATCCAATACTAACGCGACCGTTGGGAGAATTTCGACTAAATACGTATTTTCATCGAATTGGATTTTTTCGCCGATTGGAATGGAGTCGCCGGCCGTTTCTTCAAATATTTGGATAAACTCATATACAGTATAGTCAAATGTTTTTTCATCGCCGCAAGCAGCCAACAAGAGAGAAAAAAACATGACAAGTAATAACTTTTTCATAAAAGTCCCCTTTCGGTATTAAACGTCTCTCCGGAACAACGCGACTTCAATATCAGAAACCGGCACCCTCATAAAAAGTCTGAAGTGTTCCATTATCATTGTTTCGCTATAAAAAATAGTAGCACAAACCTCCTTCCGGTCTGCACTACGAATGTGAATTATTCATTAACATAAAATCTTATTTCTGATTTTCCCCTTTTTCCTTTTGCTTTTCAATCCAATTCCGCACGAGGGGAACGGCGATATCCGGACGGTCCGTGATGATGCCTTGCGCCCCTTTGTCCAACAGTTTCATCATCTGTTCTTCATCGTCGATGACCCAATAATGCACAGGGATATTGAAATTGTTTAAATAGGCGATAAACTTAGGGCTGTCCAATGAAAATCTTCCGTGTTTCGTAGGGATTTGAAAAACGTCCACTTTTGGATGATAGAGATGTCCAAATTGGCTTGTAAATGCCGTAAATGCTTTCCGTACATCCGTTTCTCCGGCGCCCAAAGCGACGCGGTTCTGTGCATACAAATTGAAACGGTCCACTTGTTCGCTGTAGAAACTTGTGACCACTACCCGATCTTCCGCGTGGCATTCTTCAATCAGTCTCCAAAGTTTTGAAGGCATCAAGCTTCCTTCATAGGTTTCTGGACTGTCTTTAATATCGATGTTAATGTACATATTTGGGAACTTTTCGAACAATTCCTTTAATGTTACAATTTCGGCTTTTTGATTGCGGTATGGATAATTTCCTTCCCCGTCTTTAAAATGGAAAGCGAAATTAAAGTTTCTTAATTCCTCCAATGTAAAGTCCTTTACAGATCCCATGCCATCGGATGTGCGATCGATGGTTTCGTCGTGAATCACGACGATTTCTTCGTCTTTTGTGAGACGTACATCGATTTCGAAGCCATCCACCCCAAATTCAAAAGCCTTTTCAAACGCAATCATCGTATGTTCCGGCGCAAGTTTCGCCCCTCCTCTATGGGCCAATACGACCGGAGCTTTTTTCAATACTTCTTTTCCTTCTCGTTTTTGGGGTTTTATAAAGGCTTTGCTTCCGGCCCATGCTGCCGCGCTTGCAGCGGCAATCGCCAGCGCCAGTTTTGTCTTCTTTCCCATGTTTTGCCTCCTTTGCGAGCTCTATATATAATAAGGAAAAATGAATTTCTCTTATTTTGCATGAAGATCAAATCCCTTAAAAAAGATTATAACGAAATTCATCACGACATGTCACCAATGTCAGTTGCTATCAAAATTGTCTGTATGTTATCCTTTAAATGAAGAAAAGGGGTAATGGAAATGCAGGAACGTCAAGGGCTTATCGTGTATGTTTATCAATTGAAGCATGCCAAGAGCTTAAGAAAGTTTGGACATGTCCACTATATATCAAGAAAATTAAAATATGTCGTCCTTTATTGCAACCGGGAAGAAATTCCTTATATAAAAAATAAAATACAACGTCTTCCTTTTGTGAAAGACGTTGTGGAATCGTACTTGCCTTTTGTCAAAAATGAATTTGAAAATGAAAAGTTCAAAAAGGACCAGGAACAAGAATATGATTACAGAATTGGTCTTTGATTACGCCAGTTGCGGAATCAGGCGGTTCATTCTTAAAACACCGATCAGATGTTGATAAAACAGAATCGTTTCTGCATAGTAGCAGGAGTGTTTGATGTCCATTGGAACCGCTTCCTTCCCGATTTCTTTTAGCGCTTCTTCGAACAATTCCAGTCGTTTGGAAGGTTTTTCCGGATTATATGGTATTCCTTCCCGGCATATGTATATCGGCATAAAGTTGCTGTCGCCAACCGGTTCAAAGGCCACCGCCGGAGAGGCAAAAGCTTTGTTTCCTTTATAAGAAATAAATAAAAAAGCATTGTGGAATCTTTTTTTGTTTGTCCGGATCAGTTCGCAAAGTTCATAAATGTCTCCATACCCTTGCCCAAGCTCGATAAATTGTTGTGTCATTTCGTCGTCTCCTTTCTATGTAATAATAGTAGCATGTATAAGGTGGTTTGCCTATGAAATACATAGTGAGTTTTTTTAGTTTCCTCGTCCTGCTGATTGGCGGCGTGCTTTTTTTTCAGTATCAAACGTATTCCGCCCAACAAGAGAAGAATATCGGACATTATACATATAGTCAGGATATAGACATCGTCTACCGGGGGGATAGCCTGCATATTCGTCATCACTTTAGAAATTTACCAAATCAATCGATTTCTATCAACTGGCCGGAACAGGCGGCAAGTCCGGATTGTTTTCTCGAAAAGGAAAATAGTTGCAAGCGGTTAAGCAAGGATTTTTCTAAATTTTTACATAGCGATATACAAAACCAATCGATTTCATACATAATACCAATTGATGGGGGATTGAAACCCCGACAATTGCTGAAAGATATTTTTGTCACTTTAGAAAACGGGACGGCGACTCATTCAACTGTTCATATTACAACCGACCAGTCGATCAATGGGACATGGGTTACCGGTTTGCCGTTTATAGGACAGCAATCGCTGTCTTTGGTGCACTACTCGATGTTCAGCGGCAGCGGGCCGGTGAATGACTTATATTACCAGGCTGAACCTTTACCGATTCAAGGAAATAATGACAAGATTACCATATATTCTCCAAATCCTGTTCAACATGATATGATAAAACAGTTGGAAGAAATGGAATTATTAAATGATGAACATATGGCCGTCATCCTTGGCGACAAGCCGTCAGGGCTTCAAGGAAGCCGTATATTATTTTCTGATAAGATGTCAATTGAGGATTTGAAGGAAGAAATTCTTTTAACCCAGATGCATATGAAATATCAGTGCAATCAGCTCCCGGTTTGGGCAGCGGAAGTGGTGGCATCGTTCTTGACGGATAGCTTCCTGGGGGGGAAGAAAGCCAGGGAAATAACGATGACATTGAAAAATCAAATGACCGACGAACAGCGGGAACTTTGGGTTGAGAGATTACAAGAGTTGGAAGGAGAAAAAATTGACGCATCCTTGTTGGATCACGAGCTGGGTGGAGTATTCGGATATTCCACACAATATTTCCAATCAAATGTGTCAGCTGATGAGGTAATGCCTCTATTGTTTTTTGATGACAGGGATGTATATGTTGATCATCAATTGACGAAGGATATCGACATTGTTTTTTACGAGGGACAAGTGCTATATTCCGCAGAACCATTATTGCGCCATCTTGGCTACGAAACTTCGGTCGGAAAGAACGGGTTCTATGCAAAGAATAAAATGAGACAGTTCCGTTTTCCATTCAATTATGATTTTTACGTCTATAACCAAAGGCGCTATAATACGGTTTCACAGCCGATTCAATCGGTTTCCGGAACATATTATATTGAAGAGTCCTGGCTTCAAAAATTATTTTCCGTTGAAATCCATAAGATGAAGGATTCCATTTCCATAAATATTGTTGATTCTAAGCAATGAAGGCTTGGTGAGAAAAATGCGGGTGGTTGCCGGTGAAAGAAAGGGAATGCCGCTTAAAGCGGTTTCCGGAACAACGACTAGACCGACAACGGATAAGGTGAAAGAATCCATTTTCAATATGATAGGCCCTTTTTTTGAAGGCGGAATTGTATTAGATTTATTTGCAGGAAGCGGCGCCCTCGGTATCGAAGCTTTAAGCAGGGGGGCCGAGCGGGCCATTTTTATCGAGAAGGACCGCCGCGCTTTTCAAGTTCTGAAAGAAAACATCAAAAAGTGCCGCTACGAAGATCGGGCGGAAGCCTATTGCACCGATGCGCTCCGCGGCATCAAGGCCCTGTTAAAGCGGGATATCCAATTAGATTATTTATTTGTTGATCCTCCATATAAAAAACTGGAATATTATGATTATATTTTAATGCTGGAGGAAGGTGGAAAGCTTTCGAAAGATGCCATCATCGTTTGCGAACATTCATTTGATGTTCAATTGCCGCAAGCTTATGGAAGATTTACTTGCATAAGAAGCGAAAAATATGGAAAAACCATCATTTCAATTTATCGAATGAGTTAGGGAGAGGGAGAAATTGTCGGAAAAAATTGCTGTTGTACCAGGTAGTTTTGACCCAATCACAAATGGACACTTAGATATTATTAAACGGGCGGCAGATGTATTTGATATTGTCTATGTTGCCGCACTAAAAAATTCTTCCAAAAAACCGTTGTTTTCGATTGAGGAGAGGCTTGCATTGATTGAAGAGGTTACCAAGGATATCCCGAATGTCCGCGTCGAAAGTTCTTCCGGATTGCTCGTGGATTATGCAAAATCCAGAAATGCCATTGCAATCGTCCGGGGGTTAAGAGCGGTTTCAGACTTCGAATATGAGATGCAAATTACATCCATGAACCGTTTTTTGGATGAATCCATTGAAACGTTCTTCATCATGACGAAAAATCAATATTCATTTTTAAGTTCCAGCATCGTCAAAGAGGTAGCCCGTTATGGAGGAAGTGTGAAAGGCCTTGTTCCTTGCGTGGTGGAAGAAGCGTTGAAAAAGAAATACGGGGAAATGAATTCAAACTCGGCAGAATGAATCTCCGCCGAGTTTTCTTTATATCGTTTTAGTTTATAAAAATAAAATAAAGTAGAGAATCGGAATGACGAGAGTAAAGAAAATTCTCAATAAAATGTAAGGCTTAAGCGAAATGCTTTCGCTTTTTGCGATGACCGCCACTTGCATATGGATGCTCAAACTTTGGCTGGATAAAAAAGTGGCCATCAACAAAGGGAGCAGAGCCGGTTCATTGGAAAAAATTTTTTGGGAAATTTGCAGACCGTTCGTCATTTCCAAAGATGCTGCCGTAAGTAGTAGCAGGTTTTTATGTATATTAGGAAAAATCGTCTGAATGGTATATATGACGACGGTGTAAATGGTTGTGAAAAAAATGATGGTGGATCCGACGACGAGAACCGTTGGAATGCTGTCTTTGATGCTGGATATAAAAGGGTTTTCATTTTTTCGAAGGTTGTATGATTTGATTTCCTGGCGGGGATTGGATCGATGATAGAAATAGTACATCACCAAAATGAAAAGGGAAACCGTATGATATAAAATCAAATATTGCCAGCTGAACCGGGTATTGTTCAATAGGTCATGTCCAACAAATCCCAGAACGAATAAAGGGCTTGGACTGTGGCAAATACTTAAAAGGCCGTTCGCCTCGCTTTTTGAAATCTGATTGGTCCTTTTTAAATAGGCGACGGTCGCGGCGCCGGTCGGGAATCCCCCAAGGGCGCTGATGCCGTACGTTTTGATATATAATTTGAATCTCGATAATGAATTATCCTTTTCAGGTGTCAGGCGGATAAACCATTGTGTTAAAATCAAATAGGGAAGCAAATAAGGGAATAACGCTTCCAGGAACAGTTCGAGCCCAAGATCCGCTCCTTTATGGGCGATTCCTGGAAAGAGCAATAATAAACAAATCAGCGTGATACATACGAAAAGATATAACAGTGGAATAGGGCATCAACTCTTTTCAACTATTTTTCCGGGTACATCTTGGAATGCTAAACTAATATATGCATGTTCAACTTTTTTTATTTAGCTTTTTTGGGCTGAAGAAGGGGGGGCTGAAGCAGTTGAAACGCCTGACTTTGTTCATTATCTCCATGCTGGCTGTCATTTTTTTATGTTTTTACCGGCTTGACTATTATATTATGAAGCCGGGAAGCGCTTATGATGTCGGCGAATTTGTCAAAGTAGAAAATGGCGATGTGGATGACGAAGGAACCATCAATTTGACGACCGTCTCCATGAGCAAAGCCACTCCCTTGACGTTCTTGATTGCGAAATTCCGTGAGCATCAAGATATTATGAGAATGGATGAGGTGCATCAAAAGGAAGAAGACGAGCGTGAATATAATGTCCGTCAAATGACGCTCATGAAGCATTCGCAATTTAACGCCATATTGGTAGCGTACAAAAAGGCCGGGCTACCCTACACGGTCAATGACAGCGGAATCATTGTCTTAAATGTTTTGTCCGGCGGAGCAAGCGATGGAATCTTGCAGCCGGGGGATAAAATAGTGGAAATCGACGGGAAGATTATTAAAAAGCCGGAAGATTTGGCCCATGCTCTTGAAACGAAAAAAGAAAACGATGCTGTACAACTGGTCGTTCAAAGGGATGAAAAGCTCTTGGATTGCTCCGTCACATTAAAAGAAATCCCCGACAGCGACGGGAAAGTTGGATTGGGCATCACTTATTCGGAAAACGTGTCTATCAGAACGGAGCCCATCGTAAAAATCAATTCGGAGGATATTGGCGGTCCTTCTGCCGGTCTCATGTTTACGCTTGAAATCCTCAACCAGCTTTTGGATGAAGATATTACGAAAGGGTACAGGGTGGCCGGTACCGGTGTCATCAATGAAGACGGCACAATTGGCCGGATCGGGGGCATCGATAAGAAAGTGATTGCTGCCGATAAAGCCGGGATGGAAATATTCTTCGCTCCGGATGATGAAATTTCGGAGGAAGCCAAGAAAAAAAATCCGGAAATCGCCTCCAATTATGAAGAAGCTGTCAAAACGGCAAAAAAAATCAATACCGACATGAAAATCGTGCCGGTAAAAACAATCGATGATGCTTTGAATTATTTGGAGAGCCTTCCTGAAAAAGAAAAGTAATCAGAACCGGATTGGCGGAAGCTTATAGTCTCCGTCAATTTTTTTATCCGAAAAAAATTCGACGCCCAAAGCATAGATATCCGATGCGCGGATATCGATTTCAAGCATCGGATCCTTCACTTGCCCTACTCGGCTTATCATAGGCAATTCCAAGCTCTTTTTCCGTTCCGATAAATAAGCCTGTCCCCTTTCCGTCATCCCGAGCAAACGGATATAAGTGGGCGTTTTGAATTGGTGCAATTCCTCTTTTGTAATTCCTGTGAAAATATGGGTAAGCATTCTTTGCAATCTCGTCCAGGTATATCGTTTCGATTTAATGCTGGACATAAATTCCGAAAAGGTTTGGCTGTGCTTGGCATGTTTGATGAGGGCGTATTCAATCCCCTCTGATACGTCTGCGAAGGCCTTCAAATTTTCCGGGCGATAGCGCATGATGGCGTATCTTAATAGGGGCCAGAACGCTTCCCAATCCACAAAGCGCGAATACTGACGCCGCCATTCCGCGAGTTCCTGGTAAGATGCATCCGGAACATAAGGTTGAATGGCCTCCAGATGTCCCTTTTGAAAAATTTCTTTTCGAATGCCCGTTGCACTTGCAATCGTCGACGTTTCCCTGATGGAATCATGATAATTTGCCTGGATTCGTTGGATTGTCACCGGTTCAATCGGCAAATTGAATTTTTTTGCGGCAACAATATAGTGGTAGCCGAGAATATTGTTCGGTTTGGATAAGTCAAGATAAACGCGGCCGTTCTTTTGTTTCAATTGTTCATATGCATAAAACAAACTTTGCGGATAACTGATCCCCGTTGACACAAACTTTTTAATGAGACCATTATATTCTTCAAAATGGGTTTCAATTAAATCGGCGGTGTTCAAAAACGGCTCCAATATTCCATCTTCGCTTCCGAAAGAAAAAGCGTCACATTGCAGCGCCCCCAGAAGATAAATCGCTCCTTCCGCAAATAATGGAGCGTTGGCGGTGCTAAACACATAAGGCAATTCAACAACAAGATCGACACCGCTCCTTAAAGCCATCTTTGTCCGGTGCCATTTCGAAACGAGGGCGGGTTCCCCTCTTTGCAGAAAGGGGCCGCTCATGACAGCAACCACGACGTCCGCGTTTGTAATCTTCTTCGATTGGGTAACATGATAAAAATGTCCGTTATGGAACGGATTATATTCAACAACGATTCCGACTGCTTTCATAATTTGCCCCTTTCAAAAAAATTCAGCGAAAATTGTTCGTGTAAAGTGAATTATAGTATCGTTTTTGGAAAGTGACAAGAAAATATCTTGACATCTAAATTATCACATTATATAATCATCATTGTTGTCTTGGGGTGATTCGTGAATGAAATGGTCGATTCATCAATTGGCGAAATATCGCCAAACAGGGTTGCCGATTGATACAGTTGTGAATTTGGATGAAGTGAAAGAGCGGAATAAAGATATTCGCGAAATTTCACCCGTTCATGTAAAAGGACACTGTACTGTCGGAAATTCACAAATGACTTGTCATCTTACTTTGAAGGCGACCTTGACCCTTCCCTGCGCACGCACTTGGGAAGATGTCCAATTTCCTGTAGAAGTTGAGACGGTTGAGGTCTTCAGCTGGGAAGACCCAGAACTTCGGGGAAATGATGACGATGAGGATATCCATTACATAGATGGAGAAGTCGTCGATTTAAAACCGGTCTTGGAAGAGTTGATTCTCCTGGAAGTACCGATGCAAGTATTCAAAGAAGGTACGGAAGGGGCAATAAAAGGCGGAAAAGACTGGGATTATTTTACTGAGGAAGAGTTAAGTCAACAAGCAAAAGACGAACCAAAAGTGGATCCAAGACTTGCTGGATTAGCTAAGTTTTTTGATCAAAAAGATGAATAAACCGACAAGGAGGTGCCAATCATGGCTGTACCATTTAGAAGAACTTCTAAAACCGCAAAAAGAAAACGTCGTACTCATTACAAATTATCTGTACCTGGCATGGTAAATTGCCCAAATTGCGGTGAACCAACTTTGTCCCACCATGTTTGCAAATCTTGCGGACATTACAAAGGCAAAGAAGTGGTTAGCAAATAATAAAGCGTAAAATCGTTTTTACGCTCTGAACAAAAGACTATTGGAGTGACCATGGCGCTCTGATAGTCTTTTTCTGTTTTTTTCACTAAAAAAAGGGTATAACCAATTCTTGTCAAATTAGAAATCCTCTATTACTATGAAGACATATGGTATTATGTTACGATAACAAATCAAAAAGGGGATGTTGTTCATTGTCTTACCAAATTGACCTAACGGACGGTATACTGACGTTTACCATCGACAGAGAAGAAAAGAGAAATGCGGTTAACGATGAAGTGATGAATGGACTGAAGCAAGTTATAAAGTATATTAAGGAAAATGAAGACGTGCGCTTTCTGGTTGTGACAGGAGAGGGGGAAAAAGCCTTCTGTTCCGGAGGAGATTTGTCGGAATTTCATAGTCTGAAGACTGCTGAAGAAGCCTTTGGCATGCTAAGTAAAATGGGGAATATTTTATATGAACTCGCCACATTGCATGTGCCGACAATTGCATTAATCAACGGGACAGCCGTCGGAGGAGGTTGCGAAATCGCCACTGCCTGCGATTTCCGTTTGGTGGCGAGCCATGCAAAATGCGGATTTATTCAAGGTACGTTGGCCATTACGACCGGATGGGGCGGCGGAACATATTTGTTTGAAAGAGGTTTGCGTCATGACAGGGCGTTAAAAATGCTGATTGACGCAAAACCTTACGATGCCCAAACATTATACGACATCGGCTGGGCGATGAGGGTCTTTGACGGTCCAAAAGAAGAAGCGCTGGAAGCTTTTATTGAAGATATGAAAAAAATTCATCCTTCCGTTCACCGTGCATATAAAGAGATTGAGCTCCGGAAGTGGAGAGAGCGGAATGTATACGGCCGCGTCATGGAAGAAATCAAACTTTGCGCGAAACTTTGGGAAAGCGAAGAGCATGAAAAAGCTGTGGAACGCTTCTTGTCAAAATCAAGCAGCAAAAAATAAACCAACATGGCCAACAATCCTATCTGATAAATCAATATATGCTTTTTAAAAATAGGTTGCGACAAAATTTTTCAATGTCGCAACCTATTTTTTTCTATGTTATTTAATTCTATTTATTCTCTTTTTGCATATAGTAGAGTAAAAAAATGAGAGGTGATAGGTATGGAAGGGAAAAGAAGAAAAGATCAATGGACTCCTGAAGATGATGAAAAATTGGCGGAGATTGTCATTACTGCGGTCCAAAACGGGAGAACCCAATTAGAAGCCTTTGCTGAGGCCGCGGAAGTGCTGGGACGTACAAAGCAGGCTTGCGGTTTCCGCTGGAATAAAACATTAAGGCAACAATACGGACAGATGCTGAACAGCGTCAGAAAGCGTCCAAAGCAATTGATGAGAAGCCATTTGAAGCTTGCCCTCAACAGTTTCGATGAATTGACGGAGGCTTATAATGAACTGGAATTGAAATATCGGGAACTTCAGACGGAACACGATAAAGTGCTGAAATGGCTCCAGCAGGGGGCAGCATTTATCGAAAAGCAGCAACAGCAGCAACAACAGCAATAATGGAAACAATTCTCTTTTTGCCATCATCCAGCCATATTAGCAAAAAAACAGCAGTTCACATATCGAAAATTTCAAATCTTTCCAGTATAATGATAAAAAAGGGTGTGGCACTCTTTGGCGTCACACCTTTTTCTTGTTTAGAAATATGCAGGCATTATTAACGAACAATAAAAGGGTAAAGAAGGTAGCGTTTATGAAAATCGTGGTGATTGGTGCGGGTTCTGTCGGAATGCTGCTCGCGTCGTTTTTAGCGGAACGTTTTCAAGTGACCGTTCTGGTGAGGAGAAAAGAGCAGGAGGAAGCGATCCGCAAGCATGGGATTCATAGAATCAATTTGGATGGAACGATAACCCGATTGCCCGTAAACGTTTCTACAAAATATGAGGATATTCGTTCCGATTCCTTTGTGATTGTAGCGGTGAAATATACGCATTTGAAAGAAGTATTGCCCCGATTGGAAAAATTGCCAGAAGACATACCATTATTGTTTGTGCAAAATGGTCTGGCCCATTTTGATGAAGTGCTGAAGCTTCCGCAAAAGACGATCGGTTTTGGGTCATGCCAATTTGGAGCGCAAAAGGAAAATGACCATACGGTTAATCACCGGGGGATTGGTGTGTTAAAATTAGCGGTTGAACGGGGAAAAACCGGGGATTTTCAATGGTTCTCAAAGGTCGAAAGCGCGTCGTTCCCGGTGCAATTTGTCGATGACGCGGAGAAGATGCTTTTCGAGAAAGCTTTATATAATTGCTTTATCAACCCGCTGACAGCCGTATTGCAAATAAAAAACGGGGAATTGTTGACAAACCGGCATGCCTATATCCTCTTGAAAGCCTTATATGAGGAATGTATGGAAGCTTTTCCGGAGCGGAGGGAAACGGTATCATTCGAAGATGTCGTTTCATTATGCAAAAAAACCGCTTCCAACTCGTCATCCATGCTGCAGGATCGATTGCTGAATAGAAAAACGGAAGTGGAGTCGATTGTCGGGGCGGTGATCAAAAAAGCGGAAAAAAACGGAAAAAGCCTGCCCATCTTAAAAACACTCTATCATTTAGTATTGGCTTTGGAGGGTGAAAAGACGTGAAATTGCTGGTATCCTATATTCTCGGCATCCTGATTTTTATACCGGTTACCATATTTATCCTTTCTTATTTCATTTTTCGGAAAATCCTGAAAAAAAGGGCGAATCAAAGCGTCCGTTTGGCGGCAGATATTACGACATTTTTTCTGTTTTTCTCCGTCACGATTTCCATTGCAACCTTATGGGGGACAAGGCTGAGCCTGATCGCCATCGCCATTTCGCTTC
Organism: Ureibacillus sp. FSL K6-8385; assembly: GCF_038593155.1. Taxonomy (GTDB): domain Bacteria; phylum Bacillota; class Bacilli; order Bacillales_A; family Planococcaceae; genus Ureibacillus; species Ureibacillus terrenus. The sequence continues at coordinate 714,412 of NZ_CP151968.1, forward strand.
TGATTGCCATCATCATGACCTATCAAGACTGGAAAACGAAAAAAGAAATGAAGATTATTCCTCTGTTGAGAAAGATATGGCGCGTACAATTTCTATATTTGGTTCTGGTTTATAATGCGGTTTGGCTTGTAGGGATTGTTCAAAGCATTCTTTTCTTTATTACATAACAAATTGAGCCATTTTCTTTTCAGACAACGGAGGGAACGTTTAAAATAGTACAAGTAAAACTCTTTCAAGATAATTGAACGTATAGAGATCAGTAGAGGAGAAGTATTATGGAACTGGAAAGAATAGCACCAGTGGATAATAAGCTGTTGGCTGACTATTGGAAGGAAAGCGAAAATTTACTTTCCTTTTATCAATATCCGTATAACGATGAATCTTTCCGCGCAAGAGCCCGCTATTTAAATAAAAACCATTTCGACAGAAAACGTTTATGCACAGTGATTGAACAGTTTATGGAGCCTCTCGGAATTTCGGAAAAAGCCAAGGAGCATTTAAAAAAATTGGAAGACGGGGCCGTGGCGGTCGTCGGAGGACAGCAGGCAGGAATCCTCACCGGCCCCCTTTATTCGGTTTATAAAGCCATCAGTGTCATATTGCTTGCGAAAGAACAAAGCGAAAAGCTGGACCAGGATGTCGTCCCAATCTTTTGGATTGCGGGGGAAGATCACGATATTCTAGAAATCAATCATACCTATACTATTGTCAACGGGTTGCCGAAAAAGAAAATGTACGGCGCCAATCCTGCAAGAAAGACAATTGCTTCCGAGACGCGTCTTGATCATGGCAGGATGAAAGAACTGATAGATGAAATTTTCAAAGATTACGGCGAGACGCAATATACGCGCGCCCTTCATCAATCTGTGCTCCATCATATGTATGAAAGCTCAACGTTTACTGATTTTTTTGCCCGTTTAATGAATGATTTGTTCAAAGAAGAAGGATTGCTGTTGATCGATTCGGCTTTTCCGCCATTTCGACAATACCAATCCCGGTTTTTTCAGTGCATGATCGAAAAAAACGAGGCGATTTGCGCAGCGGTCATCGAAAAAGAACGATTGTTAGAGAAAAATGGATATGGAAAGCCGGTTTCGGAGACGGAAGAAAATGCAAACCTTTTTTTTGTAAAGGATGGAGAACGGTTTCTGCTGGAAAGAAAAAAAGGAGAGTTTGTCAACAGAGAAGCAAATGTAAAATTTTCGAAAGAGGAATTGTTGCGGCTGGCTGAAGAGTCTCCGGAACATTTGAGCAACAATGTGGTAACGAGACCTTTGATGCAGGAAATGTGCTTACCGGTATTGGCTTTCGTAGCAGGCCCCGGCGAAATGCATTATTGGGCCGCCTTAAAAGATGCTTTTGATGCATTAAATTTGCAAATGCCAATCTTGGCTCCACGATTAAACATCACTCTGATCAGCAGGCAGGTGGAGCAATTGCTGTCTGAGTATCATCTGGATTTTGAAAAAGTGGTCCATGGCGGAGCGGAAAAAATAAAACGGCAATTTATTCAAAGCATTCAGGATGTGGAAGCGAAAAACAAGATTGATCACATGAGGGAAATGCTTGAAGAGAGTTATGAAAAGCTGCGCCAATATTTGCATTCAAAACAACTGCATTTGGAAAACATCATTGAAAAAAATAAAAGGTACCACCACATGCAGTTTGATTATTTATTGAAAAAAATCGAGCAGGAAGTTCTTGTGAAACATGAAAGCACCATCCGGAGACTGAACACCCTTTCGAGCGAATTGTATCCGAATAACAATTATCAGGAGCGTATTTACAATCCTTATCAATATCTCAATATTTACGGTCCTGACCTTGTCCGGGATTTAATCAAATTGCCTTTGAAGATTGGCAATTCTCATTTTTTAGTAAAATTATAAGATATTTTATCTTTTTCTGGAGCTATCCCTAGGAGGATAGCTCTTCTTTTATTTGTTTTTTCCTAAAAAGTTTCTAAACGGAATTAGGTAATATGTCATGTTTTTTAAAAAGTTTGTCAAGGTGGTGAATAAATGGTGGAGGAAAGTGGGGGATTGTGGTACATTATTTACTAAAGTGGGGTGAGTAGCCATGTTCATGGGAGAATATCAGCATACGATAGATGCCAAAGGACGTTTGATCATACCCTCGAAATTTCGTGAAGCCCTCGGTAATTCTTTTGTGATTACGCGGGGACTGGATAACTGTCTTTTTGGCTATCCTATGAACGAGTGGCGAAAGCTCGAAGAAAAATTAAAAGATTTGCCAATGACAAAGAAAGATGCAAGAGCATTTGCGAGGTTCTTCTTTTCCGGCGCAACGGAAGTGGAATTGGACAAGCAAGGTCGCATCAACATCCCCTCTAATCTTGCCGCATACGCCAAACTGGAAAAAGAATGTGTCATATTGGGTGTTTCCACAAAAATAGAAATATGGTCCAAAGCACTTTGGGAAGAATACTTCAACGAAGCGGAGGAATCATTCAACGATATTGCGGAAAATCTCATTGGCTTTGACTTCTAAAGAAAATCATCCACGAAGGAGCAAAATGCATGTTCGAACATACAACTGTGCTGTTAAAAGAAGCTGTTGACGGATTAAACATCCATCCGGACGGAATATATGTGGACTGTACTTTAGGCGGTGCCGGACACAGCGAATATTTGGTTCAGCAACTTTCTGAAAAGGGACGTTTGATTTGTTTTGACCAAGACATTCATGCAATTGAAAATGCGAAAAAGCGTCTGGAGAAATATTTGGAAAAAGTCACTTTCATTCATTCCAATTTCCGGTATTTGAAGGAAAAATTGTATGGCCATAATATTCAGAAAGTTGACGGAATCCTCTATGATTTGGGGGTTTCTTCTCCACAGTTGGATACTCCTGAGAGGGGATTCAGCTATCAACATGACGCTCCTTTGGATATGCGGATGGACCAGACGCAGGATCTGACCGCCTACCACATCGTGAATGAATGGCCATATGAGGATTTAGTGCGCATTTTTTTTCGATATGGAGAAGAACATTTTTCAAAGCAAATTGCTCGAAAAATTGAATTGGCAAGAAAAAAAGGACCTATTGAAACAACAGGTCAGCTTGCAGAACTAATAAAAGAAGCGATTCCGGCTTCCAAAAGACGCACCGGGGGACATCCGGCTAAAAGGGTTTTCCAGGCAATCAGAATCGCTGTGAATGATGAATTGGGAGCGCTCGAAGAATCGCTGAATGATGCCATCGATTTACTGCGTGTGGGTGGACGCATCAGCGTCATTACCTTCCATTCCTTGGAAGATCGCATCGTCAAAACTATATTTAAAGAAGCTTCTTCATTGCCTGAATTACCTCCAGGGTTGCCAATCATACCCGAGGAATTTCAACCGGTATTAAAAATTATTACGAAAAAGCCGATTTTACCTACAGAAGAAGAAATTTTGAAAAATAATCGTGCACGGTCAGCGAAATTGCGCATCGCTGAAAAAATTCATGAAAAAGGGCGTGGCTAGATGGCAGTTCGTGTAAAACAACAATTTTCTTATCATCAACTAGAAGCACCCAATCAACAACCCTCCATTCAATCAAATACCAAAAAGCACCCTAAGAAACAGCGCAATATCATAACAGCAAAGGAAAAGTTTCTTTATATACTATTTGTGGTAATCATTGCAACATTATCAGTACTCTTCTTACATAAACAAAGCGCTATTCAACAAACAACGATTGAAATCCAAAAAATAGAAAAAGAAATTGCGGAGATTAAAAAACAAAATGTTGATTTAAAGGTGCAGGTCAATGAATTATCAACATACGAACGAATTTGGGAAAAAGCGAATTCACTCGGTTTAACGCTTAATGAAGATAATGTAAAGGTAGTGCCGGGAGAATGAAGAAAAAGAAATTTCGATTCCAATGGGGAGCCTTTCTAATGTTTATCTTTTACGGAGGGCTCTTTTTTGCATTATTCCTTAGAATCGCCTATATTCAGGCGACCGGCCAAGTCGAAGGGGAACAATTAAAAGCAAAGGCTGCTGCATTGTATCAAAAAGAAGCGGTGATTACCGCCGAACGGGGGAAAATATTGGACCGGAACGGAGAGGTGATTGCCGAGGATACATTAAGCTATCGGTTGATCGCCATCGTCAATCCGGCCGCAACAACCGATCCGGAAAAGCCGCAGCACGTAACAGACCCCGAAAAAACGGCAAAAGTGCTGGCCAAATATATTTCCATGGATGAAAAAGATATTTATAGGATTTTAACAAAGCGGAAACCGGATGGCGGGTACTATTATCAAGTTGAGTTCGGCTCTGCCGGAAGGGGCATCAGCCATGAAACCAAAACAAAAATTGAAAAAGAAAAATTGCCGGGAATCAAATTTGTGAGCGATACAAAAAGATATTATCCCAACGGTGTATTTGCATCCCATTTGATTGGTTATACCCAAAGGGAAGAGCAGAAAGATGGAACATTCATTTCCGTAGGGAAAATGGGGCTGGAACTGACATACAATAAACAATTGACCGGCGAAAATGGAAAAATCAAATATGAAACCGATGCCTTCCATTATTTGTTGCCAAACCGGGAAAAAATGGTCAAGCCCGCAAAGAACGGGAACAACATCTATCTGACAATCGATAAAACGATTCAAAACTTTTTGGAAGATACGATGACGAAGGTTTATAAGGAATATAATCCGGAGGTCATGGTCGGGATTGTCGCCGATGCAAAAACCGGAGAAATTCTGGCGATGAGCCAACGTCCGACGTTCGATCCGGAAACAAAAATAGGGTTGGAAAACAATTGGCTAAACTATGTAACACAGGAAGTGATTGAGCCCGGATCTACAATGAAAACTTTCACATTGGCCGCTGCCATTGATTCCGGCCATTGGAATCCAAATGCAACGTATCAATCCGGTGCATACAAAGTGGCTGACAGCACCATCCGCGATCATAATATCTACGGATGGGGCCGGATTACTTACTTGGAAGGTTTCCAACGTTCATCGAACACCGCTATGGCAAACTTGCTTCAATCAATGGGAAATGAAACGTTCATTCAATATTTGCAAGACTTTGGCTTCGGCAAAAAGACGGGAATCGACCTGCCGGATGAATCTACCGGCACGATTTTGACCCGGTATCCGATCAACTACGTCACCACTTCATTTGGACAAGGCTCTACCGTTACCCCGATCCAGCTTGTGCAAGCGATGACCGCCATCACCAATGACGGCGTCATGATGCAGCCGCATGTTATCGATAAAATCGTTGATTCCACAACAGGAAAAGTGATTGAAAAACATAAGCCGAAAGCAAAAGGAAAACCGATTTCCGCAAAAACCGCGAAACAGGTAAGGCAAATCTTGGCCTCCACCGTAACTTCGGAAGCAGGGACTGCAAGAAGATATCAAATCGAAGGATATAATGTTGCGGGGAAAACAGGTACTGCCCAAATACCAAATCCAAATGGCAAAGGGTATTTGTATGGAAAAAATAACTATTTATATTCATTTTTAGGTTTTGCTCCTGCCGATGATCCGCAATTGATTATCTATGTGGCGGTGAAAAGACCGAACTTAAAAGCTTCGGAAATTGGGTCTGAACCGGTGGCTAAAGTGTTTAAACCGGTAATGGAAAACAGCCTGAAGTATTTGAATATCGATCCGGATGATGTCAAACCGGTGGAAAGTGTCAATATAGAGAATTATATTGGGAAAAATGCTTCTGCCATAAAACAAGAATTGGAGAGCAAAGGACTGAAACCGGTCATTATCGGGGAAGGAGGGGAAATTGCCGACCAATATCCGAAACAAGGAACTTCTTTATTGAAAAACAGTTTGGTCTTCCTGAAAACGGATGGCAAAATTACATTACCTTCATTCAAAAATTGGTCATTAAGAAATGTTCTCATCTACAAAGCGATGTCGGGAATAAACATCGAGGTTGTAGGGGAGGGCTATGTTGAAAGCCAAAGTGTTACAGAAAATACAATCATTAACGATTCTTCCCCGATCGTGGTGAAATTAAAGAGACCTGAAGAATTGTTTGCGCCGGAAGGAAAGGAAAACGGCGAGCTGCCGCAAGATTAATCAAATTGCTTTTGAATAGATGAGAAGTTCGATTCATACCTTGTTAAAAATGAGGTGAGGTGTCGAATGAAGTGGATTTCGACCGTTTCGAAAAAACGGTTAAGGTTTGTGTTATACTGCTTTATTCTTTTTGTGGCAGCCACCATTATCCGGCTGTTTTATGTACAAGTGATCCAGCATGATCAATTGACGGAGCTTGCAAAAGAAAACTGGGATCGTGAAATTCCGTTCGCCTCGGAACGGGGGAAAATTGTTGACAGGAACGGAGAAGTGATTGTCACGAATAAATTGGCTCCGACCCTCTATTTTATGCCGGCCCAGAATGATAATATTGAACAGGCTGCGAAGCAGATTGCATCCGTCTTAAAAGTTGATGAAAAAAAACTATATGAAAAGATGAACTCAAAATCTTACCTAGTCAAACTTGCACCGGAAGGAAAAAACATTACGTATGAACAAGCCGTCCAGCTTCAAGCAATGAAAATTGACGGCCTCTATACCGGTGTGGATTATGTCCGGCATTACCCTTATGGAAATTTGCTGTCCCGTTTGCTGGGATTCACGGGCTACGATACCCAAGGCCTAGCAGGAATTGAATATCAATACGACAAGTATTTGACATCAAAAGACGCAGCAATCCGTTTGTATACGGATGCAAAAGGGAATGCATTGCCGCATGTAGATGATGAGTGGAGAGAAGGAAAACAGGGAGCGACGGTGCAATTAACGATCGATTTGGAAGTCCAGAAAGTGGTTGAACGTGAACTTTCTCAAGCAATGGAGAAATATAATGCGGAACAAGCATTGGCAATCGCCATGAATCCGAAAACGGGGGAAATATTGGCGCTTGCATCATTTCCAACCTACGATCCGAGCAATTATGAAGAAGCGAAACCGGAAATTTACAACCGCAATCTGCCTGTCTGGATGACATTTGAGCCCGGATCGACATTCAAAATCATCACCCTTGCCGCTGCCCTTGAGGAAGGGAAAGTGGATTTGGATAAAGAGACTTTTTATGATAAAGGGTATACCATCGTGGAAGATTCAAGGCTTCGATGCTGGAAACGCGAAGGGCATGGCCGGCAAACATTTTTGGAAGTGGTCGAAAATTCCTGCAACCCGGGCTTTATTGAACTTGGGCAACGGGTAGGGCCCGATAAACTGTTGCAATACATCAAAAATTTCGGATTTGGGGAACCGACAGGCTCCAACATTGCCGGTGAGGCGAGCGGCATCTTGTTTTCAAAAGAAGCTTTCGGACCTGTCGAGCATGCAACGACATCTTTCGGGCAAGGGATTGCCGTGACGCCGATTCAACAAGTCCAAGCAGTGTCTGCGGTGATCAACGGCGGGAAATTGTATAGGCCTTATGTCGTTTCGAAAATTGTTGATTCAGAAACCGGAAAAACAATCCTCGAAAACAAACCGGAGCTGAAGCGTACCGTTATCAGCGAGAAAACTTCCGAAAAAGTAAGGTATGCTTTGGAATCCGTCGTTGCAAATGGTTCAGGGCGCAATGCTTATCGGGATGGGCTTCGCATCGGAGGCAAGACAGGGACCGCCCAAAAGGCGGAAAATGGCCGCTACAAATCCGGCGAATATATTGTTTCTTTCATCGGCTTTGCACCAAGCAACGACCCGCAAATCGTCGTCTATGTGGCCATTGATAGTCCAAAAAGTTCGGTTGTATTTGGAAGCACCATTGCCGCCCCGATCGTCGGACAAATTATAGAAGACATCGCTCCGATCATCGGCCTAAAAGTCAATCGGGAAGGTCAGATGGAAAAGCAGTATCGCTGGGGCGATCCTGTGACAGAGCGGGTGCCGAATTTGGTGGGTATGAAAGTGGATGAAATTATGAAATTGCATTATCCTTTCCATATTGAAATGCACGGGAAAGGGGAAGTGGTAAAATCCCAATTGCCTGAGCCGGATAATTTATTGGAAGTTGACGGAACAATCCATCTTTATTTGGGGGATTGAACAATTGGGAAATAGTTCTTATATTTTGCCTCCTACGGTGATAAACTTATTTCCGTAGGAGCATTTTGGAATAAATTTCAGTTGGTGCCATGAATTTATTTGTGATATTGTAGAAAACAATTCAGAAAGAAGTTTTTGAGGGAGATTTAATATGTCTATCGAAACAACAATAACCATATTAGCAATATCCTTTCTTATTTCTGTGATATTGGGACCGATATTCATACCAATACTTCGTCGACTGAAATTTGGTCAAAGTATAAGGACTGAGGGTCCAAAATCGCATATGAAAAAAGCGGGAACCCCGACGATGGGGGGAGTCATTTTTCTGATTTCCATCATTGCCACCACAATCATCGCTGGGAAAATGTTTAATCTATTTACAACCCAATCCGTTGTGCTGCTGCTTGTATTGGTGGGATTCGGGGTGATTGGACTCCTGGATGACAGCATTAAAATCGTTTTAAAAAGAAACTTAGGATTGACTTCATTACAAAAATTAATCGGCCAAATCGTGATCTCCATATTGGCTTTTCTATTATTAAGGCTGGGGACTTTTGATACGTCCATCGCCATTCCTTTTACGGATTGGTCCATTGATTTGGGGATTCTATATGTAGCCTTTTTAATTTTTTGGCTTGTCGGTTTTTCCAATGCGGTCAATTTGACGGATGGCTTGGATGGCCTGGTAGCCGGCACAGCATCGATTGCGTTCAGCGCTTTCGGAGTGATTGCGCTGTTCAATGAACAGGCGGATGTGGCCGTCTTTACCTTTGCTGTGACCGGGGCCTTGCTGGGATTCCTGATCTTCAATGCAAATCCTGCAAAAGTTTTTATGGGGGATACGGGTTCTCTGGCGCTGGGAGGAGCATTGGGACTCGTTTCCATCATCGTCAAGGAAGAATTATTGCTGTTGCTTGTAGGACTTGTATTCGTCGTTGAAACATTATCCGTAATCCTTCAAGTCATCAGCTTTAAAACAAGAGGAAAACGCATTTTTAAAATGGCACCAATCCATCACCACTTTGAATTATCCGGCTGGTCGGAAAGAAAAGTGGTCGGTGTATTTTGGACAATGGCATTATTAGTAGCAATGATTGCTGTGATAGCGGAGGCATATTTATGATTCAAACAACAAAATTCCAACACAAAAAAGTACTGGTATTAGGATTGGCAAAAAGCGGGGTAGCGGCATCTTTGCTATTACATAAACTCGGCGCTTTTGTGACGGTGAATGACGCAAAACCTTTTGATGAAAATCCCGACGCCCAAGCTTTATTGAAAAAAGGGATTACTGTCATTTGCGGAAGACATCCGGAAGATTTATTGGATGAAGGATTTGAACTGGTCGTAAAAAATCCTGGCATTCCGTATACGAATCCGATTGTCAAAGATGCGCTTTCAAGAAATTTACCCGTCATAACAGAAATTGAATTGGCTTATTTAGTAAGCGAAGCCCCAATGATCGGGATTACCGGTACCAATGGGAAAACAACGACTACCACATTGATTTATGAAATGCTGAAAGAAGGAGGCCGACGCCCGAGAATAGCCGGAAATATCGGAACAGTCGCATGCGGTGTCGCTGAAAAAGCCACAAAAGATGAAGTGATCGTAACGGAATTATCTTCGTTCCAATTGATGGGTATCGACCAATTCAGGCCCAAAATCGCGGTGCTGACCAATTTATACAATGCCCATTTAGACTACCATGGCACCTTTGAGGAATATGCAAAAGCAAAATTCGGCATCACAAAAAATCAGACTGAAGAAGACTATTTGATTTATAACGGTGACCAGGACGTCGTTGTCGAATGGGCGAGAAATTCCAAGGCAACCAAAATACCTTTCAGCATTCGGGGCCGTATGAAAGATGGAATCAGCGCCGATGAAACAACCATTTATTGGCAAGGTGAACCGTTTATTTCCAGAGACATTATTGCTTTGCCGGGCAAGCACAATCTGCAAAACATTTTGGCTGCGGTAGCCGTTTGCAATATCTATGGATGCGACCGCTCGGCGATGGAAAAGGTTTTAAAAACTTTCTCAGGTGTCCGCCACCGCACCCAATTTGTCCGCGAATGGAAAGGCAGAAAAATTTACAACGATTCAAAGGCTACCAATTGCCTGGCAACCAAGGTGGCGCTGGAGGCCTTTCAACAGCCGATCGTGTTAATTGCCGGAGGGCTTGACCGTGGACATTCCTTTGAAGAATTGCGGGATGCAATGAAAAATGTCAAAGCTGTCGTAGCGATGGGCGAGACGAAGCATCGCTTTATCGAATTTGCAAAATCCTGCAATGTGAAGAATTGCGAAATTGCCGAAAATATTGAGGATGCGGTTGAAAAGGCTGCCAAATTGTCTGAAAGCGGAGATGTCATTTTATTGTCACCGGCTTGTGCCAGCTGGGACCAATATAAAAGCTTTGAAGTCCGGGGAGATTTATTTATCGAGGCGGCAATGAAACTTTCTTAATCGACTTCATAAAATTAGAAGCAAAATATTTTAAGAAAGGATGCCTTCACTGAAATTTACGTATAAAAGGCTATTTATTCTTTCGGCTTTCATGCTTTCCGTTGTCGGTGTGATTTTCATTTATTCGGCGGGAACATATTGGAGTGCGGTTCATTACGAGGGAGAACTACCGTTTTACATTAAACAATCGGTTTATCTTCTCCTTGCACTCATTGTTTTTTTCATCGTCTCCAATATGCCGGTTTTTCACAAAGAGAAAACATGGGTCAGTTTATATATTTTTTCCCTTTTGCTTCTTGTGCTCGTATTAGTTCCGGGCATCGGTCTTGAACGAAACGGCTCCCGAAGCTGGATCGGCATCGGACCATTGACGGTTCAGCCTGCCGAATTGGTGAAAATTACGACACTGATGGTTTTAAGCTTTCTCTTAAGCAAAGTGCCCAGCGGTGAGCGGGTTGTTCGGCTTCAGCATTTTCTCATCATCATTATTCCAAGCGCTTTGATCATGCTGCAGCCGGATTTTGGCTCCGTGTTTATATTGGTTGTATCTTCCTTCATTTTGCTTTTCATTGCGAGATACCCAATTAAACTTTATGTGGCTTTCATTTTTCTTGGAGTAATTGGTTTAGTGGGGCTCATCGCCGCTGCTCCGTACCGCCTGAAACGCATCGAAGCATTTCTCGATCCTTGGCAGGATCCATTGGGCAGCGGTTTCCAGGCGGTGCAGTCCCTGATGGCAATCGGTCCTGCGGGGCTCCTCGGACACGGTTTTCAGCAAAGCCGGCAAAAGTTTTTGTATTTGCCTGAACCGCAAAACGATTTCATTTTTTCCATCATCTTGGAGGAAATCGGATTTTTGGGCGGATGTTTCATTATCCTGCTGTTTTGTTTGTTCATCTATTCCGGAATGGGTTTGGCATTGCAGGCGACGAGAAGTTCCGATTTTTTCGCCATCAGCTCCCTTGTGGCAATGATTGGCTTCCAGGCGGCGCTGAATATCGGGGTTGTCATCGGGCTCTTTCCGGTGACCGGGGTGACGTTGCCATTTATCAGCTATGGCGGCACTTCGCTGATGATACTCTGGTTTGTCGTTGGTGTGATCATATCAATATCGAATCGAACCGCTTAAATGGAAAGGGGGAGTAAAAATGGACAAAGTCATTGATATTGAAGAACGTATACCAACGCTGAAGAAGAAAAGGAGAAGGCGAACGAACATAAAGTTTGCCGTCATCATTTCCTTATTTGTTGGAACGTTATTTTTACTCCTTTATTTCCAATCCCCTTACAGCAATATTAAAAAAATTAAGGTGTCTGGAGCCGGTCTGGCAACGGAAGGTTATTACATAGAAAAATCCGGGCTTCAAAAAGGCGATTCCATGTGGGGATTCAAAACCTCGAAGGTTGAAAAGAAACTGAAGGAAGAATGGGTCAAAGATGTGAAAGTCAAGCGGAAATTGTTGACGGAAGTGGACATTGAGGTTGAAGAGTATCGGAAGGTCGCCTATATTTTTGAAAACAATCAGTTTTATCCGATATTAGAAAATGGAATAATCTATAAATCCTCCGAAACCATTCCCCCTATGGATGCCCCCATCTTTTTGGACTTTCAAGATGAGGAATTACGGGAAATGGTCCTAAAAGAATTGGCCAAACTGGATGAAGAAGTGCTGGCATTAATATCCCAAATTAATTTGGCTTCTACCGAAACGGACCCGTATGCCATAACGTTATATATGAATGATGGCTACGAGGTGCGGGCGGAAATCACTTCCCTTGCAGAGAAAATGAAATATTATCCGGCGATCGTTGCCCAGATTGAAAGCTCCGGAAAAAAAGAAAAAGGAATTATTGATATTGAAGTCGGATCCTATTTCAAACCTTATTCGGAAGAGTATAAAAACTTGAATAAGGACAAACAATCCGATAATGAACCGGTTGAACAGGATGTGGAAAATGATGGGCCGCCTTCAACATAAGCAGGGGAAAATCACGAGAAAACACTTTATTTCGCTTTTTGTTTGTATCGTTACAGGTTTCATTATCGGTTATTCATATAATTTGGCAAAAGATGACAAAACACTCCGTTCAAAGTTTTTGGAGCAAGAAGATTATTATCGTACGGAGCTTATTAATCAACAAGAAAGAAATAAAGAATTGATGGATGAACTGAATGAACTGAAAGGCCAGATCCGGGAGCATGAACAGTCATTGACCGAACATGCGGAGGATTATAAGGAATTGGCCCAGGAGGCCGAAAAGTTAAGATTGATTCTCGGCGAGTTGCCGGCCCATGGGGAAGGAATCAAAGTCACATTGAAAGATGGGGATTATGATCCGAAATCGACGAATCCCAATGACTATATCGTGCATGAAAGCCACATTTTTATGGTCGTTAATGAATTAAAGATCTCCGGCGCGGAAGCCATCGCCATCAATGGGCACCGGTTGAAACCGAATTCTTATATTCATTGCAACGGCCCTGTGATAACCGTCGATGGAAAACAATATCCTGCTCCATTTGAAATTGAAGCAATCGGGAATTCCGAAACATTAATTTCCGCATTAAAAATTACTGGAGGAGTTTTTGATCAGTTGATCAACGACTCGATTGTCGTAACAATCCAGGCGGTTGACAATATCCAAATGGCAAAAGGGGGCAGGTAGGTGGAAAGAAATGTAGTCATACGGATCACGATCATTTCCTTTGTTGTGGGCTTTATGATTGCAGTCCAATATAACACCGTCAAAAAACCTGAATCCCGTGACACAAGAGATATTTGGGAAATACGCCATGAGCTCGCGGAAGAAAAAAGGCTGCATTCGGAACTATTAAATGAAATTGCCTCCCTAAAAAAAATAAAAGCGGAATATGAAGATGAAGACAGTGAAGAACAGGGGAAAGCTCTGCAATCGACTGTTGACGATCTGAGGAAAAGGGCCGGCCTTACAAAAGTGACAGGCCCCGGGGTTCATTTAAATATTCAACCGGCGGAAGAATTGATTCTCAGCGGCTATAAAGTGGAGCCGATACCTCCGGACCTTTTGATTCGCCTGGTAAATGAAATTTACCGTTATAACGGGTTATATATCGAAATAGATGGACAAAGGGTTGTTCATACAACAGCCATCCGGGATATCAATGGAAGGACGACGGTCAACAGCGTTCCGATCAGCAATTCCAATGTCGATATTTTGATTATTACCGAATCATTCGAACAAGCTGAAAAACTGTACAGCTATTTATATGCGTCCACTTTTCGGGATGATTTCTACATTGACAATTTGAAGTTGACCATTTATCCGGCCAGGGAAGATATCACGATTGGTGCCTATGACGGAGAATTCACGAATATGTATTTGCAGAAAGGTGAAGGGGATTAATATATGTGGTTGCCATTTTTAGGGTTGATTTTAGGGTTGGCTTTCGGGTTATTAACGGACATTCAAATACCTTCTGCATATGAAAACTATTTATCGATTGCCGTGCTTGCCGCGCTTGATACCATTGTCGGAGGAATCAGGGCCAATTTGCAGCAGGTTTATGACGATAAAGTATTCATCACAGGATTTTTCTTTAACATCGCATTGGCCATTGGACTGGCATTTTTGGGTGTCCATTTGGGAGTAGATTTGTATTTGGCTGCCATTTTTGCATTCGGGGTCAGACTTTTTCAAAATATTGCTATTATTCGACGAATTTTGATACAAAAGTGGGAAGACAGACATGTAAAAAAGGGTGAAAAAACTGTATAATAGCAGTACAATTTATTATGTATGATGTTATAGAAAAATTTACTTAGACATATATAATATTTTAAAATAGAATGAGTGGAGTAGCATTCGAAGGAGGTGCGGTGGAATGAATCATCAAAATATATATATTTCCCTCGATATCGGTTCATCTTCGATCAAAGTTCTAATCGGCGATGTAACCGATGGCCAGTTGCATGTGATTGGTGTGGGGAATGCAAAATCAAATGGGGTAAGAAAAGGTACGATTGTTGACATAGATGCAACTGTTCACTCGATCAAAAAAGCTGTAGAACAGGCAGAACGAATGACAGGCATAGAAGTTAGAGAAGTAGTTTTAGGAATACCCGCAAATCAAACGGTACTGCAGCCGGTAAAAGGCGTGGTTGCGGTAAACAGCGAAAATCGCGAAATCACAGATGAAGATTTAAATCGGGTATTTGAATCTGCCCAAGTGATGTCAATCCCACCGGAGCGAGAGCTTGTCAATATCATTCCAAAACAGTTTATTGTGGATAACCTCGATGAAATTAAAGATCCCCGCGGAATGATTGGTATACGGCTGGAAATGGATGCAACGATGATTACCACTTCCCGCACATTATTGCATAATATCTTAAGATGCGTTGAACGGGCGGGGCTTGATATAAAAGAAATTTATTTGCAGCCTTTAGCTGCCGGATATTTTGCATTAACCGAAGACGAAAAAAACCAAGGTACTGCATTCATTGATATAGGCGGCGGTTCAACCACGATTGCCGTATTTGAAGATGGTCTGTTGACACACACCGGCGTTGTTCCTGTCGGCGGAGACCATATCACAAAAGATTTGTCGATCATACTAAAAACTCCGACAGAACATGCCGAAAAAATAAAGAGAGAGTTTGGACATGCATTCTATGAAGTGGCTTCGGAAGACGAGATTTTTGAAGTGCCGGTTGTAGGGACAGATGCGACGGAAGAGTACAATCAAAAATTCATATCGGAAATCATCAGTTCACGTTTGGAAGAATTGTTTGAACTCGTTTTGGACGAATTGGCTCGAATGGGTGTTCGAGATTTGCCAGGCGGAATTGTCATTTCAGGTGGCGTTGCTTCATTGGAAGGGATTGCGCAACTTGCCCGCCAAGTGATGCAGACGCGGGTCAGAATTTATATACCTGATTATATTGGCGTTCGGGATCCCTCATATACAACCGCTGTCGGCTTAATCTGTTATGCCCATTTGGAAGATGAATTCTTCAAAAGAGATCCGGCTTCAGAAGCACCTGTTTATCAAACGGTAGGTTCTACTACTCCTCCTAAAAAACAATCTCATGTATCTGAAAAGGCTGAAAACGTCCAGAAAACGAGCGTTTTTAATAAAGCAAAGCGGCTATTTGATAAATTTTTTGAATAATGAAAAGAAAAAATCCAAAAAATCTTAGACTAGTGTGGCAGGAGGAGAAAGAATGTTAGAATTTGATACGAATATCGACCAACTCGCCAAAATCAAAGTTATTGGTGTTGGCGGTGGAGGAAATAATGCTGTCAACCGAATGATTGAACATGGACTTCAAGGTGTTGAATTTATTGCTGTCAATACAGATGCGCAAGCTTTGAATCTATCAAAAGCGGAAATAAAATTGCAAATTGGTAGTAAACTGACTCGTGGATTAGGTGCAGGGGCAAATCCTGAGATTGGTAAGAAGGCTGCCGAAGAAAGCAGAGAACAGATTGAAGAAGTGGTACGTGGAGCCGATATGGTGTTTGTCACTGCAGGCATGGGTGGAGGAACTGGAACAGGTGCCGCACCAATCATCTCTCAAATTGCAAAAGATATGGGAGCACTGACTGTTGGTGTTGTTACACGGCCGTTTTCCTTTGAAGGGAAAAAGAGGCAAACACAAGCAATCAGTGGAATTGCTGCAATGAAAGAAGCAGTGGATACACTGATTGTCATTCCGAACGATAAACTATTGCAAATTGTTGATAAAAACACTCCGATGCTTGAAGCTTTCCGTGAAGCGGATAATGTATTGCGCCAAGGTGTACAAGGGATTTCCGACTTGATTGCAACGCCAGGACTCATCAACTTGGACTTCGCCGACGTGAAAACCATCATGTCCAATAAAGGCTCTGCTTTGATGGGAATCGGTATTGCTTCAGGCGAAAATCGCGCAACAGAGGCTGCAAAAAAAGCGATTTCCAGCCCGCTTCTTGAAACTTCCATCGATGGCGCAAAAGGCGTGATTATGAACATTACAGGCGGAACAAACTTGAGCCTGTTTGAAGTGCAAGAAGCAGCGGATATCGTAGCATCCGCTTCGGATGAAGAAGTGAATATGATTTTTGGATCCGTCATCAATGAAAACTTGAATGATGAAATCATCGTAACAGTGATTGCAACTGGCTTTGACGACGCTGCACCTCAAAGCGCTCAAAGTGTCCGGCCATCTTTAAATGTGCGCAATTCCCAAGGAAACAACGGCCAAAGCCAGCAACCCGCTCCGGTGCGCGAACGCACGATTGAGCCGCAACAACCGGAATATTCCCGCAGTCAGCAGGAAGATATTTTAGATATACCGACATTCTTGAGAAATCGTCGCAATCGGAACCAATAATATTATAAAGTTTTTTGGAAATATTGTTACAAAAAATAAAAAAATCGACATTTAATTCAAATAAGTTTTTCCATATCCGGCAAATATAGTAAGGGAACTATCTGGAAATAAAGAAAATATTTCTGGATAGTCCTTTTTTTTTATGCATATTTTCCCGTTCTATGAAATATTTTGTCAATAAAAACTCCCGTTTCGTTACGACGTTTTGACATTTTCCACATGCCGGCAGTGTTAATCTATCAATAGGAGGACGCTAAAATGATTGGAGAATTACTCGTACTATACAATACGTTATTTAATTACTTTTTATTAAAATTTACGAAAGAAATAACGGGATTGTATGTAAAGAAGCGAAGGTTGGT